>NZ_JBFAFR010000001.1:0-986729 GCF_040639675.1 Actinosynnema sp. NPDC023794 | reverse complement strand
GCGGACCAGCCCATGGAGACCTGGTCCTCCTGAATCGCGATGCTCGGCATCGCCCGACGGCGTCCTCACGGGGCGGCGACTCCCGGAGCCGCCCGGCGACGGGGCGTCACTTGCCGCGAGGGTAGGTCTTCTGCACCTCGCCCTTCAGGTTCGCCTCCAGGAACACGCCGCCGTAGGCGTCGATCAGGTACACCTTGATCGACGGCGTCTTGTCGATGATGTCGCTGTCGACGATCAGGTACCGCAGGGTCGGCTGCGGGACGCCGAGTTCCTTGTTCGCCTGGTCGAGCAGCGCGGGGATGGCGTCCCAGTTCACCTGGTTCAGGTCGATCACCGGGCGGTCGGCGTCCACGCCGTCCGCGCCCTTCCTGGTCGCCTTGCCGCCCTGGTACTCGAAGTCGTCGAAGCCGTTCGCGACCGCCGCGGTCGGGGCGACGGCCGTGGCGTGGTCCGGCCACAGCGTCAGCTCGGACACCATCGTGCCGCCCATCACCCCGCCGAGGGCGGCGACCGCTTCCCGCGCGCCGGCCGGCGTGAGCAGGTCGACCTTCGCCGCGGTGCCCGCCGTGGTCGGCGAGCCGCCGGGCAGGCCGACGTCCTGCCCGGTGGTCAGGGCCGTCGACGTGCCGGTGGGTGACTTCGCCGAGGTGTCCTTGTCGGACAGGTGGACCACCAGCAGCGTGGTCGCGACGACCAGCGCCACCCCGACCAGGGAGAGCACCACGGAGCCCGTCCGACTCCGCGTCTTCCTGGGCAGCGGGGTGGGGTAGGACTGCTGGTAGCCGTGGTGCTGCGGCCCGCTGACCGGCGTGGGCGTCGGCGTCGCCCACTGGGGGTGGTGCAGCGGCGCCTGGGGACCGCTCGGCGGCCCCGGGACGGCGAACCCCACCGGCGTGGGAGGTCCCAGGGGCGGGAGCGAGTCGCGCTCGGCCGCCGCGAACATCTGGTCCAGCACCTCGCCGGTAGGTCGTTCGGCCGGGTCGTTGCGCAGGGCGGCGTTGAGCGCGGGTGCGAGGGCGCCCGCACGTCGCGGCGGCGGCACCGGCTCGGTCATCACCGCGGCGAGGGTCGCCATCGTGGACGCGCGGCGCATCGGGTGGTAGCCCTCGACGGCCACGTACAGCAGCATCGCGAGCGACCAGAAGTCCGACGCGGTGTGCGTCTCGTCGCCGCGCAGCCGCTCCGGCGCGATGTACTCCGGCGACCCGATGACGTCGCCGGTCGCGGTGAGCTGGGTCGAGCCCTGGAGGGCGGCGATGCCGAAGTCGGTGAGCACGGCGCTGCCGTCGGTCCGCAGCAGCACGTTGCCCGGCTTGACGTCGCGGTGCATCACGCCCGCGGAGTGGGCCGAGCGCAGCGCCGCGAGCACGTCCCGCCCGATCCTCGCCGCATCGCTCGGGCTGAGCACGCCGTCGGCCAGCCGCGCGTCGAGGGACGTGCCGCGGACCAGCTCCATGACGATCCACGGGTACGGTGAGTCGGCCGACTCGATGATCTGGTAGATCGACACGACGTTCGGGTGCTGCAAACGGGCGAGCGCACGGGACTCGCGCAGCACGCGCTCCCGCAGCTGGGCGGCCGTCGCGGGATCGCTGTCGATCTGGTCGGCGTCGGCCGGTCGGACCTCCTTGATGGCCACCTCGCGGTGCAGCCCCAGGTCGAGGGCACGCCAGACCGTGCCCATCCCACCGCTGCCCAACCTCTCCAGCAGCTCGAACCGGCCGTCGAGGATCCGCCCGGTGTGCTCTCGCTCAGACACCGCGTCACGCTAGCAACCGGCCACCGGAGACCGAAGAACCGGCACTCCCGAGTTCAGAGGTCGGACAGGTCGAGGACCGACCACCGCGCCGGCGCTGGTAGCCGAGTACCAGCGCCGGCCGGCCCGGTGCCGTGGCGTCCGCTACTTCAGCGCGTACGCCCTGGTGATCGTCTGGCGCTGGCTGTTGCCGTCGGCATCGGCGATGCTCGACCGCAGTGACACGAACTCCGCGCCGACCGGGTGGTCGACGGTCGCCCGCCAGCCGCCGTGATCACGCCGCACCGCCGCCGGTCGCCACGTCGCGCCGTCGTCGTAGGACACCTCGACGACCGGCGTCGAGACCCCGCCGACCGAGCTGCTCCCGTTGCGCTGGACGTACACCGGGATCGTGAACCGCTTCCCGGCCGGCGCGGCGTTGCGGTGGTCCAGGTCGGGCGCGAACCGCACGGCCGACAGCGGTAGCGCGACCGCCTCCTCGCCGCTGCGCTCGGACGTGAACGTCCACTCCGCGCTGATCGCGGTGGACAACCGGTCCGACGGCCGGGTCGTGGTGGTGCGCAGGGTGTAGGTCGCCCGCTCCGGCACGGCGTCGAACCAGCCGAGGCCGTCGTACGGGTGCTCGCCGATCACCCGGCGGTCACGCAGGAGCGTCGTGGTCCCCGCCACGTCGAGGCTGAAGTTCATCCGGCCCCGGCCCTGGTCGGTGGCCGTCGGCACGGCCACGCTGAAGCGGTCGCCGACCCGGGCGGCGAAGTCGGCCGGGCCGTGCAGCCCTCGTGGCAGCGACGGCCCGAACACGCCGGCGTTCCAGCGTTCCGCGGTCGTGCGGTCGAGCGGGAAGCTCCTCGGCTCGACCTGGTACACGCTCGACACCGCCTGACCCGACTCGGCGAGCTCGGTGAACTCGCCGTCCCACGGCACGTTCGGCGTGTAGTACTCGGTCAGCGTGCCGGGCAGCGGGAGCGGGAGGAACGACTCCCGCAGACCGGTCCTGCCGGAGGTGGCCACCGCGTGCTCCGAACGCACCTTCGCGAACTGCCGGTCGCGATAACGCCACCGCAGCGCCTGCGGCACGGTGCCCTTCTCCGCGTGCCGGACGTGGTAGAGGGACGAACCGGTGAACGACTCGCCGTCCCGCTCGGCCAGGCGCTGCTCCACGGTGAACGTGAACGCGTCGCTCCTGGTGGTGGCCGGCCTCACCGCGCCCAACTCGGGGCCGCCGACGCGCATCAGGTACTGCGTCGCCTTGATGCCGCCCCACGCGGTCTCGCGCTGGAACACGACCTTGCCGTTGCCGGGCTTCGCGTCCGGGTTGTCGAGGTCGAAGCCGACCTGCCTGGCCTCGCGCGCGTCGAGGACGAGTTCGACGTCCCGGGTCAGGTCCAGCGCAGGCTCCACGAACTCGGCGGTGCGGAAGTCGCGCAGCTCCGGGATCGGCAACGCGATCGTGGCGTCGAAGTAGTACTCGCCCTTCGGCAGCCGCGTCCTGGCGGTGCCGGACGAGTCGTAGAGAGGGATCTCCCTGGGGTTGTCGACGTCGATGAGCCGCGCCGTGTAGAGGTCGGTCGGCGCGCCGTCGAAGCCGACGAACTTCACCGTCACGTCGTAGCTCTCCGCTTCGCGGTTCACCGAGATCGGCGTGCGGACCGACCGCCCGTCGCCGGCGGCGACGACCAGTCCACTGTGGACTTTCTCGGCCGAGTCGCCCCTGGTGTCCGTGGTGACGGTCGCACCGGCCCGACCACCGGCCGGCACGGTCAGCCGAGCGGGTTCGACCGTGAACGGCGCTCCGCTGGTCGTGAGGTCGAGCGTGACCGGCTCGGTTCCGGTGTTGGTGTAGGTCAGGGTCGTCCTGATCGGCTGGTCGTCGTCGTGCGGCCACCGGGCGATGCCGTTGGCGATGCTCGCGGGCGACGCGGACACCGCGGCCGTGGTGGCGGCGGCCACGTCGACCCGGCCCGCGCCCTGTTCCGCGACGGTCGACGTGTCGTTCGGCCTGGCGCTGCCGACCAGCCCGGCCTTGAGCTGCTCCGCCCGCCAGTCGGGGTGCCGGCCGGCGAGGACGGCGGCGGCGCCCGCGACGTGCGGCGTGGCCATCGACGTGCCGGACAGGGCGACGTAACCGTCACCGGCGGGGATGCCGATGCGGCCGTTCTTCGCCTTGGCGGCGACGATGCCCACGCCCGGCGCGGTGATCTCGGGTTTGACCGCGCCGTCCCGCGGGCGGGGCCCGCGACCGGAGAAGTCGGCGAGCCGGTCGTCCCGGTCGACCGCGCCGACGGTCAGCGCGGCGTCGGCCGCGCCGGGGCTGCCGATCGTCCCGGCGGTGGGGCCGTCGTTGCCGGCGGCGACCACGAACAGCACGCCCGTCCCGGCCGTGATCCGGTCGAGCGCCCGGGACATCGGGTCGGCGCCGTCGCTCGGCGAGTTGCTGCCGAGGCTCAGGTTGACCACGTCGGCGCCGCTGCTCGCGGCCCACTCCATGCCCGCGATGATCCAGGACTCCAGGCCGTTGCCGTAGTCGTCGAGGACCTTGCCGTTGAGCAGCTCGGCGTCGGGCGCCACGCCCCGGTGCTTCGCGCCGTTGCCGGTGATGGTCGAGGCGACGTGCGTGCCGTGGCCGTGCCGGTCGTCGGCGGTGTCGCTGTCGGTGAAGTTCCGCTCGTCGACGACCGCGTCCGACAGGTCCGGGTGGGTGGCGTCGATCCCGGTGTCCAGCACGGCGACCGTCGTGCCCTGCCCGGTGTGGCCGGCGGCCCACGCGTCCGGCGCGCCGATCTGCGGCGCCGACTGCTCGACGCTCGCGCGGACCGGCCCGTCGAGCCAGACCCGCTCGGCCTGCTGCGCGGTGGCCCAATAGGCGGTCGACCGCTCGACCGAGACGGCGGCGGCGCCCATGGCCGGCAGTTCGCGGCTGACCAGGGCGCCCGCCGCACGCGGGGTGGCGCCCTGGTGGTCCACGATCAGCGGCAGCCGGTCCCGGGACGCGTCGTCGTAGCCGGTGCGGGCCAGCTCGGTGACGTCGAACAGCCGGGGGTCGAGCTTCCCGCGCGCCAGCGCCGGCGCCGCGTCCTCCGGGATCACGTGGATGTCGCCTTCGACGTCCGTGCGGATGTGGAACGTGAGGTGCTCGCGGCCCTCGGCCGGACTCACCTTCGCCCCGTCCGGGCCACCGAGCGTGACCTCGTCCCCGGTCAGCAGCGTCACGGTCGGCCCCGGCGGCGTGAACGGCGTGCCGGGCGCCGCGACAGCACCCGGCGCGTCCACGGTGGCCGGGGCCACCACGCCGGCGGCGACGGCCGCGGCGAGCAGAGCCCGTCTGTAGATCATCAGCCCTCCAGGGTGAACCGACGACACGTCGCCGGTCGACACTTGCGGTCGATCATCGAACGCGGCAGACCCCCGTTCTGCTGCACGGCCGCCCGAACCGGTGCGGCGGCGGGTCACCCCGTCACACCGGGATCCCGGCCGGCACGCCCGGGTCGTCGGCCTCCACCGCGTGCCGGCCCGCCCCCCTGCTGCGGCTGCGCGCCCTCGACCCCTCCGCGCGACGGCCGGTGGGCCGAACCGCTCGTCGAGGCCGCCGGCGATATTCCCGGCGGATCCGGCCACGTGGTTGCTACAGTTCGCCGGCCGGCCGCGGGACTCCGGTGCGACTTCCGGAACCCGCCTCTGAAGCGATGATTCGCTGCTCGTGCCCCCATTCCCCGGCCGGCCCCGACACCTCTCCCGGAGCAGACCCATGGACGCCCTCACCGCCGACGACATGATGATGTTCATCAACGCGGCGACGACGTCCACGTCCCAGCGCGAGTTCCACGGCCGCGCCGACGACCAGCGGTTGTCGCTGGACTTCCTGCACGACTACGTGATCGGCAACTACCGCGACCTGTACGCCGCGGCGCTCG
The DNA here is from genome assembly GCF_040639675.1 of Actinosynnema sp. NPDC023794. Taxonomy (NCBI): domain Bacteria; kingdom Bacillati; phylum Actinomycetota; class Actinomycetes; order Pseudonocardiales; family Pseudonocardiaceae; genus Actinosynnema; species Actinosynnema sp. NPDC023794. Next base: position 981,062 of record NZ_JBFAFR010000001.1, on the reverse strand, counting down.
CGCTGGACGTCAACGACCACAACGCCGCGTTGATCGTCCGCAAGCTGCTGGAGACCACCGGCGACGCGACCGCCGGCCAGCGGCGGGTCGAGGGCCGGCTGATCGCCCGACGGTTGCGCGCGCTGCCGCCGCAACGCGTGTACGACCTCTTCCGCGCGTTGCGGCGGGCGCGGGTGAACAACCGGCGCACCCGCGCGATCATCCGCGAGTGGGTCGCGGCCCGGTCCGACCCGGCGTTCGACGCCGTCAAGTACCGCACCGCCCTGAAGGGGGCGCTGCGGCACGCGCACGTCGCGCCGGACGGCGAACTGGGCCCGTTCCTGTTCACGACCGGCCACCACCGCCGGTACGACACCCCGCTGCTGGAGACGTGGCGGCGCGCGCACTACGAGCAGGCGTCGGTGTACGAGCTGCCGTACACGGTGGCCGAGGGGTTCGCCGCGAAGCACGGGATCGACCGGGCGACGTTCCTCAAGCGCATCGAGCCCCGGATGACCAGGCTGGAGCGGTTCCGGCTGCAGGAGTCCGCGCGTCGCGGCAAGGCCGCGGTGGCGGTCGACCTCGGGTCGATGCCGCTGACGCGCCTGGCCTCCTACGTCCTGTCCCTGCCGGTGCCGGAGAGGGTCGAACGGCGCGGTGAGCTGACCGGCGCGCTGCGCGCGGCGGCGGTCCGGGCCGCCGGGCGGGCCGCGGGCGGGTGGGGTCGGGTCGCGGCCGTGCTGGACGACAGCTTCTCGGCGTTCGGCTCCGCGCAGAAGCGCCGTCGGCCGTTGGCGGTCGCGCTGGCGTGCCACCACCTGCTGGCGGAGCTGGCGGCCGAGTACGTCCCGTTGTGGACGTCGGGGCGCACCGACGCCCTGCTGGCCCGCCCGTACGGCATGACGCCGCTGGGCGAGCGGGTGCTCGACGCGCTGGAGCACGCGCCGGACCGGCTGCTGATCGTGTCCGACGGCTGGGACAACGCGCCGTACGGGCTCGCGTCGGAGGTGTTGCGGGTGTGGCGGGCGAAGCTCGACCCGGAGCGCCGGGTCGTCGCGGTGCACCTCAACCCGGTGTACGACGCGGACGAGTTCGACGTGAAGCGGCTCGCCCGGTCGGTGCCGACGGTCGGCGTGCGCGACGCGGAGGACGTGCCCGCCCTGGTCGAGTTCGCCCGGTTCACCGAGGGGCGGACCGGAATCGCCGACCTGCGGGCGCACTTCGACGCCCGGGTGGCCCAGTTCCTGGAGGAGGGGTGACGTGGAGCTCGACCTGACCGGGCTGACCACGCGTGCGGCGCAGGTGTGGGGCGGCGTCCGGCTCGTGCCGCTGACGCGGGACGAGCCGATCACCGGGCTGCGGCTGCACGACCGCGCCTACGGGGACGACCCGGCCCTGGTCGAGGTGGGCCCGCGCACGCACTACGCGTCCTACATCCCGCACGGTTTCGTGGCGACGTGGACCGACGACGACACCCCGGTCGCGACGTACGGCACGCAGCTGAAGCGGGGCACCGCGGGCGCCGAGCCGCCGGCGCACGGCATGCGGCTGCGCTTCCACCGCCGGATGGCACGCCGGGTCGAGCGCAACCGCTTGCGGTTCCTGCCCCTGCACGTGGCGGTCGAGGGGTACCTGGCGCTGCACTTCGGCGGCCCGGAGGTGGTGTGGGAGGAGTGGTCGCAGCGGGCCATCCGCCGCGGCCTGTCGCCGCGCGTGGAGGAGGCGTACGCGGGCGCCGAGGTCGAGGGCCTGGCGGACGCGCTGAAGCACTTCGAGATCCACCCGGGCCAGTGCGGCGTGCTGGTCTACGTGGCCGACGCGTTGGCGGCGGCGTTCGTCGTCCCGCACCCGGACGACTACCGGGCGCTGCACACCACCCTCGTGCAGGACATGTACGGCGAGCTGATCCACTACTACGCGACCCTGACGACGCCCGCGCCCCGGTTCGACGTGCGACTGCCGGATGACGTGGCGTCGCTGGCCGACCTGCGTGCGGCGGCGGTCCGGGAGCGGGCGGAGTGGGCCCGGTTCCACGACCTGACGATGGCCGCCGGGCTGCTGGGCGAGAGCTACGCGATGAGCCGCGTGTACCGGATGGGCGACTACACGCTGTCCCGCTTCCTGCCGACGTTCCGCCTCAAGGAGGAGAACCACATCGGCGAGCTGATCACCGCCCGCGACGGTCGGACGGCGTACCTGAAGACCTTCCGCCTCTCGGAGGCCCAGATCCGCCGAGGTCACCTGCTGACCACCCTGGCGGCCCACCACTGGCACCTCCCGACCGCCGCGAACGCCCTGCGCCTCACCGAGTCGCAGCTGGGCCTGCGCCTGCAGGCGGCCGGGTTCGGCGCGCTGCTCCGCGAGGACGTCCTGGCCCGCTACCGCGCGGGCTGACCGCCGGGGTCAGCGCCAGCCGAGGGCCGGGGCGACGTGGGTGAGGACGTTGTCTAGCAGGTGGGCGTTGTAGTCGACGCCGAGCTGGTTGGGCACGGTCAGCAGCAGCGTGTCGGCCTCGGCGATGGCCTCGTCCCCGGCCAGCTGCTCGACCAGGGCGTCGGGTTCGGCGGCGTAGGTGCGGCCGAAGACGGCCCTGGTGTCGGCGTCGAGGTAGCCGATCTTGTCGGTGCTGCCGCCGTCGTCGCCGAAGTAGGCGCGGTCGAGGTCGGTGGTGAGCGCGAAGATGCTGCGCGAGACCGAGACGCGCGGCTCGCGCGACCACCCGGCTTCCGACCAGGCCTTGCGGAACGCCCGGATCTGCTCGGCCTGCTGGACGTGGAACGGCGCGCCGCCCTCGTCGTTCTTCAGGGTCGAGCTCATCAGGTTCATGCCCTGCTCCGCCGCCCAGACCGCGGTGCCGTTGGAGCCGGCGCCCCACCAGATCCGCTCCCGCAGCCCCGGCGAGTGCGGTTCGACGCGCAGCAGCCCCGGCGGGTTGGGGAACATCGGGCGCGGGTTGGGCTGGGCGAAGCCCTCGCCCTCCAGGACCGTCAGCAGCACTTCGGCGTGCTTGCGGGCCATGTCGGCTTCTGTGTCGCCCTCGGCGGGGCGGTAGCCGAAGTAGCGCCACCCGTCGATCACCTGCTCCGGCGACCCCCGGGAGATGCCGAGCTGGAGCCTGCCGCCCGAGATGAGGTCCGCCGCGCCGGCGTCCTCGGCCATGTACATCGGGTTCTCGTAGCGCATGTCGATCACGCCGGTGCCGATCTCGATGCGCTCGGTCCGGGCGCCGATCGCGGCCAGCAGCGGGAACGGCGAGGCCAGCTGCCTGGCGAAGTGGTGCACCCGGAAGTAGGCGCCGTCCGCGCCGAGCTCCTCGGCGGCCACGGCGAGGTCGACGGCCTGCAAGAGCGCGTCCGACGCCGACCTGGTGCGCGAGTGCGGCCCGTCGGACCAGTGCCCGAAGGACAGGAATCCGATTTTCTTCACGCCCGTGGAACGCGTCATCAAGCTGATTGATTCCTCAACTACTCGTTGCGACGGGCCCGACACGAAGGGCGGCGAAGAATCGCTTCACACCGAGGGCGCGCCCGGTCTGTCAAACAGGTCGGGCGGTGGCCAGGTCGGGTGCGAGGAAGTCGAGGACGTAACAGCCGAGCGCGCCGTCCTCGGTGCGGCCGAGCCACACGGGGTTCGCGCCGTCGCTCCAGCCCTTCACGACGACCAGGTCGACGCCCTCGGCGGACAGGGTGTTGTACGGGTCGTCGCCGCTCATGGCCGCCTCGATCTCGGCCTCCTGGTGAGCCGTCACGCCGGTGTGGTCGACCAGCGAGAGGGTCGCCGTGTCGACCGGGTTGCCGGAGAACTCGCCGTCGCCCAGCGCCAGCTCGTGGTCTCCGTCGAGCAGTGCCAGGTGCCACGAGGCGACGGGCGCGTCCGTGATCCTCACCCGGCACGCGACGGTCGTGGCTGTGTGCGCCGCCCCGTCCTCCGCCACCCGGAACACGTCCACCGGGTACTCGCCGGGCGGCGCCGTCGCGGCCAGCGGCGTGGCGCCGTCGTCGAGCCAGGCGGGGTCCGCGACCACCAACCTGCCGCTGGGCAACCGGATCGTGCCCACCGGGGTCCGCCGGACGGTCAGGGTGCGGCCGTCCTCCGTGCGGAACCGCGCGCCGTCGGTGACGGTCTCGGTGATGTGGCGCGGCTGCAGCGGTCGCGGTGGGCGCCACGGGAACTCGGCGGGCACGACCGCGGGCCCGGAGCGGACGGTCGCGGGGCCGGTCATCCCGGCGAGGCCCGGCCAGCCGTCGACCGCCGGCACGGCGACCTCCTCGGGCGGCTGCGCCGGCTCCGGCCAGTCCGACCAGTCGCGCGAGGTCTGCAGCGTGCTGCCGTCGGATTGCACGGCGGTGATCCCGATCGTCCCGATCACCCCGGTCGCGTCACGGCGGACCCGGGCCCGGAACGTCGGCCGGTCGCCGTCGAACTCCGGTGCGCCCGACCCGGCGTGGTTCCAGCTGCGGACCTCGAACAGCCGCAACCGATCATCCGGCCAACGCCGGTACGCGACGCCCCGGTACCTGCGACCGTCGGCGTCGACGTGCCACAGCTCGGCGTGGTGCTCCGACCAGCACACCTCCACCACCACCCGCGCCGTCCCGTCGACGAGCAGGACCACCGCGTACTGGCCGCCCGCGGCGTCCTGGGCGCGTGCGACCGACTCGGACATCGGCGACACCGGGGCACGCGCGCCGGAGTCCCACCCCGCGCAGTACACGACCTCCACCGGCCGGTCCGTCGGCGCGGGCACGTCCGCCACCGGCAGGTTCTCCAGGTCGGGCGAGACGGCCGGCGGCAGGGCGGGTGGCCTGCGGACGTCCGACAGCGCCAGGAACCCGCCTGCCGTCAAGGCGACGAGGCCACCGGCCAGGGTCACCGTTCGCCGCGAGAGTCCTGTGCCCGTCTCGTCCCCGTGCGTCGGCGGGTTCACGGATCGTGACCTTACTGGACACCGCTGACAACGGTGACGCATTCCGGTGCGGGCGCGCGCATTCGGTCAGCATTCAACGCTATTCCGTGCCGTCGACCGAGGAACGGGGGAGAGTTCCGAAGTTTGTTGCCGTGCACCGGCGTGGATGCTTATCCTGCGCGGGACACGGGGATTCCTGTAGTCGCGGCCACTGTGACCTGGGGGATGGTTTGCGCACTTTCCGTGGCGCTGGAGCCTGCGCCGCCGCGCTTCTTGTCGCGACGACACTGGTGGCCGGGGCGCCCGCCGCCGCGGCCGCGGAGCCGCCCGCCGCGCCGTACACGGCCCTCTCGGTGCACTTCGAGGGCTGGGGTTACATCGACGGGAGCTTCTCGTACGAGAGATCCCGGAGCACGGTGAACGTCTTCCAGCAGAACGCCAACGGGTACGCGTTGTCGATGATGGCGTCCACCACCGGCCACCACCACAGCTTCAACCTGTCTCCGCCGAACGGGACGCGGTTCGAGGCGGGCCGGTCGTACCCGGCGAAGACCGGCTACTACACGTCGGACTCGATCACGGTGTTCAACATCGGCGGCGACGGGCAGGGGTGCGAGGGAGCGGCGGCGACCTCGGGCACGATCAACGTCCACGAGGCCGTCTACGACGAGAGCAACGGCCAGTTCACCGCGTTCGCGGCCGACTACTCGATGAACTGCAACGGTACGAGCCAAACCGCCAGGGGCGAGATCAGGTTCCAGTCCAGCGTGGGCTACCGGGCCACCGACAGCTGGGACTACCGCCTGCAGTTCGGGCGGCAGCCGTGGGGTGAGCCGGGAACGTCGATGCAGGTCCCGGTCGAGGTGAACGGCACCCTGCCGACGACCTTCGGCGCGGCGTCGCTGACGGGCCCGAACCCCACCGCCTTCCAGATCACGGCGAACACCTGCTCGGGCAACACCCTCTCCTACGGTCAGAGGTGCGCGTTGACCGTCACGCCGACGGCCACCGCGGTCGGTGCGCAGACGGCGTCGCTGACCCTCCTGGAGGACTCCGCCGGGGGCAAGGTCAGGCGCCTGCTGTCGCTGGAGGGCTACGACGCGCGGGGCGACCGGGGCACCTACTACCCGCTCTCGCCCTCCCGCGTGCTGGACACCCGCGCCGGCAAGGGCGCGCCGCGGGCCATGGTCGACTCGGGCCAGACGCTGCGCCTGCAGCTGACCGGCCAGGGCGGGGTGCCGGTCGAGGCGTCGACCGTCGTGCTCAACGTGACCGTCACCGAGCCCTCCGGCCCGGGCTACGTCTCCCTGTACCCGACCGGTGTGACCCGCCCGACCGCCTCCTCGCTGAACTACACGGCGGGGTGGACCGGTGCGAACTCGGTCACGGTGAAGGTGGGCGCGGACGGCGCGGTCAACCTCTACAACCACGGCGCGCCCGTCCACCTCATCGCGGACGTCAACGGCTACTACTCCAAGGGCCGCGCCTGCTGCAGCACGGTCGTGGGCGGGCAGTACCACCCGCTGGCGAGCCCGGTGCGCCTGGCCGACACCCGCGAGTGGGGCATCGGCCGGCTCCCGGCGGACCACTACGTCAACGTGTCCGCGTCGTGGGACGCCGAGACCAACCCGAGGATCCGCGCCTTCGCGGTCAACATCACGGCCACCGAGACGCACGCCGCGGGCTTCCTCACCGCGTGGAGCGGCTACGGCCCCAGCCTGCCGGACACGTCCACGTTGAACTACGGGGCCGGCAGCACCGTGACGAACTTCGCGGTCGTGCTCAGCATCCCGTGCGCCGACTGCGGCAGCGGTAGGGGCACGCCGTCCATCGGCGTGTACACCAGCCAGGACGCCCACGTCATCGTGGACATCGTCGGCTTCTACGACGACAGCTCGCTGTCGGGCGGGTTGCGCTTCGAACCCACCGTGCCCAGCCGGATCGCCGACACCCGCGCGGGTCAGGGCTGGCCGTCCGCGCTCGGCACCGCCACCACCGCGACGATCGTCGCGCCCGACCCCCTCGCGGCCGACGACGTCTGGGCACTGGCCACCAACGTCACCGCCGTTCAGCCGACCGCGCCCACCTTCCTGACGGTGTGGCCGGCGGGCTACTCCGGGGTGGGCCGCCCCAACACGTCCAACCTCAACCCCGCCGTCGGTGCGATCGTGCCCAACGCCGTGCAGACCATGATCGGCCCCGAGTACGGGTTCCACGTCTACAACAACTACGGCTCGACCCACATCCTGGTGGACGTCGTGGGCACCTTCTACTACGACCCGCCGCCGTCGTCGACCGCTTCGGCGTCCACCCGCGGACAGGTCACGCGTGGGCAGGCGACGGCTCCGAAGGCGACGCCCCTGAACCGCCCGCACCGCGCGTAGGCCGACAGCCTCCGCCGAGAGGCCGACTGTCCGGTGTGGACGAATCCGTCCACACCGGACATTCGTCTTTTCGGTGGTGTGGCAGGCCCCACCCCCGGCCGGTGGCCGACCGGATGGGCGTCGGGTGCGGAGTTGTGAATCCTGACGTCATGAAGAGAACCCTCGGCACGATGACGTTGGTGGTGTTGGCCGGGCTCGTGACGCCGGTGGCGGCGGCGAGCGAGCCCGCCGTGGCGTGGAAGCCCTGCCCGGCCTCGGCGGGACCGGTGGACCCCCGGCAGGAGTGCGCGACCGCGCGGGTGCCGCTGGACTACCGGCAGCCCGGCGGGGAGCGGATCCCGCTCGCCGTGTCGCGCATCCGCACCGCGAGGCCGGAGTTGCGCCGAGGGGTGCTGCTGTTGATCCCGGGCGGCCCCGGCAGCGCCGGCCTGGCCCGACCGACCACGCACGGCCTGCGGCTGCCGCGAGAGGTGCTCGACCGGTACGACCTGGTCGGGTTCGACCCGCGCGGGGTCGGGCACAGCGCACCGGTCTCGTGCGGCCTGGAGCCGCGTGACGTCGAGCCGACCGCGTTCCTGCCGTGGCCGGGGCCCGGCGGCGACATCTCCGCCGCGACCGGGCGTGCCGAGCGGATCGCGCAGGCGTGCGCCCGCAACGGCGGCGCGGTGCTCCGGAGCATCACCACCCGCAACGAAGCCAGGGACGTCGACCGGATCCGCCGGGCGCTCGGCGAGTCGCGGTTGTCCGTCTGGGGCACCTCGTACGGGACCTACGTGGGCGCGGTGTACGCGACGATGTTCCCCCGGCGCACCGACCGGGTCGTGCTCGACAGCAGCGGCGATCCCGATCCGCGCCGGGTGGCCCGCGGCTGGCTGGCCAACTTCGCCGTCGGGGCGGAGGACCGCTTCCCCGACTTCGCCGCGTGGGCCGCCGCCCGTGACGCGAGCTACGGCCTCGGCTCGACGCCCGCGGCCGTGCGCGCCACCTACCTGCGCCTGGCCGGTGAGCTCGACCGGGACCCGCGACCCGACCTCACCGGCGCCACGCTGCGCGCCGTCGTGTTCAACTCGCTCTACGCGGACGCCTCGTTCCCGCAGTCGGCCGCGTTCCTGCGGGCGGCGCTGACCGGAGGGCCGGTGCCGCCCATCCCCGCGCCGCCGGCCGACCAGTTCCAGAACCTGGTCTCCGCGCAGGTCGCCACCGCGTGCAACGACGTGGCGTGGCCGGGCCCCGGGCACGACTACGCGGGCGACGTCGCGCGTGACCGGGCGGCCCACCCGCTGACCGACGGCATGCCGGCGAACGTCCAGCCCTGCGCCTTCTGGCCCCGCCGGCCGGCCGAGCGCCCGACCCTGGTGACCGCCGACGGCCCGGGCGACGTCCTCCTGGTCCAGAACCGCCGTGACCCGGCCACGCCGCTCACCGGCGCCCTGCGCATGCGTGCAGCCCTCGGCGACCGCGCGCGGATGGTCGTCGTCGAGTCCGGCGGTCACGGCGCCTACGTGGCCAACGGCAACGCGTGCGGTGATCGGGTCGTCACCGACTTCCTGACCGGTGCCACCAGGCCGGGACGGGACATCACCTGTCCCTGATCGTGTCCGGTGCGAGAACCCCGTGTCACGTGGTCCGGACGAGCGCGGGTGTCCCGCGGACGAGTGCGGGTGTCCCGCGGGCGGGACGGGTGTCCCGCGGGCGGGACGGGTGTCCCGCCCGCGGGAACCGGGCCAGGTGACCGCCCGCGGGTGGGTCGAGGCCTACCGCCGGTCCTGGTGCAGCCTCCATTGCCGCACACCCGGGCCACGCCACAGGCTTGATCCATGCGAATCAAGCCATGGCGATTCCGCCACGCCGCGGTGGTCGTCGCCGCGGTCGCGTCGGTCGCCGCGTCGTCCGCACCGGCCGCCGCCGAGCGTGCTCCGATCACCGATGTCGCGGCCATCAGGGCCGAGCTCGACCTGATGACCGGCGCCGACCGCGTTCCCGGTGCGCTGGCCGAGGTGCGCGACCGGCGTGGCGGGTCGGTCACGGTCACGTCCGGCACGGCCGAGTCGGGCACCGGCCTGCCGATGGTCGACGGCCACGGCCGGTTCCGGATCGCCAGCGTGACCAAGACGTTCACCGCGGTCGCCGTGCTGCGGTTGGTCGCCCGGCACCAGGTCCGGCTCGACGCGCCGATCGAGACGTACCTGCCCGGAGTGGTGCGCGGCACCGGGAAGGGGAGCGGGATCGACGGCCGCCACATCACGGTGCGCCAACTGCTGCAGAACACCAGCGGGCTGCCGGACTACGTTCCCCTCGTGGGCCCCGGCGGGTCGGAGGAGCCGGTCGGGGCGGCCGAGCTGGTCCGCCTCGCGCTGTCCCACGAGCCGGACTTCGCACCGGGCAAGGGCCGGCAGTACTCGAACACCGGCTACCTCGTCATCGGCATGATGGTGGAGCGGCTGACGCACAGGGACATCGGCACGGCCGTGACCGAGCTGGTGATCCGGCCCGCCCGCCTGTCGGACACGTACTGGCCGCCGGCCGGTGAGCGGCACATCCGCGGCACGCACGCCCACAACTACACCGTGGACGAGGCCGACCCGACCGGGCCGCTCGTCGACGTCACCGCGTTCGAGCCGTCGTGGGCGGGCGCGTCCGGCGCGATGGTGTCCACCCCGTCGGATCTCAACCGGTTCTGGCAGGAGCTGCTCGGTGGCCGGCTGCTGCCGGGCTGGGCACTGGTCGAGATGCGCACCGCCGTCCCGGCTCCGGATCTGGGACCGGACGTGGAGTACGGCCTCGGCCTGGCCAGACTGCCGCTCACGTGCGGTGGCCACGTCTGGGCGCACGGGGGCGACCTGGCCGGCGGCGGCGGTGCGAACGTCAGCGGTCGGGACGGCTCGGGCCGTGCGGCAACGGTTTACATCACCGCGCTGACCGGTGGCGCGGCCATGACGCGCATGCTGCACACGTTCGACCTCGCCTTCTGCTCGCAGCCCGAATCAGGCCACGGCCACCGTGATCGCGGCGGTGTGCACGGCGCCGCCGTGCGCGAACTCCAGGAACAGCCGGTGCTCGCCGCGGTCGGCGAACGTCGCCTGGAACGTCAGCTCGCCGTCGACCAGCGGCACGCCCAAGGGCTGGACCGGGTGCAGGTGGGTGGCTGACAGCAGCATCGTGTGGAAGCCGGTCACGTGCCCGTAGGAGCCCAGGTGCGGTTCGAGCGTGCGGACCGGTGAGCCGTCGGGGGCGCGGATGGCGAAGCGCAGCTCCTGGGGCCGCATCGGGGTGGGCTGGGCCGGCTCGTCCACCCGCGTCACGGTGAACCCGGTGGCGGTCACCGCGACGGCTGCGGGCGCGGGCACGGGGACCAGGGTGGTGTCACCCGGCACGCTGAACGGGACGCCGAGCACCACCGGGTGCCGGGGGTCCCGGGTGTCGAGCGGGACGAACTCGGCGAACATGCGGTACGCGCCGCCGTCGTCCAGCCGGACGTCGACGTGCCACGTGTCGCCGACCAGGGTCGGGTGCAGGTGCTGGAAGACGTGCAGGTCGTCGCGGATGACGAAGAAGTGCAACTGCTTGGTCTGGTTGTCCAGGAAGCGCGTCCGCGCCCGGCCGTCCGGTCCGAGGATCCGGAACGCGACCGGCACGGCCGGGCCTCGCGTCGACGGCACGGCGACCCGCTCGAACCGGTAGCCGCTCTCGGCTTCCGACAGGCCGTCGCTGTGCGCGGCGGGGACCAGGTCGGCTGTTCGTCGGTGCGCCGAGTGCGCGGGGTCGGGCGAGGTCCGGACCAGCGCCAGCGCGCCGGCCACCACGATCGCGACGGCCAGGACGACGAACACCCAGTCGGTGAGGCGCAGGTTGCGCATCATCACTCCTCACGTCCGGCGGGACGGCCGGCCCCGTGCGCGACCGGTGGCCGCGCACGGGGAAGGGCAAGTCGGGACTGGAGGCGTCAGGCGTCGAGCCGGTCGCCGCCGTCAGCCGAGGTTGGGCTTGACCACGACCAAGCCCTGCTCGATGCCGTTGACCAGGACGATGCCGCTGGCGAAGTAGGGGTAGTTGCTCCACGCCCCGTTGAACCGCGCCGCGTCGCCGGCCGGGTAGATGTCGAAGTACCCGACCTCGGTCAGCCGGGCCGAGGCGACCTGGCCGACGTCCAGGATGCGCAGGCCCGCCTGGTAGTTCGCTTGGTAGGAGTACCTGCCCTTGACGTACTGGTTGTGGTCGATGGCGGTGGCCGGCGAGCTGTAGGTGCCGGTGTGCACGGGCGAGGAAAGCCTCGCCAGGTCCCAGATGTAGGTCTTGGTGCGCTTGTCGGTGCTGCGCGACTCGTCCAGCTCGTCGTCCAGCAGGAAGTACCGCTGGTCCTCGGTCAGCCACCCCTGGTGCGAGTACTGCGCGCCGGAGTAGGCGGTGCGGGCGAGCTGCACCGGCGCGGACTTGGTGGTCACGTCGACGATGGTCAGCGTGTCCTCGTTGGAGTTGAAGCAGATCTCCCGGCCGCGGTAGGCCTGGTCCGGGCCGCGGTAGACGACGCACTGGGTGTCGTGGGTGTAGCCGTCCTGGGACACGCACCCGGCCTGGGTCGGTGACTTCGGCGTCCGGATGTCGACGGTGTGCGGCCCGCCGCGGCACGTGTTGGAACCGATCGCGTAGGCGTAGCCGGTCTCCTCGTTGATGGCGATGTTGTGCGCCGGGCCGAAGCCCTTGTACAACGCGTCCGCGGCGAACGTCTGCGGCGTGGTGACGGCCCGGAGCCTGGTCAGGTCGAAGACCTGCATCCCGTGGCCGCTGATGGCGTCGGCCACGATGAACGCGTGGTCGCGGTACACCTTCATGTCGCGCCAACTGCTGCTGCCGCCGTTGGACGGCAGGTTGCCCAGGTACCTCGGTGAGGTGGGCGTGCTCACGTCGACGAACGCGGTGCCGTTCGTGCGGCCGACGATCGCGTACTCCTTGCCGGAGGACGGGTCGGTCCAGCCCCAGATGTCGTTGCCGTTGCCGCCACCGATGGAGGCGAGCGGCAGCACGCTGAGCAGGTCCACGTTCTTGCAGGGGTAGATGTCGGCCTTGCCGTTCACGCACGGCACGCCGGCGGCGGCGCCGACCACGGCGTGCCGGTCGGCGGGGAGGTGGTCGGTGAGGAAGGCGCGGACCGCGGCCTGTCCCTCAGGGGTGTCGGGGTCGTGCGCGGAGGCCGCCGTCATGGACAACGCGACCATGGAGGCGATCAGCACCGCCAGCCCCGTCATGCGCAAGATCTTCATCGGAGTCGCACTCCTCCCGGAAATCCCGGACCGCAGGCACGCGGCCGGGAGCAGGGTTTTCCGATCGCCTCCGACGTTAGGAGGTTCGGCGCGCCGGGAGAACCTCCGATCGTCTGCAACGCGCACGGCACGCGGTATCCCATGCCGACGGGATTAGGAAGCTCTTGCCCGGTGTGACGCTCGTCTTGGCCGTGCGAAGTGCGAAGCCTTGCCGAGAACGGGGTTCCGAGCAGACACTTCCCCTGCTTCAGCGGCGCGTGTCGGTGGTGACCGCGTTGGTTGCTCATGAGGGGGCCCTCCGTGGTGCGTCGCTTTGCGGCGCGGTGTGCGTTTTTGCGCGCCGCGCCCCTGTTGCTCGCCGGTTTGACGGTCGTGTCGTTGGCCGTGCCCGTGACCGCCGGGGTCGCCTACGCGGCGCCGGCCACCCCGCCGCCCGCCGCGCCGGTGACCGAGGCCGCTACCGAAGCCGAGGCCGTCGAGGCGGCGCGCGCCCAGGGCAGCCGGGTCGAGGTCACGGGTCAGCGCACCGAGACGAGCACGGTGTTCGTCGAGCCGAACGGGGTGCACACCGCCGAGTTCAGCCCCGGACCCGTCCGGGTGTGGAACGGCGCGGCGTGGGCGCCCGTGGACACCACCCTGGAGGTCCGGTCGGACGGCTCGATCGCCGCCAGGTCGACGACGGCCGGCGTGACTCTGTCCGCCGGCGGGCGGGGGCCGTTGGCCCGGTTGTCCCGCGGCGGCCGGGCGATGGACTGGTCGTGGCCCGGTGAGCTGCCGGAACCGGTGCTCGAAGGCAGCCTGGCGACCTACCGCGAGGTGCTGCCCGGCGTCGACCTCCGGATGCGGGCCACCGCGGACGGGTTCACCCAGCACCTCGTGATCAAGAACCGCGACGCCGCGAAGAACCCGGCGCTGGCGGGGATCCGCATGGACGCCAAGGCGGACGGGCTCGACCTGCGGGTGCACGACGACGGCGCGGTCGAGCTGGTCGACACCGCGGGCGCTGCGGTGTTCGCCGCGCAGCGGTCGCTGATGTGGGACAGCCCGCAGGTTCCCCTGCCGCCCAAGGACCGGCCGCAGCCGCGGGCGGCGGACCGCGCCGACCCTGCGAACCACCGCCGCGAGGCCGCCGTCGCCGTGCGCAAGGACGGCTCGGGCCTGGTGCTGGTCCCGGACCAGGCGCTCCTGGCCGATCCGCTGACCAGCTACCCGGTGGTCGTCGACCCGGGCTGGTACACGCCCGGCCCGGCCCGGTGGGCGGTCGGCTACGAGCGGACCGGTCAGGTCTACGTGGGCAACGCCAACGACGAGGAGACGATGTCCGACGGCAGTTGGACGGGCCGTCCGGCGAAGGTCGGGCACACCGACGACGGGAACTGGAACACGCGGTCGTACTTCCAGTTCGACACCGCGCCGCTGGCCGGCGCGGACATCATCAGCGCGACGCTGAAGGCGCCGACGGTGTGGAGCTACGCCGGTTGCGGCGGCGCGACCACGACGCACGAGATGTGGGCGATGGACCAGTCCTTCGACGCCCTGACCTTCGACCCGCCAAAGGGCTACCTGGTGTCGAACGACGGCATCCCCGCCGTGCACCGCGGTTGCACGTACTCCGAGGCGTGGTTCAACACCACCACGGTCAACACCACCGGCCCCTCGCAGTACCTGCTCAAGGCGGCCGACAAGGTGTTGGGCGGCAACGGTTCCTGGCGCAAGTACGACTCGGCCGGCGTGAAGCTGTCGGTGAACTACAACCGCAAGCCGGACGCGCCGGCGGAGCTGCGGACCGACCCGCCGCTGCCGGCGCCGTGCCGGTGGTGTGACGGGATCCCCTACCTGGCCACGGACAGCGTGACCCTCCAGGCGCGGTTGACCGACCCGGACAGCGACTCGCTCAAGCCGGTGTGGCGCGTCAGCGGCGAGGCGAACGACCGGGTGGGCGGCTACCTGGGCTCGAACAACTGGTTCAGCGAGAACGTCAGCCTGGTCGGGCGCGACGGCCGGCAGGTCTCCTGGACGGTGCGCGGCAACGACGCCACGGCCGACGGGCCGACCGCCAACGGGCCGGGCCCGTTCGGGGTGGAACGGGCCAAGCCGGTCACGCCGGCGGTCGAGGGCGCGCTGTACCGCGACGACAACCAGTGGCACGGCGGAGTCGGCGTGCTCGGCGACTTCACCTTCAGCCGCCCGTACTCCACCGGAGAACCCGGGTCCGGCAACATCGACCACTACCTGTACGGCTGGCAGTTCCCACCGACGAAGAAGGCAGAGGCGCAGTCGCTCGGCGGCCCGGCGACCGTGCGGTTGGCCCCGGAGCACGACGGACCGCAGACGCTGTACGTGCAGGCGGTGAACCGCGGCGGCAAGCCGAGCGACACGAAGGAGTACCGGGTCTACGTCCGGGCGGGCAACGGTCCGCGCGCGCACTACTCGTTCGAGGGCAACGCGGAGGACGACGCCTACCTGGGCGACCGCCACGGCACGGCCGTCGGCGAGCCGACCTACGTGCCCGGCGCGGTCGGTTCGGCGATCCAGCTCAACGGCACGACCCGCACCGTGACCGCGGCGTCGTCGGTCGACACGGACAAGAGCTTCTCGGTGTCGGCGTGGGCGAGGTTGGACCAGGTCGGCGCCGACGGGACCGTCGTGGCCGAGGACGGCGTGCACACCAGCGGCTTCCGCCTGGGCGTGCTGGCGGACGGCCGCTGGGCGTTCTCCCTGACCACGTCGGACACCGCGACCGCCACCTCGACCGCGGCCATCTCCGCACAGCCCGCGCAGGAGGACGCGTGGACGCACCTGGCGGGCGTGTACGACAGCGCCACGCGCCGGGCGTACCTGTACGTCAACGGAGAGCAGGCCGGGACCCACGTCCGCCCACCGGCCTTCAACGCCACCGCGGGGCTGCGGATCGGCAGCGCCAAGGCCGACGACGAGGTCACCGGGTACTTCCCCGGTGCGATCGACGACGTCGGCCTGTACGACCGGGTTCTCGACACCGCCACGATCCGGAGCCAGGTCGCCCACGCGGACGTGCGGGCGGGGCACTGGACGTTCGACGAGGGCGCCGGTTCGACGGCGGGCAACTCGGCGGGCGGCCAGGCGCTGGTGCTCAGCGCAGGCAACGCGTTCACCTCGGACGGCGCGATCGGCGGCGGTGTCCACTTCGACGGCGGCGGTGTGCACGCGTTCAGCAGCGGTCCGGTGGTGCGCACCGACACGGCACTGTCGGTGGCGGCGTGGGTGAAGGTCGACAAGGACGGCAAGGACGCCGTGCGCGCGGTCGTCGGCCAGGACGGCGCCGCCACCTCCGGGTTCACCCTGCGGTACCAGCCGGCCGACGGCGGCCGGTGGGAGTTCGCGATGCCCAAGACGGACGCCGCGGCCGAGACCGCTGACCGGGTCCTGTCGACGGTCGAGGCGCAGGTCGACGTGTGGACGCACGTCGCGGGGGTCTTCGACGCCGCGACCGGGCAACTGCGGCTCTACGTCGACGGTCGGCCCGCGGGCACGGCCGCGCACGCGGCCGGGTCGTGGAACGCCGCCGGACCGCTCCAGGTGGGATGCGCCAAGTGGGCGGGACAGGAGTGCGCGAACCCGTTCCGCGGGAACGTCGACGAGCTGCGGGTCTACAGCAGGGCGTTGTCCGTGGCGGAGGTGGAGGCCATCGTCGCGCAGTCGAACGTGACCGAGGGCTGGTGGAAGCTCCACGGCAACACGATGGACAGCTCGGGTCGCGGCCGCAACGGGACGCCCTCCGGCACCCCCGGCTACACCGCGGGCGGCTACTCGGCCAACCCCGACCCGAAGAACCTCGCGCTCAGCCTCAACGGCCGGACCGACTTCGTGTCGGCGCCCCGCACGGTGAAGACGGACGAGAGCTTCTCGGTCGCCGCGTGGGTGAAGCTCGACCGGGTGGGTGAGACCAGCACCGTCGTGTCGCAGGACGGCGGACACGTCTCCGCCTTCTTCCTCCAGACCACGCCCGACGGGCGCTGGTCGTTCGCGGCGATGCCCGCCGACCTGGCCGGCCAACCGACGCCGGACCGGGTCGCTTCGCCGGGGTCCGCGCAGAAGGACCAGTGGACGCACCTGGTCGGCGTCTACGACGCGCGGGCCGGGCAGATCGAGTTGTACGTCAACGGGGTGTCGGCGGGTTCCGCGGCGCACCGGACGGCGTTCGACGCGGCCGGTGGGCTGCAGATCGGCCGGGGCAGGTGGAACGACGAGTCCGCGCACTACTTCCCCGGCGCGATCGGCGACGTGCGGGTGTACAGCCGGTCGATCTTCGCCGGTGAAGCGGCCCAGCTCGCGGGCCGCGACCTGTCGTTGGTGCACAACTGGCGCTTCGACGACAACGCAGGCGACGCGGTCGGCGGCCGGGCGGGCACGCCGGTCGGCGGAACGTCGTTCGGTCCCGGCCGGACGGGCAACGCCGCGGTGTTCAACGGGGTGTCCGGCGCGGTGTCGACCACCGGCGTCGACCTGCGCGTCGACACCAGCTTCACCGTGTCGTCGTGGGTGTGGCTCAACGACAAGGGGCCGTACGGGTCGATCCGCACCGCGGTCGGCCTGGACGGCGAGCGGAACGGGAAGTTCCAGCTCGGGCACGAGTACGACCCCGACACGCGCACCCACGGGCACTGGTTCTTCAGCATGCCGGAGTCGGCTGCCAACGGTGGCGTGGTCACCACGGCCGCGGTGTCGACGCTGCCGACGGAGATCAACACCTGGGTGCACCTGACCGGCGTGTACGACGCCTCGATCGGCAAGGTGTGGCTCTACGTCAACGGGGCGAGGGTCGGCGACGGCACCCTGAACACGCCGTGGAACTCCTCGGGCGGCCTGCAAGTCGGCCGTGGCGCCGTCGACGGCTCCCACCAGCGGTACTGGCCGGGCAAGGTGGACGACGTCCGGGTCTACACCGGGACGCTGGACCCGGGTCGGGTCACCGCGCTGGTCGCCTCCTACCCCGCGCAGGACCCGCCGGCGGAGGTGCCCGTCCCGGCCGGCCGGTGGACGTTCGACGAGAACACCGGTTCGGTGGCCGGGGACTCGGTGGGTGACAACGACATGACCCTCACCGGCACCAGGTGGCACGGCGGCCGGGGCACGACCGGCGTCTGGCTGGACGGCGCGGTGGGGGCCCACGCCCGGACCGCGCGGCCACCGGTGCACACCGATCAGAGCTTCTCGGTGACCGGGTGGGTCTACCGCAGCGGTGTGGGCGCGCAGCGCCGGACGTTCCTGGCCCAGGACGGTGATCGGGTCAGCTCGTTCCAGCTGTACTTCGACGTGGGCGGCGTGGACCGGTGGGTGGTGGCGGCGCCCGGCGCCGACAACGCCACCGTCGCCACGCTCACCTCGTCGGTGGCGACCCCGCGCGACAGCTGGGCGCACCTGGGCCTGGTCTACGACGCGACGGCGCACCAGCTGAAGCTGTACGTCAACGGCCAGGTGGTCGGCGCCAAGTCCGGTGTCACGCTCAACGCCGCCGACGGGCCGCTGAGCGTCGGCCGGGCCAAGCGCGACGGCCTGCACGTCGACTTCTTCAACGGCGCGGTGGACGACGTCCGCACCTTCGGCGGGGTGCTGACGGACGCGGAGGTGCGCGCGGTGCACGACGACGTGCCGCCCGCGGGCGTCGGGTACTGGCCGATGGACGACGCGACCGGCACGACGGCCAAGGACGTGTCCTACCGGAAGAACGACTTCACGCTGACCGGCGGGACGACCTGGGCGAAGGGGCCGATCGGCGGTGCGCTGAAGTTCAACGGCGTGGACGGCGCCGGCGTCGCGGCCGACGGCGCGGGCAACCACCTCGACAGCCGGACGGTGTCGGCGTGGGTCAGGCTGGACGGCAAGGCCAAGACCGGCACGGCGTTCGCCCAGGACGGGAAGCGGATGAGCGGTTTCGTGCTCCAGTACCGCGCCGAGCTCGACCGCTGGGTGTTCGCGATCCCCGAACGCGACGACGACGCGGCGGCCTCGGTGTCCGCGGTGTCCGACCAGCCACCGGTGGTGGGCGCGTGGACGCACCTGGTCGGCGTGTACGACCACGGGGCACGCCAGCTGCGGCTCTACGTCGACGGCCGGCTCGCCGGGGTGCGCGACGGCGCGGTCGGCTGGCAGGCCGGCGTGCTGACGGTCGGCCGGGGCAAGCGGCAGGGCCAGGCCGCGGACTTCTTCGCGGGCGCCGTCAGCGACGTGAGGGTCGCCCTCGGCGTCACGCCGGTCGACGAGATCCAGCAGCGCTCGTCCTACCCGCTGCCGCTCGGCGGGCAGCTGGGCCGGTTCGTCAACGCGGCGGGCGACCGCTACACCGCCGGCGACGCCGGGAGCCACACCGCCCCCTTCGCGGAGGTACCGGCGGGTTATCGGTTCCAAACGCCCCTCGGCCTGCAGCCGACGGGTTCGGTGTCGGGCACCAGGACGTTGTACGCGTGCCTGTTCCTCGGCGTCGACGAGTTCACGTCGCTCCAGGAGGACTGCGAGGGGCAGGTGAAGCTCGGTGTGGCGGGCACGGTGTACGACCTCACGCCCCCGTCCGGGGTGCCGACGTTGCCGGTGCACCGGTGCCGCGCCGGCCGCGACCACTTCGAGTCCAACGACGCGGCGTGCGACGGCGTGCCGGGCGTCGTGAACGAGGGGCTGATCGGGCACACCATCGCCTACGCGCCGCTGAGGCGGTACTTCGACCCGTACACCGGTCACCACCAGGCGACCGTGCACGGCGGTTATCCGGGTTACCGGGCCGAGAGCACGCGTGGTCTGGTGGCGATGACGCAGCAGCCGGGCACCCAGCCGCTGTTCAGCTGCTTGCGCGGCCGTGACGAGTTCAGCTCGCTCGACGCGGCGTGCGAAGGGGCGCAGTTGGTGGCACGGCTGGGTTACGTGTG
Organism: Actinosynnema sp. NPDC023794; assembly: GCF_040639675.1. Lineage (NCBI taxonomy): Bacteria > Bacillati > Actinomycetota > Actinomycetes > Pseudonocardiales > Pseudonocardiaceae > Actinosynnema > Actinosynnema sp. NPDC023794. The sequence goes on along the minus strand of NZ_JBFAFR010000001.1, from coordinate 961,636 downwards.
GACCGAGGCGCCGGCCGGCCAGTCCAGCCACGCGCTGTACCGGTGCCTGCTGCCCTACGGCGGCCACATGACCACCCGCAGCGACACCTGCGAAGGCGCGGGCGTCCTGCCGGAGAAGCAGCTCGGCTACGCGCTGTCCAGCCTCTGACCCCGTCGGATCCCGTTCCCGGCGCACGGGAACGGGATCCGCCCCCGCTTCGGACACCCTTGTGGTTCCCGCACGTTCTGGAGGACGTCGTGCGACACGGCAGATCGGCTCGTCCCGCCCTGCGACGGACAGCCGTCGCGATTTCCGCTCTGATGCTCGTGACCGCGGCGCAGGCGGTCGTGCCGTCCGCCGCGAACGCCGCCGGCGGCCCGTCGGTGCCCCTGCCCGACACGCCGTCGACCTCGGTGACCAGGGAGACGCAGGAGCCGCGCCCGCCGGACCAGGCGACGACCAGCGCCCTGCGGGGCGATCAACCCGCCGGGCAGGGCAGCTCCCTGCCGGGTGCGGGCAACACGCAGGCCACGTCGTTGTCGGCGTCGGCGTCGTGGTCGGTTTCCGCTTACACGGGCACCTTCAGCTGGTCCTACCCGTTCCGCGTGCCGCCGGTGCCGGGCGGGCTCGAGCCCAAGCTGGCCCTGTCGTACTCGTCCTCCGCCGTGGACGGGCGCACCAGCAGCACCAACAACCAGGCGTCGTGGGTCGGTGACGGCTGGGACCTCACGCCGGGCTTCGTGGAGCGGACCTACGGCAGTTGCGCGGACGACGCCAACCACAGCGGGAAGAAGACCGGCGACCTGTGCTGGCGCAGCGACAACGCCAACGCCTCCTACAACGGTTCGGCCGGTCCGCTGATCCGGGACGACGCGAGCGGGGCGTGGCGGCCCAAGGGCGACGACGGCTCGCGGGTGGAGAAGCTGCCCGGCGCGGACAACGGCGCGCAGGGCGGTGAGCACTGGAAGATCACCACGGTCGACGGCACCCAGTACTTCTTCGGCTCGCAGCAGGACTCGCGGTCCACGTGGACGGTGCCCGTGTTCGGGGCCAACCCCGGCGAGCCGTGCCACGGCGCCGACTTCGACAGCTCCTCGTGCACCCAGGCGTGGCGGTGGAACCTGGACAAGGTCGTCGACCGGCACGGCAACGTGGTCCGCTACTACTACACGCCCGAGACCGACAACTACGGGTTCAACCTGAAGGACACGCCGGTGTCCTACGTCCGCGGCGGCACCCTGGAGCGCATCGACTACGGCCTGCGCGACGGCGTCGCCGGCGAGGCGGTCGGTCGGGTCGTGTTCGACGTCGCCGACCGCTGCGTCCCCGGCGCCACCGCCTGCGACCGGGCGCACCCGGAGAACTGGCCGGACGTGCCGTGGGACTCCACCTGCGAAGCGGCGCCGTGCACGAAGAAGTACTCGCCCTCGTTCTTCTCCACCAAGCGGCTCGACACCGTGCGGACCCAGGTGCGCAGGCCGAACGGCCTGGCCGACGTCGACTCCTGGAAGCTGGACCACCAGTTCCCCGACCCGGGAGACGGAGGCAAGGCGTCGCTGTGGCTCAAGGGGGTGAGGCACACCGGTCTGGTCGGAGGCAGCATCGAGCTGCCCCAGGTGACCTTCGAGGGCCGGGCGATGGCCAACCGGGTCAAGGGACCCACGGCCGACGGCTATGCCCCGCTGCTGCGCTACCGGGTGACCGGCATCGTGTCGGAGTCCGGCGGCGTGGTCGACGTGCACTACGCGGACCCGGACTGCGCGTGGGGCTCGTCGATGCCCGACGAGGCGCACCCCGAGCACAACACCTCGCGCTGCTTCCCGGTGCGCTGGGTGCCGGGCGTCGGTTACGACCCGCGGGTCGACTACTTCCACAAGTACGTGGTCGACACCGTCACCCAGCTCGACCGCTACGGCAGTTCGGTCGGCGACGTGACCGCCTACGAGTACCTCGACGGCGCGGCCTGGCACTACGACACCTCGGAGTTCACCCCGCCGGACAAGAAGACCTGGAACGAGTTCCGCGGTTTCGGCCGCGTGCGGGTCCGCCGCGGCGACGGCAAGGACAGCCCGAAGACGTTGTCCGAGCAGCGCTTCCACCGCGGCATGCACGCGGACACCCTGCCCGGCAACGGGTCGCGCCCGGTGACGCTGACCGACTCCGAGGGCAACGCGCGCGTGGACGAGGACTGGTTGGCGGGCTACCCGTTCGAGCAGACGTCGTTCGACGGCGACGGCGACGGCGGCGTCCCGATCGGCAGGACCCTGTCGTGGCCCTCCTGGCGCGGCCCGACGGCGACCAGGGCGGGGCTGAAGGCGTACTGGACCGGCACGACCACCACCAAGTCCTACACCGCGCTGGACGGCGGCCGGGGTTGGCGCGTGAGCCGGACCGACAACGAGTTCGACGACGTCGGGCTGCCCACGAAGGTCAACCGGGTCGCCGACCTGGCCAAGCCCGAGGACGCCAAGTGCAGCACCACCACCTACGTCCGCAACACCGGCGCCTGGGTGCTGGCGCTGCCGTCGCGGGTGCAGACCGTCGGCGCCGCCTGCGACAAGACCCCGGTGTTCCCCGACCACGCCCTCTCCGACCTGCGGACGTCCTACGACAGCCAGGACTTCGGCGTCGCGCCGACCAAGGGCGACATCACCAGGACCGAGCAGCTGGCTGAACACCCCGCGTCGGGTCCGGTCTACGTCACCACCAGCACCGCCACGTACGACGGCTACGGCCGCCCTCTGACCGTGGCCGACCCGCTGAACCGGACGACGAAGACCACCTACACGCCGTCCACCGGCGGTCCGGTGACCAAGGTGGTCATGACCGACCCCGCCGGGTTCGAGACGGCCACCGAGTTCGAGCCCGCCTGGGGCGTGCCGACCAAGGCGACCGACGCCAACCTGCGGGTCAGCGAGAGCGCCTACGACGCGCTCGGGCGGTTGACCGACAGCTGGCTGCCGAACCGGCCGCGGGCGAGCAACACCGCGAACACCAGCTTCACCTACCTGGTGCGCAACGACGCTCCCACCGCCGTCACGACGAAGACCATCGGCCCCAACGGCAGGTACACCAGCTCGGTCGTGCTCCACGACGGCCTGCTGCGCCCGCGGCAGTCCCAGGCGCCTGCCGTCGGCGGTGGCCGGCTGCTGGCCGACACCCGCTACGACTCGCACGGCAGGCCGTGGAAGTCGACGCGGCCGTACTACAACTCGGGCGCGGTGGACACCGACCTCTGGACGGCCGCCGACAGCGCCGTCCCGGGCATGACCACCACCGAGTACGACGGCGCGGGACGCACGACCGCGTCGGTGTTCCGCGTGACCGGTGACGAGAAGTGGCGTGCCACCACCGGTTACGGCGGTGACCGGGTGTACCGCACGCCGCCGCCCGGCGGCACCGCCACCACGGTCGTCAACGACGCCTACGGCCGCACCGCGGAGATGTGGCAGCACAAGGGCTCCACGCCCACCGGCGACCACGACACGACGAAGTACACCTACACGGTGGGCGGTCAGCTCGCGACGACCGTCGACCCGGCGGGCAACACCTGGTCGTGGACCTACGACCAGCGCGGCCGGATGGTCCACGCCAAGGACCCGGACAAGGGCGACGGCTACTCCACCTACGACGCCGCCGGTCAGCTGGTGTCCACAACGGACTCGCTGGGCCAGAAGCTGGTGCACGGCTACGACGTGCTCGGCCGCCGGACGACGTTGCACCGCGACAGCCCGACGGGCAGGTTGCTGGCCAAGTGGGAGTACGACACCGCCTACAAGGGCAAGGGCATGCTCGCGGCGGCCACCCGTTACGACGGCGACGGCAACGCCTACGCCACCAAGATCCCCAACTACAACCCGCTCTACCAGCCGGGCGCCGTCGACGTGGTCATCCCCGCCTCCGAGGCGGGGCTGGCCGACACCTACACCACCGTGTTCGGCTACAACCCCGACGGCAGCCTCGCCGCGGAGGGCCTGCCCAAGGCGGGCAACCTGGCCGCCGAGACCGTCATGCACACCTACGACGACCTCGGCCTGCCGCAGCAGACCTCCGGCGCCGACGGCACCACCACGGTGTTCGTCGCCTCCAGCACGGACTACACCCGCTACGGCGAGTTCGCCCAGGTCACCCTGGGGTCCGTCGGTCGGCGGGCGTGGATCTCCAACTACTACGAGGACGGCAGCCGCAGGCTCAAGACCTCGATCGTGGACGCCGAGGTGCCGGCGCCGATGCAGGCCAAGGTCGACTACACCTACGACGCGGCCGGCAACCTCACCGGGATCTCCGACGCCCCGACCGGGGCGGTACCCGACCACCAGTGCTTCGACTACGACCACCTCCTGCGGATGGTCGAGGCGTGGACGCCCGGCAACGGCGACTGCGGCACGGCGCCGAAGAAGGACACCCTGGGCGGCGCGGCGCCGTACTGGCACACCTACGAGTACGACGTCACCGGCAACCGGACGTCCGAGGTCCTGCACGGCGTCGGCACGGCCGCCGACGTGACCCGGACCTACCACTACCCGCGGCCGGGCCAGGCCCAGCCCCACGCGCTGAAGTCGGTCGACACGACCGGCCCGAACGGGACGACCGAGGACTCCTACACCTACGACGCGACGGGCAACACCAAGACCCGCGCCATCGCGGGCGAGCCGGCGGCGCACGAGCTGGACTGGGACGTCGAGGGCCGGCTCACATCCGACAAGGCGGGCGCCGCGATCACGTCGTTCGTCTACGACGCGGACGGCGGACGGCTGCTCCGCAAGGACCCGACCAGCGTCACGCTGTACCTGGGGTCGCAGGAGATCAGGCTCGACAAGACCACCAAGGCCAAGACCGCCACCCGCTACTACAGCCACGGCGGCCGGGTCGTCGCCCAACGCACCGCGGCCGGCGTGGGTGGGCTGACGTGGTTGGCCTCCGACCACCAGGGCACCGCGCAGATCGCGGTCCAGCCGGGCACGATGAAGGTGAGCAAGCGCCGTGCGCTGCCGTTCGGCGGTGCGCGCGGTGGGGCCGTGGCGTGGGCCAACGACCGCGGGTTCGTCGGGGGCACGAACGACGCGAACGGCCTGACCCACCTGGGCGCCCGCGAGTACGAACCGTCGACCGGGCGGTTCATCTCGGTGGACCCGTTGCTGGTGCCGAGCGATCCGCAGCGGCTCAACGCCTACGCCTACGCCAACAACAGCCCGGCGACGTTCAGCGACCCGTCCGGCCTGATCTTCAACTGCGGACCGGACAACGTGGGGTGCGGCGGCATCCCCGGCGACCCGCCGCCGTCGGACGCCGCGAAGGACGCGTGGAACAACCGCGGCGGGCCGGGCGCCGGCGACTCGTCCGGCACCACGAGCGTGACGATCGAGAACGTCGTCTGCGGGCCGGTCAGGACCGTCTTCATCAACCCGGACAACAACGCGGACCTGTCGGGCTACCTGCTGACGATGACGACCGTGCAGTACACGGGGATCCTGCACACCCCGCCGTGCACCGCGGTCGGTTCCAACTTCTGCTTCGACAAGGGCGGCGACTCCCTGGTCGGGTGGGAGGAGACCGTCGCGGTCACCGCGACCAAGTACCAGTGCGGCGAGCACGACCAGACACCGGGCTGCGGACCGTTCGTCTCCCAAGGTGGGCCGACGGCCGGTGAGGCGTTCGCGGAACTGGGCAAACTGATCTTCGACCCGACCGCGTGCGTCGGATCGGGCGCCAGCGCGGGCGGCTGCACCATCGAGATCGCCGGGATCCTGCCCGTGGGCAAGATCCTCAAGGGCGCCAAGATCGCGGGCGAGGCCCTGCAGTCGGCGGTGAAGGCGTGCCACAGCTTCGTCGGCGAGACGTCGGTGCTGATGGCGGACGGCTCCACCAAGCCGATCTCCGAGGTGCAGGTCGGCGACCGGGTGAAGGCCACCGACCCGGAGACGGGTGAAACCACCGACCGGGAGGTCACCGCGACGTTCGTCCACGGTGACGAGGGCGACGCGCTGGTCGAACTGACCGTCACCGCGCAGGACGGCTCGCAGGGCACCGTGGAGGGCACGTCCTGGCACCCGGTGTGGCTCGTCGAGGAACAGCGATTCGTCAACCTGGGCGACCTGGAGCCGGGCCAACACCTGTCCGCCGCCGACGGTTCATCACCGACCATCACCGCCGTCCGGTCCCACGCCCGCCAGGAAACCGTCCACGACCTCACCGTGGACACGGTCCACACGTACTACGTGCTGGCCGGCGCCGAACCGGTCCTGGTGCACAACAGCAACTGTCCTGTCGGCCGGGACCTGATCGGTGGGCAAGAGCAGTTGCACATCATCCACGGTGACAAGACGGGAGGCGGCCACAAGTTCCCGGGTCAGCCGAACAAGACCGTCTTCCCGTATGACTGGGACACGGACGAGATCCTCGACAGCGTCGCCGAGGTGGCGACGAGCCCCAACAGCGTGTGGAAGCAGCAGACCGGTGTGCGCGGAACCATGTACACGAAGAACAACGATCCGGCGCAGTGGGCGATCGAGGGAGTGGTCCGCGGGGTTAGTATCAGGGTGATCTATGAGCCTGCCACGGGTCGGATCGTGACCGGTTTTCCGTACAATCCCTGATGGATGGAGGAGGCGTGGAAGCGGGGGAGTACGCCGCAGAGATCAAGAAGCTGCTCGAAGAATCGCCGATAAGTGCCCCTTCGGTCATCGTCGATGTGCGCGATTTCCTGAAGGTCGGGGAGTACGGACTGGCATTCCACGTCATGTGCTCATGGATTTACGAGGATGAACTTCCGATTAGCGCGGAATTTCATCGGCGACTTGTCCGGCTGTCGGAGGAGTTGGACTCCCGTGAGCTCGTCGTGAACATTGGTGAGCTTGTTTCCGAATAGTGTGGAAACGCGTGCGGTGGTCCGCCGCGATCGGGATCGGCGCGCGGGCGGGCACACCGTCGGCGCGCCGATCCGGGGATCGCGGAGCCGTCGTGCGCCGGTGGACCACCGCTTCAGGTCGCCGCCCTGGCGTAGCGGCGGGCCAGGTGGGCGAAGGCGTCCTTGAGCTCGGTCGGCCCCACGACCTCGATGTCGGCGTCGAACCGGCCGATGGTGGCGGCCAAAGCCGGCCACGACCAGGAGCCCGCGGTGACGCGGCAGCGGTTCGGGGTGAGTTCCTCGACCACGCCGTCGTGGACGAACGGTGACACGTCGGCGGCGGGAAGGTCGAGGATCACCTCGCCGTGGCAGGGCCAACCGCCGGAGCCGTCGGAGCCGGAGAACCTGGCGGCGACGAAGGCGGCCACGTTCTCGGCGGGCAGGTCGCGCGGGGTGAAGCGGGGGCCGGTGGGGGTGCGCGGGGTGATCCGGTCGGCGCGGAACGTGCGCCAGTCGTCGCGGTCGAGGTCCCACGCGACCAGGTACCAGCGACCGCCCCGGGTGACGAGGTGGTGCGGTTCGACCCGGCGCGGTGGGGCCGTGGTGGTGGGCGGGGCCGCGGTGGTGTAGTCGAAGCGCAGCACCTCGCGGGCGTGGACGGCGCCACTGATCGCCATCAGCACGTCGCCGCCGACCTGCGGCGCCGCGGCCCGTTCCACCGCGGTGACCTGGAGGGTGTCGACGCGGTGGCGCAGCCGCGCGGGCATGACCTGCCGGACGGTGTTCAGCGCCCGCGCCGCCGCCTCCTCGATGCCGACGCCCGTGGTGGTGGCGATCCGCAGCGCCACGGACAGGGCGACGGCCTGCTCGTCGTCGAACAGCAGTGGTGGCAGCTGCGAGCCGGCACCGAGCCGGTAACCACCGTCCGGCCCCTTGGTGGTCACGATGGGGTAGCCGAGCTCGCGCAAGCGGTCGACGTCGCGTCGCACCGTGCGCGGGCTGACCCCCAACCGCTGCGCCAACAGCGCACCCGGCCAGTCCCGACGCGCCTGCAACAGCGACAGCAGCGACAGCAGCCGTGCTGAGGTCTTCGGCATGTCCCTCATCCTGCCCGAGAGAAGAGGACACGATCTGGCCGCTACCCCTGCGACTGTTGCCCCGAGTCAGGCATCAAGTCGAAATGAGGAACGACCTTGTCCGTCACGACCACCGCCCACCTGAACTTCCGCGGCGACGCCCGCGCCGCCCTGGAGTTCTACCGATCCGTGTTCGGCGGTCAACTCGCCGTCGTCACGTACAAGGACGCCGGCAACGTCCAAGAGGAGTCCGAGGCCGACCACGTGATGTGGGGCCAGGTGCTCGGCGGGAACGGCTTCCACGTGATGGCCTACGACGTGCCCTCGCGGATGGGCTACGACCAGGGCGAGAACTCGTTCTTCGTCTCCGTGCGCGGCGAGACCGCCGAAGAGGTCACCGGCTACTGGGAGCGGCTCTGCGACGGGGCGACCGTCGTGATCCCGATGGGCCCGGCGGGTTGGGCCCCGGCCTACGGCATGCTGCGGGACCGGTTCGGCGTCGTCTGGGTCGTCGACGTCGTCAGCGAGCACAACGCGTAACCCGAACTCCGTCCAGGGGGTGGGCGGGGCACGCTCCCGCCCACCCCCTGACCGAACCCGACAGGACACCACCACGATGACGGTGCTGGAGACCAAGGCGCTCAACCGCGCGACGCTCGCCCGGCAGCTGCTGCTCGATCGCGCCGATCTGCCGGTGTCCGACGCCGTGGCGCACCTGTGCGGCATGCAAGCGCAGGAACCGCAGGAGCCGTTCGTCGGGTTGTGGTCACGGCTGCGCGCCTTCGACCCGGCCGCGCTCGACGACCTGGTGACCGGACGGCGCGTGGTGCGGACCCACCTCATGCGCCGCACCGTCCACCTCGTCACCGCCGACGACGCGCCGGCGTGGCGCGCCCGTCACAGCTCCATGCTGCGCCAACGGGTGCTGGGGGTCTACCGCCGCGAGTTCGAGGGCGTGGACCTCGACGAGCTCGCGGCTGCGGCACGGACCGTGCTGGCGGACGGCGAGCCGCGCACGATGCCCGAACTCGGCCGGACGCTCGCCGCGCGTTGGCCGGCCGTCGGACCGCGGGCGTTGGGCGAGATGGGGATCGCCGCCCTCCTCCCGACGGTCCAGCTGCCACCGCGCGGCTTGTGGCGCAGGAAGGCGGGCGCGCGCACGGTGTTGCTCGAATCGTGGCTGGGGCGCGAGATCGACCCGCCCGCACCGGACGGCGCCGACCCGGTCGGGGAGACGTTGGTGCTGCGCTACCTGGCCGGGTTCGGCCCCGCCGCGGTGGCCGACCTGCGCGCCTGGTCCGGCCTCGCCGGGCTCCCGGGCGCGGTGGCCGCCACCCGCGAGAAGCTGATCGCCTTCCGCGACGAGCACGGCCGGGAACTGCTGGACCTCCCGGACGCGCCGCGCCCCGACCCCGACACGCCCGCCCCGGTGCGGTTCCTGCCCGCGTTCGACAACGCGATCCTCGGCTACCACGACCGCGGCCGGATCGTCGACGACGCCCACCGCGGCCTGTCGGTCGCCGGCGCGCGCGTCGTCCTGGTCGACGGTCGGGTCGCCGCCACGTGGGCGGTCGAGGCGGGCGCCGTGGTCGTGACCCCGCTGCGCCGCCTCTCACGGGCCGAGCACAACGCCGCCGTCGACGAGGGGCGGGAACTGGCGTCGTTCCTCTCGGACGGCGAGCGCGGCGACGTGCGCACGGTCAGCGGGTGATCGAGACGGCGGAGGGCGTGAACCCGCTCCGACCGGATCGCGTGCGGCACGAACAGGACCGCGGCTCCGGTGGCCCGCGGGTCCTGGCCGGAGAGGAAGGCGGTCGGCCGGGTGAGCGCGGCGGGCGCGGTCATCGCCGGGAGCAGCATCGTGTTGAGGGTCTTGACGACGCGCGTGTCGGGTAGCGCTTCCTGGAGTCGCTTCGCGAGGCCCGCGCCGGGAGCGGCGTTGACGACGGCCTGCTCTCGGCTGCGTTGCGACACCGACCCGGCGCACGTCTGGTTGTGCGATCTCGCCCGCACCGCGTTGGCCGGTCCGAGCGCGCCCTGAGCGGCCCCGGCTCAGGGGGCGTCGTCGGAGAACTCGTAGGAGGCGAAGTCGGCGATCGGGACGTAGCCGATGCGCTGGTAGAGGGCGTTGCTGGTGGCGTTGGCCGGGTCCGCGAACAGCACGACGTCCGTCGCGCCCGCCGTCAGCGCGGCCCGGCTCACCTCGACCGCGACGGCGCTCGCGTAGCCACGTCCCCGCAAGTGGGCAGGGGTGTAGACGGGATCGACCCGGACCATCCCGGCGATCATCGACGTCGAGCCGGCCATGGAGGCGGGAGTGCCGTCCGGGGTCTCCCGGAACGTGTAGTGCTTCTCGGCGTACCGCGAGGCCGCCCACGTGTCGGCGTCCATGGAGGGCGCCTCGCCGACGGCGGCGACGAACTCGCTGCACCAGCGGATGACCTGTGCGCGGTCACGCGCCTCCGCGACGCGCCCCCGGCCCGCCGGGACCGGCTCCGGCGGGGTGAGCGTGCCGAGGCGGTAGAGGCGGACCGGTTGGCCGTGCACCGGCGCCACGCCCGCGTGCCGCCGCCACGCCTCGGCGAAAGCGGTGGCGGTGCCGTCCACCGCGGTGACGCCGGTGAGGGGGAGGCCGAGGTCGGCGAGGTGCGCGGCGAGGCCGTCGGTCTGCTCGGGGGAGAGGACGGTGAGGCTCAGGCGGTGGGTCGGCCGGCGGTAGCAGACGGCGCGGACCTCGCCACCGTGCTCCAGCCGGCCGAACAGGGTGCCGTCCGCCCGGCCGGCGCGCAGCTTCTCGGTCACCGTCAACGGCACGTTGTTCCAGCCGGGGTAGCTCTCCTTCAGCACGCCCACCCGCAGCACGCCGGACAGGTAGTCGTGCGGGTCCTCCTCGCGGCTGAACCAGTAGACGAGGCTCACCACCAGCAGCGCGGCCGAGGTGAACGCCAGCGCGATCTTCAGCCGCCGCATCCTGGTCCGGTTGTCGGGGTCGTTCCTGGCCTCACGGGCGCCGTAGGTCATCATCAGCGGCACCAGCACGGCCGCGACGTTGATCGGGATCACCACGATCGCGGCCACGTCGCCGCCCCACTGCGGGTTCGCCAGCAGCCACACGGTCAGCGACATCGTGGCCAGGGTGATCGGCAGGATCCAGTACAGCTGCCCCCCGCAGCGAGAACGGGGCTAAGTGGGCCGTGCGCCCGCGGTCGTCGTCTTCACTCATCTCAGGCACCCCGCGCGTTCATCGCCGCGCCACCCCTGTGCTGATCACACGTCGTCAAATCGTCGCGGCGGGTGAGTGCCGTCCACCGGACCGTGATGTGACGATCGCTCCGTTGCTCGGTGGGCCCGTGTCAGTCGCGGTGTCAGGGTCGTGTCAGGGGTCTGACAGATCGGCTGCCGATAGTCGCCGACATGAGTTCAGCGATCGACACGGCGTGGACGAGCTGCTGACCAGGTCCCTGCGGGCGCTGCTCGACCGGCGACGCTCCACCCCCACCGAACCGAGCACGGAAACCAGAGGAGAGTCGTCATGCCTTCCTTCACCACCCCGGGACCCATCGCCGCCACCGTCGTCGTCGTCGGCGCCCGGGTGCGGGTCACCGCGAGCGACCGGACCGACACCGCGGTGCTGGTCGAACCCGTCGACCCGACGAGCAGGTCGGACGTCGAGGTGGCGGACAAGACCAGGGTCGACTTCGCCGGCGGCCGGCTGTCGGTCAAGACGACCGTCTCCGGGCGCGCGACGGGCTCGGTCGCCATCGCGATGGACCTGCCCGCGGGCTCCAGCCTGGTCACGTACCTGGCGCACTCGACCGTCCACGCCGACGGCCCGCTCGGCGAGTGCGAGCTGCACACGGCGTCGAGCCGGGTCGAGCTGGACCGCGTCGACGCGCTGCGGGCGAACATCTCGGCGGGCGAGGTCTCGGTGGGCCACGTCGCCGGGCGCGTCGACATCGACGGCGGCGTGGTCGCGGCGCGGATCGACGAGGTCGGGGGCGCGGTCAGGGTGTCGAGTTCGGGCGGCCGGACCCGGATCGGCCACGCCGCGTCCGACTTGGACCTGAGCAGCGGCAGCGGCGGGTTCGACGTCGACCGCGCCGACGGCAGCGTCACCGCCAGGACCGGCGGCGGCGTCATCCGGATCGGCCGGCTGACCCGCGGTCAGGCGGAGCTGTCGAACCGCTCGGGCGACATCGAGGTCGGCATCGGCGTGGGCACCGCGGCCCGGGTGGACGCCGAGAGCAAGCGCGGAACGGTGCGCAACTCCCTTGCGCCGCAAGAAGAACTGGCCGCGTTCGACGACAAGGTCACCGTCCACGCCCGCACGCGGCACGGCGACATCATCGTCCGGCGTGCGGCGGGCTGACCCTCGACGCGATCGCCGCCCCGTGCGTCGGCATCGCGTTCGTCGGAGAGCCGCCGCCAGACGGCCACGTTCAAGAGTCGAGCGTGGCAGTCACCAGTTCCGACCAGCTCGTCTCCGCGCCCTCCCGAGCCGCCTCGGCGAACCGCGCGTCGCCGAGGTGGCCGCGCGCGCTCTGCTCGATCCGGTCCACGTCCGGGTTGGAGCGGTCCGGGAGCCCGCGAACGGCGGCGCTCGCCGCGAGCAGCCGGGCTGCCTGCTCGTGCCGTCCCTGGCGCAGGGCCAGGTCCGCGACCCCGACGAGCACCAGCGCGACCATGGTCGGGTGCCCGGCCTCGGACACCGCCTGGCAGGCCGCCGCGCGGTGGGCGCGTGACTCGCTCAGGTCATCGGCGAGGTAGCCGAGCAGGTCCTGGGTGATCGCGCGGATGTACGGTCGTTCCGCGTTGTCGCCCAACGAGGTCGTCGCGATGTCGAGCTGCCGGCGTGCTTCACCGGCGTCGCCGGTCCACCGCGCGAGCTCCGCCTTCGCGAGCGCCAGCTCGGCCAGCGCGTCCGGCCAGGTGACCCGTGCCGCGGACCGCGCGGCCTCGGCGATGGCGGCCTCGCCGGCATCCTTGTCCCCCATCAGCCAGTACAGCTGGGCCTGTCGCGACCGCATCCGGATGACGTCCTCGGTCGCGCCGATCTCGGTGACGACGGCCGCAGCCTGTTCGTAGTACTCGCACGCGGCGGCGAACTCGCCGCGCGTGGCGATGCGGTCCGCCAACGAGGTCAGGGCGAACGAGATCCCGAACCGCTCGCCGAGGGCCCGGAACTCGGCGAGCGCCGTCTCGAGGTACGCGTCCGCCTCGCGCCCGCCGTGGCCGAGGATGACCCGCATCTTGCCGAGGTGCAGCCGGGCCAGCGCGCGCACCCAGGGGTCCTCGTTGTCCAGCAACGGTTCCCACGCGGGCAGGAACGAGCCCGGCTCCTGCACCATGCGTTCCAACGGGACGACCAGCGCCAGGATCGGGCTGCCCCGCTCCAGTCGCCGGCTGACCTCGTACGCCTTGTGGATCCACTCGGCGGCCTGGTGCTCGTCGCCGAGGCCGGAGTTCAGGAACATCGTCATGAGGCTGTACACCATGGCCCGGACGTCGTCGGGCACCTCGCCGGGTGTGCCGGTGGCCTCGAGGATCAGCTCCATGCCCTCGGACTTGTGCCCGGCGAGCCACCAGTACCAGCCGGCGCCCGCCGCGAGCCGCATCGCGCCGCGCGCGTCGCCGGCCGCGAGCGCGCCACGCATCGCGGCGCCGATGTTGTCGTGCTCGACCTTGAGCACGGCGAGCCACGTCAACTGGTCGGCGCGGCGGAGCTGCGGTTCCGCGGTCTCGGCGAGCTCGGTGAACCAGGCGAGGTGCGCACGACGCGCCAGGTCGGCTTCCCCCGCCTCCGCGAGGCGTTGGGCGGCGTACTCCTTGATCGTGCCGAGCATCCGGTAGCGCGGCGTGCCGTCGCCCGCGGCGACCAGCAGCGACTTCTCGGCCAGCGTGGTGAGCAGTTCGAGCACCTCGTCCGGCTCGACCGCCTCGTCGACGCAGACGCGCTCGGCCGCCTCCAGGCTCGCGCCGCCCGAGAACACCGAGAGCCTGCGCAGCACGATCCGCTCCGCGTCCGTGAGGAGCTCCCAGCTCCAGTCGACCATCGCGCGCAACGTCCGGTGCCGCGGCAACGCGGTGCGGCTGCCGCCGGTCAGCAGGCGGAACCGGTCGTCGAGCCGGTTGGCGAACTGGTCCAGCGACATGGTGCGCAGCCTGGCCGCGGCCAGCTCGATCGCCAGCGGCATGCCGTCCAGCGCCCGGCAGACGCGCGCCATCGTCGCCGACGTGTCGGCGTCGACCGCGAGGTCCTTGCGCACCGCGCTCGCGCGGTCGCGCAGCAACCGGACGGCCGGTGACGCCTCGACCTCGTCGGCGTCGGCGCCCTCCTCCGGCAAGCTGAGGGGCTCGACCAGCCACAACGCCTCACCGGTGATGCCGAGCGGTTCCCGGCTCGTGGCCAGGATCCGCAGCCGCCTGCACTCGCCGAGCACCCGGTGGGCGAACGCCGCCGCCGACTCGATCACGTGCTCGCAGTTGTCCAGGACCAGCAGCGCCTCGCGGTCGCGGAGCGCGGCGACGAGCCGGTCCGTCGGCTCCGCGTTCGAGGTGTCGCCGAGCAGGGCGTCCCGGAGACCGAGCCCGGCCAGTGCCGCCTGCGCCACGTCGCCGTCGGCGCCGATCGCCGCGAGCTCCACCAGCCAGGCGCCGTCCGGAAGGTCGTCGAGCAGCGTGCGCGCGGTCTCCGCGGCCAGCCTGGTCTTGCCCGAGCCGCCCGGTCCGATCAGGGTGGTGAGCCGCTGCTCGGCGATGAACCCGCGGACCACGGCGACGTCGTCGTCCTTGCCGACGAAGCTCGTCAGCTCGGCGCGCAGGTTGGTCTTCCGGTTCTCCTCCTCGCGGCGGCCCACCTCGCCGCGCAGCAGCGCGACGTGCAGTGCGGACAGCTCCGGTGAGGGGTCGACGCCGAGCGCGTCGGCCAGGGCCTCCCGCGTGCGCTCGTAGACGAGCAGCGCCTCGGTGTCGCGGCCGGCCGCGACGAGGGCGCGCATCAGCGCGACGGCGAACCGCTCCCGCATCGGGTGCGCGGCGGCCACGTCGGTCAGCTCCGGGACCAGGTCCGCGCCGTGGCCGAGGTCGACCTCCGCGGTGAACCGGTCCTCCATGGCCGTCAGGCGCAGCCCCTCGAGCCGGGTGACGGCCGCGTCGAACGCCTCGCTGTCCGGCAGGCCGACGTCCTGCATGGCCGCGCCGCGCCACAGCGAGAGGGCCTCGCGCAGCAGCCGCACGCGCTGGGAGCCCTCCTCGTTGCGGGCCCGCGTGACGAGGCGTTCGAACCGGACGGCGTCGACGGCGTCGGGCGCCACGACCAACCGGTAGCCGTGCGGCTGCCCCTCCACCGAACCCTCCGGCAACACCTTCCGCAGCCGGGAAACCAGGCGCTGCAAGGCGTTCGCCGCGTCGGCAGGCGGGTTCTCGCCCCAGATCCAGTCGACGAGCGAGGACTTCGGGACCACGTGACCCGGTTCGAGCGCGAGGGCGATCAACAACCCGCGCAACCGCGCGCCCGGCACGTCGGCCAAGACGCCGTCGTCCGTGCGAACCCCGAATGGCCCCAGCGTCCCGATCTGCACGCGGCCGATTGTGTCACGGAGCGCCGGCAGGCCTTTGACGAGCACGAACTCGCCGATCCTGGCGCGCGGTGGCGCCGGTCGGCCGTACGGTTCGGCTGTGTACTTCATGTATCGGTCCCACTACGAGGGGCCATCGAGCAAGCTGGTGCGCCGGCTGCCCGACGAGACGGTGCTCGCCTGGTTCCGGCGGGGCTGGGTGAGCGACTCGCCGACGTGGGTCGAGGACGAGCTGGGCGTGGACGTCTACGGTCTCGACTCGATCTTCCGCCGGGCACGCGAGCGGGACCTGCCCCTGCCCGGGTCCACCGCGCAGCTGCGCGTGCTGCTGCACGAGCACCTGTACGTCGAAGGCGGCAGCGACTACATCCGGCTCGACGAACGCGGCCTCCGGGTGCGCACGGACGACGACGAAGTCGAACTGGCCTACTTCTTCTTCGAAGACGACGTGGTGGCCGCCGCGCCCGACCGCCTGGCCTACCCGCTGCACGAGGGCCTGCCGTTGCCGGACCGGGCCGGCGTGCCGCGGCCGTTCGTCCCGGACGTGCCGGTGACAGTGCCGGTGACACCCGTCGGTCCCGTCGGCGAGGGTGACACCGACACCTACGCGGTGTTCTTCACCTTCTACGACGGCGAAAGCCTGGCCTGCCCCCGACCGGTGCTCTTCCCGGGCGTCGAACTGCCGGCACTCGGCCGACACCTGCGCACGGCGACCAGGCCCGGTGGCGACGACTGGCCACCCGAGCTCTTGGTGCTCCGAGCGCTCGTCGCCCCCGAGGAGGAGGCACTCGGCCCCGCCCTCGACCGCTGCAACCGGTGGCCGGGCTTCAACCTGAACGCCGACCCCTGGCCCGATCTGCCGGCCGACCACGGCGCCGCGCACCGCCGTGCCGTGGAGGTGGTGGAGGCAGCGCGGTACTCCGACCACCGGCGTCCCGAAGCCTCCCTGCTGCGGGTCGCGGACCACCTCGTCCAACTCGCCATGCACTGCGGCGACTCGTTCGGGTACCAGCAGTGGTACCTGTTCGACACCGCGTGGGCGTCGACCCATCCCGACCTGGCCCGATCCCTGCTGCGCTACGCCGAGCACTGGGACCCGCTCGGCGACTGGGAGGCCGTCGACCGGACCGGGGCGCGTCACGAGCGGTGACGCGCCCCGGTCCCGCGCTACTTCAGCCGCACGGGCAGGGAGCGGTGGCCGTTGGAGATGAAGGACTGGCCCGGCTCCAGCTCGTGCGGCGCCACCGCCAGTTCGATCCCCGGGAACCGGGCGAACAGGGCCGGCAGCGCGATCTCCGCCTCCATCCGCGCCAGGGGTGAGCCCAGGCAGTAGTGGACGCCGTGGCCGAACGCCAGGTGGGTCTTGTCGGCCCGGGTGATGTCGAACTCGTCGGCCGTCTCGCCGTGCACCGACCTGTCCCGACCCGCCGCCGCGTAGGCCGCCAGGATCGCCTCGCCCTTGCGGATGACGACGCCGCCGCCGACCTCGATGTCCTCCACGGCGTACCGCAGGGGCAGGTTCGCGATCGGGGCCTGCCAGCGCAGGGTCTCCTCGATCACGTCCATCCAGCCGCTCGTGCCCGCGCGGACCGCGGCCAGCTGCTCCGGGTGGGTCAGCAGGGCGGTGATCGCCTGGTCGAGCAGGTTCACGGTGGTCTCGTACCCCGCCGAGATCACCAGGATCAGGGTGTCGACGAGTTCGGCTTCCTCCAGCTTCGAGCCGTCGTCCTCGCGCACCGCGATCAGGCCGCTGGTCAGGTCGTCGCCGGGGTTCTCCCGCTTCGCCGCGACCAGCTCGTGCATGATCCCGTACAGCTGCACGGCGTTCGCCTGCGCCGCCTCGGCGGTGATCGTGGTGTCGAAGACGCCGTCGACCACCGTCCGCAGCTCCGACCGCGCCTCGGCGGGCACGCCGAACAGCTGGCAGATGACCTCGATCGGGATCGGGTAGGCGTACCGCTCCCGCAGGTCGACCGGCTGCTCCGCCGCGTCGAGCTCGTCCAGCAGCCGGTCGGTGATCTGCTCGATCCACGGCCGCATCGCCGCCACCCGCCGCGCCGTGAACGCCTTGGACACCAGCGAGCGGAGGCGACGGTGGTCGCCCCCGTACGCGGTGAACATGTTCTGCACCGAGACCCACAGGTGCAGCGGCCAGTCCTCGGAGATCTCACCGGTGCCGAACGCGGGCCAGTGCTGTCGGGCGTCCTTCGACACGCGGGGGTCGCCGAGCAGGTCGCGCAGCGCCTGCTGGCTGGTCACCGACCACGCGCGAACCTGGCCAGGGAGCTCCACCAGGGTCGCCGGCCCTCGCGCGGCGATGGCGGCGGACTCGGCGTGGACGTCACGGCCGGTGGGGTCGAGGACGATGGGGTCGGCTGCACGTTCCAACGGGTTTCTCCAGGTGACTCGTCGGGCCGGACGGGCACGGCTACCGGGGTGAAACGCACGGGGAGCGCGCTGAGCGCGCGGTGGAACGGGCCCGGCCGCCAGACCAGTTCGTCGACGGGGACGGCCAGGCGCATGTCGGGCAGGGCGTCGAGGATCTTCTCCATCGCCACCGACGCGATCAGCCGGGCCGGCTGCTGCGCCGGGCAGGCGTGCACGCCCGCGCTCCAGGCGAGGTGCGCCCGGTTGCCGGAGCGCTGCTGGCCGGCCAGCGCGGGATCGTTGTTGGCCGCCGCGAAGCTGATCACCACCGGCTCGGCGGCGGGCAGCCGGACTCCGGCGAAGTCGGTGTCCTCGAGCGGGTAGCTCGCCGAGTAGTTCGCCATCGGCGGGTCGGTCCACAGCACCTCGTCGAGCGCCTCCTCGACCGGCAGGCTGCCGCCGGAGAGGTCGCCCGCGAACCGGTCGTCGGTCAGCAGCAGCCGGATGCCGTTGGAGATCAGGTTCTGCTCGGGCTCGGTGCCCGCGCCCATGAGCAGCGCGAGCTGGTGGATCAGCTCCTCGTCGGTCAGCCGGGCCGGGTGGGCCATCATCCACGAGGGCATGTCGTGGTCGGGGCGCTGCCGCTTGAGCGCGACCAGCTCCACCAGGCACCGCGTCAGCTCGGCGTTGGCCCGCTCCGGGTCGACCATGTCGAAGATGGAGCTCATGGCGGCGACCAGCCGGTCGCCCAGCTCCGGCGGGCAGCCGTAGAGGTGGTTGAACATCATCAGCGGCAGCAGCTTCGCGTACTCGCCGCGCAGGTCGGCCTCACCCCTGCCGGCGAACCGCGCGATCAGCAGGTCCGCGGTCCGCTCGACCTGGCCGCGCAGCGCGTTCGGGTCGACCCGGCTCAGGCTGTCGGTGACCACGGCGCGCAGCCGCGCGTGCTGGGCGCCGTCGGTGAACAGGGCGTTCGGCCGGTACATCATCATCGGCAGCACGGGGGAGTCCGGCGGCATCTTCGCCTGCCAGCGGCGCGGGTCGCGGGGGAACGCGCTGGGATTGCGCAGGACCTCCAGGGCCGCGGCGTAGCCGACGACGAGGTTGGCGGGCACACCGGGCGCCAGCTCGACCGGCGCGACCGGCCCGTGCTCGCGCAGGGCCCGGTAGGTGGCGGCCGGGTCGGCGGCGAATTCGGGGCCGTGCAGGGGCATCCGGCCGTGGTGTGCGGGACATGCCTGCCCGGGGGCGGCTTGCGAGGTCACGCGTTCTCCTGGTTGCGGGTTAACAGGTACTCGACGAGGGTGACGAGCGCCTCCGTGGACGAGGTCGCGTCGCGGGCGTCGCAGAACATCAGCGGTGTCTCCGGCAGCAGGTCCAAGGCGTCCCGGAGCTCCTCGCCGGGGAACGCGGGCGCGCCGTCGAAGGCGTTGACGGCCACCGCGTACGGGATGCCGAGCTCCTCCAGCAGGCTCATGACCTCGAACGACTGCTCCAGGCGGCGGGTGTCGGTGAGCACGAGCGCACCGAGCGCGCCGTGGGCGATGTCCTTCCAGATCCTGGTGAACCGCTGCTGGCCCGGCGCGCCGAACAGGTAGAGCACCAGCTCGTCGGTGAGCGTCAGCCGGCCGAAGTCCAGCGCGACCGTGGTGGTGCCCTTGCCGTCCACCCCGGCGAGGTCGTCGACGAGGGCGCCTGCCTGCGTCATCGTCTCCTCGGTGCGCAGCGGGCGGATCTCCGAGAGGGTGCCGACGAAGGTGGTCTTGCCGACCGCGAACGGGCCGACGACCAGCAGTTTCACCGCCGTCCGCACGGTGTCGCGCAAGTACACGCCGGCAGGGGCCGCCCCGTCAGAGGCGAGCGCGGAGGCCATCGAGCACCTCCTTCAGCAGCTCCATGTCCGGGCGTGCGGCGTGCGAGACCGCGGCGTGCGTCGCGATGTGGCCGCTGTCGACCAGGTCGGACAGCAGCACCTTGGTCACGCTCATCGGCAGCGAGAGGTGCGCGGCGATCTCGGCGACCGACAGCGCGCCGCCGCGGCAGAGCTCCATCAGCCGCTTCTTCTCCGGCGACAGCCCGGAGACCTGCTCGCGGGTGGCGATCACGACCGTGACCGCGTCGAGGGTGTTGCGGCTGGCGTGCGCCCGGCCGCCGGTCACGACGTACGGTCGCACCAGCCCCCGCAGGCGCTTTCCGCCGTTGTCGCCGCTCACGCCGGGCTGCCCGCGTCCTGCCGCGGCGGGCTCGTGGGTCCTGCCTGTCGCGGCGGGCTGGTGAGCTCCTTGCCCAGCCGTTGGACGAGCTCCTGGATCCGGAACGAGACCGCTTCCATGTCCACCTGCTCGGTCGCCGACACGGCCAGGTACGCGCCCGGACCGGCGGCGGCCAGGAAGACGTAGCCGCCGACGAACTCGCTGACCGTCTGCTGCCACTGTTCGCTGGTCTGCCCGCAGAACTCGGCGGTGGCGCGGGCCAGCGCCTGCAGCGCGGACATCGCGGCGGCGTGCCGTTCCGCGTCGTCCCGGTCGATGCCGGCGGAGTGCGCCATCAGCAGCCCGTCGGCCGAGAGCAGGACGGCGTGCCGCGTCTCCGGCATCTTCAGGGCGTCGTCGAGCATCCAACCCAATGTGTTCACCTGGGCTCCTGTCCTGTGGATACCTCGGCGTCCACGCCGAGGAGGACACCGTCGCCCTGAAACCCGTGGGATGGCTCAGCGGCTGTGGTGTCGGTGGGTGAGACGTGTCGTCGGGGTCGGTGGTGAAGCGGGAGTTCCGGTACCGCGTGTCTGCGTCTTCGGCGCAGGACGTGGAGGTGCTGCGCCCGTTCGGGTTGGTCGTGATCGAGGGCCTGGCGGTCCGCACCAGGCCGTGCAACCGGTCGTCGGCCCGAGCCATCTCCGACGCGGACTGGTCGGACCCGCGGCCGATGCTGGAGTGCAAGTGCCGGTGGTACGGCTGCGACCTGGTCGTGGTCGACCGGCGGCTGCCCGGCTCGACGACCTGCTCGGCCCGCGGACGGCTCCGCGACCGCCTGCCGCTGCACGTCCGGGTCTGGACCTGCGGGTGCGGAGCACGGCACGATCGCGACGCCGCGCGCGGCACCCCGGCCGCCGGGCCGGTGGTCACCGCTCGTGGAGACGGTGTCAGACCAACCCGACGCTAGTCGGCGTGGCAACCGTCACAACCTCCCTCGGGAGAAGAAGCAGGAACTGCCGGGCGCGAACCCGACGGGCATCCCCCCGGGGAGGGGCGGAAGTCAAGCCTGGGTGTGCCCTCCGGCGACAGGCGGCGTGGTGGCCCGGCCCGAATCGGTACCGCGTTTCCAGGCGGCCAGCCCGGTCGCGATCCGCGGCTCGGTCGGCGTCGTGACGGCCGGCGGCGCGGCCTGGTCGACGGTCTGCGTCCGCCGCCGTCTGGGCAGGCCACCGGGGGTGCGTTCCGGCTCGGCGCGGTCGACGGGCGGGACCGGTTGCCGCTCGGGCGGCAGCGCCACGGCGTTGTCGGGCATGGCCGGCTTGCTGACCCGGGTGAGCAGCTCGGTCGGCAGGAACACGACCGCGCGGACACCGCCGTACGGCGAGCGCGTGTCCACCGAGACGCGGAAGCCGTAGCGCTTGGCCAGCACGCCGACGACCGCGAAGCCGACCTGCGGCGGGTCGCCGAGCCGGTTGATGTCGTTGCCGCCGTCGCCGGCCAGCAGCCGGGCCGCGCGCTGCAGCTCCTCGACCGTCATGCCGACGCCGCCGTCGTCGATCATCACGGCCATGCCGTTGTGCGCCTGCTGGAAGTTGACCTCGACGCTGGTGTTGGGCGGCGAGTGCCGGGCGGCGTTGTCGAGCAGCTCGGCCACGGTCAGCACGACCGGCTCGACCGCGCGGCTGACCACCGCGACGTCGGACTCGGCCGGCACGTTGATCCGGAGGTAGTCGCGGATCCGCGAGGTGGCGCCGCGCGCCACGTCGGTCAGCGAGGACGCCGACCGCTGCTGCCCCGGCCAGGAGCCGCAGAGCACCGCGGTGGCCTGCGCCCGGCGGTTCAGCTGGGAGTTCATGTGGTCGATCCGCATCAGGCCGGCCAGCACGTCCGGGTCGTCGTGCCGGTCCTGCATCGCGGAGATCGCGACCTGCTGCTCGTTGGACAGGCTCTGCACCGCGCGCATCATGGCCTTGAGCGTGGCGCGGGCCGACTGCTCGCCACGGGCGCTCGCCTGCCGGACCGAGTCGGTGAACAGCGCGAACACCGGCTCGTGCGCCTCGGCCACCCGCGGGTGCCTCGGGCCGGGCACCTCGACGGGCCGGTGGTTCAGCGACTCCGCCAGGGCGGGCAGCCGCGCGTCGACCAGGTGCCGCTCCTCCTCGGCGCGGATCCGCTCCCGGGCCTCGACCTCCTCGGCCCGGAGTCGTAACGCGCGGGTCGTCCGCCGTTGGCGTGCCAGCAGGAACACGACGATCAGCACGATGGCGAGCAGGAACCAGAACGCCACCGCGAGTGTTTGTTGGTCCATCAATTCCTCTGGTGCGGGCGAGCTGCCGGATACCAGTGCGTCAGCAGGGCCTGGAATCTTTATCACGGGACTTCATCGGACGCCAAGTGGTTGTCGCACCATCCCTCCGATGGGAGCAACTCGCGCGGAATACCGATAGCATATGTCCACTGTGGACAGTTAATGAGGTGTGCCGTCGGGCGCGGCGGGCGTGCCGCACGGCATTGCCCGGTGACCGAGGTCGCGATCTTGATCGCACTTCAGGCGTCGGGGAAGACGACCTTCTGCCGCACGGTGCCGGCGGGCACGCACGTGCACGTCGGCAAGGACGCATTCGCGAATGCGCGGCGACGGCAGGCACGGCAGTTGCGGCTGATCGGCGAGGCGCTCGACGCCGGGCTCGACAACACCAATCCGTCGGCCGAGGAATGGGCACTGCCCGTCGCGGCCGGTGGGGAGCGCGGCGCGCGGATCCCCGGATACCGGTTCCCGCCGGATCTCACCGCTTCGATGGTCCGCGGCGCGGCCGGGGACGACCGAACCAGGCGTGCCCGACGTGCGGCTTTGTGCCGCGGTTGAGCGACCGCGCCGGCCGACGGGTTCGACGAGTTGTCGATCGTGCTCGACCCGCGCCACGGCATGGTCGGGCGCGGCGTGGAGAAGATCGTGTCGATCCCCGCCGGGGTGGCCCCCGCCGCGTTCACGCACGCGCCGGCGAGCCCGCGCACTTCGACCGCATCCGGATCGGCGCGGGCACGGATGACGTGGTCGACCACGTGTCCCTGGCGGCAGACCGACGCCACCCGCTGCGCGGGGTCGCCGTCACCACCACCCGCCGCCGCGTCCACGTCGAGCACGAGCTGCCGATGCAGGACGCCTGCCGCGCCCGCGTCACCCGGCTGATCTCGCCCGAGGCCGCCCCTCAGGACGGCATCCCGGAGGACGGTGCTCCGTAGCGGGTCGCGATCGCGACTGCGCGGTCGCGCAGGACCGCGCGCAGCCACTGCGGCGCCAGGGCTTCGGCGTTCGTGGCGAGCCGCCACAACGCCCACTCGGCGTGCCAGGAGTCCTGGAAGGTCACCTCCATCCGCAACCGGCCGTCCGCGTCGACGTCCTCGGCGAGGACGGCGAGCGCGGTGCCCACCAGCTCCTCCCGCCGCGCCGGGTTCAGCAGCACCAGCACGGTGACCTGGTCGCCGCCCGCCCGGAACCGCGTTCCGCGCTCCTGCCAGGCCCGGTCGAGGTCGACCCGGTCCGGTCGCTGCGCGGGTTCGGCGAGTTCCTCCGCGGCCTGGATCCGCGACAGCCGGTAGGTGCGGTCCTGGCCGGACCTCGTGGCCAGCAGGTAGCCCTGCTCGCGGACGGTGACCAGGCCGATCGGGTCCACCGTTCGCCACTTCGCGTCCTGGTTCACGGCCGCGTAGCGGATGCGCAGCTTGTGCCCGGCGAACACCGCGCGCCGGACCTCGGCGACCACGGCGTCCGGCACCTCCTCGGCGACCACCCGACGTGACAGCAGGTCGGTGCCCGGGTCGATGAGCAACCGCTCGGCCGCGCCGGCCGCGGTGGCCCGGTAGCTCTCGGGCAGCGCGTCGACGATCTTGCGCATGGCCGACGCGAGCGCCGAGCCGAGGCCGAACGCCTGCGCGCCGCGCCGCGACCCGGCGACCAGCAGGGCGAGCGCCTCGTCGTGGTTCAGCCCGGTGAGCTCGGTCTGGAAGCCGGGCAGCAGCGCGAAACCGCCGTGCCGGCCGCGTTCGGCGTAGACCGGGACGCCGGCCGCCGACAGCGCCTCGATGTCCCGCAGCACGGTGCGGGTGGACACCTCCAGCTCGCGGGCCAGCGCCGTCGCGGACAGCCGACCGTGCCGGCGCAGCAGCAGCACCAGCGACACCAACCGGTCGGCGCGCACGCGGAAACTCTAGCGGAATACATGACACAGGGTGTCGTGTATTGGTTGGAGGCTCAACGGCATGACAAGCAAGAACGCGGCCGTCGAGCCGAACGACCTGGGCAAGCACTTCATCGAGCGGGGCAACGCGGGCGACGTCGACGGACTGGTGGCGTTGTACGAGCCGGACGCCGTGCTGGCGTTCCCGCCCGGCAACCTCGCGACCGGGCACGCGGAGATCCGCAAGGTGTACGAGCAGTTCGTCGCCGCCGCTCCGGTGCTCACGCCGGGGCGGCAGCACCCGGCGCTGGTGAACGGCGACCTGGCGCTCACGATGTCCACGCTGACCACCGGTGAGATGACCGTCGAGATCGCCCGTCGCCAGCCGGACGGGTCGTGGCTGTGGGTCCTGGACCAGCCGATGCTGGTGCCGTAGCGGGGGCGGCGGTGGGCCGGCGCGGCCGAGCCCACCGCCGTGCGACGGCGACCGTACGCGCAACTATGGTGGTCCCATGACGGCGGTCAAGCAGTTCCAGGTCACCTTCGACTGCGCGCGGCCGGAGCGCGTCGCCCGGTTCTGGTGCGAGGTGCTGGGGTACGTCGTGCCGCCGGCCCCGGCGGGTTTCGCCACTTGGGACGAGTACGACCGCTCGCTGCCCGCTGAGAGCCAAGGCGCCGCGTTCGCCTGCGTCGACCCCACGGGTGTCGGCCCGCGGCTGTTCTTCCAGCGCGTTCCCGAGGGCAAGGTCGTCAAGAACCGGGTGCACCTCTGCGTGCGGGCGGGCACCGGGCTCGTGGGTGCGGAGCGCCTCGCCGCGCTCGAGGCCGAGTGCGCACGGCTGATCGAGCTGGGCGCGGCGCACGTGCGGACGATGCTCGCCGACGGTGTCGAGGAGTCGTGCATCGTGATGCAGGACGTCGAGGGCAACGAGTTCTGCCTCGACTGACGCGATGGCCGGCGCGTGTCGGCGCACCCCTGCCGCCCGGCGTAGTTCTCCGGCACTAGTGGAGTCGCTACTCGCGCCTTATGTGCCGCCGCCGTCCGGTTCCTAACGTCGGTGCGGTGTTCATCCGTTGGGTCCTGGGCATCTCGTTCGCACTGCTGGTCACCGCCACGCCCGCGGCGGCGCACGTGGTCGGCGCCGACTCCGACGTCCGGTTGGCGCAGACGATCGGGGGCGTCGAGCTCACCGTCGTGATCAGGCGGACACCGGAGGTGCCGGGTCCGCTGCACGTCGACCTCGTCGCGCACCAGCCGGTGCGCGACCTCGCGATCGACGTCGCGGTGGGGGACAGCGCGGGCGAGGTCTTGCTGCGACGTGATCGCGCCGGCACCTACCCGGTCGTGCTGGACGTCCGGGAGACCGGGGCGCACGAACTCCGGTTGGGAACGGCGGCCGAGTCCTCGGCCCTGCCGTTCCTCGTGCGGGCGCCGAAGCCCGCCACCTGGGAACTGGTGGTGTACGGCGGTTTCGGCGCCACCGGGTTGTTCCTGGCGGCGGCCCTGGTTGCGGGCGCCAGGTCCAGGCGGACGACGGCGCTCGCGCTCGGCGGGGTCGGCGTGGTGGTGGCGGTCGTCGCGGCAACGGTCGCAGTGGTGTCGCCCGGACTCCGGGCGGAGCAGCGGGACGCGGGACGTCCCCACGCGCAGGGCTTCCTGTCCACCACGCCGGCACGTCCGGCCGTGGGTGAGGAGTTCACCCTGCGGCTCGACCTGGTCGACGGTTCGACCGGGCTGCCGGTGGACGACCTCGCGGTGCACCACGCCGCCCTCGCGCACCTGGTCGTCACCAGCCAGGACGGCGGCTTCTTCCGCCACGTCCACCCGCTGCGGACGGCTCCGGGACGGGTCGAGGTCCGGTTGGCCGCCGACCGGCCCGGCCGGTACCTCGCGCACACCGAGTTCGAGCGCGCGGACGCGGGCGGCCAGTTGGTCTCCGGCACGTTCGAGATCGGCGGGACCGCACCGGCCGCATCAGCCGCACCGGCGGCACCGGCCGCCTGGACGTTCCCGCACGGCCGTCCCGCCACCATCGAGGTCGACACCGGCCGCACCGGCCTGCAGCCGTGGCTGGGCATGGCGGGGCACCTGATCGTCCGGGACGAGGCGGGCGGCTTCTTGGGCCACGTGCACGAACAGGGCGCCATGTCGGCCTCGTCGGACGGCACGGTGGCCGGGCACGACCCGGTGCTGCGCTTCACGCTGAGCTTCCCCCGACCGGGCCGGTACTTCGCGTGGCTCCAGTACGTCGAGGACCTCCGGATCGTGACGGTCCCGTACGTGGTCGAGGTCGGGGACGCCCGATGAGGCGGTCGGTCCTCCTCGCCCTCGCGGTCGTCATGGCCGTCGTCGCGGTCGCGGCGTTGGCGTTCACGTCCTCGCCCGACGCGGCCCCGGTCCGGCTCGGCCAGGACGGCGTGACCGTGCTGCTCGACCAAGTGGGCACCGGAACCGTTGCGGCGCAAGTGGAAGTCGCCGTGGACGTGGCGGCGGTGTCGCTCTACGCGACGATGCCCCGGATGGGGCACATGACACCGGAAGTCGTCGCGGAACGAGAACGACCGGGCCGCTTCCGGGCCACCGGCGAGTTCTTCTCCATGACGGGCCCGTGGGTGCTGACCGTGCGGGCCGACGACGAGATCGTGACCTTCGACATCACCGTGGGATAGGAGTTGTGGTGGTACCAAAGCGACAAGTGGTCGGCTCCTGGCTGTTGCTGACCGGGTTCTGCTCGTTGTGGCTCGGGGTGGGGTGGGACGGGCAGTGGCACGTCGACGTCGGCCCCGACACCTTCTTCACCGCGCCACACCTGATGTTCTACTTCGGCTCCGCGCTGATCGGCCTGACCAGCCTCGCGGTGGTGCTGCCGAGCCGTGGTGCGGCGGCGGGACCGGGCGTGCCGGTGCTGGGTTTCCGCGCGCCGGTGGCGTTCCTGGTCGCCGGGCTCGGGGCGGCGGGGCACCTGCTCTACGGCGCGACCGACCTGTGGTGGCACACCGTCTACGGGTTCGACCTCCTGGACAGCACGCCGTCGCACCTCAGCCTGCAACTCGCGATGCAGGTGCAGGCGGTCGCGGTGGTCATGGCCTTCGCCGCGCTGCGCGACACGACGTCCGGCAGGTGGGGCCTGGTGGCGGCGGGCGCGTTCGGCGTCGCGGCCGGCTCGATCGTGCTCGACGGCGACGCGTTCGGCGTCAGCCTGACCGTGCTCGGCGGCAGCGCGGTGGCCGCGTGGACCCTGTGCGCCATCGCGGGGATCACCCGGAGCGGGCGGTGGGTGGCGGCGCTCGGGCTGCTGTTCGTCGGGGTGCACGCGGCCACGTTCTTCTTCCCGCCGTTCGCCACCCGCTGGTACGCCGAGAGCATCGGCCAGCCGCTCCGGGACAACGCGCTGGGCGTGCCGCTGCTCGCCTTGGCGATGCCGCTGGTGTTCCCGCTCCTGGCGGCCCTCGGCGCGGCTTCGGTGGCGGTCGCGCGCCGGCGCGGCACCTCGCCGAGCGCCGCGATGGCGGTGTTGGGCGCGGTGATCGCGCTGGCCGTGGTGATCTCCCAGCTGCTCCTCGACGAGGTCGGCACGAACCCGCTGCTCGCGGCGCTGGTCGTCACGGCGCTCGGCGCGATCGCCGGCAGGTTCGGCTGGCAGTCGGCCGCGCTGATGCGCCGGCTCGCCCCGAAGGAGGCGTGATGAGGTTCCGACCCGTGCTCGGCGCGATGGCCGCGGTGGCGCTGATGGCCGCGCCCGGCGCGACCGCACAGGCGTCGACGCTCACCGTCGTGCACAGCGAGCAGGTCCCGCTGGGCGCCGGCACGTTGACCGCCTCGTTCACGGACTGGCCGGTGCGCGCCGGGCGGTCGCTAGACTTCACGTTCGAGCCTGCCGGGGGGATCGAGGGGCGCTCCGGCACCCTCCGGGCGATCACGCCGTCAGGGGAACCGACGGCCCTGGGCATCGTGGGTCTCGACGGCGAGGCCGACATGGAGCTCCAGCGGCACCCGCTGGCACGGCACGCGTGGGGTCTGGACGTCGTCGCACTACCCGAGGAGGGCTTGTGGCGCTTCGAGTTCACCGTGCACGGACCGGGCGGGACGTCGACCGGGACGCTGCCGGTCGCGGCGGGGCCGAGGCCCGGTCCGCCGGCGGCGCTGAGCTGGGTGGTCGGCATGGCGCCGTGGGCGGTGGTGCTGGTGCTGCTGACCCGCAGGTGGCTGAAGGTCCGGCGGTCGGCCGTGCCGGCCTGGAACGACTGAGCGACGGCCTGCTGGTCCTGCTGCCGTTGACGGCGGCGTGGTTGCTGGTCCTGGACGGTCCGGACGAGGGATCGGTGTGGACCGTCCTGGGTGTGGCTTCGGCGCAGTCCGTCGCGTTGGCGTGGTGCCGCCGGTTCCCGCTGACCGTGCTGCTGGTCGTGATGGGCCTGGAGGGCGTGCTCGTCGCGGTCGACGCGGAGATCTTCGTCGCGTTCCTGGTGGCGGCGTCCGCGCTCGGCACGTGGGGAAGGCCCGCGCAGCAGCGCATCGGGCTGGCGATCGGCCTGGCGACCTTGGCGGTCGGGATGTTCTTCAGCATCACCGGCGGCGCTCCGGCGGGGATCGCCGTGATCGGGATCGCGTCGGTGGCGGTGATGTTCGTCGGTTTCCTGCTGAGCGGGTGGCTCGGCGGCCGGCAGCGGACGCGGATCCTCGAGCTGGAGGCCGAGCGCGCCGAGATCGAGCATCGTGCGGCGGCGCGCGAACGCGCCCTTCTGGCGAGGGAGTTGCACGACATCCTGAACCACGCCGTGACGGCCATGGTGCTCGACGCCACCGCGGCGGCGGAGACCGGGACGCCCGAGGAGTCGCGGGAGACCCTGCACCGCATCGCGCAGACCGGCCGCAACTCCCTCGGGGAGTTGCGCCGGCTGCTCGGCATCCTGCGCCGGAGCCTGTCCGACGCCGATCACGACCCGTTGACCGTGCCGCCCGGCCTCGACCGGCTCGACGAGCTGGTCGGCGGCATGCCCGGCAGCGGCCCGCAGGTCACGGTGGTCCGCGAAGGCAACGCGGGCCCGCTGGACGCCAGCATCGAGCACGCCGCCTACCGGGTGGTCCAGGAGGCGCTGACCAACGTGATCAAGCACGCCGGGCCGGTCGCGACGACCGTGTCCCTGACCTACGCGTCCGACCAGCTGTCGGTCGTGGTGTCGAACGGGCGGCCGGCGGTGACCCGACGTGCCGGGACGGGGCTGGGTCTGGTCGGCATGCGGGAACGCGTCGAGCTGGTCGGCGGCACGTTGACCGCCGGTCCGGGCGTCGACGGCGGGTACGAGGTGCGGGCGCGCTTCCCGGCCCGGAGCGCGACGTGCTCCGCGTAGTCGTCTGCGATGACGAGCAGCTGCTCCGCGAGGCGTTGACCAAGCTCATCGACGCGGCGCCCGACCTGGAGGTGGTCGGTGTCGCCGCGGACGGCGGCCAGGCGGTGTCGGCGGTCGACCGGCACGCGCCGGACGTCGTGCTGATGGACATCCGGATGCCGGTCCTCGACGGGATCGAGGCGACCCGCCGGATCGCGGGCCGCACCAGGGTCCTCATCCTGACGACCTACGACCTGGACAGCTACGTCTACGCGGCGCTCCAGGCCGGCGCCAGCGGTTTCCTGCTCAAGGACGCGCCCAGCGAACGCCTGCGCGACGGGATCCGCATCGTCGCCTCCGGTCAGGCGGTGCTGGCTCCCGAGGCCACCGCCCGGATGATCTCGGCGTTCCGGCCCGCCATGCCGACCGCCGAGGACCGGGCGCTGCTGGAGGCCGTCCGACGACTCTCGCCCCGGGAACGGCAGGTGTGCGAGCTGATCGCGGAGGGCCTGGCCAACGACGACATCGCGCGACGCCTCGCGATCAGCCGCTACACGGTGAAGGTCCACGTCTCCAACGTGCTCGGCAAGCTCGGCGTGCCGGACCGGGTCCACGTCGTGCTGGCCTGGTCCCGGCTGCGGGGCCACGTCTGAACGGGGGGTGGCCGGCCGGAGGTCGGTTCGGGCACGCTGGCGGCATGGGGATCAAGCGCGCAGGGGTCGTGGTCGGGGTGGTGGCGGCGCTCGTCGCCGGATCGGTGTCCGGTGCCCGGGCGAGCCGGGACTCGCCGGTGGGGGACGCGTTGGCGCAGGTGGTGGCGGCGGGCGTGCCCGGCTCGTACGCGGCCGTCGTGGACGGCGCGGTGGCCTGGCGCGGATCGGCCGGCGTCGGCGACCTGCGGACGGGTCGGGCGCCCGACCCGCGCGGCCGGTTCCGGGTCGCGAGCGTGACCAAGCCGTTCGTGGCCACGGTGGTGCTGCAACTCGTCGGCGAGGGGCGGCTCGGGCTGGACGACCCGATCGCCGACCACCTGCCCGGCCTGCTGCCGTACGCCGAGCCGATCACCGTCCGCCAGCTGCTCGGGCACACCAGCGGCGTGCCGCGCGACATCGCGCACTGGCAGACGCCCGAGGAGATCGACACGAAGCGGTGGGAGAGCTTCGCGCCGAGGGAGCTGGTGCGGCTCGCGACCGACGGCGTGCCGCTGCTGTTCCCTCCCGGCGCCGGTTTCTCGTACTCCAACACCGGCTACACGGTGCTCGGCCTGCTCGTCGAGCGGATCACGGGCCGTTCGCTGGCCGGTGAGCTGGAGCGGCGCGTCTTCCGGCCCCTGCACCTGCGGGACACGTCGTTCCCGAGCTACCAGCCCTTCCTGCCGTACCCGGCGGCGCACGGCTACGAGCGGCTCTACGGCGAGCAGGCGCCGTTGACCGACGTGACGACGTACGTGTGGTCGCGGCTGTGGGCGTCCGGGAACGTGGTCAGCTCCGCGGACGACCTGAACCGGTTCTTCGGCGCGCTGCTCGGCGGGCGCCTGCTGCCGGCCGACCTGCTGGCGCAGATGCGGGACGTGCGGCCGGAGGCGCTCGGGCCGTTCGGCTACGGCCTCGGCCTGATGCACCTGTCCAGCCCGTGCGGCGGCGCGGACTGGTGGGGCCACGGCGGCGACGTGCCCGGCTACCACACGTGGAGCCTGCACACCGCCGACCTGGGCGGCCAGGCGTCGGTCGGCATGAACCAGGACCTCAGCGCCCCGGTCGAGGCGCGGCAGAACGTGCTGCTCACGGTGGCGACGGCGCTGTGCGACGAGCTGCCGGTGGCGGTGGCGTCCAGCACGGAGATCCCCTACCTGGGGCCGACGTTGCCGTAGCGGCGAGCTCCGCGGCGCGGGCGGAACGGCACGAACGGTTGAAGGTCCCGGCCGGCGATTGCCGCTCCAGCCGGGCCGGCCGAAGAATGCGGCATGACTCGCGCGCACTCCTCGGTCGCCCGGCTGGAGACGGCCGCCTTGCCGGTCACGATCGGGTCGGTGCTGCTCGCGGCGTTCAGCTTGTTCGCCTGGGTCGGGTACGACGTGCACGTGCTGCCCGCGGTGCTCAGGGGCGTGGATTTCGCGGCCGTCGCGTTCAGCGTGTTCATGTCCGTCTCCGTGCTCGCGCCGTGGGCGGTGGTGAGCTGGACGACCCCGAGCTACGGCTCCCCGGCGTGGGTTCCGCTGGAGCGGGTCGAAACGCGGGACGCGCGGCACGTGGGCTGGGTGCTCGAATCCGGTGATCACGACCTGTCCCTGTTGGAGGAGGACAGCCGGAACGCCGTGGTGCTGCGCCAGGACGTCATCACGAAGCGGACGTTCTGCGACAAGGGCGGTGACGGCCGCCCACGGCCCGCCGACGCGTTGTCCCTGCTCGGTTGGCAGCTGGTCGACGACGTGCCCGACATCCGGCACGGACGGCCGGACTGCTGCGCGGGAGCGGCGTCGGCCACGCGCGTCAGGCCGGCAGTCGCTCCCGCATCGCGCGGGCGCGGTTGATCAGCCGGCTGGCCTCCTCTTCCCGGTCCAGGCGGCTCAGGGCCAGGCCCAGCCTGGTCAACCTCGTGACCACGTCGTGGTGGTCGCCCTGGTGCCACGACTCGGTGATCTTCAGCGCCCGCTCCATCAGCGGGATGGCCTCGTCGGGGTGGCCCTGGTCCTGCCAGGCGCCGGCGAGGCCGTCCAGGTGCTTGGCCACGTCGGGGTGGTCGGAGCCGTGGGCGGCCTCGGCGATCGCCAGCGCGCGTTCGTGCCGCGACTTCGCCTCGTCCGCCCGGCCGAGGTCGCTCAGCACCGGGCCCAGGTTGCCGAGGCGGACCGCGATGACCGGGTGGTCGCCGCCGAACACCGCTTCGCTGATCGCCAGCGAGCGCTCCAGCAGGGCCGCCGCCCTCACCAGCAGGGCTGTCGTCGACCGCGCTGTGCAGCCTGCGCAGCACCATGGCCAGATCGCTCAACGTGCTCGCGACCTCGGGGTGGTCGAGGCCGTAGGCCGCCTCCTTGACCGCCAACGCGCGTTCGAACAGCCGTCGCGCGTCGAGCGGGTAGCCGCGGTCGACGAGCGCCGCGGCCAGGTTGTGCAGCGCCCTCGCCACGTCGGGGTGGTCGAGCCCGTGCGCGGCTTCGGTGATGGCACGCCGGTGCAGGGCTTCGGCCTCCTGGCCGCGTTCGGGCGCCAGCTCGCGCAGGACCAGCCCCAGGTCGTCCAGCCTGAGGGCGACGATCGGCCGGTCCGGGCCGTAGGCCGCTTCCGTGATCGCCAGGGCCCGCTGCATCAACGGCAACGCCTCACCGGGCCTGCGGAGGTCGTGGAGGGCGAGGCCGAGGTTGTTCAGCCGCACGGCCACGGCGGGGTGGTGCGGCCCGTAAGCGGCCTCGGTGAGGGCCAGCGCCCGGTGCAGGAACGGCTGCGCCTGCTCCGGCCGCCCCAGTTCGCTCAGCACGACGCCCAGGTTGCTGAGGTGGACGGCCGCACCGGGGTGGTCCGGCCCGAAAGCCACCTCACCGCCACGAGCGTCACGCCGAGCACGGCGACCAGCACCGGCCGCACGACCCAGGAGATGGTCATCCACTTCGGCAGGTGCTCGCTCGCCGCGTTGATCACCAGTCCGGTCAGGAAGACCAGCGCCACCTCCGCGGTGACCAGGGCACCACGTCGAAGTCCCGTGCACGCTCCTGACCACCGGACAGCACCGCGCTCAACGGTATCCACCCACACCGTGATCGCGCCGGCGACGCTCGTGCTCCGGCCAGGCGTCGACACGCCGGTGGGGCCGGGCGCACGCCCGGCCCCACCGGCACACCCGATCCCGCCGGCGCGCACCCGGCCCCCGCCAGGCGCGGAGCCTCCTAGACCGCGTCCCGCCTCCACTCCTGCGCCTGCCAGGCCGGGTCCAGCGGCGTGTGCGCGATGTGGTTGGTGTAGTTGGACAACGTCTTCATCCCGACGCCGAGGATCACGTCCAGCACCTGACGGCGGGTGTGGCCCGCGGCCAGGAACTCCTCGATCTCCCGGTCGCCCACCCAGCCCCGGTCGGTGACCACCCGCTCGGTGAGCCCGCGGACGGCCTCCAGGGCGTTGTCCGACACCGGCTTGCCGGCGCGCAGGGCCTGCACGGTCTCCTCGTCCACACCGGACTTGAGCGCGATCGTGGAGTGCGCGGCCACGCAGTACTCGCAGCCGTTCAGCACGCTCGTGGTGATCCACACGACGTGCTTCGCGGGCCCGGACAGCGAGGACTTGCCGAACTGCTCGGCCAGGGCGTTGTAGCCGGCCAGGAGTTCCGGCGACTCCGCCATCACGCCGTTGAGCGAGCTGACGAAACCCAGGCGGCGCTTGCCCGCTTCCAGGGCGGGGCGGGCCTCCTCGGGCGCGGTGGTCTCGTCGTGAACGGTGAACTGCACCATGTCAGCGGATCTCCTCGGGTCGGTTCGCCAGTGAGTCGAGCACGGCCGTGACGGTGTCGCCGAGCGCTTCCGGGGCCGCTCCCGCGCGGGAGCGGACGTTCACCCCGTAGGCCAGCAGCGCGAGCACGTCGGCCGACGTTTCGGGCACCACGCCGGGCCGCAGGGCGCCGGCGGCCCGCGCGCGTTCCAACGCCGCGCACATCGCCGCCCGCAAGCGGTCGTGGTGGTCGTGCAGGACCGCCTGGACGTCGGGGTCGTCGTGCTCCGCGCCGGCGTGCGCGTTGGTGACCATGCAGCCCCACCGGGCGTGCTCGCCGGAACAGCGGACCCCGATCAACCCGCGGAAGAAGTCCGCGATCGCCGGCAGCCCGCGCTCGTCCTCGGCGAGCCGCCGGAACACCGGTCCCGAACGCCGGTCGGCGTAGCGGCGCAACGCGGCGACGTAGAGCTCCCGCTTGCCGCCGAACGTCGCGTACAGGCTGGACCGGTTGACGCCGGTCGCCGACACGATGTCCTGCACGCCGGTCGTCGACACGCCCCGTCGCCAGAAGAGCTCCTCCACCGAGTCGAGCACCGACTCGGGATCGAAGTGCTTCACGTCCGGCATGTCCGCCTCGCTATCTTGGAATGATCGTTCCAAGATAGCTCCGGCCGGCGCGGGCCGCAACGGCTCGCTTCGGCATCACGACGGTGTCCGGCCCTTGTGGCGTTGGTAGTAGCGGGCGACGCGGGCACGGTTGCCGCAGCGCGTCGGCGAGCACCAGCGCCGGCGGGGGTGCGCGGGCAGGAAGACCGCCACGCAGTCGTCGGCCTCGCACTTCCTGAGGGCGCCGATCGCCGGGTCGGTGAGCAGGTCGGCGGCGGCTTCGGCCAGGCGGGCGGCGAGTCGGACGCCGAGTCGGCCGGCGCGCCGGGGTGTCGCGGTGACGGCGGCGCCGTCCCAGTCGAGCTCGCGCACGGCCGGCGCCGCGCGTTCCGCCTCGGTCAGGCCGCGCAGGGCGGCCTTCGGCGGCCGGTTCCCGTGCAGCAGCGCCTGGACGGCGGCCTCGACGTGCTCCCGCACCGCGCGCACCGGGGTCAGGTCGGCCGCCGTGGGCGTGGCGCCTCCCGCTTCCGCCTGGAGCGCGGGTTCCAGGGCCAGCCACGCGGCCAGCCGCTGAGGGGTGTCGAGCAGGTCGGCGCGGCCGTCCCCGGTCGCGGGGCGGGTGTTGACGAGGTCGATGGCCAGGTGTTCGCCGGTGAGCGGGCCGGTGTCACTCATGTCGCTAATGCTACCAACCCCACTTGACCCATTAGGTCAACCCGGCTATACCTAACGCATCATCACGCCAAGGAGGCATGTGACATGCTCGCTCGGGTCGCCCATCGCCACGTCGACGTGAACGGGGTCGAGGTCTTCTACCGGGAGTCGCTGCCGGACCGCGCCGACGCGCCGGTCCTCTTGCTGCTGCACGGTTTCCCGTCCGCTTCGCACCAGTTCCGCCGGCTCATCGACGCACTCGGCACGCGTTACCGGCTCATCGCGCCCGACTACCCCGGCTTCGGGCACACGCGTGCGCCCGACGGGTTCACCTACTCGTTCGACCGCCTCGCCGAGGTCGTCGAGGGTTTCGTCGACCGCCTGGGGCTGACCCGCTTCGCGCTGTACCTGTTCGACTTCGGCGCGCCGGTCGGCTTCCGGCTCGCGCTGCGCCGGCCGGACCGGATCGCCGGGCTGGTCGTGCAGAACGCCAACGCCTACGCCGAGGGGTTGTCGGGGCCGGCGCGCGACTTCATCGCCGTCACGCCGGACTCGCCCGACGGCGAGCGGACGATCACGGACCTGCTCACGCTCGACGCGACCCGCGGCCAGTACGAGGGCGGCACGGCCGATCCCGCCCTGGTCGCGCCGGAGGGGTGGCTGCTCGACCAGCTGTTCCTGGACCTGCCCGGTCGCAAGCAGGCGCAGCTCGCGCTGGCCTACGACTACCACCGCAACGTCGCGGCCTACCCGGACTGGCAGGCGTGGCTGCGCGAGCACCGCCCGCCGACGTTGGTCGTGTGGGGCGTCAACGACCCGTTCTTCACCGAGGCGGGCGCGCGGGCGTACCTGCGCGACGTGCCGGACGCCGCGCTCCACCTGCTCGACACGGGCCACTTCGCCCTGGAGGACCGGCTGCCCGAGATCGCCCCGCTGATCACCGACTTCCTCGATCGCACGATGGTGTGAAACTCGCCGGACTCTCCCGGCCCGGGTGTCGAGACGAGGGCCTGCCCGTTCGTCGCAGGGGTATGACGAACACCATGACCGAGCCGACCTCGACCCACAACCTCGACCGCTACGGGTCCGCGGAGCTGCCGTGGAGCCGTCCGCGTGAGATCCTGGCCGCCGACACGCCGACGGCCGACCTGACGTTCTTCGTCGCCACCGTGCGGCCCGACGGACGCCCGCACACGGCGGGTGTCGGAGCCATCTGGGTGGACGACGCGCTGTACTTCGTCAGCGGACCGGGCACGCGCAAGTCGCGCAACCTGGCCGTGAACCCGGCGTGCAGCACCTCGGTGCGCCTGCGCGGCATCGACCTGGTGCTGGAGGGCGAGGCCCACCGGGTCACGGACACCGAAGTGCTGGACCGGATCGCGGCCGTCTACCGCGAGGGCGGCTGGCCGGCCACCGTGGCGGGCGACGCGCTCACCGCTCCGTACAGCGCGCCGAGCGCCGGCCCCCCACCCTGGCACGTCTACCGCCTCAGCCTGAACAGCGCCGTCGGCGTGGCCACCGTGGAGCCGCACGGCGCCACCCGGTGGACCTTCGCGCGCTGAGCGTTGCTGCCGGCGTGAGCGGCAACGCGGTCTCCGGCACCGTGCACGGCCCTGCTGCTCGACGTGTGGCTGATCGACGTGACGCCCGACCGGGTGGGCGCACCGGCCGCGGGCCCGACTCGTGGCGCGCCGACAGGTTGCCCCGTCGGCGCGCAACGAGGACGTTGCGTGCGTCACTTTGACCACCGCGCGGTCGGACCGGCATCCTGGTGGCAGAGGGGAGTACCCACTCTGCCCGTGATCGTCATTACGGCCGCTCCGCAGCGGTCCGGTCACGGCGCCGCCGCGGTCGGCGGTCGGGGAGACCTCTGGTTCGGGATCTGAGCCGGAGGAGGACGCCATGCGCGCCACTGCCCGTCTAGCCGCCGCCGTCACCACGATCGCCGCCGTCACCGCGCTGACCGCCTGCGGCGCGCTCCAGGAAGCCTCGCAGGCAGCCGGGGCCGTCGCCGACACCGCGTCCACGGTCCAGGTGTGCACGGAGGCGTTGGCGCAGGCCACCACCGCCTTCGACACCACCAGCCCGGAGCAGGCCGTCGAGCAGGCGCACTCCGCGGCGGACAACCTGAGCGCGCTGGCCGCGAACGCCGCCGACACGACGGTCAACGAGGCCATCACCGCCATGGCCACGACGCTGCGCGCGGTGACGCTGGACGACCTCGTCCTCCAGCCGGCCGCGTGGCTGGAGGACAAGGCCACCAAGGTCGCCGACCTCACCGCCGCGTGCACGTGACCGCGCGGGAGCACCGGGGCGGGTCCGGGTGTCGGCAGTGGTGAGCTGCCGGTTCCGCGTCCTCGGTGATTCGCTGGCCGCCGGCGTGGGGTGCAGCCGGCCCGAGGAGACGTTGGGCGAGCGGTTGGCCGTGGTGCTCCGCTCGGCGGGGCACCACGTCGACCTCGGCGTGCACGCGGTGTCCGGTGCGCGGTCTTCCGGGCTGGACGCGCAGGTGCGCGCGGCGGTGCGGACGGGGGTCGACGTGGCGCTGGTCGTGATCGGGGCGAACGACCTCACGTCGTTCACGCCGCCGGCGGTGGGCGCGGGTTTGTTGCACGACGCCGTGCTCGGCCTGCGCCGGGCGGGCGGTCAGGTGGTGGTGGCGACGGCGCCGGACCTCGGCGTCGTCTCGCACGTGCCGCCCGCGTACCGCGCTTTCGTGTCGCAGGCCAGCGGTCTCTACGCACGCGTGCAGGCCGACGCGGTGGTCCGCGCCGGCGGTGCGGTGGCGGCGGCCGGGGCCGACCTCTTCGACCGGTTCGCCACCGACCCGACCCTGTTCTCCGCGGACCGCTTCCACCCCTCGCCCGCCGGTTACGCGCTCATCGCCGACGCGCTCGCGCCGTCCGTGCTGGCGGCAGCGGGCCGGTGGATCAAGGAGATGTGAAAGCGCCGATCCGATCGTTGACACTTCTTCGGGGCGTGGATAGCTTCATTTTCGCTGCCGAGGGGGCGGTGCGATGGGGCCGGTGACGTGATTTCGATTCGCTGCTTCTCCTGATTCCCTCAGTGCTCGGTGCGGTGCTGTCCGGAATCTTCGGGCACCCGGTTCCGAATGCATTCCGGGAATTGAGCCGGAGAGGGAAGGCGCAGCCGACCGGGTTGCCGGTGTCCGTCGTCCCGCCGGCGGGAGCGAAGCCGTGCCCGGACAGCGGGTGGCGGACCGAACGATCCCGGGGGACACGGACGATGGCTGACCCGAAGGTGCTCGAAGCCCAACGCTGGGTGAACTCGACCTACGGCTCGGTGCCGGGCTACGAGCGCTGCGCGGAAACCGGTGTGACCGGCTGGGCGGTCATGTTCTCCCTGACCCGCGCGCTCCAGCACGAACTCGGCATCACGGCCCTTTCCGACGCGTTCGGCCCGACCACGTTGGGCAAACTCGCCGAGCGGGGCAACGTCGGCCCGAACTATCCCAACGCGAACATCGTGCGGATCGCGAAGTACGGCCTGTTCTGCAAGGGCTATTCGGCGGGCGACACGTCGAACGGCGTCTTCGACAACGGCCTGTACGAGGCGGTGCGCGACCTCAAGAGCAACATCGGGTTCACCTCCGACGGCCACATCCCGCCGAAGATCTTCAAGGCGATCCTCAACATGGACGCCTACGTGCTGCTGTCCGGCGGGCGGGTGGCGGTGCGGGAGGTGCAGCGCTGGCTCAACGCCACCTACATCACCAAGTCGACGTTCTTCGTCATCCCGTGCGACGGTCACTACACGCGGGACGTGCAGGTCGCCCTGATGCGGGCCATCCAGTACCAGATCGGCATCCCGGAGGACCAGGCCACCGGCCACTTCGGGCCGGGCACCCAGAACGGCCTGCGCAACAACACCGTGCGGCCCGGTTCCCCGGCGGCCTGGGTGCGGCTGTTCAGCGCCGCCTGCGTGTTCAACGGCGGCGTCGGCGGTGTGTTCGCCGCGTTCACCTCCGGCTGGGACGCGGCGCTGAGCGACTTCGTGACCAGGTTCCAGGACTTCTCCGTGCTCGCCCGCACCGGTATCGGCGACTACGCCACGTGGGCGCAGTTGCTGGTGTCGACCGGTGACCCGGACCGCCCCGCCGCCGCGAGCGACACCCGGTTCCACATCAGCGTCGCCCGCGCGCGGGCGCTGAAGGCCGCGGGCTACGAGGTGGTCGGCCGCTACCTCGACGAAGACCCGTGGAGCACGCTCGACAAGGAGATCCAGCCCGGCGAGCTGGACGCCATCTTCGCCGGTGGCCTGCGCGTGTTCCCCATCTCGCAGTACGCCGCCGACACGGTCGACGACTTCACCTGGTCCAACGGCTACGACCACGCGCTGCGCGCGCACGACCGGGCCGTGGGCTACGGCTTCAACCGGGGCACGGTGATCTACTTCGCGGTCGACTACGACGCCACCGGCGAGCAGATCGCGAGCCACATCATCCCCTACTTCCAGGGCATCCAGGCCGGTCTGGGCACGCGCGGCAAGCGGTACGTCGCCGGTGTCTACGGTTCGCGCAACGTGTGCGCGCAGGTCAGCGACCAGGCGTTCGCCCGGTACTCGTTCGTGTCCGGCATGTCGTGGGGCTTCTCCGGCAACCTGGGCTTCCCGCTGCCCGCGAACTGGTCGTTCAACCAGATCAAGGAGTTCGACTTCGACGCGGGCGGCGACGTCTTCGCGCTCGACCGCGACGTCCGCCGGGGCAACGACCCGGGCGTCGGCCGGGAGAACGTCGGCGGCGGTGATTCACCCGTGGACGCCTACCTGAGGTACATCGACGGCCTGTACGCGACCGCGCTGGCCTACGGCGGCGACGCGAACCGGCGGGTCATGGAGTACCTGCGCCACCCCACGTACAACGGCGCATGGTCCGGTTGGGAGGCCTTGATCGGCGACGTCGACCAGGCGTGGGTCGACCACGCGCGGGCGCACGCGCCGGCCCGGGTCGAGTCCTATGTGGACCCGTCGCTCGGCATCACGGTCGACGTCGACCACTTCGGCGCCACCGCCAACGCGGTGTACCTCAGGGGGAACGGCGGACGCGGCGACTTCGGCGGCTGGGCGGGCGACCTGGCCACGTTCTACGGCGAGTGGCGGTCGCACGGCGACGAGTACGCTTCGGGGTACGCGTTCTGCGCCGACCGCCTCGCCAAGATCAACGTGCTGTCGTCGTTCCCGCTCAACGACCTCGTGGAGGACGTGGACGGCTACCTGATCGGCAGCGCGGTGCGCAACGGCGCCAGGATCGACCAGGCGATCCGGGCCCACCTGACCGACGGTCACCGGACCAGGTTCCGGCAGTTCTACGCCAACCGCCACGGGGGGACGGTGACCGGCGTCCGCGACGCCGCCTGGAACGCGCTGGGCGGCAGCACGGCCGACGCGCAGCTCGCCGCGCTCACCGAAGCCGCGATCCGCAGGACCGGCGGCGTCTGCCTGCTGCCCGCGCAGCTGCCCGCGGCCAAGCTGGAGCCGTTCCTGCAAGGCTATGCGGAGACGATCGAGAGGTTGTCGCGCAGCTGACGGCACGCCCCGCGCGGCGTGCGGGGAGGGATCCGTGGGAGTTCCGGGAACGGCCCGGCGCTGGGCGGTCGCCGCGTCGTGCGCGCCGCTCGCGGCGTTCCTGGTGTACGCCTGGGGTGCGATCCACCTGTACACGCCGGACATCCGGGAGACGTGCGACCTGGAGCGCGGCGGGTGGGATCCGGCCCACGGGCAGGTGACCTACTTCCCGCTGTCCCGCACGTGCAACGCCTACCAGGACCTGGTGCCCGCCTGCGTCAACCCGACGGTGGTCGTGCTGCTCGGCTCGGCTGCGCTGTTCGCGTGCCTGGCCGTCGCCGCCCGCCGAAACCCCCGATCCCGCAAGGAGCAGTGAGCCACCATGAACGAACCCGACGTGAGCCGGCTCGGGCGTCGCCGGTTCCTCGCCGTCACCGGCAGCCTCGCGGTCGTCGCGTCGGTCGGCCTGGCCGTGCCGCCCGCGGCCTCCGCCGCGCCGCCCACCAACCCGCCTGCCCGCCCGGACGACCTCGCCACGTACCCGGTCGAGGGCTCCAACGCGTCCGTGACGCTGCTGTCCGGGCCGTCCGCCGTCGTGCTGCTGCACGTCGCCCGGCGGTTCCACTACGAGGTGGGCGCGCTGGGCGCGAACGACATCACCGGCTACGCCGAACCACCGGCCGGCACGCCGTTCGCCGCGGACTACCGCTCGGGGACCGCCATCGCCCTCCGGCCCGCGAGCTACCCGGCGGGTGCGACCGGCGGCCTGTTCCCGCACGAGGTGGCGATCGTCCGGGACGTCCTGGCCGAGTGCGAGGGCGTGGTCCGCTGGGGCGGTGACTCCCGGAGGACCCCGAAGGAGGGCCACTTCCGGGTCGACGTGAGGCCCGACGACCCGGCGCTGACCCGGGTCGCGGAGAAGATCGGCGGCTGGGTGGACGCGCCCGATCGCGGCGCGCCCACCGACCCCTTCACGCCGGGACGCCGTCAGGCGGCGGAGCGGTTGGCGGAACGGCAGATCGCCACGGGCTGACGGATCACTCACCCACGGACCCGCCTGGTCGGCCGAGGCGCTGGGCGCGGCCGGCCGCTCAGGCGGACGGGGGTTCCGGAACGGCCCGGAACCCCCGTCACGTCGGGGCTCAGAGCCGCGGGTGGGCGTTGGCGATCAGTTGGCGGAACTGGGCGGAGAACCAGTGACCGGACAGCGGGGCGTTGGCGAGCGCGCCGGACATGTTGTTGCCGTTGCGGGCGTTGCCGGTGTACGTGGGGTCGCACATCCGGTCGAAGCCCTTGCCCTCGTTGTTCGGGATCTCCCGGCTCGCGCCGTCGGACTCGCCCGGCGGCTTGGCCCACACGTAGGCGTCGATGCCCGCGGCCGGGCTCGCCTTCGGCCGTTCGCCGATGCCCGCGCCGGACTGGTTGCACCAGTTGCCGAGGTGGATGCGCCGGTCGTACCGGCCGCCGTTGACGTACGCGTCCACGCTCGTCGTCGGCCCCTTCGCGGTCGGGCGCTGGGAACCGCCCCAGCCGTTGCGCGAGGTGTCGATCAGCATGCCGATGTTCGACGGGAACCCGGCGCTGATCAATTGCGTGCGGAACGCCTGGGCGAACGACAGCTCATCCACGTAGCGGTTCCAGTCCACCCACTTCGACTGGCGCACGGAAGTGCCGTTCACGGTGTCGTTGATCGTGAAGTGGTCTTCTTTCAGCACACCGTAGTTCGCCGTGTTCGCGATGAAACCGGTGACGTTGTTCACCGTGCTGCCCGACGCGCGTGCGGCCTGGGCGAACAACGTCGCGGAGGTGCCGAAGTTGTCGTCCCACCCGATCCAGCCGTGGTGGGCGGCGTCGATGTAGTTGTAGACGTTGCCGATCGCGCCGAGCTTCGCCAGCGCGTACCCGACGCCGTTGACGTAGTTGCCGTTCTGCAGCATCCGGTCGCACATGGCGGTGGCGGTCGGGCGGCTGCCGACGTTCGTCACCAGGTTGGGCAGCGAGTCGATCTCGATGATCGTCACGATGCGCAGGTTCGCGTACTTCGACTCGCCCATGATCGCGGCGATCGGGTCGATGTACTCGGACTTGTAGCGCGGCAGGTCGTCCGGGCCCAGCTCGCCGTTGGACGCGAGCGCGGCGCAGTCGCGGCCGGGCAGGTTGTAGATGA
This sequence comes from Actinosynnema sp. NPDC023794, assembly GCF_040639675.1. Taxonomy (NCBI): domain Bacteria; kingdom Bacillati; phylum Actinomycetota; class Actinomycetes; order Pseudonocardiales; family Pseudonocardiaceae; genus Actinosynnema; species Actinosynnema sp. NPDC023794. The sequence goes on along the minus strand of NZ_JBFAFR010000001.1, from coordinate 918,717 downwards.
CGAACTGCACGACCATCGTGCGCCCGGCCGCCTGGCTCAGGGCGTTGTCCAGGTGCGCGCGCAGGCCGCGGGCGCCGGTCGTGCCGTTGATCGCGGCGATCCGGTCCATCCAGACGAACGTCGGCTGGTTGGCGACGGCCGACCCGCCGTCGGCCCGCGCCTTCGCGGACCAGTCCGGGTTCACGTACACCGACGCGCCGGCGTACGGGTTGTCCACGCGCGCCGCGGCGGTCACGTCGGCGGCGGCCGGGCCCGTTCCGAGCGCCATGGCCGCGGCGAAGGCGAACGCCGCGGTCGCCGCGAACCCGCGACGTGCCCGCCGCCTGCCGGTCAGGCCTGGTGATGACTTCAGTGGCATCTTCGGCTCCCTGGTCGGATGATCAGAACAGGTGGCGGCGGGATTCCTGGGAACGTTTCCAGAAATCGGACGCTAGCAGGGAAGTGACTTGTGGTGAAGAGCTTTAACGTTCAATGGATTAGTTTTCGGGTATTCCGGATCGCTCGGAAATGCGAGCGGTGTGCGTGCCTTCTCCGCTATTCGACCGCATTCGACTTCGAATGGTTTCGAATGGCACGGATCGTTGTGCTCCGGCGCTCCGGCGCGGCCCTTCGCGGCCCGGTCCGGTCGCGCGCAGGACGCGCGAGCGGTTGTGAGGTTGCCTCGACTTCCGGTCAACATTTCGCCGCACCACCGGCGTTGAAGGGGTGTGGACAGAGCGCAGAGCGGGTTGGTGGCGATGTGCGTCGGCGCGGTGGTGGCGATGGTCGTCACCGGTCTGGCCCAGGGCGAGGACGCCTCGCCGCGGGCCGGAGCCGAGGTGTTGTCGGTGGCGGTCACGGTCGGCGCGCCGGGCACGACCGTGACCTCGCCCGAGGTGACGGCGTGGGTCGAGCCGACGCCCGAGCCCACGCCGATACCGGAGCCAGAGCCGATACCGATACCGGAGCCGGAGCCGGAGCCGGTGAGCTTGGCCGGGCTCGCGCCGTCGGTGCGTCGCGGTGTCCTGGTGCTCGACCTGCGCTCGGGCGCGGACCTGTTCGCCGAACGCCCTGACCAGCCGTTCCCGACGGCGTCCGTGGTGAAGCTGCTGATCGCGCTCGACGCGCTGGACCGCGGCGCCGCGCCGGCCCGTGACGTGGCCCGGATGATCGCCACCAGTGACGACGACATCGCCAACCGCCTGTGGCGCACGTCGATCCCGCGCCGCTGGGCGGAGGAGATCGGGCTGCCGGGCCTGTCGCCGCCGGCCGACCCGAACCAGTGGGGCGATACCCGGATGACCGCGCGCGACGTCGTCGCCGTCTACCGGTACGTGCTGCGATCGCGGCACGCCGGGGTGATCGTGCCCGCGCTGGAGGGCGCGACGCCGACCGGTGCGGACGGTTTCGACCAGACCTTCGGCATCCCCGACGCCGTCGGCGCGCACCAGTGGGCCGTGAAGCAGGGCTGGGCGTGCTGCTACGACGGCCTGCGGGTGCTCAACACCACCGGCGTGGTCGACCGCCGTTACGTCGTCGCCGTGCTGACCGGGCACGACAGCGCCACCGGGTACCCGAGGGCCGCCGCGCTGGTCACCGACCTGGTCGCCGCCCTCACCCCGCTGTTCGCCGCGTCCTGACAGCGCACGCGGGGTGCCGCTACCGGGCCGAACCTGGCGCAGGCGTCGGTGCGCAGACCGTCGACAGGGCCACCGCGGTGACCCAGGGCAGGGCCAGCAGGAGGCTGCCGAGCAGGTCGGTGGGGTAGTGGACGCCCGAGTAGAGGCGTTGCGCGGCGACCACCACCGGTATCGCCAGGGCCGTCGCCACCACCACCCACCGCCACCACTTCCGCGTGCCGCGCACGACCAGGACGGCCACCGTCGTGCCGAGGACCAACGACGCGGCGACGTGACCGGACGGGAAGCTCGACGTGGGCGGCAGGTCGTCGGGGAGCTTGGCCGCCGGACGGGCGCGGTCGACGATCGAGGTGGTGATCAGGAACAGCGTGACCTCGCCCAGCATCCCCAGCGCGACCAGCAGCACGGGCCGCCAGGAGCGCGTCCTGGCCAACGCGAGCACGCAGACGACCACCGCGGCCCCGATCACCGGCCACGTGCCGCTGAAGGTCTCGACCTGGTCCATCGCCGCGTTCCAGCCGGGGACGCGGCGTTCGGCGATCCAGTCGACGACGGCCCGGTCCCACGCGGTCGGCACGTCCGGCCCGGCGGCGGTCAGCCACGAGCCGAGGGCGGACAACGCGCCGAGCAGCAGGCCCCACGCGACCAGCAGCCGGGCCGCCACGAGCCGGACGTCGGCCGGCACCCGGACCCGGCGTCCGGAGACGGGCCGGAGGTCGTCCGCCGCTTCCGGCGCCAAACCGCGGGACAGCGGCACGTCCGGCAGCCCTTCGTCACGCCGCCACCGGCGGAACACCTCGGTGGTCAGGGCCAGCCACACCAGGCCGAGCAACCACCCGCCGAGCACGTCGGTGGCGAAGTGCACGCCGAGCGCGACCCTCGTGAAGCCGACCACCACCACGACCGCGACCACCAGCGGGACCAACACGCGACGGGCCCGCCGAACGGAAGCGAACACCAGCAGCAGCACGCCGTACGTCACGGTGGCTCCCAGCGTGTGACCGCTGGGGAAGCTCCAGCCCGGAGCGGTGGCCACCTCGACGTCGACCAGCGGGCGCAGCCGCTCGACCAGCTCCTTCACCACCACGCCGAGCAACCCGCCACCGAGCGCCGTGACGACCACGTGCGCCGCCATCCACGGCCGCCGGCGCAGGAGCAGCCAAGCCGCCGCCAGCGCGGTCACCCCGGTGAGCGTCGCCGTGTCGCCGAGCCGCGTGATCGCGCTCATCGCCGAGACGAGACCTCCCGACCCGCCGACCCACCGCGTGAGCCCGTCCGAGATCGCCTGGTCGACCTCGCGCACGGGCGCCCACTCCGCCCACACGGACACCATGACCACCGCGAACGCGACACCGGCCGCGGCAGCCGCCACCCACGACGCCGCACTCCGCACCACGAACCGCTCGGCGACCACCACCTGCCGCGCCTCACGTGTCGTCATCACCAAGGTGGTGTGCCCAAATGGATCACCGGGCAATCCTCGGAGCAGGTGCCTGCCGCACGGATCGTTCACGCGTAGAGGTGACGTCCGTTGCGGTCCATGGGCGCATTCGATAGGGCTGAGGGGTTGCCCACCGCTGAAGGAGCCGCCGAGTGAACCCGGACCTGCTGCGCAACTACCTCGCCGAGCACCGCTTCGGACGCCGTGACGTGCTCAAGATGGCCGGTGCGGCCGGTGCCGCCGGCCTGGTGGGCGCTCCCGCCGAAGCCGCTCCCGCGGGGGCCGCTCCCGCCGAGACCGGCCGGCCGGACGACACGCCGTTCGACTACGCCGACCCGGCGAACCTGGCCGACTGGGCGCCGAGCCGGTACGGGCCCGACGACCAGCGCGGCACGTTCAACGAGGTCACCCCGGCCAAGACCGCCGCCGCGCTCGGCCTGCTGCGCGCACACCGCGAGGTCACCACGTACAACCTCGGCGAGCTGCTGTGGAACGGCTTCCCGGCCTTCAGCACCGACCCGCGCCGCACGTACGAGCAGCGGCTCACGATCTGGGGTTACCCGCCGCCACCGGGTTTCGCCGAGCAGGGCGGGGTCCTGGTCCAGCTGGAACCGTTGGGCGGCAACAGGCTGAGCGTGCACGAGGAGCGGTTCGAGGCGGAGTTCTCGCCCCGGCACCCCAAACCGCTCGCCGCGACGTACCAGATCGGCAGCCAGCTCGACAACCTCAACCACATCGGCGCGTCCGACCTGTTCTACAACGGCCTGCGCGGGTCCGACATCGCTCGCGGCCACGGCACCGTTCGGCTCGGCGCCGAGCACATGGGCCCGGTGGTCACCCGGGGCGTGCTGCTGGACGTGCTCGGGGTGAAGCTCGCCCGCGACCGCGTCGAGGACCTGGCCGAACCCGCGAGCAACGGCCGGCCGCTGCTGCGCGAGAACTACCGGATCACCTTGGAGGACATCCGGGACGCCATGGAGTTCGGCGGCGTGCACCGCCTGGAGCCCGGTGACGTCGTGCTCTTCCGCACCGGCTGGAACCAGTTGCTGGCCCGCCGCGACCCGGCCGACCTCGCCCGCTGGGCGGGCGCACGCGGGTTGCCCGGCATCTACCTCCGCGAGGCCCGCCGGCTCGCCCGTTCCCGGCCCGCGATCGTCGGCAGCGACACGTGGGCCCTGGAAGTGCTGGGCAACCCGGTCAACGACGACGGCACGGCGTTCCCCGTGCACCAGGAACTGCTGATGCGCAACGGCATCCGCATCGGCGAGTCCTACGTCCTGGACCGGCTCGCCGCCGACCGCGTGCACGAGTTCGTCTTCATCGTGACACCGCAGTACGCCGAGGGCGCCACGGCGGGCAACACACCACCCGCCGCGCTGGGGCACCCCCGGCGTCGCTGACCCGACGGCGCCCGGTCGCCGGGCACGGCGAACAGGTGCGTCATCGCCCAGTTGTGCTGCGGCACGGCGGGGCCGCGGGTCCGGATTCGTCGGTCAGGCCGTTCGCCTGCCCCTGGACGGCACCCGTTCGACGACGACGTTGCCGCCGCCCGCGCCGGCGCAGCGCACCTCGTTGTCGACCAGTCGCGGCCGGCACGTCGGTGATCGTCACGGTCCGAAGGTCGTGGACGTGGCCGCGCCGGCCGGTGTCGTGACCCCCGCGAGCGCGGCGGCGGTGACCGCGCCGATCTCGGCGTCCACGTCGGACGGTGGGGGCGAGGGTGCCTGACGATCCGTGACGGCGTGCTGACTTAACGTGGTTCGATAGGTACCAATTGACATTCGATAGGTAGCGCGCGAAACTCGATGCATGGTTACGACGCATCGAGCGGTAGTCGCGCTCCGGGTGTTCCTCGTGTTGATGTTCGGCGTCCTGGTGCTGTTCCAGGTCATGTCGCTGCCCGGCCAGTTCCGGAGCATGGCCGAGGAGTCGCCGGACCTGGCGTACCTGAGGTGGCCGCTGACCGCCGTGTCGGTGTTCTGGGTGCTGTGCGTCCAGGCGGTCATCGTGTCCATCTGGAAGTTGCTCACCCTGGTCCGGGAGGACCGCATCTTCAGCGAGTCGTCGTTGAAGTGGGTGGACGCGATCGTGCGGGCGATCGCCGCCGCGTGGGTGGTGTTCCAGTGCTTCTTCCTCTACGTCGGCTTCAACGCGGACGACCCCGGCGTGCCGCTCGTGCTGTTCCTGATGTCGATCGGCATCACCGTGGTGGGGCTGTTGGTGGTGGTGATGCGCGCGTTGCTGCGGCAGGCCACCACGCTGCGGTCCGACATGGAACAGGTGATCTGATGGCGATCATCGTGCGCATCGACGTCGAGCTGGCCAAGCGCAAGATGAGCGTCGGGGAGTTCGCCGAGCGGATCGGGCTCACGCCGTCGAACGTGGCGGTGCTGAAGAACGGCCGGGCGAAGGCGGTGCGGTTCAGCACGCTGGAGGCCATGTGCCGGGTGCTGGGGTGCCAGCCGGGCGACCTGCTCGAATGGGTCGACGACGACGAGGACGGCGTCATCGTCGCGCCGGCCGGGGACGAGGGCGACCGGTGATCGAGGTGTGCGGCCTGACCAGGTGTTACGGCGCGGGCAGGAACTGGCCGACAGCGGCGTCGAGCACCACGGCCGCGAGCCCGCGCTCACGACGGGAGGAGGCACGGTGACGGCGGTGGCTGACGACGTTCGCGTCGGACGCGTGTTCGCCCGCGCGTGCGCCGCGGAGCGGACGCGACTGCGGACGGCCATTTCCGGGCGCGACCGGCTCGCCGCTGCGGTCGTGCACGGCCTCGCGCCGGCGCGCTCGTGTCCATCGTGGCCTACCCGATCGTCATGGGCGCGGAAGCGTTGGCGCACCTCGACTTCTTCACCGACGACGTGGCCGCTGCGGGCGCTCTCGTACGTGCACGGCCGGTTCGGCTGAGCCGCGTCCGCGCGCGGGTGGAAAACCGGTCGGGAACCGCGGCCCACGGCTGTTACGATCCGCCGCCCAACACCGTCGGAAGGTGACTTCTCCATGCACGGCAACAAGACCAAGGCGGACCTGCTGCGCGACCTGCACGCGGACGGCGTGCTGGTGCTCCCGAACGCCTGGGACGCGGGCAGCGCCGCCCTGATCGCGCGCGCCGGGGCGAAGGCGGTCGCCACCTCCAGCGGCGGTGTGTCGTGGGCGATGGGCCGTCCCGACGGGCAGGGCCTGTCCCGGGACGAGATGGTCGAGCGCGTGCGCCTGATCGCCGCCGCAGTGGACGTGCCCGTCACCGCGGACGTCGAGGGCGGCTACGGCCACGCGCCCGAGGACGTCGCGGCGACCGTGGAGGCGGTCGTCGGCGCGGGCGCGGTCGGCGTGAACATCGAGGACTCCAAGGGGTACGGCGTACCGCTGTTCTCCGCCGAGGAGCAGGCCGCCCGGTTGCGCGCGGCACGGGAGGCCGCGGCGCGGGCCGGGTTGCCCGAGCTGGTGGTCAACGTCCGCACCGACGTGTTCCTGTTCCAGGTCGGCGAGGCCGAGGGCAGGCTGGACGACGTGCTGGCCCGTGCGGCCGTGTACGCCGAGGCCGGCGCCGACTGCCTGTTCGTCCCCGGCCTGGTCGACCTCGACGTGCTGAAGGCGGTCGTGGCGGCGTCGCCGTTGCCGGTCAACGTGATGGCGGGCCCCGGCGCGCCGACCGTGGCCCAGCTCGAGTCGGTGGGCGTGCGGCGCGTCAGCCTCGGCACGGCGGTCGCGCAGGCCGCGTACTCCCTCGCGCACCGCGTCACCGAGGAGGTGCTGACCAAGGGCACCTACACCGAACTCGGCGGCGCGCTCGACTTCGGCGCCCTCAACGGCGTGTTCACGCGCTGACCGCGAGTGGACTCCGGGCCGGCTGTCGGACAATGAGCCCCATGCCAACCCCAGTCGCCGTGCACGCGGTGGTCGACAGCCCGGTCGGTGAGCTCACGCTGGTGGCGCGCGACGGCGTGCTCGCGGGCCTCTACCTGCCAGAACACCGCCACCGCCCGGCGCTGGAGACCTTCGGCGAACGTGACGCGTCGCCGTTCGGCGAGGTGGTCGCCCAGTTGGAGGAGTACTTCGCGGGCAAGCGGACGCGGTTCGACCTGCCGCTGTCGATGGCGGGCACCCCGTTCCAGCGGACCGTGTGGGACGCGCTGAAGGACATCCCGCACGGTGAGACGACGTCGTACGGCGAGCTGGCGGCCCGCATCGGCCGCCCGACCGCGTTTCGCGCGGTCGGGCTGGCCAACGGCAAGAACCCCGTCAGCATCATCGTGCCGTGCCACCGGGTGGTCGGCTCGACCGGCGGCCTGACCGGCTACGGCGGCGGTATCGAGCGCAAGCGCATGCTGCTGGGTTTCGAACGCGGCGACCACGTCTGGTGAAAGCGGAGAAACCAGCGGCCCCCGCGGCGCGACCTCGACTAGCATCCGCGAGTGCAGATTTCCGTCCACGTCCCGTACGACGAGCAGCGCCTGCGTCGCTCCCTCAAGTTCGTGGTGCGCCCGCAGACCAAGAAGTTGCGCATCGTGGGCCTGATCATGGTGCCGGCCGGCGCCCTGATGTGGCTCACCGGCATTGACTGGCCGATGCCGGTGCTGGTGATCGTCCTGGGCCTGGCGTACGCCTTCGCGCTGGAGCCGTTCATGGTGCGGCAGAGCCTGCGCGCGCTGAACCCCTCCGCTCGGCAGGACTACGAGCTGACCCTGGACGACGCCGGCTTCGCCGTGAAGGCGGAGTCGTACGAGCAGCGGCTGGCGTGGTCGACGATCCAGCGCGTCGACGAACAGCCCGACGCGTGGTTCCTCGTGATCACCAAGATGCAGGTCCTGCCGGTCTACAAGGACCTGATGACCGAGGAGCAGCGGGCGCTGTTCGCCGACATCCTCGCCCGACGCGCGGTCGCCTGAGTCGGGCCGGGCTCCGCCGGGGTGGCCCGCCGCCGGCTGCGGCGGGCCACCCCGGACCGGGTGTCAGGACGTGGCGTTCTCCGACGGCAGGTAGTCGGTCTCCGTGCGGGCGCCCGTGAGCAGGGCGTACGCGTGGGCCACCGACACCATGGTCATGTGGTGGTGCCAGCCCTGGTAGCTGCGGCCCTCGAAGTCGTGCAGGCCGTACGGGTCGCGCGCCGCGTTGGCGTCCGCCCGGTCCTTCCGGGCGATCAGGTCGAACAGCTCCGGCACCGACCGGTCCACCAGGTTGGTGATCCAGTACCTCGTCGGCGCCGTGCTGCCGAGCGGGCGCTCGGCGACCAGCCTCACCGGCGACCCCTGACGCCTCTCGGTGTCGACCAGCCGAGCCGACGTCGCGCGGACCTGGACGCGGCCCGCGCCGTGCCCGGTCAACTGCGGCCAGACCCGGTGGGACGACGGGTGGTCCCGCCAGCCCCGCAGGAACTCCGACGGGCTCAGCGCCCGCCGGCCGACCCGCCGGTCCGCCTGCCTGGTCCCCGGCACCGCGCGCAGGTGCGGCTCGGCCAGGAGGCGCTCGTCGCCTTTGACGCCGATCACGTACCCCAGTCCGCGATCGGTCAGGTCGTCCAGCAGTCGTGCTGCCGCGGGCATGTCCGCGGCGTCGAACACCACCGGCGCGGCCGGCACGCGCAAGGCGATCAACTCGTCGAGCATCCCCAGCATGTGCCCGCGCGCGCAGATTCCGGCCTCGTGCTCCGGGATCCTCGTTCGACGACGCCGCTCCGCGTCCTCGGTCCACCGCCTCGACAGCAGCAACCGCCAGTTGACCGGCACGGCGGTCTCCTCGACGTCCAGTTGCAGGCTCAACCCCAGTTGGCAGTTGACCAGGCGACCCGCGTCACGCACGAACCGGCGCTCGACCCCCACCGAGTGGTCGCCGCGCTTGTGGATGACCGCGTACCCGATCAACCAAGCCCGCACCGGCAACCGCTCCACGAGGTACAGCGCCAGCGCCTCGCGCACCGGCCGCCAGTCCCACGGGCTCTGGTTGACGAACTGCTGCAGCGACTGGACAGCCGATCCGCCGCCCGCCAGCTCGGCGATCTTGCTGATGGACTTGCGCCCGACCGCGTTGACGAGGCCGGACAGGTAGATCTCAGCCCAACGGCGCTGGTCGGCGCGCGGCATGGACTGGAACATCCGGTGCGCGAACGCTCGCGCACCGCCAGCTAAATGCGTCTGCAACTCCACCAGAAACTCCCCCAAGTGGTTCTGTCGTGACCTTCGTCGCACCGGCGCCGTGCTGCCACGGCGCTCCGGGCGATGACTAGCTCGCCAGAGTCGCGGTGCCTCCCAACCCGCCCAGCGCCAACGCCGCCATCACCGGCGGACGCGCGCCGACGACGATGACCTCGGCGCCCGCCGGCAGCCGTTGCTGGGCGTAGACCAGGGCGCGGACGGCGCCCGGCGTCAGGCCGGTCACCTCGCGCATCTCGATCACGAGGCGGCGCACCTGCCCGCCGCCGAGTTCGTCGAGCAGGTCCCGCAGACGGGGCAGCGCCTCGTCGTCCACTTCGCCTGCCAGGTGGATCGTGGTCGACCGGCCGTTCGACCCCGAGTAGACCGACGTGCTCATCCCGAACCCTCCTCGTCGGACGGTGTGTGCGCCCACAGCACGGCCGTGGACCGCGCGGGCAGGCGCAGGACGTGGCCGTCGCGCAGCGTCGTCGCGGCGTCGAGCGGCCGGACGAATCCGGTGTTGGCGAAGACGCGCCACGTGCTGTCGGCGGGTGGCTGGGGGAGAGCCACTTCCTTGACCTCCGAACCGGCGTTCGCGGCCACGACCACAGTATCCAAGCGCCCCGACAATCCAGCGTCCCCCGGATTCGAATCGTGGATCATGGCGATCACCAGGTGCGAGTCAGCCGACCAATCGGGTTGCCAGGCGCGCTCGCCGTGCCAACTGACCGGCGGGTAGCCGCCGTCCGGTGTGGAGTCGCCGTGCGGGTGCTCGGCACGCCGCAGCACCGGGTGCGCCCGCCGGAACTCCAGGCAGGCCCTGGTGAACTCGACCAGGTCCCGGTTCCGGTCGACCAGCGACCAGTCGACCCAGGTCGACGGACCGTCGTGCGGGTAGGCGTTGTTGTTGCCGCCCTGCGTGCGGCCGAACTCGTCGCCGGCCAGCAGCATCGGCACGCCCCGACTGGTGAGCAGCAACAACAGCGCGTTGCGCACCTGCCGCGCCCTCGTGCCGAGCACCTCCGGGTCGTCGGTCGGCCCCTCGACGCCGCCGTTCCAGCTGACGTTGTGGTTCTCGCCGTCGCGGCCGTCCTCGCCGTTGAGGTGGTTGTGCTTGTGGTCGTACGACGCCCAGTCGGCGAGCGTGAACCCGTCGTGGCAGGTCATGAAGTTGACCGACGCGGTGGCGCCGCGCCCGCTGTAGAGGTCGGGCGATCCGACGAGCCGGGTGGCGACGTCACCGGCGGTTCCACCGCGTCCCACCAGGAACGCCCGCAGCGCGTCGCGGTACCGCCCGTTCCACTCCATCCACCGGCCGTAGTGCGGGAAGGCCCCGACCTGGTAGAGGCCGCCCGCGTCCCACGCCTCCGCGATCAGCCGCGTGCCGGCCAGCACGGGGTCCGCGGCCAGCGCCGCCACGAGCGGCGGGTCGGCCAGCGGCGCGCCGTCGCGTCCCCGGGTGAGCACCGAGGCGAGGTCGAAGCGGAAGCCGTCCACGTGGTACTCGTGCACCCAGTGGCGCAGGCTGCGCACGACCCACTCCCGCACGAGCGGGTGGTTGGCGTTGAGCGTGTTGCCCGCGCCGCTGAAGTTGCGGTGCCTGCCTGCCTCGTCGAGCAGGTAGTAGGACGACTCGTCCAGGCCGCGCAGCGACAGCGTGGGCCCGCGGTGGTCCCCTTCGGACGTGTGGTTGAAGACCACGTCCAGGATCACCTCGATGCCCGCCGCGTGCAGCCGCTTCACCAGGTCCTTCAGCTCCACGTCCGGGCGTTCGCCGGCGGCGTAGTTCGCCTTGGGCGCGAACACGCCGACCGGGCTGTAGCCCCACGTGTTGAGCAGCGGCACGCCCGTCTCCGGGTGCACGTGGACGTTGTCGGTCTCGTCGAACTCGAAGACCGGCATCAGCTCCACGCAGTTCACCCCGAGCCACCGCAGGTACGGGATCTTCTCGGCCAGCCCGGCGAACGTGCCGGGAGCTGCCACCCCGGACGTTTCGGACCGGGTGAAGCCGCGCACGTGCAGCTCGTAGACCACCAGGTCCTCTGTGCGCACGCGCGGCGGCCGGTCGTCGCCCCAGTCGAAGTCCGGGGTGGCGATCCGGGACCGGTAGGCCGGCCGCCGCCCCCACTCGCCGGCGCCGGCCAGCAGCCGGGCGTCCGGGTCGAGCAGCACGGGACCGCGCTCGCCGTCGCGCTCGACCCGGAGCCCGTAGTCCGCGTCCCCCGGCGCCAGGCCGACCACGTGCGCGGTGAACACCTCGCCGACCCGGTGCTCCGGCGGGAGCTCCAGTTCGGTGAGGACCGAGCCGTCGTCGCGGTCCATCAGCACCAGCCACATGCGGTCCGCGCGCGCCGCGGCGACCGCGAAGTTCACGCCGTCCGCCGTCGGGGTCGCCCCGAACGGGGTGGGGCTGCCCGGTGCGAGCCGGAGCCCGGCCAGGCGGCCCGTCGCCGTCACCGTCACCGTTCGTCCTCCCCCAGAGGTCGCAGGCGCACCTGGACCGTCCGCCTGGCCGTGCCCTCCGGCAGCTTCACCGTCATCCGCTCGGCGTCGAAGTCCCGGTACGGGCTGCCGTCCACGAGCACGCTGTCCAGCACCACCCGACCGCGCGGCAACGCGTCCGGGGCCACCCGCAGCAGGCCGCCCGGGAACGCCGCGTCCGGGTCCGGCGAGAACCACAGGTCGAGCGGCTCGCCGTGCCACAGCAGTCTGTTGTAGACGGTCGCGAGGTAGCACAGCTCCGCGGAGTGGTACATGCTCATGGAGTGGTTGCCCTTGAGGCGCTCCAGGCCCGCGAGGTACGGCGCGCCGGCGGCCTGCACGGAGAAGTACACCGCGCCGTCGTCGTGGTCGAGGAAGAACGCGTTGTAGAACGCCTCCGCCTCCGCCGCGTGCTTGAGGTACTCCGCGTCGCCGGTCGAGCCCGCCAGGATCAGGTAGGCCAGGATCGCCTGCTCCTGCTGCCACCACGCCTTGCGGTCGTGCCAGACGAACGCGTGCCGCCCGTCGCGGGCCTGCCGCTCCAGCACGTCGTACCAGCCGCCGCGCCGCGGGTCGCGGCCGACGCCCGGCATGGTGGCGGCCAGCCGCGCGGCGGTGCGCGTGTACTCGTTCTTGGGGCGCAGCGCGTTCATCCGGGTGAGGTTCCACGCGATCTTCAGGTTGTGCCCCACCACCGCGCGGTCCTGCTGCCAGCCCCACGTCTTGTCCGGCGTCCAGTCCGCGTGGAACCGCTCGCGCACGAACGGGCTCGCGTCCGGGCCCCGGTCGGGGAAGTGGGTCACGATCATGTCGAACGTGTGCTCCAGCATCCGCAGGTAGCGCTGCTCTCCGGTGGCCAGGTACAGGTTGAACAGGTAGGCCGGCGCGTGGTCGCCGACGGAGTTCCAGTTCTTGCGGGACCTGTTGCGCCCCAACGACTCCGCGTGCGGGCTCAGCGTCAGCGGGTCGACGTGCGAGAAGTAGCCGCCCAGGCGCGGGTCGGCGTAGTGCCGCTCGAACAGCCGGATGGTCGCCTCGATGTCGTCGCGCAGCCAGGGCGTGCCGGTGAGCCGGTAGGTCTGCACCAGGCCGGCCAGCGCGTAGATCTGCTCGTAGGCCGGGATGGTCAGCTCGTCGTCGCTGAACTCCGAGGCGAACAGCTTGCGCTGCCTGCCGCCGTCGACCTCCAGGCCGTGGTACCAGTACACCAGGCGGCCGACGTCGGTCTCGTCGACGAAGCGCAGGTTGTCCCGCAGGTACTCGGAGCCGCGCTCGGCGACCTCCAGGTGCGCCTCGTCGCCGGTCAGCATGTACGCGGTGGCCATGCCGTAGACCAGGCGGGAGATCGTGTCGGTCTCCTGCACGTGCGAGTCGGTCTTGTCGCCGCCCAGCCGCAGCACCGTGCGGTAGTCGGTGAAGTCGACCGGGCCCGTGCCGAACTGCGCGCGGCGGTAGAACCGCGCCAGCGAGCGGAGCTGGTCGACCCACCAGTCGGGCCGGTCGAACACCGGGCGGCCGGCGTCGTCGGCGACGAGCCAGATCCGCTCCGCCTGCTGGCGGCGCGGGCCGGGGTAGACGGGGCCGAAGCTGAACACCATCGCGCCCGGCTTCAGCAGCTCGCCCAGCCGGCCGTTGACGTCCCGGTAGGGCTCACCGAGGTTGCGCACCAGCTGGGCCGCGGTCTCCGACGTGCGGTGCACGACCTCGCGGTCGCCGCCGAACGTGTCCAGCACCAGCCGGTCGCCCGAGGACTCGACGACGTAGCCGCCGTAGAGGTCGGAGTAGGTGCGTTCGGGCGCCGCGGTCACGCCGCCACCAGCCTGGCGGACAGCTGCTCGATGACGGTGCGGGCCAGCAGGTGGCAGTGCTCGACGGTGCGGGTGCTGATCAGGTCGCGGTCGACGGCCACGTCGGTGTCGGAGTACACCGCGCCCATGTTGCGCACGTCGCTGACCAGGTTGTTGTGGCAGGTGACCGTGCGGCCGGCCATGACCTCCGGCGCGGCGGACATCAGCCACAGGCCGTGGCAGGAGAACACCTTCAGCAGCCGGGGGATGCGGAACGCGCGGCGCATCACCTGCACCGCGGGCGCCACGCCGCCGGGCCGTTCGCTGTAGCGGAGCCGGTCCGACACCATGCCGGACGGGACGATCAGCGCGTGCAGGGCGTTCAGCTCGTGGTAGTCGAGGGCTTCGAGGTCGCCGTCCACCGCGACCTCGCCGCCGAGCTCGCGGCCGGTGAAGGTCAGCGATTCGTTGCCCCACAGGCGGGTGTAGAGCTTCACCTCGGCGCCCGCCTCGGCGAACCGCAGGCGGTAGTAGTCGATCTCCGTCTCGACGAAGTCGCTCTCCATGAGGATGCCGATGCGCAGCCCGGTGAGCGGACCGGGTAGGACGGGAGCGTTCAGGTCCATGGGATTCTCCATCTGGGTGGTCCTAAGTGGACTGCCGCCTCGTCGCGGCACGGTGGGTGGCGGGCGGCGTGGCGCCGCCCGCCACCGCGTGACACCGGGCGCGCGCGGAAGTGCCGCGGCGCCGCCGGTGGTGGGGGGTGGATCAGTTCGCGATCAGCTCGCGACGAGCTCGCCGCGCGACTCGCGGGTGTCGCCGTCGCCGGATCGCCCCGCGGCTGCCGGCCGGGCGGTGATGCGCGCCGATGGCGGCGCCGCCGCCACGACCGGTTGCGGCCGGTCGGCTCCGGTGGCCGGGTTGGGCGCCGGTGCCGGTTCGGTGATCTCCGCGACCGGTCGCGGTCGGTCGGTCGGGGAGGCCGCGTCGTCCCCGACCGGAGGCGGTGAGCCCGGCAGCGGTTGGGCGGTTCGCGTCACCAGGGTGCGGATGCGCGGCTCGCCGTCCTGGAGCACCACCAGCCACTGCTCGGTCAGCAGGCAGCCCGTCCACCGGCTGCGCGGCGCGGGCCGCTGCCAGCGCCGCGACTCCCACCTCAGCGTCACGGTCACCTCGGCGTGCAGCGGCGACACCAGGTCGACGTCCACCGACAGCACGTCCCGCCGCTGGTCGAAGCACGACTCGCTCAGCTCCCGGTACCACGACTCGAACTGCTCGCCGTCCCGCACCGTCGCGCCGGGCAGCCGCAACAGCAACCCCGACCGCACGAGCCGCCCCCGCAGCTCCGCCACGTCGACGTGCCGCTCCAGCGCGCCGTGCCACGCGCGCACCAGCGCCACGACCTCGGCCCGGTCCAACCGGCCGCGGTCGGCCGCCCCGCTCACTCGATCACCAGGTCGATCAGGAACGGCCCCCGGTGGCCGAGCATCTCGGCCACCGCGCCGTCCACCTCGCGCAGCCTGCTCACCCGGCGCCCGGGCACGCCGAGCGACGCGGCCAGTTGCGTGAACCCGATGGCGGGCTTGGTCAGGTCGAACGCGCTCGGCCGCTCGTGCGGCTCGATGCCCTGTTCCCGCCAGTACTGGTCGATGTTGTGGTCCAGCAACCGGTAGCGGCCGTTGTTGCAGATCACGAACTTGGCATCGATGTCGTGCCGCGCGGCCGTCCACAGCGCCTGGATCGTGTACATGCTGCCGCCGTCGCCGGTGAACGCGATGACCGACTGGTCCGGCCGCGCCAGCTTCGCGCCGAGCGCGCCGGGGATGCCGATCCCGAGCGAACCACCGCGGGTCTGGAAGAACCGGCCCGGCTCACGCGCGGGCAGGTGCCGTCCCAGCGGTTCGCCCGCCGTGAGCGCCTCGTCGAACAGGATGAGGTCGTTCGGCGCCTGCTGCGCCAACCGCTCGGTGAACAGCTCCAGCACGCTCGGCGGACCCGACGGCGCGGCGGCACGCGTGACCGGACGCGCGGGCGGCGAGGCGATCTCCCCGCCCTGGTGCCCCAGCTCCACGGCCAGCGCCGCGAGCGTGAGCTTCGGGTCGGCGACCACACCGATCTCCACCGGGTGGTTCTTCGCGATCTCGTACGAGTCCAGGTCGATGTGGACGATCCGGGCGTCTCGCGAGAACGGGTTGCTCAGCGCGGGGAACACCTCGGGGAACACGTACGTGCCCACGATCAGCACGCGGTCCGCGTCACCGACGATCCGTGCGCTGTCCGCGCCGAACATGTGGCCGACGTTGCCCGCGTACGACGGGTCGGCCGCGTCGATGTTGACCTCCGACGAGTTCACCCCGTACACCCGCGCGCCGAGCAGCTGCGCCACGGTGGCCAGCTCGCGTTGCGCGCCGCTCGTCGCGACACCGTCGCCCATCAGCACCAGCGGACGCCTGCCGCCCGACAGCACCGACGCCATCCGCGCCACCAGCGCGGGCTCCGGCAGCACGCGCGTGGACGGCACCACGGTCGGCAGCGCGGGCTCCTCGGTGACGGCGTCGAGCACGTCCGCGGGCAGTGCCACGAACACCGGACCGCGCGGCGGCGTCATGGCGACCTTCACCGCCCGGCGCAGCACCCGCAGCACCGAGTCCGGGTCGGTGACCCGGGTGGCGTACTTCGTCACCGGCGCGGCCATGGCCACCAGGTCGACGGCCATCTGCGCGTCCATCGCGTCGTAGCGCACGCCGGCGTCGCCCGCGATCACGACCAGCGGCGAGCCTCCCCGCTTCGCCTGGTACAGCATGCCGACGGCGTTGCCGAGGCCGACGCCCGTGTGCAGCTGCACCAGGCCCGGCCGCTGCGAGGCGCGGGCGTACCCGTCGGCCATCGCCACGGCCACGCTCTCCTGCAACGCCAGCACGTAGGACATCTCGGTCTGCCCCATGGCGTCGAGCAGACCCTGCTCGACGGTGCCCGGGTTGCCGAACATGTGCGTGATACCGTCGGCCGCGAACTGCTCGAAGATCGCGACCCGTCCCGGTCGTTTGGTCATGTGCTTCGATCCACCTTCCCCAGTGTGGTGGCGGACGCGGCGCGGACCGGCGCCGCGCCCGCCCGTGACGCCTTACCAGCCGTAGCGGCGCAGGCCGTTCTCCAGCGTGCGCACCAGCAGCTCGCCGGACAGCGCGGAGTCCGGAGTGGACCGCGCGGTGACGAACGGGTAGTCCACGATCACCGACAGCTCCTTGCCGACGTTGCCGTGGAAGCCGCCGAAGGCGCCAGTCGCGTCGCGCAGGATGTACTCCAGCGGGAACGGGGGCGGGCCCATGTTGAAGTCGACGCCGAGGAAGCCGGTGCCGTCCTTGTAGTCGTACTCCTTGGGGTGGCCCGTGACGTGCTTGCCGTAGATGATGCTCTGGCGGGACTCCCAGTCGCGGGCGAAGGCCAGCACGGTGACGCCGTAGCACTCGGCCAGGATCGGCTTGTCCGCCGCGAAGAAGCCGAGGGTGACTTCGTGCAGGCGTTCGTTGTTGACCATGTCGACCAGCGGGCCGGAGCCGCCGACGAGCACCAGCGCGTCGTAGGCCGCGACCAGGTCGTCCACCGCGGGCTGCAGGTTGCGGTGGTAGGCCTCCAGCTCGCGCAGGAAGTTGATCGAGCTGTGGTACGGCCGCTCGGGGATGAGGTCGGCCAGGCTGAGCGGGTTGTCCAGCCGGTCGGACTCGTCCAGCGCGCGGACCGCGCGGGCCATCTCCGGCGTGGTCACCGTGCGGCCGAGCGGCGGGTCGATGTAGTCGGGGTCCATGCTCGGCGGCAGCGCGTGGGCGCGCTTGCCGGTGGGGGTGACGAAGGTGACCTGGTAGCCGCGGGCGTCGAACGCCTCCAGCGGACCGACCAGCTCCTCCCCCCAGTAGCCGTACTCGGACAGCACCACGAGAACTCGTCGGGTCACGTCTCTACTCCCTGGGTATGAGGGTTGCTCAGAGCTCGGCGGAGCCGGGCATCGGGTGCAGGGCGTCCACGACGTACGAGCGGATGCGCAGGCGCCCCGCGTCGTCGCGCACGACCTGCCACGTCTGGTCGGCGTCGAAACCCAGCCACTGGCTGGTCGCCGCCGGCGGGTTCCAGATTCGTGCCTGCCAATTCACGCGCACCTTCACGTCGGCCACGTCGCCGCGAATGGACGACGTCACCGCGGTGACTTCGTGCACTTCGTCGAAAAAGCGGTTGACGACCGTCCGGTACCAACCCAGGAATTCCTCGGTGGTCCTGAGCGTGCCTTCCGGGAAAGTCATCTCGAGGTTGGTGTCGACGAGATATCCGAGTACCTCGTCCTCGGTGCCGTGCTCGTCGAGCGCGCGGTACCAATCGCCGACGAACCGGCTGATCAGATCATTGTCGAGGGTTGCTGGCACTGATTTCTCCCCTGTGGCCGTGTCGGTGGCGAACGGACCGTGGCGACCGTCACCCGCTGTGACATCTTTGGTGTCGTGATTGACGACATGAGTCAATCCGCGCGAGTGGTCCGGGGCAAGGCAGCCGGTGCAACTGGGTGGACTTGACGGAATTGCGGAAGGGGCCTTGTTTACGACCCTGTTACGCGCAGTTTTACGCTCGGCGTCATTGCGCTGGTGATGAGCCCGCAGCGGCCCGCGGCGCCTCGCGCGAACCGCCGGCGCGCGGTGCCTGGTAGTCCTGCTACTAGGAAAGACCCTGGTCTGGTTACCCGGCTGCGGAATGAGCAGGGTGGGCACATCGGCGTAACGCCGGCGATATCAAGGAGCCGACTTTGTCTCACATTGCCGACCAGACGGCTGCAGGGCCGCCCACGGGCACCGCCGCGTCGGATGCGGCGACCACCACCAGCACGAACAGGACCGAGGCGACCGCGTCGGGCCGGCGTCCGAATGCCGGTGCGGTCCTGCTGTTGTTGTGCCTGGCCGAGTTCATGATCGCCCTGGACTTCTCCATCACCAACGTGGCGCTGCCGGTCATCCAGACCGAGCTGGGCTTCACCACCTCCGGCCTGCAATGGGTCATCAGCGCGTACGCCATCACCTTCGGCGGATTCCTGATGCTCGGCGGCCGGATCTCCGACCTCTACGGTCGGCGCCGCCTGTTCATCATCGGCCTCGTCGCCTTCGCGCTCGTCTCGCTGGTCGCGGGCATCGCGCAGGACGACGTGCAGCTGGTGTTGTTGCGCGGTGCGCAAGGTCTGGCGGCGGCGGTGGTCGCGCCGGCGGCGCTGTCACTGCTGACCACGTCGTTCCCGGAAGGCCCGGAGCGCAACCGCGCGCTGGGCGTCTACGGCGCGGTGCTGTCGTTCGGCTTCGTGTCGGGCGTGGTGCTGGGAGGCATTCTCACCGACGTGCTGAACTGGCGGTGGGTGTTCTTCGTCAACGTGCCCATCGGCCTGGGCGCGGCGCTGCTGGCGCCCAAGCTCATCCGGGAGAGCCACGGCCAGGAGAGCAACCGCAAGCTCGACGTGCCGGGCGCGGTCACCATCACCGGCTCGGTGATCAGCATGGTGTACGCGCTGTCCACGATCACCCAGGGCGGCCTCGGCTGGCTGGTCTCGCTCGTGGTGTCGATCGTGCTGTTCGCCGCGTTCCTGGTGATCGAGCAGCGCAGCCCGCACCCGTTGATCCCGCTCAAGGTCGTCGCGCAGCGCGTGCTGCTGATCGCGAACCTGATCAACGTGCTGCTGATCGGCTCCTTCGTGGGCATCGCCTACATCCTCACCCTCTACTTGCAGGGCGTGGAGGGCTTCACGCCGTTGCAGACGGGCTTGACGTTCGCGGTGCTCGGCGCGACCGCGGTGGTCGCGGGCATGGCGGCGGGCAAGGTGTCCGGGAAGCTGGGCAGCACGGCCACGCTCGTCGGCGGTCTGCTGATGCAGGCGGTCGGCACCGTGGCCCTGGCGATCCTGCCCGCCACGGGCGCGATCTGGTGGATCCTCGTCGGCATGGCGGTCATCGGTTTCGGCCACGTGTCGGCGGTCGTGATCGTCAGCATCTCGGCGACCTCCGGTGTGCCGGACCACCAGCAGGGCCTCGCCGGCGGCCTGCTGAACACCTCGCAGCAGTTGGGCGCGGCGCTCGGCGCGGCGGCGTTCGCCGCGATCGCGGTCGGCGTCACCGGCGGGCTGCTCGCCGAGGGCACGCCGCTGGAGCAGGCGGACCCGGCGTCGCTGGTGGCGGGCTTCCGCTACGCGCTCATCGTGGCCGTGGTGGTGTCGGTGGTCGCGTCGGTGATCGGCGTGACGCTGACCCGCAAGCGCACGGCCGCCTGACCGGGCCGCGATGACGTCCTGGCCGCGCCGCATCCCCCCGGGGCGGGCCAGGGCGGGTGGTGGGCGCCCGTCCCCCACGGGCGCCCACCGCCCCGCATCCGTCGACGGTGCGTCAGTCGAGGCGGTCGAGCAGCGTCGCGATGCGCGCCGAGTCGACCGGGCCGACCGGGGTCTGCAGCACGACCGTCAGGGTCGGGTGCTCGACCAGGCGCAGGTGCAGCAGGTCGAGGTCGATGCGGCCGACCTTCGGGTGGTCGAGCCGGTTGACCTCGACGTCGAACTCCGCCACGGGGTAGGAGTCCCAGCGCTTGCCGAACTCCGGACTCGCCTCGCGCAACCGGCCCGCGATCTCGGCGTACCGGTGGTCGCCGCTGTTGCGCCCGGCCGCCGCGCGGAACTGGCCGAGCACGCTGCCCGCCGCGGACTCCCAGTCCACCAGCAGCGATCGCACGAGCGGGTCGGTGAAGATCAGCCACAGCAGGTTCCGCTCGGGCGGCGCGACCGTCGCCGGGTCGACCCACAGCACCGCCTGCGCCGCGTTCCACGCCAGGATGTCCAGCCGCTGGTCGAACACGTACGCGGGGTTGGGCATCAGGTTGTCCAGCACCCGCTGCACGAGCGCGGGCAGCTCGCCGTCCGGCGAACGCGGCTCGGCGGCGCGCAGCCCGGCCAGCTCGAAGATGTGGTCGCGGTCGTCGTCCTCCAGCCGCAACGCCGTCGCCAGCGCCTCGATCACCTGCCGGGACGACGGGATGTCGCGGCCCTGCTCGAGCCACGTGTACCAGGTCAGGCCGACGCCGGACAGCTGCGCGACCTCTTCCCGGCGCAGGCCGGGCGTGCGCCGACGGCCGGCGGACGCCAGGCCGACGTCCTGCGGCTTGAGCCGTTCCCGGCGTGCGCGCAGGAACGCGCCCAGCTCACGTTTGCGGTGGTCGGTCATCGGGTCTTCTCCGCGGTCGGGCCGAGCCGGGTGCGACGCCGACATCGTAATTCGCGCCCGGCGGTCGCACGGCCCGCTCAGCGTTCCCTTCCCACCATGGGAGATCGTCGTGACGCCGGTCCGCACCGTCGCCGCGCCGCCCGCGGCGCCCCGGTCCGCGTCGAGCACAGCGCCGACCGCCGGGATCGCGTCGCGGGTGGTGGCCCGGTCCGCGCCGAGCACGGCGCCGACCGCCTGCCCCGCCGGGATCGCGGAGCCGGCCGGGGAACAGCGCGCCGAATCGCTGTGGGTGGGCGAACAACCGGCGTCGCCCGACCCGGCCGGCCGCGTCGATCCGTCCCCGCTGGACCCGGCCGGCCGCGCTGATCCGTTTCCGCCGGACCCTGCCGGCGGCGCCGATCCGTCGCCGCCGGAACCGGAACCGGTCGGCCCGATCACCGACCTCGCCGGTGCGACCAGCCGGGTCGGACCGGTCGCCGGCGTTGTGATCCTGCCCCTACGTGATCCCGCAGCGCGGGCCGGGCAGCTCGCCGCGCCCGACCCGCGCCCCGAGGGCCGGAGGGCGTTGCCGCACGGCGTCGGCCTCCTCGAGCCCGCGTTCCGCGCGGTCGACGTGCCGTCTCACACCACGTCTGAGCGCAGTTGCCACAGTGGACCCGGGCTGATTGTCCGGCCCGGCCCCGCTCGGCAGGCTGGGTGGCGCACAGTCCACTCGGCACCGGAGGAGAACCCAGTGACCACAACAGATCCGCTGCGGGTCGAGGAGCAGCACGTCCTCGCCATCCGCACGCTCAACGACGTCGTCAACGAGCGCCGCTACGACGACATGGACGCGCTGTTCGCGCCCGGCTTCGTCGACAACAACCCGGCGTGGAGCGTCCGCGACGTCGCCGAGCTCAAGGTGCTGCTCGCCGAGGCGCACGAGGCGATGGCGTTCACCTCCCACCACGACCTGATCTACCCGGCCGGCGACGACAAGGTCGTCATCCACATCACCTTCACCGGGCGGTTCGTCAAGGACTTCCTCGGCCGGCGCGCCACCGGCGAGCCGATCACCTGGACCAGCATCGAGGTCTTCCGGTTCGAGCACGGCCGGATCGCCGAGCGCTGGGTCCAGGCCGACACCGCGGGCCTGCTGCGCCAACTCGGGGTTCCGCTGCCGTGACCACGTCCGTGAAGGGGATCACCATGCCCACGTTCCTGCTGCACATCACCGTCAAGCCCGAGCACCAGCGCGACGCCGTCGAGGCGCTCACCGAGATCCAGCGCCTGTCCCGGTTGGACGACGGCTGCGTGGACTTCGTCTGGCTGCGCCACGAGGAGGACGGGAACAAGTTCACCCTCTTCGAGCGCTGGGAGAGTCAGCAGCACCTCGACGACCACCTCGCCAAGATCATCCCGGTGTGGGAGGAGTTCGCGCCGTGCCTGGTGGGGGACCCCGTCTCCCAGAGCGTGCGCGCGGTCACCGACCTGGCCTGACCGGCGGCCCGGTCGCGAGTCGAACCGAAGGAGAACACCGTTGAAGGACCGCACATTCCTGGTCACCGGCGCCACGGACGGCCTCGGGCTCGACCTGGCCCGCAGGCTCGTCGCGGCCGGGGCGACCGTGCTGATCCACGGCCGTGACGAGCAACGCCTCGCGAACGCGGCGCGTGACGTCGGCGGGGACGTGCGGACCTACCTGGCGGACTTCGCCGACTTCGACCAGGTGCGCGAGATGGCCGCACGCCTCGCGGACGACGGCGTGCGGCTCGACGTGCTGATCAACAACGCCGGGATGGGCGCGGGACGCCGCGACGACCAGCGCCTGGAAGGCGAAGCGGGACACGAACTCCGGTTCACCGTGAACCACCTCGCCCCGTTCCTCCTCACCAGGCTGCTGCTGCCGCTGCTGCGACCCGCCGCGCGGATCGTCACCGTCGCGTCGGCCGGGCAGTCCCCGATCGACTTCGACGACGTGATGCTGCACCGGGGTTACGAGCCGTTGCGCGCCTATCGGCAGAGCAAACTGGCCCAGATCGCGACCTGCTTCGAGCTGGCCGAGCGGCTCGACCCGGCGCAGGCCACCGTGAACAGCCTGCACCCGGCGTCCTTGATGGGCACCAAGATGGTCCACGAGACCTTCGGCTACACCATGAGCACCGTGGCGGAGGGCTCCGAGGCGACGTTGCGCCTCGCGCTCTCCGACGACCTCGCCGGGATCACCGGGCGCTACTACGACGGCGTCCGCGAAGCCCGTGCCAACGCGCAGTGCTACGACCCGTCCGCGCGGCGGCGGCTGTGGCGGCTCAGCAGCGAGCTGGTCGGCCTGCCCGCGGACTGACCCCGCGCCGACCGACGTCACGCGGGAACGGGTCGCCGACTGCCCTCACCGAAAGGCGATCCCCATGAAGTGGTCCCACGTCGCGCTCAACTGCCGCGACCTGGCCGCGACCGAAGAATTCTACACGCGCTGGTTCGGTTTCAAGCGCGCCCGCTTTTTCGACCTCGGGGAGACGTCCATCGTCTTCCTGAAGTCGGGTGAGGCGTACCTGGAGCTGTTCGGCGGCGCCGCGGTGGACGCGGCCGGCGCGCCCACGCTGGTGGAGCGCGACGGCCCGGACCACGTCGGCACCGTGCGCCACCTGGCGTTCCAGGTCGACGACGTGGACGCCCTGCTCGCGCAGATGGGCGAGGACGCCCAGGTCAACCTGGGTCCCGTCGACTTCGACGGCTTCATCCCGGGCTGGCGCAGCGTGTGGCTGACCGACCCCGACGGCGTCGTGGTCGAGGTCAGCCAGGGCTACCGCGACGACCTGTAGGACACCACCGCACGTGACCCGGCCTCGACCTAGTCGAGCGCCGGGTCACGTGCTTTCCGGGCTACTACGTCGAATTTTCCGAGTGGTCCCGCGATGGTGGTTCCACGCGTAATCCCCGGTCATTCTCGGAAGACGTGGGCGAAGAATTCCGAAAGCCCGCGGAAATCCGAGAGGTGGACCTGATGAAGGATGACGCGACGGTGGGGAGAATCGTCGTCGACGACGTCTCCCCGGCGGTGTCGTCGGGTGCGCGGCCGGCCAAGGCCGTGGTCGGGCAGCACGTGCCGGTGCGGGCCGCGGTGTGGCGCGAGGGCCACGACGCGGTCGCCGCGACGGTCTGCTGGCGCGGCCCGGACGGCGCCTGGCAGAGCACCCGGATGCGCGTGGACGACGCGGGCGCGGACCGCTGGGCCGCGGTGATCGTGCCGGACGCGGTGGGGGAGTGGGAGTTCCGGGTCGACGCGTGGTCGGACCCGTGGTCGACCTGGCTGCACGCGATCCGGGCCAAGACCGGCGCCGGGCAGGGCGCGACCGAACTGGCCAACGACCTGGAGCTCGGCGCACGGCTGCTGGAACGCGCGGCGCTGGACGAGGACGCGAACGGCGTGCTGCTGCGCGCCGCCGCGGCCCGGCTGCGCTCCGGCGCGTTGCCGCTGGCGGACCGGCTGGCCGCCGCGCTGGACGGGCCCGTGCTCGCCGAGCTGCACGAGCACCCGGTGCGCGACCTGGTCACGGAGGGCGCGCCGCACCGGCTCTGGGTGGACCGGCCGAAGGCCGCGTTCGGCTCCTGGTACGAGTTCTTCCCCCGTTCCACCGGCGGCGTGGACGCGCAGGGCCGACCCGTGCACGGCACGTTCCGCACCGCGACCGAGGAGCTGGACCGGGTCGCCGCGATGGGCTTCGACGTGGTGTACCTGCCCCCGATCCACCCGATCGGCGAGATCAACCGCAAGGGCAAGGACAACACGCTCGTCGCGCTGGAGGGCGACGTCGGCTCGCCGTGGGCGATCGGCTCCGTCCACGGTGGACACGACGCCATCCACCCGGAGCTGGGCACGTTCGCCGACTTCGACGCGTTCGTGGCGCGGGCCGCCGAACTGGGCATCGAGGTGGCGCTCGACCTGGCGCTGCAGTGCGCACCGGACCACCCGTGGGTCGGGCAGCACCCCGACTGGTTCACCCGCCTGCCCGACGGCAGCGTGGCGTTCGCGGAGAACCCGCCCAAGAAGTACCAGGACATCTACCCGCTGAACTTCGACGACGATCCCAAGGGCCTGTACGCGGAGATCCTGCGCGTGGTGCACCTCTGGATCGACCGCGGTGTGCGGATCTTCCGGGTCGACAACCCGCACACCAAGCCGCCGGACTTCTGGGCGTGGCTGATCGAGGAGGTGCACCGGGACCGGCCGGACGTGCTGTTCCTGGCCGAGGCGTTCACCCGGCCCGCGCGCCTGTACGGCTTGGCCCGCCTCGGTTTCACGCAGTCCTACACGTACTTCACCTGGCGGGAGGACAAGGCGGAGCTGGAGGGCTTCGGCAAGGAGCTGGCCGCGCACGCGCACGAGGCCAGGCCGAACCTGTTCGTGAACACGCCCGACATCCTGCCGAGGCACCTGCAGGAGGGCGGGCCGGCGATGTTCGCCATCCGCGCCGCCCTGGCCGCGCTGCTGTCGCCGACGTGGGGCGTGTACTCCGGGTTCGAGCTGTACGAGAACGAGGCGGCCACGCCCGGCGGCGAGGAGTACCGGCACTCCGAGAAGTACGAGCTGCGCCCGCGCGACTACGCCGCCGCTCGGGCCAGGGGCGACTCCC
The DNA here is from genome assembly GCF_040639675.1 of Actinosynnema sp. NPDC023794. Taxonomy (NCBI): domain Bacteria; kingdom Bacillati; phylum Actinomycetota; class Actinomycetes; order Pseudonocardiales; family Pseudonocardiaceae; genus Actinosynnema; species Actinosynnema sp. NPDC023794. The sequence continues at coordinate 893,410 of NZ_JBFAFR010000001.1, read as the reverse complement.
TGGAGCCGTGGCTGACCCTGCTCAACCGCGTCCGCCGCGCGCACCCCGCGTTGTGGTCGCTGGACGGCCTGGCGTTCCACGCCGTCGACAACCCCGCGCTGCTGGCGTTCTCCAAGCACGACCCCGCGACCGGCGACACCGTGCTGGCCGTGGTGACCCTCGACCCCGACCGACCGCAGGAGGGCACGTTGACCCCGGACCTCGCCGCCTTGGGCGTACCGCCCGCGTTCACCGCGCACGACGAGGTGACCGGCCGGACTTGGGAGTGGGGCGCGAGCAACTACGTGCGCCTCGACCCCGCCCGCGCCGTCGCGCACATCGTGGCGGTGAGGGCCTGATGCCGCGCCGCCTGCTGCCCAGCGGCGAGGCGCCGCCCGCCGCCACGCCCATCGGCGTCGAGCCGGAGTGGTACAAGTCCGCGATCTTCTACGAGGTGCTCGTCCGCGCGTTCCACGACGCCGACGGCAACGGCTCGGGCGACTTGCGCGGGCTGGCCGACCACCTGGACTACCTCGCGTGGCTCGGCGTGGACTGCCTGTGGCTGCCGCCGTTCTACGACTCGCCGTTGCGCGACGGTGGCTACGACATCCGGGACTTCCGCGCGCTGCTGGCCGAGTTCGGCACGATCGAGGACTTCGTGCACCTGCTGGACGAGGCGCACAAGCGGGGCATCCGGGTCATCACGGACCTGGTGCTCAACCACACGTCCGACTCGCACCACTGGTTCCAGGAGTCGCGGCGCGACCCCGACGGGCCGTACGGCGACTTCTACGTGTGGAGCGACGACGACTCCAAGTACGCCGACGCGCGCATCATCTTCGTGGACACCGAGACGTCGAACTGGACCTACGACCCGGTGCGCGGCCAGTTCTACTGGCACCGGTTCTTCAGCCACCAGCCCGACCTGAACTACGACAACCCGGCCGTCCAGGAGGCGATGCTCGACGTCCTGCGGTTCTGGCTCGACCTCGGCATCGACGGGTTCCGGCTGGACGCGGTGCCGTACCTGTTCGAGCGCGAGGGCACCAACTGCGAGAACCTGCCGGAGACGCACGAGTTCCTGCGGCTGTGCCGCAAGGTCGTCGACGACGAGTACCCCGGACGCGTGCTGCTGGCCGAGGCCAACCAGTGGCCCTCGGACGTGGTGCACTACTTCGGCGACCAGAGCGTCGGCGGCGACGAGTGCCACATGGCGTTCCACTTCCCGTTGATGCCGCGCATCTTCATGGCCGTGCGGCAGGAGTCGCGGGTGCCGATCTCGGAGGTCCTCGCGGCCACGCCGGAGATCCCGGCCGGCGCCCAGTGGGGCATCTTCCTGCGCAACCACGACGAGCTGACGCTGGAGATGGTCACGGACGAGGAACGTGACTACATGTACGCCGAGTACGCCAAGGACCCCCGGATGAAGGCCAACATCGGCATCCGGCGGCGCCTGGCCCCGTTGGTGGACAACGACCGCAACCAGCTGGAGCTGTTCACCGCGCTGCTGTTGTCGCTGCCCGGGTCGCCGGTGCTGTACTACGGCGACGAGATCGGGATGGGCGACAACATCTGGCTCGGCGACCGGGACGGCGTGCGCACGCCGATGCAGTGGACGCCCGACCGCAACGGCGGGTTCAGCGCCGGCGACCCGGGCCGGCTGTACCTGCCCGTCATCTCCGACCCGGTCTACGGCTACCAGAGCCTGAACGTGGAAGCGCAGATCGACAGCCCCGGCTCGCTGCTGCGCTGGACCAAGCGGATGATCGACGTCCGCCGCCGGCACCGAGCGTTCGGCCTCGGCGGGTTCCGCGAGCTGCCCTCGGGCAACGCCGCCGTGATGACCTACCTGCGCGAGCACGTCTCCGAGGACGGCCGCCAGGACATCGTGCTGTGCGTGAACAACCTGTCCCGCCACCCGCAGGCCGTCGAGCTGGACCTGCGCGAGTTCCAGGGGCACGAGCTGACCGAGCTGACCGGCGGCGTGGAGTTCCCGGTGATCGGCGCGGCCCCGTACCAGATCACCCTGCCCGGTCACGGTTTCTACTGGTTCGCCGTCCACATGGAGGTGCCGTCGCGATGACCACTGCCATCACGGGATTACCCGGCTTGGCCGAATGGCTGGCGCGGCAGCGGTGGTTCCCCGCCGAGGACGCGGGCGAGGTGACCGTCGAGCGGGTGGAGCCCTTCGCGGACGGGCCGGTGCGCGGGGTGCTCGCCGTCGTCGGCACCGCGCACGGTCGCTTCCACGTGCCCGTCGGCATCCGCACGGACCTGCCCGCGGGCCTGGCGGACGCGGTGATCGGGGCCGTCGACGGCGAGGTGCACTACGACGCGCTCGCCGACCCGGAGCTGGTGACGCGGCTGTACGAGCTGGTGGCGCGGGCCGGTGCGGCGGGCGCGGTGGCGTTCCGGCCCGAGCCCGGCGTCGACCTGCCGGAGCCCGCGGGCGACGTGCGGCCGATGGGCGTGGAGCAGTCCAACACCTCGCTGGTGATCGGCGGGCACAGCGTGCTCAAGGCGTTCCGCCGGGTGTGGCCGGGTGAGAACCCCGACCTCACGCTGCACCGGGTGCTGCGCGACAGCCTGTACGTGCCGCGCCTGCTCGGCTCCATCACGTTGGACGGGACGGACACGCTGGGGCTCGTCGAGGCCTTCGTGGACGACGGCGTCGAGGGGTGGGAGGCCGCGCGCGCCGACCTGGGGCACACGCTCACCGGCACGCCCCGCGAGCTGGACCTGGTCGGCGAGCTGGGACGGCTCGGTGTCGCGGTCGCGGCCGTGCACGCCGACCTGGGCCGCGCGCTCGGCGCCGCGCCCGCCGACCACGAGGCGCTGGCCGACCGGTTCCTGATCCGGCTGGCCGAGACGCTGGAGGTCGCGCCGACGTTGCGGCCCTACGCGGCGGCGCTGCGGGTGGCGTTGGGCGACCGCGTCCGCGCCGCGGAACCGGGTGAGGTGCAGCGCGTCCACGGCGACCTGCACCTGGGCCAGGTGCTGCGCGGCAACGGCCGCTGGGTGCTGCTGGACTTCGAGGGCGAGCCGGCCGCGCCACCCGCCGAGCGGGCCCGGCCCGACTCGCCGTTGCGCGACGTGGCAGGGATGCTGCGGTCGTTGGACTACGTGGCCGGGCACCACCGGCTGACCGCGACGTACTGGTCGGTGGAGGACGAGCGCCGCAGCCGGCACTGGGTGCACGACACGCAGCGCGCGTTCCTCGCCGGGTACGCCAGCGAGTCGGGCCTCGACCTGCGGGCCGCGTCCACCGTGCTGCGGGCCTACCAGCTCGACAAGGCGCTGTACGAGGTGCGGTACGAGGCGGCGAACCGGCCGGGCTGGCTGCCGGTGCCGTTGCGGGCCGTGCGCGCGCTGGTCGCGGGGTCGTCGTGACCGCCGTCGTCACGCCCGCGCTCGCCGACCTGGACCGCCACCTGATCGCCGAGGGGCGGCACGAGCGGCTGTGGGAGGTGCTGGGCGCGCACGTCGTGGAGGACGGCGTGCGCTTCGCCCTCTGGGCGCCCGGCGCCCGTGCGGTGCGGGTGAGCGGCGAGTGGGGCTCGGCGGAGCTGGCGTGCGACCCGCTGATCCCCGTCTGGCAGGCCGTGGTGCCGGACGCGCGCGAGGGACACCGCTACCGGTTCCGCATCCTGGGTGAGGACGGCGTGTGGCGGGACAAGGCCGACCCCCTGGCGTTCCGCACCACGCCGCCGCCCGCCACCGAGTCGGTGGTGACCCGGTCGCGGCACGTGTGGGCGGACGGCGCGTGGCGGCACCGGCCGGACCGGATCAGCGTGTACGAGGTGCACCTGGGGTCGTGGATGACCGAGAAGAACGGGCGCAGGCTCGGCTATCGGGAGCTGGCGGCGGAGCTCGCCGACTACGTGGCCGGGCTCGGCTTCACGCACGTGGAGCTGTTGCCGGTGGCAGAGCACCCGTACGGCGGCTCGTGGGGCTACCAGGTGACGTCGTACTACGCGCCGACCGCGCGTCACGGCAGCCCGGACGACCTGCGGCACCTGGTGGACGTGCTGCACAGGCGCGGCATCGGCGTGATCCTGGACTGGGTGCCCGCGCACTTCCCCAAGGACGACTGGGCGTTGGGGCGCTTGACCGGCGTGCCGGTGTACGAGCACCCCGACCCGCGCCGGGGCGAACACCCCGACTGGGGCACGTACGTGTTCGACTTCGGCCGGCCCGAGGTGCGCAACTTCCTGGTGGCCAACGCGTTGTACTGGCTCGAGGAGTTCCACGTGGACGGCCTGCGGGTGGACGCGGTGTCGTCGATGCTCTACCGCGACTACTCGCGCGGGCCGGGGGAGTGGGAGCCGAACGAGCGCGGTGGCAACGAGAACCTGGAGGCGGTGGCGTTCCTGCGGGAGCTGACCGCGACCGTGGCCCGGCTGCACCCGGACGCGTTGCTGATCGCCGAGGAGTCCACCACCTGGCCGGGCGTCACCGCGCCGTCCGGGCTGGGGTTCGACCGCAAGTGGAACCTCGGCTGGATGCACGACACGCTGCGGTACTTCCGCGACGGCGACTACGAGCGGCTGAAGCTGCCCGCGGCCTACGCCTGGGCCGAGCGCTACCTGCTGCCCCTCTCGCACGACGAGGTCGTGCACGGCAAGGGTTCGCTGATCGCCAAGACCGGTGGCGCGGCGGGGTTGCGCGTGCTGCTCGCGCACATGTGGGCGCACCCCGGCGGCCAGGTGCTGTTCATGGGCGGTGAACTGGGCCAGCCGCACGAGTGGGCGGATCACCGCGAGCTGGCGTGGGACCTGCTGGACGACCCCGTGCACGCGGGCGTGTCGCGGCTGGTGGCGGCGTTGAACCGGGTGCAGGCCGCGCACCCGGCGCTGCACCGGGGTGACGACCGGCCGGACGGCTTCGAGTGGCTGGTCGACGACGACCCCGCACGCGCCGTGGTGGCGTACGCGCGGCGTGCGCCCGGTGTGCCCGACGTGGTGTGCGTGGCGAACTTCGGCGAGGCCCGGCCGGGCTTCCGGCTGCCGATGCCGTCGTCCGGTGTGTGGCGGGTGCTGCTGCACACCGAGGCCGTCGTGTTCGGCGGCGCCGGTGCGCCCGAGGCGGTCGTGGCCGTGCCGGAGGACGGGCGCGCGGTGGCGGAACTGGCGCTGCCCGCCCGTGCCGCGGTCTGGCTCACCCGCTTCTGAGCACGCGAAAAGGCTCGTAGGACGTGCCGGTCCTACGAGCCTTTCCGCGTGCGGAGGATCAGGTCGACCGGCGACGGTCGGCGAGGGCGGCGAACAACCCGGCCGCGACGGCGAGCAGACCGCACAGCAGCAACGAGAACCGGTAGCCCGACAGCAGGGCCGCCGCGGGCGCTTCGGCCACGGACGCGCCCGCCGGCAGTTCACCGGCCGTGCGGCTCACCGCGATGGCCGCGAACAGCGCGACACCGAGCGCGGAGCCGAGCTGCTGGGACGTGTTGAACAGGCCGCCGGCCAGACCCTGCCGGTCGTCGGGCACACCCGCCGTCGCCGAAATGATGATCATCACGACGGCGGTGATGTTGCCGAACCCGACCAGTGCCGTGCCGACGAGCACGGCGACCAGCCCGGCCGCGCCGGAGGGCAGCGCGGCCATCGCCAACGACCCGACCGCCTGCGCGGCGACGCCGAGGACCATCGTGGCCCGTGAGCCGATCCTCGCCGCGATCCGGCCCGCGACGAACCCGGCGAGCATGGCGGTGAGACCGAGCACGGAGAACGTCAACCCCGTGCGCAACGGCGTGTACCGCTCGATCACCTGCAGGTAGAGCGTGACGACGTAGGTCGAGCCGACGAACGCCCCGATCAGCGCCAGGTTCGTCACGTTGGCCACGACCAGGGCCCGCAGCCTGAAGATGCTCATCGGGACGAGGGGGTGCGGCGCCTTGTTCTCGATGAGCACGAACGCCACCAGCAGCACGGCCGACAACGCGAACGCGATCAACGTCGTCGCGCCGAGCCAGCCGTGCGTGTGCGCCACCGACAGCCCGTAGACGAGGCTGATCAACGCCACCGTGACCGTGACCGCGCCGGGCAGGTCGAGCCTCGTGCGGTCGGCGGGCCGGGCGGCCTCGGTGAGGAACAGGACCGCCGCGACACCGGTGACGACGCCGATGGGCACGTTGATGAAGAACACCCACCGCCAGTTCAGCAGGTCGGTCAGCACACCGCCCGCGATGACGCCGCACACGAACCCCAACGACAGCACCGCGCCCCACACGCCCAGCGCACGGTTGCGCGCCGGGCCTTCGGGGAACGAGGTCGTCAACAACGCCAGGGCCGCCGGCGCCACGAACGCGGCGGCCAGACCTTGGACACCGCGCAACACCACCAGCTGCACGGCGTCCTGCGCGAGCCCGGCCAACAGCGAGGCGAGCCCGAACACCAACAACCCGACGATGAACAGACGCCGCTGCCCGTGCAGGTCGGCGACCCGCCCGCCGAGCAGCAGGCAACCGCCGAAGGTCAGGGCGTAGGCGCTGACCACCCACTGCAGGTCGTTGGCGGAGAAGCCGAGATCGGTCTGGATCGTCGGCAGCGCGACGTTGGTGATGGAGAAGTCGAGGACGATCATGAACTGCGCGGCGCACAACAACAGCAGGACGAGCCCGCCGCGCGCCCCACCGGCGGCCGGCCGCCCGGCCCGCGTTTCAGCTGTACTGGACAACGTCGAACTCCCTAGGACGATGGGAAAGCGGATTGCGCCTCCACTGTCCTCATCGGAGGGAAACCGATCCAGGGCGAGGGCCGTTCAACGCCGAATTGCGCGCGGCTATGGGGAGTTGACGTAAACGTGGCGCGACGGCTCAGATCCGTCGCGCCACGTGGGTCGGTGGTTCCCGACAGGGGTCAGCAGGCGGCGCAGGAGACGGACGGCCGGGTCCAGTTGGACGAGCCGCTGACCGACACGTTGAGGTACGAACGGATCCACGTGACGGGTCGGGAAGGCATTCGCACGACCGCGTGCCCGACACCGGGGTGGTGTCGGGCACGCGTCGGGTCGTCAGCTACCGGTGCACGTGAGCGTCGGCCTGCCGGGCGACCCGGTGGACGTGCCGAGGAACCCGAACGTGGTGCTGGCGCCCGCGCCGACCGAGCCGTTGTGCGTCGCGTTGCGTGCGGTGACCGTCGATCCCTGGCTCGTCACGGTGGCGTTCCACGACTGGCTGACCGTCTCACCGCCGGTGTAGGTCCACGACACGGTCCAGTTGCTGATCGCCGACGTGCCCGCGGTGACGCGGACCTCGCCCTGGAACCCGCCCTGCCACTGGTTGACCACCGTGTACGTCGCCGAACACCGCGCACCGCCGGGCTGCGTGGTCGTCGTGGTGGTGGTGGTGGTCGTCGTGGTCGACGTCGGCGTGGTCGAACCGCCCCAGCCCTGCGCCGAGTCCAGCCAGGTGATGCGGCGCTGCATCCAGTCCCGCATCGCCTGTACCTGACCCTGCCACGTGGGCGCGGTCGGGGTGCGGAAGAAGCCGACGGTCGGCGAGCTGAGGTTCGGCCAGCGCTGGAAGTTGCGCTGCGCGCCGTTGGTCAGCGGTCGGGCGAGGGCGTCGACCCGCGCCGCCAACGAGGAGTCGGAGAGCGGGCCGCGCCGCAACGTCTGCCACCGCGACTTGACCTGGTTCACGAACGCCGGGTCGCGCAGCATCTGGGTGTGCCAGTCGTTGGCGATCGGTTGCCGGGTCTGCAGGTGCTGCCAACCGGCGACCTGGTCGTTCTGGAAGAACCCGCCGACGCCGAACGTCAGGTCGAAGTCCCACAGCGGCCCGGCGAAGATCTTGCTGTCCCGGTCCTTGTAGAAGTGGGTGCTGCGGATGTAGGCGTCCATGCCGCGGCTGAGCTCGTTGACGATCATGTGGTCGATGAACGACGGCACGTCGACGTACTTCCGGTACCCGGTGGTCGGGTCGGCGAAGTTCGGCGCCCGGAGCACGTCGTGGAACTCCTGGATGTGACCGCGCAGCCAGTCCCGCTGCTGGGTGTTCAACGGGTCGGGGTCGGCCACCTCGAGGTAGTTCCAGCAGGTGTTCGTCGGCCCGGTGCACGCCAGCGTCGGCTCCTCGGCCGCCATCCACTCGAACTTGAAGATGTACCCGCCCTGGATCGCGGGCAGGGTCGTGTCGTCCTCGTCCAGACCCTTGAGGTCCAACCGGTTCTTCGAGTTCTTGATGGTCTCCACCAGCATGTAGACGCCCATGTAGTCGTTGGCGCCCACGGGAGTGGTGTCGGTGTTGAGGTAGAACTCGACGAACTTGTACCGAGGCGCCTTGAGCCCCATCTCGCGGCCGAGGTCGTAGATGAACGCCTCGCGGATCAGGGACTTGTCGGTGAACGGTCCGCGCAGCACCCAGTCGGAGTCGGCGGGCATGCCGAGCACCGGGTAGTCGGCGTCGTCGCCCGCGTTGTCCCAGAACTCCAGCCGGTACGGCGTCTTCTCGAACGAGGCCGACGACTGCCCGCGCAGCTTGAACCCGCCGCGCGTGGCGACGGTCGGGGTCGCGGCCAACGACGTCGTGCCGCCCGCCTGCGGTTCGAAGATCATGGTGGCGCCGTCGAAGTACTCGCGCTGCGGCTTGCCCGCGCCGTAGGAGTCGATCGCGACCACCGGCAGGTCGTGCGCGGTGGCGGTGGCCTCGCGGGCGACGTACATCGCCGTGCCTGGACGCCCGGAGGCCGCGTTGTCGACGAACGCCTGCGCGCGCAGCTGGGTCGTCCGGGTGAGCTGCACCGCCGAGCCCTGGTAGGGGGTCGACTGCGCGGTGGGCAGCCGGCCGTCGGTGGTGTAGCGGATCTGGGCGCCGGCGATCGTGGTGCTCAACGACACCGACACCTGTCCCTGGAACGTGCCGCTCGGCACGGAGAACGTGATGTCGCCGACCAGGTCGTCGGCCGCCGCCGCGGCGGCGATGGCGTCGGCGGCGGCCGTGCCGGTGGTGGATCCGGTGGGGGAGCTGGGTTCGGCGCCCGCGGAGAACGGGATGAGCAGACCGGTGAGGAGCACCGCGGCGACCGCGAGCCCCTTGGCCTTGTGGGTCGTCGCCGCGGCGCCGTTGCTGCGGGGGGTCACACGCACGATGCCTCCTGTTCGGTTCGGTGGGACGGGGTGGTCGGTGCCGGGCCCACCGGCGACGTGGCGCCCCGGAAGTGGCGGCGCAGCGTCCGCCGCCACGGCGCGTCGGGCAGGTCGAGGCGGAGCGCGGCCAGACCGGTGGCGTACTTGGAGATCCGGGCCGGCCGCACCCCCCGCTGCCACAACATGCGGTCGACCGGCGAGGCGGCCGACGCGGTCTTGGTCTCGATCACGGCCAAGCCGGACAGCCGCAGCGTGGCGTCGTCGTGCCGCCAGGACAGCGCGGTGTCGATGGTGACCCGGCTCGCGGACTCCGGCAGCAGCAACGTGGTGCGGTGGTAGTCCGTGACCAGGACCGGGTCGAGCGAGCCGTCGGCGTCGGGCGCGATCGACTCGCGGGCGAGCGCCTCGTCGACGAAGTCGCGTCCCGGGCGGACGGTGTCGCAGTCGTCCGGGTGGTACGGCAGCCGGTGCTTGGTGATGCTGCCCCGGGCGCCGCTGATCTTGACCTCCAGCCAGCACTCGCCGGAGTCGAGGTACGTGCGGGTGCGCACCTTGAACCGGCGGCGCCTGCGGTAGGCCGCGGAGTGGTAGCTCTCCAGCCGCGGCGTGTCGAAGTAGACCGACTCGTAGCGGAACGTCCGCTCACCGCCGATGTCGAGCACCCGCGCGTGCGGCGCGAGCTGCTCCAGCAGGTGCGGCAGCGTGCCGGCCGGCACGACGTACTTGCGGTCGACCCTGGTCTGCAACGCGGCCCGCTCGATCAGCTCGGCCAGCCCGACCGGGGCCATCCGCGCGAGGGCGGGCATGGAGGTCGTCATGGTCATCGGCGCGCTCCCGACGGTGCGGGGGAGGTGTGCGCTGTGGTCAGGGCGTGTGGGGTCAGCGCGTAGCGGACGTCGACGATCGTGGTCTCGTTCACCAGGTCCAGCCGCTGCACGGTGACGGCGTGCACCCTGGCGTTGAGCAGCTGCTCCAGGTGCGCGACGAGCGTGACGTGGTCGGTGATGGCCGAGTCCAGGACCAGGACCTGGTGCCGGTAGTGGCGGAACAGCCTGCGGTTGTCGCCGAGGAACATCACCACGACGATGAGCCCCATGAGGCCGCCGTTGAGCCACATCGAGGACGTGCTCAACGCGCCGAGCAGGCCGAGGGCGAGGGCGGAGAAGTAGTACGCCACCTCGTGCTGGTCGAGTTCCGTCGAGCGCAGCCGGATGATCGACAGCACGCCGAACAGCGCCATGCCGAGCCCGATGCCCGCACCGGTGTTGCTGGTGCTCAGCGCGCTCGCGACGGCGAGGACGCCGATGTTGACCCCCAGGTAGGCGACGACGAGGTCGCGTCGGCGGTGCCGCGGGAAGTAGAGCCCGAAGACGAGCAGCACCACCGCACAGATGTCGATCGCGAACAGGACGAGCTGTGACATCTCGTTCGTTCCTCCTACAGCCGCGTGCCGAGGTCGGCTGGGCACCGCCCGCTTCTTGGCGGGGGTCTGCAGGACGGTCGCCGAAACTTTCGAGTATTCAGATAAACTTTCGGGAACTGGGTCGAAACGATAGGGGGCACTGTGGTGTCGCGTCAATGAACTGCCGGTGTATTGACGTGTATCAAAAGGTGGATGCTGCGCTGGTAGGGGCCATTCGGCCGTGAACCGTGCGGCCTTTCGGTGGGCGCGCCCAGCGGTACGCGCGGTGATCAACCCATGTCAAATGGTGTCGAAAGTTTCGGATCCAGTGGAGCCAAGTTGACCAAGGAAGATCACGCCACGAGCCGGGTCCTCCGAACGGTGACGACCGCGGGACCATGGACCCGGTCACGTCGAGGGTGAGAGGGGCGGTCATCGAGACGGCGAAGGTCCTCGTGGTCGACCCGATCGACGACACGGCGGTGGACCGCCTGCGCCGCGTGGCGGACGTGCTCGTGCGCCCGCGGCCGTCCGCCGCCGAGCTGCCGGACCTCGTGGCGGACGCGGACGTGATCGTCCTGCGCAGCGGTGTGCGACTCACCGCGTCCGTCCTGGCCGCGCCTCGAAGCTCAAGGTCGTCGTGCGGGCCGGCACGGGCGTGGACAACATCGACCTGGAGGCCGCCTGGCGGGCCGGGGTGCGCGTGTTCACCGTCCCAGGCGCCTCCGCCACCGCGGTCGCCGAACTCGCGATCGGGCTGACGCTCGCGGTGTCGCGCCGGATCATGGACGCGCAACGCCGCATCGGGGACGTCGTGGTCGACACGGTCGTCGCCGCCCTCGGTGGTGGGTCGCCGATCCCCGCGGCGGCCCGGGAGCAACGACCCCGCCGCTGATCACCGCAGCACGCACGGCCGGTGCGACGAACTTTCGCCGAGCCCGCCGCGTGGGCCGCTAGCCTCGGGTCCGAGCACCGCACCCCTGGCCCGGCCGAGGGAGGACGCCCGTGCGCACACCCACGTCCGCAGGTCGGCGACCGGTCGGCGGCTTGACCGCCGGGGTCGTCGGCGCGAGCGGGCACGCGGGCGGCGAGCTGCGCCGACTGCTGCTCGGCCACACCGTCGGGGTCGAGTCGGGCATCGCCACCCTGGACGACATCTCCACCCTGCAAGGGCTGGAGGCGTGGCGGAAGCCGGCGCGCTGACACCACGGCCGGTCCGTCCACGTGCGACAGACCGGCGCCGGCCACGGCACTGGTGCGACTCGTCCTCGGACTTGCGCGCCTTGCGGCGCTGCTCCTCGGCCCGTTCGCGGCAGCGGCGGAGGAACTCGGCGTCGGACTCGGAGGCGGCGGCGAAGCGGCCCGGGCGGTCGTACTCGGGGAACGCGGGCGCGGTGCGCTCGTAGGCGCGCGGCCTGCCGGCGGGACGGACGTGCGGCCCGCCACGAGCCAGGTGATCGAGCCCCACCAGCGGGAAGAACAGCACGATCAGCGGCCAACCCGTCCTGGGCAGGTTCCTGGCGTCGCCGTCGTCGGTGGTGATGACGTCGACCAGGCAGAACAACCACAGGCCCAGCGTGAGCACGCCGAAGAGGCCCCCGGAGTAGAGCACGGTCCCGACCGCCAAAATTCGTCGGCGCACAGTAGCGCAGGGGTCCGACGAAGACGTGAGGGTCGAACGGCGCGTCAGGACGGCCAGTTGCCGAGGACGGCGTGGAGCGCGTCGAGGGTCTTCGACCAGGACGCTTCGGTGTCGCGCGGGTGGTGGCGGAAGCCTCCCGCCGCTTCGAGGGCCGTGTAGCCGTGCACCGTGCTGTGCAGCAGGCGCACGGCGTCGGTCTCGTCCGGCTCGGGCAGGTGGTAGCCGCGCAGGATGGCGCGGGTCATCTCCGAGTGCCGGTCCGCCCGGCTCGTGACCGCGATCTCACGAGTCAGGTCGACCCGCATGGCGGCGTACCGGCCGGGGTGCTCCTTGGCGTAGTCGCGGTAGGCGTTGGCGAAGGCGACGAGCGCGTCCTTGCCCGCGCGTCCGGCCAGGGCGGAGGCGGCGCGGTCGGCGAGCTCGGCCAGCGCCAGCACCGCCACCCGTTCCCTCAGGTCCTGGGCGTTCTTGAGGTGGGAGTACAGGCTCGCGTCCTTCACGCCGAACCGGCGTGCGAGCGCCGACACGGTCAGGTTGTCGAAACCCACCTCGTCCGCCAGTTCCGCCGCCGCCCGGACCAGGCGTTCGACGGTCAGCCCCGCGCGTGCCATGTCGCCCTCCCGGAACCTAGAGGTCCTAGGCTATCACTTATACATTTGTCCCTATTAGCTAGCTGACGTAGCTTGGGTGCATGGAACCCGTAACCGAGCGCGAGATCCGCGCGTCGTTCGTCAACTGCACCAAGGGCGAGGCGAAGCGCCTGTCCGTGCCGGGTGACCTGTCCGAGCGGCCGTGGGACGACCTGGACTTCCTCGGTTGGCGCGACCCCGCGTCACCGCAACGCGCCTACCTGGTCGCCGCCCCCGGCGACGGGTTGGTCGGCGTGGCGCTGCGCCTGGCGTCGCCGCACGCCGGTCAGCCGCGGCGCACGATGTGCTCGCTGTGCCTGACCACACATCCGGGCGGCGGCGTCGCCCTGATGACGGCGCGCAAGGCGGGACGCGAGGGCCAGCAGGGCAACTCCGTGGGCGCCTACCTCTGCGCCGACCTGGCCTGCTCGCTCTACCTGCGCGGCAAGAAGGACGCCGGCCCCGGCGCGCGGCTGCACGAGTCGCTCACGCCGGCGGAGCTCGTCGACCGGACCGCCGTGAAGCTCAACGGCTTCCTCTCGCGGGTGACCGGCTGAGCCGGGTTGGTCGCGGAGCGCCGCGGCGGTGTCGCGGTCGAGCGCCTCGGCCGGGCCGGCAGGTCGGCCCGTCGGCCCGTCGGCGTTCGCTGACGGAAAAGTGAGTTGTCGTCGGCATCCTCGGAGGTAGGGTTGGCATGTTCGGGGCGCCGTTGCCTCTTTGTCGCGCCCGTCTTTTCCTCTGGGGGATCCACGCATGACTTCCGCAGGTGTGTCCGACGCCGTGACGTCGCCGCCCGCGCTCACCCGCGCCGACCGCGCCGTGATCGGCGTGCTGCTGGTGGCCACGTTCGTGGTCATCCTGAACGAGACCATCATGGGCGTCGCACTGCCCGTGCTGCTCACCGAGCTCAACGTGACCGCCGCCGTGGGCCAGTGGCTCACCGCCGGCTTCCTGCTGACCATGTCGGTGGTCATCCCGATCACCGGCTACCTCATCCAACGCGTGACCACGCGCGTGCTCTACGGCGTGGCGATGGGCCTGTTCAGCGCGGGCACGTTGCTCGCCGCGCTGGCGCCGGGCTTCGAGGTGCTCCTCGCGGCACGCGTCGTGCAGGCCTGTGGCACGGCGATCATGCTGCCGTTGCTGATGACGACCGTCATGACGCTCGTGCCGCCGGCCCGCCGGGGCGCGGTGATGGGCAACATCTCCATCGTCATCTCCGTCGCGCCCGCCATCGGGCCGACGGTGTCCGGCGTGGTGCTGGACCTGTTCAGCTGGCGCGCCATGTTCTGGGTCGTGCTGCCGATCTCGGTGACCGCGCTGGTGCTCGGCCTGCGCTGGGTCACCCGCATCGGCGAGGCGAGCAGCGCGCCGATCGACATCCTGTCGGTCGTGCTGTCGGTGTTCGGCTTCGGCGGCCTGGTCTACGGCCTGTCGAGCATCGGGCACAGCGGCGGCGGGTCGTCCGCCACGCTGTGGGCGTCGCTCGCGGTCGGCGTGGTGGGCATCACGGCGTTCGTGCTGCGGCAGGTTCAGCTGCAGCGGGACGAACGGGCCCTGCTGGACCTGCGGACGTTCCGCTTCCGGACGTTCACGCTGGCCAGCGCGCTGATGATGGTGATGATGGGCTTGCTGCTCGGCGTCGTCACGATCCTGCCGATCTACACCCAGAACGTGCTGGCGCTCGACCCGCTCGCCACCGGCCTGCTGCTGCTGCCGGGCGGTCTGCTGATGGGGCTGCTGTCGCCGTTCGTCGGCCGGCTCTACGACCGGGTGGGCCCGCGCGTCCTGCTCATCGTCGGCACGGTCGCCACCAGCGGCTCGCTGTGGTTCGCCACGACGTTCGACGAGGGCACGCCGACGCCGCTCGTGCTGGTGTTCCACCTCGTGCTGAGCCTGGGCCTGGCGTTCTCGTTCACGCCGCTGTTCTCCTCCGGCCTCGGCGCCCTGCCCGCCCGGCTCTACTCGCACGGCAGCGCGATCTTCAGCACGACCCAGCAGCTCGCCGCCGCGGCGGGTGTGGCGTTGCTGGTCAGCGTGATGAGCGCGCGTGCCGCCGAGCTGGCCACCGCCGGTGAGGCGAAGGTCGGCGCGGAGATGGGCGGCATGCACGCCGCGATCCTGCTGGCGGCGATCCTGTCGCTGGTCGCGGTGGTCGGCTCGTTCATGATCAAGGCGGGCAAGGCCGAAGACGCCCCGCACTAGCGAACGGCGGGCGCGGGGACGGCATTCGTCCCCGCGCCCGACTCGCAATTTGTTCATAATTGTGAATCCGAAGATTCTCCCGCTCGAAACATTGCGTGCTCGCGAAGGTGTGCGTTAACGTGCCCGGCTGGGACCGCTCCCAGAACTGTTTGTGCAGTTCAGAAGCGTGAACTTAGGCCGCTCCGCGTCACACTGAGGGAGAAACAATGAGGTTGAAACCCTTTGTCGTCGCCACTGCGGCCGTCGCGGCTCTCGTATTACCGGGTGCCGTGGCGACCGCGGCGACCACGCACCACGAGGCCGAATCCGCGCCTGCGGTGTGCACGGGCGTGATCGAGGCCAACTGGCCCGGTTACTCGGGCGCCGGTTTTTGCAACGCGGACAACGCCGTCGGCGCCCACGCGCAGTTCACCGTCACCGCCCCGGCCGCGGGCGCCGCGACGGTCCTGGTCCGGTTCGCCAACGGCGGCACGACCGCCCGCGCCGCGGACCTCGTGGTCAACGGCTCCACGGTGCGGTCGGTCTCGTTCGAGGCGACCGGCGCGTGGTCGACCTGGGTCTCGAAGTCCCTCGCCGTGACGGTGCCGTCGGGCTACTCCACGATCCGGCTCACCCCGACCACCTCGGCCGGCCTGCCGAACGTGGACTACCTCGACTTCACGCAGGACGGCACGCCGCCGCCCGCCGACGCGCTCTACGTGGCGACCGACGGCAACGACGGCAACCCCGGCACGCCGGCCGCGCCCCTGCGCACCATCCAGCGCGGTGTCGACCTGGCCCAGCCCGGCTACACGATCCACGTCCGCGGCGGCACGTACGCGCCGAGCACCAACATCCAGCTGCTCAAGAACGGCACCGCGAGCCAGCCGATCACCTTGCGCAACTACAACGGCGAGCACGTGGTCATCGACGGCGAGAACATGCCGCACACGCCGGGCGCCGTCGGGTCCAGCATCCCGCGCGCGGAACGCGGCGCCGTGCACATCGAGGGCGACCACTGGCGGTTGATCGGCCTGGAGATCATCCACGGCCCGTACGGCGTGTTCGGCCTGGACACCAACAACGTCGTCTTCGACCGGCTCGTCACGCGCGACAACTACGAGTCCGGCCTGCACATCCAGGGCGCGTCGAGCAACAACCAGATCGTCAACCTGGACGCCCACGGCAACCGCGACCCGCGCAAGAACGGCGAGAGCGCCGACGGCCTGGCCATCAAGGAGGGCTCCGGCAGCGGCAACGTCGTGCGCGGCGCGCGGCTGTGGAACAACTCCGACGACGGCCTCGACTACTGGATGTTCTCCTCGCCGATCCTGCTGGAGAACAGCCTGGCCTGGGGCAACGGCTTCAACCGCTGGAACCTGCCCGACTTCACCGGTGACGGCAACGGGTTCAAGCTGGGCGGCAACGGCGTCGCCGCCGACCACACCGTCCGCAACACGATGACGTGGGACAACGCGGCCGGCGGCTTCGTGGACAACAACAACCCCGGCCGGCACCGGATCGAGCGAAGCACGGCCTGGGACAACCCGAAGACCGGGTTCCAGTTCGACCGCTCGGCGAGCACCCTGACCAAGAACCTGGCGGCGGCCAACGGCACGAACGCCTCGCTCGGCTCGAACTCCGGCGGCTCCGGCAACTCGTGGGACCTCGGCGGCTCGTGGTCGTTCACGAGCACGAACCCGGCCACGATCACGGGCACGCGCACCGCCGACGGCTCGATCCCGTCCTCCACCTTCCTGCGCCCGGCCAACGGCGCGGACGTGGGCGCGCGCTTCTGACCCCCGATCCAACGGCGGGGCCGGGCACCACGCCCGGCCCCGCCTGCGTTTGTCCACCCTGACCTGCGGACGGCGCCTCGCGCCGTCGCCCGCTCGACGCGACGCCTCACCATACCTATAGTGATAGGTAGCTAGTTAAATGGAGGTAGTCGTGATCGAGTTCCACCTGGACGGCAAGTCGGGCCTGTCGCCGTACCAGCAACTGGTCCGACAGGTGCGGCACGCGTTGCGGCTCGGCCTGCTGCGCGAAGGCGATCAGCTGCCGAAGGTGAAGGACGTGGTGGCGGACCTCGCGATCAACCCGAACACGGTGCTCAAGGCCTACCGCGAACTCGAGCACGACGGCTTGGTCGCCGCCCGTCCCGGGGTCGGCACGTTCGTGACGGGCACGCTGTCCGGCACTTCGCTCGCCGCGCTCGCGCCGCTGCGCCAGGACCTGCGGCGCTGGCTCGCCAAGGCCCGCCGCGCCGGTCTGGACGAGGAGGGCATCGAGGCGTTGTTCCTCACCACGTTTCGCACCGCGGCCAAGGAGGACATAGCGTGAGCGTGCTGCGGGCCCGGGGGTTGGGCAAGAAGTACAAGCGGCGCTGGGCGTTGGCCGGTTGCACGCTGGACGTGCCCGCCGGGCACGTGACCGGGCTGGTCGGCCCGAACGGCGCGGGCAAGTCCACGTTGCTGGGCCTCGCCGCGGGCATGCTCGAACCGTCGAGCGGCACGATCGAGGTGTGCGGCGGCGTGCCGGGCAGCGGTCCGGCCCAGTTGGCGAAGGTCGGCTTCGTCGCGCAGAACACCCCGGTCTACCCGAACCTGACCGTCGACGAGCACCTGCGCCTCGGCGCACGCCTGAACCCCGGTTGGGACGACGAGCTGGCGCGGGGCCGGGTCGCGCGGATCGGGCTCGACCCGGCGCTGGCCGCGGGCAAGCTGTCCGGCGGCCAACGCGCCCAGCTCGCGCTCACCCTCGGCATCGCGAAGCGGCCCGAACTGCTGCTGCTGGACGAACCGGTCGCCTCGCTGGACCCGTTGGCGCGGCGGGAGTTCCTGCGGGACCTCATGGAAGCCGTGGCCGAGCACGGGCTGAGCGTGGTGATGTCCTCGCACCTGATCGCCGACCTGGAACGGGTCTGCGACCACCTCGTCGTGCTGGTGGACTCCCGGATCCGGCTCGCCGGCGACGTCGACGAGCTGCTCGCCACGCACCGCAGGCTGACCGGGCCACGCCGCGACCTCGACGCGCTGCCCGCGGACCAGCGGGTGGTCACGGCGAGCCACACCGAGCGCCAGACCACCGTGCTGGTGCGCACCGAGGCGCCGATCCTCGACCCCGCCTGGGACGTCGGCGAACCCGGCCTGGAAGACCTGATCCTGGCGTACCTGACCGCCCCCGGCGTCGAACGCCCCGCGCTGGGAGTCGTCCGATGACGTGGTTGGCGTGGCGGCAGCTGCGCTTCCCGGTGATCTCGGTGTACGCGGTGCTCGCGTTGGCGGTGCTCGCGCTGGCGGTCAGCCGCCCGGTCCGCGGCGGGTTCGGCGACCAGGGGTTCGCGTACCTCGCCGGCATGCTGGCCGTGCAGCTGCTGCCGGCCGTCCTCGGCGTGTTCTGGGGCGTGCCGATGATCACCAGGGAGCTGGAGGCCGGCACGCACAACCTGGTGTGGAACCAGAGCGTCACCCGCACTTGGTGGCTCGCCGTGAAGCTCGGCCTGGGCGTGCCGGCCGCCGTGGTCGCGGCGGGCGTGCTCAGCCTGGTCGTCACCTGGTGGGCCGACCCCATCGACACGGCGGCCGGCCTAGACGGCGAGCGGGGGTTCGACTCGCGCGTCACGCCGCTGGTGTTCGCCGCACGGGGGATCGCGCCCGTCGGTTACGCCGCTTTCGCGTTCGTGCTCGGCATCGCCGTGGCGATCCTGTTGCGCCGCACCGTGATCGCGATGGCGGTGACCCTCGTGGTGTACTTCGCCGTGCAGCTGGTGGTCCCGGTCGCGGTGCGCCCGCACGTGCTGCCGCCGATCGAGGAATCCGTCACGCTCACCGCGCGGAGCATCGCGGGCGTCCAAGCGGAGGAGGGCGCGAACGGCGACGTGCCCCAGTCGTTGCGGGTGGTCGAACCCGCGGGCGCGTGGGTGCTGGCGAACGAGACCGTGGACGCGAACGGCGTCGTGGCGCGCCCGCTGCCCGCCGCGGTGGGCGGCTGCCTGCCGCCCGCGTCGTCGGAGCCGCCGACCCTGCTGGACCTCGACCGGATCCGCGCGTGCTTCGCGCGGCTGGACGACCTCGGCTACCGGCAGCACCTGGCCTACCAGCCGGTGAGCCGGTTCTGGCCCCTGCAGTGGGTCGAACTGGCGTGCTACCTCACGTTGTCGGCGCTCGTGACGTGGTTCTGCTTCCGCCGGCTGCGCCACCTGTCCTGACCCTCTTGCCGGAAGGAAGACCCATGCGTGGCCTCACGTTCCTGATCGCACTGACCCTCGTCCTGTCCGCCACACCCGCGTCGGCGTCGGAGCCGGAACCCGCCGACGCGACGCCGTACTTGCCCGCGCCGACCGGCCGGCACCCGGTGGGCACGACGTCGCTGCACCTGACGGACACCTCACGCCTCGATCCCTGGGTGCCCACGACGAACCGGGAGCTGATGGTCTCCCTCTTCTACCCGACGGCGTCGGCGCGGGGGCCGAAGAAGCAGTACATGACGCCGGCCGAGTCCCAGGCGGCGCTCGAAGAAGGCGGCATCACCACCGTGCCGCCCGACGCGTTGAGCCACGTGCGGACCAACGCCGTGGTGGACGCCCGACCGGTCGGGCGGCGGCACGGCCTGCCGCTGGTCGTGCTGTCACCGGGCTACAAGCGGTCCCGCGCCACGCTCACCACCCTGGCGGAGGACCTGGCGAGCCACGGTTACGTCGTCGCGGTGGTCGACCACACCTACGAGAACGTCGCCACCACGTTCCCCGACGGGCGGGTCGCGCCCTGCGCCTCCTGCGAGCTCTTCCACGACCACGAGTTCTGGTTGAAGCTGGGCGAGGGCCGCGCGGCGGACGTGTCGTTCGTGCTGGACCAGCTGACCGGGCCGCTGCGCCACCACCGGGGCGCGAACCTGGTCGACGCCTCGCGGATCGCCACGGGCGGCCACTCCGTGGGCGGGGCGAGCAGCCTCGTCGCCGCACGCGCCGACGCCCGCATCCGCGCCGCGATCGACGTGGACGGCGTGATCACCACGCCGGTCCCGCCGGAGGGGATGTCGCAGCCGGTCATGCTCCTGGGTCGGCAGGACAACTTCGCGCCCGGCGCTCCCAGTGTCAAGAGCTGGGCGGATGCCTGGCCGTTGCTGACCGGGTGGAAGCGCTGGCTGGTGGTGGCGGGCATGTCGCACCCGTCGTTCACCGACATCGGCGTGGTGCTGCCGCAGTTGGGCATCGGTCCCGGGGAGGGCGTCCCGGGCGAGCGCGGCGCGGCCATCACCCGCGCCTACGTGCGGGCGTTCTTCGACCTGCACCTGCGCGGTGAGCCGCAGCCGTTGCTGGACCGGCCCTCGGCGAGCTACCCGGAGGTCTCGGTCGTCGAGCCGTCGAGCTGACCGACGAGCACCCGCTTCGCCGAGTGGACGTGCTCCTCGGCGAAGCGGGTGACCTCGGCGGCGTCGCCGGCGTCGAGCAGGCGCACGATCTCCCGGTGCTCGTCGACGACCACGGCGCGGTAGTCGTGGTGGCCGAGGCGGATCCGGGTGAGCTGGAACAGGTGCACCTGCGACCGCACGGCGCGCCACGCTTCGAGCAGGCGCCGGTTGTCGGCGGACCGGTAGATCGTGTCGTGGAACTCCATGTCCAGCGCGAGCAGCTCGTCGCTCGGCGCGCCCGCGGCCAGCCGTCGGGCCATGGCGTCGACCAGGTCGGTGAGGGCGTCCAGGTCGACCCGGCCGATCGCGCGGCGGCCGGCCAGCCCTTCCAGCGCGGCCCGGACCGAGTAGACCTCTTCGGCGTCCTGCGCGGTGAGGTCGACGACCCTGGTGCCGCGGTGCCAGGCGCTGCGCACGAGCCCTTCGCGTTCCAGCACGGCGAGGCCCTCGCGCACCGAGCCCCGGCTGACGTCCAGTGACGCGGCCAGCTCGACCTCGCGCACCGGCGAGCCGGGCGGGAAGACGCCCGCGAAGATCGCCTCGCGGATCCGGTCGGCGGCCTCGTCCGCCAGGCCACGCCGGTCGGCCTTGCGCAGCTGCATAATGTCGAATGTTGACATTGGGTGGGCCGTTGGTCAAGGTGGAGGCATGAGACCTGGGTTCCACCTCGCTGTTCCCGTCGACGACCTGGCCAGGGCCCGTGAGTTCTACGGCGGCGTGCTCCAGCTCGAAGAGGGGCGCTCGGCCGAGAAGTGGGTGGACTGGAACTTCTACGGCCACCAGTTCGTGACGCACGTCGTGCCCGGACCGCGCGGCGACTCCGGCCGCAACCCGGTCGACGGCCACGACGTGCCCGTGCCGCACTTCGGCCTGATCCTGCCCATCCCGGAGTTCCACGCGCTGGCCGAGCGGCTGCGGGCGGCGGGTCGTGAGTTCGTGATCGAGCCGTACCTGCGGTTCGAGGGCGAGCCGGGTGAGCAGTGGACGATGTTCTTCCGCGACCCGGCCGGCAACGCGCTGGAGTTCAAGGCGTTCTCCGACGAGTCGCAGGTGTTCGCCAAGTGAGCCGGGGCGTGCTGGTCACCGGTGGCAGTCGCGGTATCGGCGCGGCGATCGCGCGGGCGTTCCGGGATCTCGGCGACGAGGTCGTCGCGCTGTCCTCCTCGGACGTCGACCTGGCCGACCCGGAGGCGATCGAGCGGGTGGTCGACGGCGCCGCGGACACGCTCGGCGGCATCGACGTCCTGGTCAACAACGCGGGCCTGGTGGAGCTGGGCTCGCTGGACCTCCCGTACGCGCAGTGGCAGGCGTTGTGGCGGCGCACGTTCGCGGTGAACGTGTTCGGCGCGGCCGACATGTCGTACTGCGTCGCCCGGCACATGATCGCGCGCGGCACTCGCGGGAGGATCGTCAACGTCGGTTCGCGCGGCGCGTTCCGCGGCGAGCCGGCCATGCCCGCGTACGGCGCGAGCAAGGCGGCGTTGCACTCGATGGGACAGTCCCTGGCGGTTTCCCTCGCGCCGCACGGCATCGCGGTGGCATCGGTGGCTCCCGGGTTCGTGGGCACCGAGCGGGTGGCGGACATGGTGACCGACGAGGTGCAGGCGCAGAGCCCGTTCGGCCGGGTGGCGAAGCCGGAGGAGGTGGCCGCCGCGGTGGTCTACCTCGCCTCGCCGGCGGCCGAGTGGGCCTCCGGCGCGGTGCTCGACCTCAACGGCGCTTCGTACCTGCGGACCTAGGAGTTGTGGTGAGTCGTTCCGGATCGGTCGGGCTGATCCTGCCCCGCGACCTCGCGCCGTCGCAGGTGCTGCCGTTCGCGCGGCGTGCGGACGGGCTCGGGTTCGACGAGCTGTGGGTGGTGGAGGACCTGGGTTTCCGCGGCGGGATCGGCCAGGCCGCGGCGGTGTTGGCGGTGACGGAGCGGATCCGGGTCGGCATCGGGTTGCTGCCGGTCGGCGCGCGCAACGCCGCGTTCGCCGCGATGGAGGCGGCGACGCTGGCCCAGCTGTTCCCCGGTCGGGTCGACATCGGCATCGGGCACGGCATGCCGGGGTGGATGCGGTCGGTCGGCGAGTGGCCCGCCAGCCCGTTGACGTCGATCGAGGAGTACCTGGGCGCGGTGATGGCCCTGGTGCGCGGCGAGTCGGTCGAGCGGGGCGAGTACGTCCGGCTGGACGGTGTCCGCCTGGAGTCCGCGTGCGTGCCGGACACCCCGCCGCGCGTGCTGGCCGGCGTGCGCGGTCCGCGTTCGCTGGCGGTGTCGGGGCGGGTGGCGGACGGGACGATCCTGGCCGAGCCGACGACGCCGGAGTACGCGCGGGCGGCGCTCGCGCACGTCGACGCGGGACGGCCCCACCGGCTCGTCGGCTACAACGTGGCCGCGGTGCACGCCGACGCGTCGGTCGCGATCGACGCGGTCCGGGCCGGGCTGGAGTGGATCGGCGAGCCGGACTGGGCGCCCCACCTGGCCCCGCTGCCGTTCGCGGCGGAGTTCGCGGCGCTGCGGCGTGAGTGCGGCAGCCGGGAGGAGTTCGTGCGGCGGCTGCCGGAGGAGTGGGTGCGGCAACTCGCGGTGACCGGCACGCCGGCGGACGCGCGGGCCCGCTTGGACGACCTGTTCGCGGCCGGTGTGGACAGCGCCGTGCTCTTCCCGATCGGGTCGGAACCGTTGGCGGCGGTGGAAGAGCTCGCCGCGGTGCTCTAGCCGACGGCGTCGGCGCTCACGAGGTGGCGGCGAGGGCGTGGGCGGCGAGCGCCCGCGCCGCCGCGGTGTCGGCGGGCAGGTAGGCGACCAGGCGGTGGTCCTCGTCGCCCGGCACGCTCAGGGTTTCGTAGGCCAGCCGCAGCACGCCCGCCTCCGGGTGCCGCCACCGTTCGACGCCCGTGCCGCCGGGCACCGTCCCGGCGGTGAAGCGGCGGCCGAAGTCCGCGCCCACCGTGATCGACAGCTCCTCCGCCAGCACGGCCGCCGAGCCGTCGCCCAGGTCCGCCGCCGTGCGGAGGCCGGCCGCGCGGTCGTCCGCCACGCGGTCCCAGTCCGGGAACGTCGTGCGCGCCCTGGCATCACCGAACACGAACCGCGCGAGGTTGGGCCGGTCCGCGTCGAGCAGGCCGGAGGGCGCGGCCAGCCGGCGGAACCCGGCGGTCCAGGCGAGCAGGTCGCCCTGCCCGTCCGAGACGAACGCGGGCGTCGGCTCCAGCCGGTCGAGCAGCGCGAGCACGGTCGGCCGCACCGGACGCGGCTCCGGGACCGTCGAGCACACCGCGCCGCCCGCCTTCACCAGCCGGTGCAGGTGCACGCGCTCGTGCGACGACAGGCGCAGCGCGTCCGCCAACGCCCCGATGACCTGCGCCGACGGATGACGGTCCCGTCCGCGTTCCAGTCGGGTCAGGTACTCGACGCTCACCCCGGCCAACGAGGCCAGCTCCGCCCGGCGCAGGCCAGGCGTGCGGCGGCGCGGTCCGGTCGGCAGGCCGACCTCGGTCGGGGTGATCGCCTCCCGACGGGCACGCAGGAACCCGCCCAACGCGTTCATGGTCGGCGAGTCTAGGCCGACGGTGGCCCTGCGGGGGCCTCCCTCCGGCCGGCCCGCCACCCCAGGCTGGGCGGCATGACCATGAAGTACCGCCTCTTCGGCCAGACCGGTTTGCGCGTGTCGGAACTCCTGCTGGGCACGATGGCCCTGAGCGACCCCGTCGAGTCGCGCCGCATCGTGGACGCCTACGCCGACGCGGGCGGCAACGTGCTCGACACCGCGTCGGCCTACGGCGCCGGCGAGGAACTCCTCGGCTCGATCGTGGACCGGCGGGACCGGTTCGTCATCGGCACGAAGTACACGTTGTCGCGCGACGCCGCCGACCCCAACGCCTCGGGCAACCACCGCAAGAACCTGACGGCCTCGTTGGAACAGAGCCTGCGCCGGCTGCGCACCGACTACGTCGACGTCTACTGGGTGCACATCTGGGACCGGCACACCCCGATCGAGGAGACGATGCGCGCCCTGGACGACGCAGTGCGCGCGGGCAAGATCCTCTACACCGGCATCTCCGACGCGCCCGCCTGGGTCGTCTCCCGCGCCAACACGCTCGCGCAGTGGCGCGACTGGACGCCGTTCGCCGGGCTCCAGGTGCCCTACAACCTGCTCAACCGCGACGTCGAGCGCGAGCTGCTGCCGATGGCCGAGGCGCTCGGCCTGAGCGTCACCGCCTGGGCCCCGCTCGCGGCGGGCAAGCTGTCCGGGTCGTCGAACCCGAGGCGCACCGACCCGGCCGCGCTGACCGAACGCGAACGGGCGGCGGTTCGTGCCGTCCGGGAGGTCGCCGACGAGCTGGGCGCACGCCCGGCGCAGGTGGCGTTGGCGTGGACGCGCGCCAAGCACCGCGCGGTGCTGCCGCTGGTCGGCGTGAGCAGCGTCGAGCAGCTCACCGAGAACCTCGGCGCGCTCGACCTGACCCTGCCCGACGACGCGGTCCGGCGGCTGGAGGCGGCGGTGGAGTTCCGGCTCGGGTTCCCCGGCGACTTCATCGCCGAGTGCGAGCCGTCCGCGTTCGTCTTCGGCGACACGGCCACCAGGGTCGGGCCACGCTGAAGAACGCCTCAGAGCACGCCGGCGACGACCGCGGTCACGGCCTTGCGCACGGCGTCGCGCTCCGGCCGTGCGCCGCGGTCGGCGAACAGCAGGTGCGCCGTGCCGATGAGGGTGGGTGCGAGGGCGTCGACCTCGGCGGTCGGCGCGACGCGGCCGAGGTCGCGTTCGGCGGCGAGGTACGCCGCGATCATGGTCACCGCCTCCGTCAACACCGGCACGCCCGCCGGCCACGCCCGCCGCAGCCGGGCGCGCAGCTCGTCCCGGAAGGTCACCAGGGCGACGATCGCCACCGCGACCGACCCGAACAGGGAGGTCAACGCGTCGGTGAGGTTGTCGACGACCGTGCCGGAGCCCGCGGCCCCGCGCAGCGCGGCGGCCTGGGCGTCCATCCGGTCGACGCGGTCGAGCACGAACTCGGCCAGGAAGGCGTCGAAGTCCTCGAAGTGCCGGTGCAGGACGCCCTTGGCGCAGCCCGCCTCGGTGGTGACGGCCCGGCTGGTCAACGCGCTGGGGCCGTCCCGGAGCAGGATGCGGTCGGCGGCGTCGAACAGCTGCTCGCGCACGTCGCGGATGGCCACACCGGTGGGCACGGTGCTCCTCTCGGTTGACGAGTGGGCGCTCGCCCACTCATAGTGGGCACATGCCCACAATACCGTCGGAACCGCACCGCGCCCGCGACATGGCCGAGTCGTTCGGCACCGATCCCGAGCGCTACGACCGTTCCCGACCCTCCTACCCCGACGCCATGGTGGAGGCGATCGTCGCCGCGAGCCCCGGGCCGGACGTGGTCGACGTCGGCACGGGCACCGGCATCGCGGCCCGCCGGTTCCAGGTGGCCGGGTGCCGGGTCCTCGGCGTCGAGGTCGACCCCCGGATGGCCGCCTTCGCCCGGCGGCGCGGCCTCGACGTGGAGGTGGCCGGCTTCGAGGACTGGGAGCCCGCCGGCCGGGTGTTCGACGCCGTCGTGTCCGGGCAGACCTGGCACTGGGTCGACCCGGTCGCGGGCGCGGCCAAGGCGGCACGCGTGCTGCGGCCCGGCGGCCGGCTGGCCGTGTTCTGGAACGTCGCCCAACCGCCGCCCGACCTGGCCGAAGCCTTCGCCGACGCCTACCGCCGCGTGCTGCCGGACTCCCTGCCCGCCCTCGGGTCCACCTCGGTCGGGTACTCGCCGTTCACCGACAGGGCGATCGACGGCGTCCGGCAGGCGGGCGCGTTCGGCGAGCCCGAGGAGTGGCGGTTCGACTGGGCGCGGACCTACACCCGGGACGAGTGGCTGGACCAGTTGCCCACCTCCGGCGTGGCAGCCCGGCTCCCTCCCGCCGAGCTGGACGAGGTGCTGGCCGGCACCGGCGCCGCCGTCGACGCGGTGGGCGGCGAGTTCGTCATGCGCTACACCGCCGTCGTCGTCACGGCCGCGCGCTCGGGCGCGGACCGGAACCCCCACGGGGTGTCGGGCAGGTAGCCGAGCGGTGGCGGGACGGGCCGCCGGTCCCGGTCGTCGAGCACCGGTTGCCACTGCGCGGCCCGTCGCGGTGAGGCCGACGCGGGCAGGTACGCGCCGACCAGTGGTCCGGCGCGTTGGGCGAACGCCGCTCGGGTTACGTTCTCGGGCATGGCGGACGAATGGTCGCGCGAGGGCGGTCACGAGCCCGTGTGGGCGCGGTGGCGGCGTCCCGGGCCCACCGGGGCCGAGTGGCGCGACGACGTCTGGCTGGCGCTGGCGGCGCTGGCCGGTGCGGTGGCGGTGACCGTGCTGATCAACAGCATGGGCGCGAGCCCGTGGGACCACGGACCGCCGCTGGTCGAGCAGATCGCCTGGGGCGCGGCGATGACCCTGCCGCTGGTGGCGCGCCGGCGCTACCCGCTGACGGTGATGTTCGTCGTGGGCGCGCTGCTCATCGCGGTGCAGGCCCGGCAGGTGGGCGACAACCTCGTGCCCTCGGTCGCGTTGTTCCTGGCGATCTTCAGCGCGGGCGCGTGGGGGAAGGACCGGGCGCGGGCGCGGTGGGCGCGGATCGCGGTGATCGTCGGCATGTTCGGCTGGCTCGGGTTCGGGCTGGTGCGGTTCCTGGTGATGCCCATGCCGGAGTTCGAGGGCGCGGACGGGCCGCTCGACCCGGTGCTCGCGACGGTGCTCTACGGCATCGGGTTCAACGTGCTGTTCTTCCTGTCCGCGTACTTCTTCGGCGAGATGGCGTGGGTCTCGGCACGTCGACAGGCCGAGCTGGAGCACCGCGCCGAGCAGCTGCGCCGGTCGCAGGAGCAGAACACGCGCGGCGCGCTCGTCGCCGAACGCGTCCGCATCGCCCGCGACCTGCACGACGTCGTGGCGCACCACGTGTCGGTGATGGGTGTGCAGGCGGGCGCGGCGCGGCGGGTGCTCGGCCGAGACCTCGACCTGGCCCGCGAGGCGTTGCGGACCGTCGAGGACACCGCGCGCACCGCCATCGGCGAGCTGCGCGGGCTGCTCGGCGTGCTGCGCGCCGACCAGGAGGAGGTGCCGGACAAGGCGGGCGAGACGTCGTCGCCGGGGCTGGACCAGCTGCCCGAGCTGGCCGAGCTGGCGCGGTCGGCCGGGCTCGACGTGGAGCACGGCGTGTACGGCGAGCCCCGGCCGGTGCCGGAGGGCGTCGCGCTGTCGGTGTACCGGATCGTGCAGGAGTCGTTGACGAACGTGGTGAAGCACGCGGACGCGCGCAAGGCCGACGTGCGGGTGCGGTTCCTGGCGAACTCGCTGGAGGTCGAGGTGGCCGACGACGGCCGGGGTCGGCCGGGCACGTCGGACCGGCCCGGGTTCGGCCTGGTCGGCATGCGGGAACGGGTCGCGGTGCACGGTGGCGAGCTGGAAGCCGGACCCCGCCGTGACGCCGGGTACCGGGTCCGTGCGAGGTTCCCGGCATGACCACCCCCTTGCGCGTGGTGCTCGCCGACGACCAGGACCTGGTGCGGGCGGGCTTCCGGGTGATCCTCGGCACCGAGGACGACATCGAGGTGGTCGGCGAGGCCCGTGACGGTGTCGAGGCCGTGGAGGTGGTCGGCCGGCTCCGACCGGACGTCGTGCTGATGGACGTGCAGATGCCGGGCGTCGACGGCCTGGAAGCCACCCGGCGCATCCTCGGCCCGGCCGGCGCGGGCAACCCGATCAAGGTCGTCATCCTCACCACGTTCGACCGCGAGGACTACCTGTTCGAGGCGCTGCGCGCGGGCGCGAGCGGCTTCCTGCTCAAGAACGCCTCGCCGGAGGACCTCGTCGACTCGGTCCGGATCGTCGCCCGGGGCGACGCCCTGCTCTCGCCCGAGGTCACGCGGCGCGTCATCGCCCGGTTCACCGGACCGGCGCCCGCCACGCCCGCGCGGCGGCCGGCGGAGCTGACCGACCGCGAGTTCGAGGTGCTGGAACACCTCGCGCGCGGCGCGAGCAACTCGGAGATCGCCGGCGCGCTGTACCTGGGCGAGACGACGGTGAAGACGCACGTGTCGCGCATCCTGGCCAAGCTGGGCCTGCGCGACCGCACGCACGCCGTCGTGTTCGCCTACGAGCACGGGATCGTGGAACCGGGCCACGGGGGTCCTCCGCGAGGATGACCCCCGGAGTCGATCTCGCGCCGGACGTGCCGGGGACGTGCGGGACCTAGCGTTGCGGTCATGTTGACAGTGACGTCGGTGAGCCGGAGTTTCGGCGACCACCAGGTCCTCGACGGGGTGTCCTTCGAGGTCCGACCCGGCCGCATGACCGGGTTCCTGGGCGCGAACGGGTCCGGCAAGACCACCACCATGCGCATCGTCCTCGGCGTCCTGGCCGCGCAGGGCGGCACGGTCGCCTGGCACGGCTCGCCGGTGACCGGCGCGGTGCGGCAGCGGTTCGGGTACATGCCCGAGGAGCGCGGCCTCTACCCGAAGATGGCCGTCGCCGAGCAGATCGCCTGGCTCGGGCAGCTGCACGGCCTCGACAAGGACGCCGCGCGGCGCAACACCGAGCGGCTGCTCGACCAGCTCGAACTGGGGCACCGGGCGAAGGACAAGCTCGAAGAGCTGTCGCTGGGCAACCAGCAGCGCGCGCAGGTCGCCGCCGCGCTCGTGCACGACCCCGTCATGCTGATCCTGGACGAGCCGTTCTCCGGGCTGGACCCGATCGCGGTCGAGACGGTGCTCGGCGTGCTGCGCGAGCGGGCCGCGAACGGCGTGCCCGTGCTGTTCTCCAGCCACCAGCTGTCGGTGGTGGAACGGCTGTGCGACGACGTGGTGATCATCTCCGGCGGCCGGATCGCGGTCAGCGGCGCGCGGGACGAGCTGCGGACCCGGTACGGCACCACGAGGTTCGAGCTGGTCGTGGCGTCCGACGCGGGGTGGGTGCGCGACGTGCCGGGCGTCCGGGTGGTCGACGTGGACGGTCCGCGCGTGGTGTTCGAACCGGACGGCGACGCCGGAGTGGACCAGGTGGTCCTGGAAGCGGCCCTGCGCCGGGGTCCCGTGCGCAGCTTCACCCCCGTCGTGCCGACGCTCGGCGAGATCTTCATGGAGGCGATCTGATGACCGGCGTGACGGAGCGGGACGGCGGGTCGCGCGGGTTCGCCGCGGCCACCAGGCTGGTCGCCGAGCGGGAGATGAAGACCTTCCTGCGCGCCAAGGCCTTCTGGATCGGCCTCGGCGTGATCGTGGTGGGGTTGTTCGCGATGTCGATCCTGCCGACCGTGTTCGGGGGCGGCGAGACCAAGGTGGCCACGGTCGGCGCGCGGGCCGCGGAGGTGTTGACGGACACCGGTGTCGAGGTCCGCGCCGTCGCCGGCGTGGCCGAGGCCGAGGCGTTGATCCGGTCGGAGGAGGTGGAGGCGGCGGTCGTGCCGGACACCACGGGCGAGTCGGCCACGGGTGTCCGGGTGGTCGCGCTGGCCGACCCGCCGACCGACGTCGTGGCCGCGCTGCGCACCGCGCCACCGGTCGACCTGCTCGACCCGGCCGAGGTCGGCCAGGGTCAGCGGCAGCTCGTGATCATGGTGTTCGCCCTGCTGTTCCTCATGTTCGGGATGAGCGGCACGGCGATCGCGCAGAGCACGGTCACCGAGAAGCAGACGCGGATCGTGGAGATCCTGGTGTCGACGGTGCCGGTGCGCGCGCTGCTGGCGGGCAAGATCGTGGGCCACTCGCTGCTGACGATCGGCCAGGTGCTGGTGATCGCGGTGGCCGGGCCGGTGGCGATGCGGCTCGGCGGGCACTCGGAGCTGCTGGCGCTGGTCGCGCCCGCGTTGGGCTGGTTCGTGCCGTTCCTGCTGCTCGGCTTCGTGCTGCTGGCCGCGATGTGGGCGGTGGCCGGGTCGTTGGTCAGCAGGCAGGAGGACCTGGGTTCGAGCATGGGCCTGGTGATGCTCCTGGTGATGGGGCCGTACTTCGGCGTGATGTTCTTCTCCGACAACGTCGCCGTGCTCACCGTGCTGTCGTTCCTGCCGTTCTCGTCGGCGATCGCCATGCCGGTGCGGCTGTTCGCCGGTGACGCGGCGCTGTGGGAACCGCTGCTGGCCATGGGGTTGCTGGCCGGGACGGTGGTGCTGACCGTGCTGCTGGCGAGCCGGGTCTACTCGGGGTCGCTGCTGCACACCGGCGGCAAGCTCGCCCTGGCCAAGGCCTGGGCCAGGGAGCGCTAGTGCGGTGACCGGGCGAGCTTCGCCAGCAGTTCCAGCAGGATGCCCCGCTCCCCTGGGGTGAGCGGGGCGTCCGGGACCTGCGCCACGAGCGCGACCAGCTTCTCCGCCTCGGCGGGCAGGCCGGTGTGGTCGGCGTCGGGCCGGGTGGTCAGCACCGCGTCGAGCACGGCCTCGCGGTTGCGCTCGGACAGTCCCTCGGTGCCCGGCGCGTCCGGGTCGCCGATCAGCAGGATCGTGGTGCCGACGGTGGCGGCGTGGATGGTCCGCACGGCCTCGTCCACGGTGACGCGCAACAGGCCCGCCTCGGCGATCCGCTCGACGATCCGGCGGAGGATCCGCTCGCCCTCCAGCGCCGCCGGGTGCCGCCCGGTCCGCACGCCGCCGTACATCAGCCCGTAGAACGCGGGGTTGCGCAGCCCGAACTCCACGTGCCCGTGCCAGCCGCGACGCAGGTCCTCGACCGGGTCGGCGGACGGGCGACGCCTGCGCTTCTCCGCGACGTAGCGCTCGAACCCGGCGGCGACCACGGCGTCGAGCAGACCGCGCTTGTCGCCGAAGTAGTGGTAGACGGTCGGCGGCGTGACGCCGGCGGCCGTGCACACGTCCCGGATCGACGTGCCCTCGATGCCGACCTCGCCGACCAGGGTCGCCGCCGCCGCCAGGATGCGCTCCCGCGCCTGCTGCCCCTCGCTCACGTAACCGGACTATACCCACACTTGTCACCGTTATAGAGCTCGTCCAACGTCGCTACAGAGACGGTGTAACGACGTGCAAGTGGAGGTTGCGATGCGACGACGGACCGCCCTGGCCGCGCGACCGCCGGCGGCGCCTGGCGCCGATGCCGGTTCCCCGCCACGGCACCGCCGCCGTCGTGGTGGGCGGCACGATCTACGTCCCGGGCGGGGGCACCACAGCCGGCGCCGGCCCGGTGGACGTGAACGACGCCTACCGCCCCGGCTCCCGCTGACCAGGGCCAGGTGGACTGGCTGACGTTCCCGTGAACGACGATCTGGCCGCCCACGTCGGCGCGCTGACCGAGCCATCGCGCCGGGCCGTGAGCCGGCCGGGGTCCATCCGACGTCGGCGGCCCGCCCGCCGGGCCGGTCGACGCTCGGCCTGAGCGGCACGGCCACCACCAGCCCCCCGCGGTCGCCGGTCGACCGTACAGTCACGGCCACTACCCACGGTGCCGTGAACGCGGCGGCCCGCTGCGGGCAACACCTGGTGTGAGGATCATGACCGAGCACGCCGGCGGCGGGGCTGCCGACGCCGACGACCGGCCGGACCTGTCCGGACCGCACCCGTCGAGGCTCTTCGGGCAGCTGTTCGACCGGCACTCCCGGCCGCTGCACCGCTACCTGGCGCGCCGGGTCGGCGACCTGGCCGACGACCTGGTCGGCGAGACGTTCCTGATCGCGTTCCAAGGCCGCGCCGGCTACGACCCCGGCCGCGGCACGGCGCGTTCCTGGCTCTACGGCATCGCGACGAACCTGCTGCGCAGGCACGTGCGGCAGGAGGTGCGCGGGTTGCGCGCGGCGGCACGGGCGGCCGGGTCGGCGGCGGGCGCGGAGGACCACGAGAACCGGGTCGCCGACCAGGTCGACGCGTCGGCGCGGGCCCGGCTGCTGGCCCGCGCGCTGGTCGAGCTGGACGCCGGCGACCGGGACGTGCTGCTGCTGACCAGTTGGGCCGGGCTGGACTCGAACGAGGTCGCCGAAGCACTCGGCATCCCCGTCGGCACGGTCCGCTCCCGCCTGCACCGCGTGCGGCGGCGGCTGCGGTCGCACGCGTCGACCACCGAACACACGAGGAGCGGCGATGAGTGACGACAACATCCGCCGCGTCTGGACCGAGGACGAGCTGGACTCCGCGCTGGACGCCTTGAACGCCGACGTCCGCGCGGACGGGCCGGTGCTCGCCAGGGCCAGGGCGGCGCTGATCACGACCATCGAGCAGGGGGAGCCGGAAGTGACCACGACGCAGGAGCACCGACCTCGCCGGTCGACCCGGCGGTGGCTGGCCGGTGCGGCGGTCGTCGTCCTGCTGGTGGCCGGCGCGCTGATCGCGCAGACCGTGTCGTTCGGCCCTCCCGCGCCGGCGACCGCCGAGGCCGTGCGCACGCTCGACCGGGCGGCGGCCCAGTCGGTCGGCGCGGTGGACGAGCCCGTCGGGCCCGGCCAGTACCGCTACGTCGCCACGCACGCCTGGTGGATGGGCACCTCCTCGGTGGAGGGGAAGGTCTTCGCCCGGCTCACGGAGCACCTGCTGGAGACGTGGGCGCCCGCGAACCCGCGTGACGAGTGGCTGCTGCGCCGGGACGTCACCGGCAACGAGCAGTGGGTCGTCGGCACCAAGGAGGAGGCCGAGGCGGCCGGCGTGGCCGACCAGCGCGGCCTGCCCGAGGGGGAGTGGCGTGCGACGTGCGGCGACTTCTTCGGCGAGTCGAAGTGCCAGGACCCCGGTTCCTGGCAGAACCCGACCGCCGAGTGGCAGGCGAGCCTGCCGACCGACCCGGACGCGTTGTTCGCGCGGTTGCGGGCCGACGCGCCGGACAACGACGCAGGTGACGCCGCGCTGTTCGCCTACGCCGCCGACGCGTTGCGCAGCGGGCTGGTCGGCAAGGACGTGCGTGCCGCCATCTACCAGGCCCTCACCAGGATCGGCGGCCTGGAGGTGACCGAGGAGCGGGCCAACCTGGGCGGTCGCGTCGGCATCGCGCTCGGCGTCGACGACGGCGAGCGGCGTCGGGAGATCATCATCGACCCGGAGACCGGCCGGTTCATCGGCGAGCGGGTGGTCGCCACCGACGACGTGCAGGACTTCGAGGCCGGGACCGTGCTGGAGTTCACCGCGGTGAGCACGGGGGTCGTGGACGCCATCGGGGTGAAGCCCGCCGGCTGATCAGGCGGCTCGAAGGGCCCGTGCGCTCGGGGCGCGCGGGCCCTTCGCCGTGGTCACGCAAAGTTACGGGCAACGGGGTGCGCGCGGACGCCGTATAGGGGGTGACCGAGTGGAGGAGGTGTCACGTGCACGATCGGGACCGCGAGTTCCGGGCGTACTTCGAGGCACGGGCGGCCGTCGTGCGGCGGACCGCCTTCTTGTTGTGCGGCGATTGGCACCGGGCCGAAGACCTGGCGCAGACCGTGCTGGCCAAGGTCTACGTGCACTGGGGGCGGTTGGACCGGGACGGACGGGTCGACGCGTACGTGCGCAAGGTGTTGGTGCGGGCCGTGATCGACGAGTCGCGGTGGCGGGGTCGGCGGCCGGAGACGGTGGTCGAGGCGGTGCCGGAGGTGGCCGCGGCGTCGACGGGGGTCGAGGAGGCCATGGACGTGCGCCGGGCGTTGGCCGCGCTGCCGCCGAGGCAGCGCGCCGCGGTCGTGCTGCGGTACTGGGAGGACCTGCCGGTCGCGGAGACGGCGGCGGCGCTCGGCTGTAGCGAGGGAACGGTGAAGAGCCAGGTGGCCAAGGGGTTGGGCGCCCTGCGCCGTGCGCTGGCGACCAAGCGGACCGTGCTGTGGGAGGGCTCGTGAGCGACGAGGTGCGGGACATGATCAGGTCGGCGTTGGCGGACGAGCCCGCGCTGGGCCTGGAGTTCGAGCGGGTCCTCGAGGACGGGCGCAAGCGGCGGGCCCGTCGGCGGTTCGGCGCGCTGACCGCCGCGGCGGTGGGTGTCGTCGCGGTGGTCGCGGTCGCGGTGAGCGGGACGTTCGCGCAGACCTCGGCCCCGGCCGCCGGGATGCTGTCCACGTCGGCGACGACGAGCGTGACGTCGTCCGTCGCGGCGGCGCCCGGCTGTGTCACGGAGTCGATGGCCGGGGGTTTCCCCGACCTGCCGCGCGGCACGGCGACACCGGCGGAGCTGGCCGAGTCGGGTCGGCTCACCGAGGCGTTCGAGCAGTTCCCGCTGCCGCTGCCGGCGGGGGTCGAGGCGACGCCCCTGCGGTTGTGCGCCATCGACGGGAGCTGGGGCGGCACCTTCCGCCTCACCGGCGACCGGTCGGTCATCGTCTACGTCCGACCGCTCGGCGGCCAGCCGCCCGCCGGGTGCGTCCTGTACACACCGGAGACGCGGTGCTCGGTCAAGGTGCTGCCGGACGGCTCGACGGCACGGGTCACCGTGGAGCCGGGTGCGGAGGCGACGTTGGTCAGCGCCGACGTGTGGCGTGCCGACGGCACGTACGTGAGCGTCACGGAGACCGGCGGCAGGGGCTCGGTGACCAGGGTCCTCGACGACGACCAGTTGACCGCCATCGCCGCCGCGCCGCAGCTGAAGGTGCAGGCGGTGGGCCGCGAGGTGCCCGCCGCCCCGTCGGACGACCGTGCGGCCCAGCTGGGCGCGGTGCTGGTCAGCGCCATCCCGCCCGGTCTGGAGGTCGAGCGGACGCCCACCGACGAGGCGCTGGTGTTCCGCGTCCGGCAGGGCGGCTACCGCGCCGTCGCGAACCTGACCGACTCGGCGGGAACCGGCTGGGTGATGGTGAACCTGGAGCGGCCCGGCGCCGGTGAGGTGGACTGCGGCGGTCGTGCGACGTGCCGCCTGGTCGACCTGTCGGGTGGCCGCAAGGCGGCGCTGGAGACCGTGGTGGAAGGCGGCGTGACCAGGATGTCGCTGAACGCGAAGGCGGCCGACGGCACGGGGATCGGCGTCCAGACCTCCAACGTCGCGGACACCGGCGGCGTGTCCGACACCCCGACCCGGCCGACCCCGCCACTGGCGGAGGCGGACCTGGTCCGGATCGCGGAGCTGCCGAACCTGCACTGGTGATCGTGGTGCGGGCGCGTCGTCCGGGGGTCGATCGCGCCCGCACCACCGATCGGCTAGCGCTGGGTGATGTCGGACGGCGAGTAGAAGCAGTTCTTGCCGTCCGCGCCCTCGCCGATCTTCTTCGGCTCGGAGCCCTTGGGCACGCCCTGGTACTTCTCGCAGATCACCGTGCTGCCGTAGACCGTGATGCGGGAGAAGCGGGCCGTGTCGCCCCAGTTCGTGTTGATCCCCGCCAGCACCTTCGTCGACCGCGCCGTGACGCCGTCCACGACCACGTGCCGCTGGTAGGACATCGAGCAGTTGCCGCACGCCCGGTACAGCTTGCCGCTGCTGTGGACCTGGAAGTTCCGGATGGTCACGGTGCCCGCGCCGTTGTGCTGGAACACCTTGTCCGCGCCCGACTTCGCGCCGCCGCCGTCCACCAGGTAGGTCGCGGAGGCGTTGGGGCTCTTGAACGTGGCCGCGTCCTCGCCGACGTCGTTCCACCACACGTTGCGGATCGTGCAGGAACCCTCGCAGTGGACCCCGTCACCCGCCGGCGCGTCGATGATCACGTTCTGGATGGTGCCGCCGTTGGCCACGACGAACATCGGGTCCTGGCTCTCGCCCTGGCCGCCGTCGCCGATGCCGTAGTACCGCTTCATCCCACCGTCGAAGAACGTGCCGGCGTTGCGGGTGGTGGGGGTGTGCACGCTGCCCGTGTCGGTGGGCCAAGGGCCGCTGCCGTCGCCGCCACCACCGGGGTTGGTCGTGGTGGTGGTCGTGGTCCGGCTGGTGGTGGTCGAGGGGGAGGTGGAGGGGGAGACGGACGTGCTGGTCGGCGAGCCGGTGCACGTCACCCCGTTGAGCTTGAACGAGGTCGGCGCGGGGTTCGAGCCGGACCACGTGCCGTTGAAGCCGGGGGTCGTGCTCGCGCCCGTGGCGAGGGAGCCGTTGTAGCTCGCGTTGCGGACGGTCACCGTGCTGCCCGACTGGCTGAACTCGCCGCCCCACAGCTGGTCGACGCGCTGACCGGCCGTGAAGGTCCACTCCAGGCTCCAGCTCGACAGGGCGTCACCCAGGTTGGTGATCGTGACGTTCGCGCCGAACCCGCCGCCCCACTGGTTCGTGACGGTGTAGTCGACGCGGCACCCGACGGCCGCGTAGGCGCTTTGACCGCCCGCCACCACCATCGCCGCGGCCATCGCCGTCACCGAGGCCGTGGCCGTGATCGCCGCGAACCGGCCGGTCAGCTTTCTCTTGCGCGTGCCGGTCACCGTGTTCATGCATCGCCTCCTTGCGAGCAGGGCAATCCTGGGAGCGCTCCCAGGAAGGTAACCCCGTGCGGTCACATTTGTGTAGAAGATTCATGCACGTGAATTGCGACCGGAATAGCCGCGGTGTTTCGACGTATTCGCCGAAAGGTTGTCGAATGCGGTTCGAATACCCTTCGACCGCGTTCGAGGCCCTGACGGCGAGCCGCGTCCCGCCAGGGGTGGGAGACTCGGCGTGATCAGGGAGGGGACCACGCCGCATGCCTTCGATCGCCGTCACGGGTTCCACCGGCCAGCTCGGCGGACGTGTCGCCCGCCGCCTCGCGGACGCCGGGCACGCCCAGGTGCTGCTCGTCCGCGACCCGTCCCGCGCGCCGGACCTGCCCGCGGCCACCGTGGCCGAGGCCGCGTTCGCCGACCACGACGCCGTGCGCCGAGCCCTCGACGGCATCCCGACCGTCCTCATGGTCTCGGCTTCCGAATCGGTGGACCGCGTGGACCAGCACCGCGCCTTCGTCGACGCAGCGGCCGCCGCGGGCGTCGCCCACCTCGTCTACATCTCGTTCGCGGGCGCCGCGCCGGACGCCACCTTCACGCTCGCGCGCGACCACTGGGCCACCGAACGGCACATCGAGGCCGGCGGCCTCGCCTTCACGTTCCTGCGCGACAACCTCTACGCCGACTTCCTGCCCGCCATGGTCGGAGCCGACGACGTGCTGCGCGGCCCCGCCGGCGACGGTCGGGTGGCCGCCGTGGCGCAGGACGACATCGCCGACGCCGCCACCGCAGTGCTCACCGACCCGAAGACCCACGCCGGCCGCACTTACGACCTCACCGGCCCCCAGGCCCTGACGTTGCACGAAGTCGCCCGAGTGCTGTCCGGTGCCACCGGCCGGACGATCACCTACCACCCCGAGACCGTCGAAGAGGCCTACCGCTCACGCGCGGGGTACGGCGCGCCGGACTGGCAGGTCGACGCCTGGGTCTCCACCTACACCGCCATCGCCAACGGCGAGCTGTCCGAGGTGAGCGACGCCGTGCCCACCCTCACCGGCCACCCCGCCACGTCGTTGGCGGACCTGCTCCGCCGACGACGTGACGGGTGATCTGACCTGTTCTCAGCGTGCCAGCGGGATCTCGAAGTGGACGGTCTGGAAGCTGATCGGGTCGCCGTCACGCGCGTCGTGCACCTCCTCGGCCATGGACCTCCAGAACGGCTCGGCGCCCGCGATCCGGGTGTCGGTGTGCAGGTACAGCCGCTCGTAGCCCGGCGTCCCCGCGACGAACGCGGTGGCCATGTCGACCAACGCCCGCGCCAGCCCGGAACGGCGGTGCTCGGGCCGCACGTACACGCGGAACAACTGCGCCGTGCTGCCGTCCGGGTAGCGGGCGGCCAGCCAGGCGGGGTGCGGCGGGCTGGCCGGCGCCGTGGCGCGCACACCGGTCGTCCCCACCACTTCGCCACCCTTGACCGCGACGAACAACGCGTGCCGCTCGGGCCGCAGGTACGCGCCGTCGAGGTCGACCACGTCACGGTGCCACTCGGGCCGGTAGCCGTAGCCGAACTCCCGGTAGAACGTGTCCAGCATGACGCTGCGCGCGCCGTCCACATCGGACGGCGTGGCAAGGCGGACCTCGTAAGGCCCTACTTCGCGGTGGTACAAGGTCATGTTTTCCTCTCCTCTGTTCCTTCCATCGAGCGGCCCAGCAGGCCGATGGTCACCGGGTGGGTGGGGGAACCCAGGACGTCGCCCGCCGGCCCGTGCTCGACGACGTGCCCCCGGTGCAGCACGGCGACGCGGTCGGCCAGCCGCGCGACGACGGCCAAGTCGTGGCTGATCAGCACGACGGTGCAGGTCAGCGCGGCGAGCTGGTCGAGCAGGCTCGCCTGGGTCAGGGTGTCGAGGCCGGAGGTGACCTCGTCGCACACCAGCACGTCCGGCCGGGCCAGCAGCGCCCGCACCAACGCCGCGCGTTGCAGCTCGCCGCCGGACAGCCCGGCCGGCCGGCGGGTCACGGTCGCCTCGTCCAGCCCGACTGCCGCCAGTTCCGCCAACGCCGCCGCACGCGGGTCGGCGACGCCACCAAGCCGCACCGCGGTCCGGCTCACCTGGTCCAGCACGGTCCGGTAGGCGTCGAACGACGCACGGGCGTCCTGGAACACGTACTGCACCGCCGCCAACTGCGCCCGTGACCGACGGCGCAACGACCGGGGCAGCGGACGCCCGTCCAGCAGCACGTCGCCGGTGAACCCGGCGTGCAGCCCGGCGACGCACCGGGCCAGCGTGGTCTTGCCGCTCCCGGACCGCCCCACGACGGCGAGGCACTCACCCGCGCCCACCCGCACGTCCACGTCGTGCAGCACGGTCGTGGCACGGTGCCGCGCCGTCACCGCCCGCGTCCGCAGCCGGACCGGCTCGACCGGCCGTTCGGCGGGCACGGTGACCCGGGGCTGCGCGGCGACCAGCTCGGCGGTGTAAGCCGACCGCGGGCGGTCGAGCACGTCGGCCACCGGGCCCGCCTCCACCACTCGGCCCGCCCGCAGCACCACGACCTCGTCCGCCAACGCGCGCACCACGTCCAAGTCGTGCGTGAGCAGCACCAGCGCCACCCCCTGCGCCACGACCGACGACAGCTCGTCCACCACCTCGGCCCGCGTGATCGGGTCCTGCCCGGTGGTCGGCTCGTCCGCGACCAGCACCGCCGGGTCGCCGACCAGCGCCTGCGCCAGCATCACCCGCTGCTGCTGGCCGCCGGACAGCTCGTGCGGGTACCGGCGCAGCAGCTCCACCGGCACCCGGGCCCGGCGCAACGCGTCGGCGATCAACGAGTCGCGATCACCGGGGTGCAGGGCGGCGATCTCCCGGAACACGCCACCGAGCCGCCGCACCGGGTTCAGCGCCGCCGACGGCTGCTGCGGCACGAACCCGACCCGCCCGGTCACCGTGATCCGCCCGCTCACCGACACGCCCGGCGCGTGCTCGCCGAGCAGCGCCAACCCCGTGGTGGTCTTGCCGCTGCCGGACGCGCCGACCAGCGCCACCACCTGCCCCGCCGACAGCGCGAAGCTGACACCGTCGACCAACGTGCGCGCCCCGGCCACCGCGCGCAGGCCCTCCACGTGCACCACCGTCGTCACGTACGCGCCTCCGCCCTCAACGCCCGGTCGAACACCAGGTTCAACCCCACCGACAACGCCACGATCAGCAACGCGGGCACGACCACCGCCCACGGCTGGATGAACAGCCCCACCCGGTTGCGGTCGACCATGACGGCCCAGTCGGCGGCGTCCGGCGCGACGCCGACGCCCAGGAAGCTGGCCGACGCGACCAGGTACAGCGCGCCGGTCAGCCGCACGCCCAGGTCGGCGGCCAGGGTCCGCAGCATCGACCGTCCCGTGTAGACGATGGACGTCCGCCACCACGCCTCGCCCTGCAACCGCATCGCCTCCAGCGCCGGACGACCGGCGATCTCCAGCGCGGCGGCCCGCGAGATCCGCGCCACGTCCGGGAAGTTGACCAGCGCCACCACGCCGACGAGCACCGTCAGCCCCGGCCCGGCGATCGCCGCCACCAGGATCAGCACCAGCAACGACGGCACCGCGAGCAGCAGGTCCAAGGGCCGCATCAGCACCTCGTCCACGATCCGCAGGCGGGTCATCGCGGCGAGGACGCCCCACGGCACGCCGAGCAGGTACGAGAACGCCGTCGCCAGCAACGCCACCAGCACCACCGCCTGCCCGCCCGCGAGCACCTGGTGCCACACGTCCCGGCCCACGAAGTCCGTGCCCAACGACGAGTTCTCCGCGAACGGCGCGCCGCGGGTCAGCTCGTCCGGCACGAACCACGGGCCGACCAGCGCCAACGTCAACGGCACCAGCACGAGCAGCCAGCCGACGCCCCTCACGCGATCGCCACCGAACGCGGCGCGAGCCGGAACACGAGCAGGTCCGCGACCAGGTTCACCGCCACCGTGGTCACCGCGAACACCACCGCGAGCCCCTGCACCACCGGCAGGTCGCGGCCCGCGACCGCGTCCACCAGGATCGTGCCGAGACCGGGGACGACGAACACCGCCTCGACCACGATCACGCCGCCGAGCAACCAGTCGGTGGTCCGCGCCACCTGCTGCACGGCGGGCGCCAGCGCGGTCGGCAACGCGTGCGCGAACCGGACCCGCGTCACCCCGATGCCCAGCCGCCGCGCGTGCCGGACGTGATCGGACGCCAGCGCGTCGATCATCCCCGCCCGCACGAGCCTGCTGATCGAGCACAACGGCCGCGCGACCAGCACCACCAGCGGCAGCACCAGCACGGCGGGCTGCCCGAGCAGGTCGGCGCCCACCGCCGTGGGCGGCAACCACCGCAACTGCACCCCGAACAACGCGATCAGCACCACGGCCAGCGCGAACTCGGGGATCGAGTGCAGACCCACGGTCACCG
This sequence comes from Actinosynnema sp. NPDC023794, assembly GCF_040639675.1. NCBI lineage: Bacteria > Bacillati > Actinomycetota > Actinomycetes > Pseudonocardiales > Pseudonocardiaceae > Actinosynnema > Actinosynnema sp. NPDC023794. Next base: position 852,385 of record NZ_JBFAFR010000001.1, on the reverse strand, counting down.
TCGTGACCACCCGGTCCAACGGTCCGCCCTCGCGCAACGCCGCCAGCACGCCCAGCAGCACCGCCAACGGGACCAGCAGCACAAGGGCGAGCACGGCCAGCACGAGCGTCGGGCCCAGCCCGTCGTGCAGGAACTCGGCCACCGGCCGGCCGGAGATCAGCGACACGCCGAAGTCGCCCCGCGCCAACCCCCGCAGCCAGTCGCCGAACCGCGGAAGCGGCGGCCGGTCCAGCCCCATCGCGGCCCGGATCTGCTCGATCCGCTGCGGGTCGGGGTTGTCGCCCGCCAACGCCACCGCCGCGTCCCCCGGCAACGCCTGCACCAGCAGGAACACCACGGTGACGACGGCGAGCACCTGGACCAGGCCGATGGCCAGCCGCCGGGCCGCGTACCGGCGCAAGCTCATCCCAGCCACACCTTGTCGAACCGCGCCCAGTCGAGCGTGTTCGCGGGCGCGGTGGAGATGCCGCCCACCTTCGGCGCGGCGCCGACGATCCAGTCCGCGAAGCCCCACATCAGGTAGCCGCCCTCGGCGTGCAGGGAGCGTTGCATCTCGCGGTACACCTCACCGCGCGGTCCCGCGTCCACAGTGGACACGGCCTTGTCGTACAGCGCGTCGAACTCGGGCCGGGCCCACTTCGTCACGTTCGTGCCCGATCCGCTCAGCAGGCGTTGCGCGACGTGGGTCTCGATCGGCATCGCGCCGGACCGGAAGCTCGACAGCGAGCCGTTCTTGAGCGTGTCGGACCAGTAGCTGTCCTTGTTGCCGGTGACCACCTCGATGGTCAACCCCGAGCCCTTGACCTGGTCCGCGAACACCGTGGCGGCCTCGACCATCCCGGCCGCGGCGGTGGAGGTGTCCAGCTTGACCGTGAGGCCCTCGGCGCCCGCGCGGCGGATCAGGAACTTCGCCTTGTCCAGGTCACGCGTGCGCTGCGGGATGTCGTCGGCGTAGTGCTGGTAGCCCTTGCCGAACAGGTCGTTGCCCACCTGCCCGCTGCCCGCCAGCACCGACTCGACCAGCTGCGGACGGTCGGCCATCAGGAACATCGCCTCGCGCAGGTCCCGGTTGTCGAACGGGGGCCGGTCCAGCTTCATCGCGAAGGCCTGCACGGCGCTGTTGGGCGCGCGGTGGATCGCCATCCGGTCGCCGGCACCGTGGCTGCGCGCGGTGGTCGGGGTGAGGTCGTGCGCGTACTCGACCTGGCCGCCGAGCAGCGCGTTCGCCCGCGCGGACTCCTCGTTGGCGATCACGAACTCCAGCTCGTCCAGGTGGGGCGCGCCCTCCCAGTACTCGACGTGCCGCTTGAGCAGCACCGACTTGCCCGGCTCGAACGACACGAAGCGGAACGGCCCCGAGCCGACGGGCGTGGTGAAGTCCTCCGTGCCGGCGGGCACGATGTACGCGCCGAACGCCGCCAGCACGTTCGGGAACTCCACGAACGGCCGCTTCAGCGCGAACTCCACCGTGCGCTCGTCCACCGCGCGGCTGTTGGGCAGGTCGATCAGCGCGAGGCTGGACTTGGCCCGGAACGCGCGGGCGGGGTCGAGGATGCGGGCGTAGCTGGCCAGCACGTCGTCCGCGCGCACCGGCTGCCCGTTGTGGAAGGCGGCCTGCCGCAGCGTGATCCGCCAGCGGGTCAGGGTGGCGTCCGGCTCCCACTTCTCGGCGAGCCTGGGCTGCGCGGAGACGTCCGGGCCGAGGTCGGCCAGCTTGTCGTACAGCGCCTTGGACCGGGCGGCCTCCACGAACAGGTTCGCCAGGTGCGGGTCCAGCACCTCCTTGGCCCCGGCACCCGCGAACGCCGCGCGCAGCCGGCCGCCGGCGCGCGGGGTGGACGCGGCGGAGGTCGGTTCGGCGGCGCCGCACCCGGTGAGGGCGGCGACCGAGAGGCCGGCGGTGAGGCCGAGGAAACCGCGGCGGTTGAGGGAGTGCATGTGCTTCCTTTCAGTGGCGCAGGCGCGCGACGTGGTGCAGGCGGTCTCCGGAAAGGGCTTCGCCCAACTCGGCGTCGGCCGTCCACGGGTGGTCGGGTGCCCAAGGAGGTTCGGTGCGCGGCCCTGGTGCGTCGAACAGGGCGAGCACGTCGAAACCGACGGGGTCGATCCAGAGCCTGGTGTGCGAGGTGTAGGGGACGCCGCCCCAGACGACCGTGCGGGTGCGCGCGCCGTCGAGCAGTTCGGTGCTGCCCAGGAAGAACGCGCCGTTGCGCAGCTCCGCCACCAGCAGGCCGCCCGGTTCGAGCTGGACCACGCGCTCGGAGCTGTCCAGCCCGACCACCTCGTAGCCGAGCCCGGCCAGGTGGCCCGCGTCGCGGCCGGTGCCGCAGCCGACGTCCAGCAGGGTGCGCCGGGCCCCGGAGTGGTGGTCGGCGCCGAACCTGGTCACGACGTCGTGCGCGAACCGGGCGGCGACGTGGTCGGGGTCGGGGAACTGCTGCTCGTGGAGGCCGGGGTTGTCCGTCAGCAGGTTCTCGCTCATCGGGCCGCCTCTCGTTCCACGGTGAGCGCGCCACGTCGGTGCAGCCGGGCCACGGCCGCCGCGCACCCGAGCCCGACGCCGACGCAGAGCAGCGACGCCAGCGGGGCCGACCGGCCGAACACCCAGCCGATCGCCGCGTTGCCCAGGGCCGCGGCCAGGCCGGAGACCAGGTAGAACACGCCGAAGTACGTGCCGGCCAAACCCGTGCGGCCGAACGCGGGGATCAGTTCGTAGACGAACGGGTGCGCGATCATCGCGCCGACCGCCAGCAGCAGCGCGGCGACCAGCACGGGCGTGATGCCGCCGAGCGGGCCGACGTGGCTCACCGCCGTGGCGACGAACCCCAGCCCCGTCACGGCGAGCCCGAGCGCGATGGCCCGACCGCGCGCGAGCCGACCCAGCGCGCGGGTGATGCGCACCTGGAACAGCAGCGTGGCCAGGGTGGACACCAGGAACAGCGCCGCGACGGCGAACGACGAGCCGGACAGCCGCCGCGCCTCCAGCGGCAGCACCAGGTACAGCTGGTTCTGCAGCACGAACATGCCGGTGAGCGCGCCGGTGAACGCCAGGAACCGCCGGTCGGACAGGCACTCGCGCCAGTCGTCCAGCACCGTGCCCCGGTGCGCCGCCGCCGGCCGGTCGGGCAGCACGACGGCTTGCGCGACCGTGAGCGCGGCGAAGATCCCGGCCGCCACCAGTGCCGCGACGCGGAAGTCCCACAGCACCAGCAGGCCGCCCAGCAGCGGACCGGCCAGCGCGCCCGCCTGCCCGTAGACGTTGAACAACGCGAACGCGCCCGCCCGGTCGGACGACTCGTCGGCGATGTACGCGCGCACGGCCGGGTTGAACAACGCACCGGCCAGTCCGCTGAGGACGGAGGCGGCCAGCAGCACCGCCACCGACTCGCCCGCCGCGAACAGCCCGAACCCGACGGCCCGGACCGCGCAGCCCGCGATGATCACCCTCCGGGGCCCGAGCCGGTCGGCCGCCGAGCCGCCGAACAGGAACAATCCCTGCTGGCTCAACGTCCGCACGCCGAGCACGGCGCCGATGGCCGCGACCGACAGACCGAGGTCGCCGAGGTGCGTGGCGAGGTAGGGGATCAGCAGGTAGAAGCCGGTGTTCACGCCGAACTGGTTGACCAGCAGCAGGCGCACGGACAGCGGGAAGCGCCTCATCGGCGCACGACCCCGCCCGAGTCGGTGGCGGGCGCAACGCCGAGACCGGGTGCGCCGGCCAGGCGCAGGGCGCCGTCCTCGCCGCCGGTGCCGGTCCACGGGTCGTCGGCCGGCGGCAGGTGGCCGTCCAGGTCGACCCATCGCGCGTAGCCGGTCAGGTGCACGGCCGGCGCGATGCCCGGTGAGCCGGCCACCAGGCAGCCGAGCATCACGCCCAGGCCGCACCCGCGCGCGACGTCGATGACCTCCCGGGCCGCGGTGATCCCGCCGCACCTGGCCGGCTTGACGTTCACCCCGTCGACCAGGCCCGTCGACGCCCGCACGTCGGCGACCGCGGCGGCGTCCCCGTCCGCGATCAACGGCACCGGGCACCGCTCGCGCAGCCACGCCGGCTCGTCCCGGCGACCGGGCGCGATCGGCTGTTCCAGCGCGTCGACACCGGTGAGCGCGTCGACCACCTCGACCGGACCGAGCCAGTGCACCTCGTCGAACTCCTCGTAGGCGACGTCGCGCGGGTGAGGTCCTTGCGGTAGGCGCGTTCGACGGCCTTCGGGTCCGCTCCGGGCAGGCCGAGGTGCGCGGCCACGGTGGCGACGGTGGACAGGTAGTAGTCGCAGGACGAGATCACGCCGTCGAACGCCGGCACGCCGTGCGCGCGTTCCACGTAGGACAGCGGTGACGGCACGTCGTTGGTCCCGGCGGTGAGCACGTTGTCCGCCGCCGGCAACGGGTGCGGGTGCGCGGGCGCGGAACGCGGGTAGTGCCGGAGGTCGCGGGTGAGGAAGGTGAACCGGTGGCCGGACTCGTGGATCGCGCGGGGCAGCGACGAACCCATCGCGCCGACCCAGCTCTCGATCATCAACAAGTGCGCCACGCGTGCTACTCCGAAGGGGCGTCGAACAGGACTGGGAGAATGGTAATCATTGTCAGTCCGGTGGCGAGGCCGTCGATGGAGTGATGTGGCTCACCGGGTTCGGCTGGAGGTCACCTCCGCGGCGAAGTGCGAGAAGTCTCAGTGCCGGCGGGCGCGATAGGCCGCGACGGCGATCCGGTTCCCGCACGTCGTGCTGCAATAGCGGCGCGAGCGGTTCCGGGAGAGGTCCAGCACGAGCCCGCCGCACGTCTCGTCCGCGCAGACGGAGAGGCGGCTCATCTCGTCGGCGCGGATCACGTCGACCATCGCCATGGCCGTCTCGACGGCGATCCGGTCGGCGAGCGGGGTCGCGGGGTCGGTGGCGTGCAGGTGGTAGTCGAAACCGTCGTGCCGCACGAGCCGCGGCACGGCCCGGTGCCTGGCCAGGATGTCGTTCACGATCCCGACGGCGGTGTCGCGGTCGCTGGTCAGCAGTCGTCGCAGGGTGCCGCGCAGCGCTCGCACGGCCTCCAGTTCGGCCGCGTCGTGCGTGCGTGAGCCGGTGTAGCCGTGCTCGGCGAAGAACGCGTCCAGCTGCGCCTGGCCGGTCATCGTGTCCGGCTCCTCGGCCGAGTTCACCAAGGCGACCGCGGCGACGAGCGACGCCGTCGTGTCATGGGTGAAAAGCATGTTGACAGATTACTCCCGAGGTCCATAGCGTCATGGGTCATGGCGACGATGACGCATGACGTGCAGGTGGGCGGTCTGCGGGCCGGGTTGGGGTTCGCGCTGCTGTCCGCGTCGTCCTTCGGGTTGTCCGGGCCGCTGGCGCGCGGGTTGATGGACGCGGGCTGGTCCTCCGCCGCCGCGGTCGCCGTGCGCGTCCTGTTGGCCGCGGCGGTGCTGGCGCCGATCGCGGTCGTGCAGCTGCGCGGCCGGTGGCGCCTGCTGCGCCGCAACGCACCGCTGATCACGGCGTACGGGCTGGTCGCCGTGGCGGGCTGCCAACTGGCGTTCTTCAACGCCGTCGCGCACATGGAGGTCGGGGTCGCGCTGCTGGTCGAGTACACCGCGCCGGTGGCCGTGGTCGGCTGGTTGTGGCTGCGGCACGGTCAGCGGCCGACCCGGCTGACGGTCCTCGGCGGCGTGCTGGGCCTGGTCGGGCTGTTGCTGGTGCTCGACGTCGTGTCCGGCGCGCACGTCAGCGTGGTCGGCGTGCTGTGGGCGTTGGCCGCGATGGTGGGCGCGGCGGTGTACTTCGTGCTCAACGCGCGTGACGCGGAAGGGCTGCCCGGGACCGTGCTCGCCGCCGGCGGATTGCTGCTGGGCGGCGTCGTGCTGGTGCTGGCGGGCGCGGTCGGGATCGTCCCGTTCGCGGTGTCGGCCGCGCCGGTCGCGTTCGACGGGTTCACCGTGGCGTGGTGGCTGCCGGTGCTCGCGCTCGGCGTGGTGACGGCGGCCCTCGCGTACGTCGTCGGCATCGCCGCGACCAGGCGGCTGGGCTCGCGGCTGGCGTCGTTCGTGGCGTTGACCGAGGTCGTGATGGCGTTGCTCTTCGCGTGGCTGCTGCTCGGCGAGGCGCCGGGCCTGGTCCAGCTGGCCGGCGGCGCGTTGATCCTCGGCGGCGTGGTGGCCGTGAAGCTGGGCGAGCCGCGCTAGGACGTCGGGCGGTCGGCGGACTCCGGGCTCTGGTGCCACGACAGCAGGTCCGCCCGCTTGGTCCTGGCCCGAGCGGCCCGCTCCGCCTGGTCCGGCCGGGCGGACAGGACGCGTTCGGCGGTCTCGAACTCGCGCAACGCCTCGGTGTCCGCCTCGTCGGAGCCGAGCGCGGCCAGCCCGATGCCGCGCCACAACCGCAGCACGCCGACCACGGGCGCGCCGGTCGCCAGCGGCTCGATCACGGCGAGGTGCCGGTCGATGCCGGGCAGGGCGTCGTGCGGGCCCTGCCGCGCCAGCGCCACCTCGCACCACCGGTCGACGGCGTCGGCGGTCACGGACGCGTCCGGCGCGTGCCGCAGCAGGAGGTCGATGCTGCGGGCGAGGTGCGCCTCGGCCTCGTCCACCCGCCCGAGGTCGTCCAACGCCTGCCGCAGGGTGTGGTGGCCGACCGCCGCCGCCATGCCGCCGGGCGCGATCCGCTCGGCCATCGTGACGGCCTCCCGGGCGGCGTGCTCGGCGGCACGGCCCTCGCCCTGGAGCCGGCACGTGTGCGACAGCTCGGTGAGCGTGCAGACCACCGTCTCGCCGGTCCGGTCCACGTTCCGCTGGATTGCCAACGCCCCGGCGAACGCCGCGACCGCCTCGTCCAACGCTCCCGTGCCGCGCAGGGCGCACGCGCGGCAGACGAGCACCTTCGCGTGCAGCGCGCCGTTCGGCTCGGCCTGCTCGACCAGGTCCAGGGCGGTCGTCAACGTCTCCAGCGCGCGCTGCGGGTTGCCGAGCTCCACGTCCACCCGCCCGTGCCCGGCCAGGGCTTGGGCGAGCAGCACCGCTACCTCGCGGTCCCGGCGGTCGAGGCCGTCGAGCTCGTAGCCCGCTACGGCGTACAGGTCGGCGGCCTCCGGGAACCGGCCCGCGATCACCGCCGAGTCGCCCTCCCGCAGCCGCCAGCGCGCCAGCCCGACCCGTCGGTTCCGCTCGTCCCGCCGCTTCCGGTCCACCGCACCTCCCACCGCGGCGGTGCGGGCCGCCCACGCGAGAACGCCGTCCTTTCCTTGATCGCTTCGACTGGCTAGCCCGTTAGGGGGATTTCGCCTGGTTCACCCGAACAGTCCAGACCGGTTGAACGCCATCCGGTCGACGCACGGGTCCGCCACCCGGTGGCGGACCCGTGCCCTCACAGCCGGCCGGTGCGGAACTTGTCCAGGACCCGGCGTTCACGCTTGGTCGGCCGGCCCGCGCCGCGGTCACGCCGGGCGACTTGCGCGGGAGCTTCCGTCGGCGGTGGTGGCGGCGGGGTCCGGTCGATGAAGCAGCCGACCGCGTCGGCCGCGCCGACGCGTTTCTGGATCACCCGCACGACCTCCACGATCCGGGTCGTGTCACCCACTCGTGCACGCACCTCGTCACCGGGTGACACCGACGTGGCGGGCTTGGCCGGCCGGTCGTTCACGCGCACGTGCCCGCCCTTGCACGCCGCCGCGGCGTCGGATCGGGTCTTGGTCAGCCGGACCGCCCACAGCCAGCGGTCCACACGGGTGGACTCCACGCCGTACATCATGGCCTGTCCGCGGCCGGGTTGGTGGAACGGTCAGGGACAGGTCGTGTTCGCGGGCGGCAGGCGTCGGTCGGTCACGTAGGCGCTCACGTGCTCGACGACGCACGGGTTCATCATCCCCGCGAACAGGTTGTGACCCGGCCCGTCGTGGAAGATCGTGCGGCTGCCCGCGACCTGGTCGGTCACCCGCTTCGTCGGCGCGTGGTCCTGCCAGGTGCCCGCGCCGAGGAACGGCGGCAGCGTCGACGGCAGCGGCGCGGGCGGGTTGGCCGTCGGTGTCGGCCAGCCCGTGCACGTCAGCGGCAGGTGCCAGGCCAGGGGGAACGACGCGCCGGTGTTCGGCGCGATCCGCCGCAGCCGCTCGACGGTGCGCGTGACCTGCCGGAAGTCGGAGTGCGGGAAGTCGAGGCACTCCTTCACCCCGCCGCCGGGCAGCCCGGGGTTCGGGTCACGGCCCGGCGGCGGCGCGAAACCGGACGCGTCACCGGCCTCGGCCGCCGTGATGGCCCGCGACACCTCGGCCCACCGGTCGGGGCCGCCCCTGAGCTTGCCGAACGCGAGCGCTTGCAACTGCGTGCCGTCGTAGGCGACGCCGACCGAGAGCGCGGGGATCGGCTCGGCGTCGGCCCGGGCGACCAGCCCCTGCCAACGCCGCTCGACACCCGGTCCCGCCCAGTCCAGGAACCGCCTCGCGAACGCCTCGTTGTCCCGGGCGATGGCGTCGAGCTCGCGGTCCCAGTCACGCGCGCTGTGGTTGCCCGTGCCGTCGACGTAGACCGTGCGCACGCGGTGCGGGTACCGCCGGGCGTAGGCCTGCGCGATCACGCCGCCGTACGAGGTGCCGATGAAGTTCACCCGCCGCTCGCCGAGCGCCACCCGGATGGCCTCGACGTCACGGGCGTCGCTGCCCGAGTCCATGTGGTCGAACAGGTCGGGGTCGGTGTCGCGGCACCGGTCGCCCCGCGCGCGGTTGTCGGCGACGAGCCGGTCGAACCCGGCCTGGTCGGTGGGGAAGCGCGGCGTGCGCAGCAGCCGCCAGTCGCAGTCCAACGCCGGAGCGCTCAGGCCGGGGTAGCCGCGCGGGTCCCAGGTCACCACGTCCATCGACTCGCGGATCCGGTCGAAGACCTGCGGTCGGGACCGCAGGAAGGCGATCTGGTCGCCCTGCGGCCCGCCGAAGTTGACCACGACCGCGCCCTTGCGGACGCCGGTGGCGGGCAGGCGGGCCAACTTCAGCGTGACGGTACGGGCCGAGGTCACGGGCACGGGCAGGTCGGCGCACTCGGCGGCGACCGCGCCGTTGTCGGGACAGGGTTGCCAGTCGAGGGTGGCCGGTGGCCGGTCGGCGTGCGGCGGCACGACGAGCAGCAGCGGCAGGAGGAGTTTGATCACGCCTCCGACGCTAGGAAGACCGGGCCGCCGGGCGCTGTTCGCGATCGTCGTCGGCGGTGTCCACCAAAGTGGACGGCCCACCGCGGCCGGCTAGGGTGGCGGCCATGGCGAGGACTGCGCTGCTGCTCGCAGTGGTGGTGGCCGACACGGGGTTGGGGTGGCTGGAGGGGATGTCGGCCGGTGGCCTGGCCGCCCACGCCGCGCTGACCGCGCTGGTCATGGCGCTCGCCGCCCGGCGACCGCTCGTGGCGTTCCCGATCGCGGTGGCGATGGCGCTGGTCACGGGCGGTGCGTTGGCACTGCTGGCGTGCACGAGCCACGAGGCCGGACGGCACGTGGCCTCACGCCGGGACCTGGTCCTGACCGCCGTCGCCGCGTTCGCCTACCCCGCCGTGCTGCTGGTGCCGACGCAGCGCCTGGCGACCGAGCCGTGGCCCGCGCTGGCCCGCGTCGCGCTGCTGGTGGCGTTGCCGCTGGTCGCGGGCGTGCACCTGACGAGGCAGGCCGAGCGGCTGCGCCGGGAACGGCGGCTGCACGCCGAGCGCGAGCGGTTGCGGGAACGGCTGCGCATCGCGGTGGACATGCACGACTCGCTCGGCCGGTGGCTCAGCCTGGTCTCGGTGCAGGCGGCGGCGCTGGAGGTGGCCCCGCTCCCGGCCGACCAGCGCCCGGTGGCGCGCAACCTCGCGCACGCCGCCCGCACCGCCGTGGACGAGCTGCACGCCGTCGTGGCCACCCTGCGCGACTCGCCCGGTCTGGACGGCGTCGACGAGGTGGTGGAGGAGTTCCGACGCGCGGGTGTCGCGGTGACCGTCGAGCGCTCGGGCGCCGCTCGACCGCTCGCGACCGGCGACGCGGGGCACGCCGCCTACCGGGTCGTGCAGGAAGGACTGACCAACGCGGCCCGGCACGCGCCCGGCGAGCCGGTGGTGGTGTCGTTGGACTGGCAGCCGGACGCGCTGCTGCTCGGCGTGGCCAACCCGACCCGCGGCCGGGTCCGGGACGCGCGGGGGACGGGGTTGGCGGCCCTGGCCGAACGGGTCCGGTCGGCCGGCGGCCTGCTGCGCGTGCACGAGGAGCCGGGCGGGTTCCGGGTGATCGCGATGCTGCCCGTCGTGCCGGACCGGGTGGAGGCCCTCTCGTGATCAAGGTGCTGATCGCCGACGACGAACCGCTGATCACCGCGGGCATCCGGGCGGTGCTGGAGTCGGCGGGCGACCTCGACGTGGTCGCGGTGGCGGCCGACGGCCGCGAAGCCGTGGAAGCCGCCCGCCGGCACCGCGTGGACGTGGCGCTGCTGGACCTCGCCATGCCGGTGATGGGCGGCCTGGCCGCAGCCGCCGCGTTGAGCGGACCGCGGGTGGTGGTGCTGACCGCGTTCGGCGACGAGGCCAACGTCCGGCTGGCGCTGCGGCAGGGGGTCGACGGGTTCGTGCTGAAGAACTGCGCGCCGGACGAGCTGATCCGCGCGGTGCGGGCTGTGCACGCCGGTGAGGCGTACCTGTCGCCCGCCGTGACGCGGCACGTGCTCGGGATGGTCGCGGTGGACGGGCGCGACGAGGACGCGGCACGCCGGCTCGCCACGCTCACGCCGCGCGAGTCGGACATCGTCGCGCTGGTGGCGGAAGGGCTGTCGAACGCCGAGGTGGGCCGCCGCGTGCACATGAGCGAGGCCACGATCAAGACGTACGTGAGCCGCATCCTGGCCAAGCTGGGCTGTCAGAACCGGGTGCAGGCGGCGTTGTTGGTGCGGGACGCCGCGCGGACGTGAACCGGCGGTGGGACACCACGCGGGTGTCCCACCGCAGAACAGGGTCTACTTGGGACCGCAGAGCGCGTGGTCGACGAGGTCCTTGGTGACCTCCTGGTCCAACTCGGGTGCGCCGGGCTCGGCCACCATCGAGTCGGTGTTGATCGACACCACCACGCTGCGCCTGCCGTCCGCCGTCACGCCGTTGCGGGTCTTGAAGCCGGGGATGTCGCCGCCGTGCGACCAGTAGTCGCCGCACGAGCTCGGGATCCGCATGAGACCGAGCCCGTACGCGGCGCCCGCCCACGCCTCGTCCAGCTCCGGCGCGGGCACCGTCTTCGTCATCTCGGCGAGCTGCGCGGGCCGCAGCACCTCACCGCCGATCAGCGCCTTGAGGAACTCGTTGCCGTCCTCGGTGGTGCTGATCATGTCACCGGCCGCGCCGCCCCAGGACGGGTTGTAGTAGGTCACGTCGAGCGCGCGGCCGTACCGCGGGTCCTCCGGGTCGGCTTCCAGGCCCTTCTCCGGGAACCGCTCGTACGCCGTGGCGTGCGGCCGGGGCAGGAACGGCGACGTGCCCGGCAGGTGGGTGTCGCGCAGGCCGAGCGGCTCGACGACGCGCGTGCGCACCTCGTGCTGCCAGGTGTTGCCCGTGACCCGTTGGATGATCATCCCGGCCAGGACGTAGCCGGTGTTGGAGTACTTCCACCGCTCGCCCGGCTGGAAGTCCGGCTGCCGCCGCACGGCGAGCGCGACGAGCTGCTCCGGCCGGTAGGCCCGGAACCGGACGTTCGCGAACTCCTCCTCCAGGAACAGCTCCGGCATCTCGCCGACGTAGTCGACCAGGCCGCTGGTGTGCTGCAACAGGTGCCGCACGGTGATCTTCGCGCCGTCGTTGCCGTGGCCGGCGACGACACCGGGCAGCCACCGCTCGACGGTGTCGTCCAGGGACATCCGGCCCTCGCCGACCAGGTGCAGCACGGTCGCCGCCACGAACGGCTTGGTGAAGCTGCCGATGCGGAACTTCGCCTGCCACGGCACGGGCGTGCGCCGGTCGACGTCGCCGTGACCGCTGCGCACCCGCACGTCGCCGCGTGGAGTGTCCACTTCGACCAGCACGCCGGGCGCGCCCTGCGCCAGCAACGCGTCGGCGTGCCGCTGGAGGGTGGTGGTGCCGGTGTGGGCGTCGGCCGTGCCCGCGGTGGCGAGGACGAGCGCCGCGACCGCGGCTGTCGCGCAGAGTCGTTTCATGTCACCGAACGTTAGGGTTCGCGACGGGTCGGCGCGTCGCCCCACGACGGCATCTCGACCTACCCCCGTGGGGGTAGCGGGTGATCCACCCGCAGGGTGGCGACGGAGGTCCCGGCGCACGACTACTTTGGACCGGTGCTGGCCAAGATCAAGCCGATCCGGCTCGACCTGCTGCTCGCGGTGGTGCTGACGTCGTTGACGGTGGCGACCACGGTGAGCCAGACGGGCGGCGGCTCCGGCTGGGCGGCGTACGTGGTGGGCGGGCTCACCGTCGCGCCGATCGCACTGCGCCAGCTCGCGCCGGTGGCCACGATGGCGGTGATGCTGGGCGCGTTGGCGTGCTACGGCGTGGTCGGGTTCGGCGGTCTGCCCAGCGGCGGCGTCGGCGCGCTGGTCGGCATGTTCACCGTGGCCACGCTGCGGTCCCGGCTCGTGGCCGCGGTCGTGTTCCTGGCGGCGGTGGCCGTGGTCGTGGTGGCGTTCTTCGGGCTGCCCGACGTGGTCGTGTGGTCGGAGGTGGCGCAGTCGGTGCTGGTCGTGTCGGGCGCGTGGATGCTGGGAGAGGGCACGAAGCGGTGGGCGCGGCGTGCCGAGCGGTTGGCGGAGGAGGCGGCGCGGGCGGTGGCGGACGAGCGGGTGCGCATCGCGCGCGAGCTGCACGACATCGTCGCGCACCACATGTCGGTGATCTCGTTGCAGGCCGGTGTCGCGGGGTACGTGCTGGACACCGACCTGGCGACCGCGCGCAAGGCGATCACCACGGTCGGCGACACGAGCCGTGAGGCGTTGACCGAGATGCGCCGCCTGCTCGACGTGCTGCGCGTGGACCACGACGACGACTACCGGCCGCAGCCCGGGTTGGCGGCTCTCGAGGAGCTGGTGGAACGTGCCCGGGGCGCGGGGTTGCCGGTCGACGTGGTGATCAGCGGCGAGGTCCGCGAGCTGCAACCGGGGCCGGACCTGTGCGCTTACCGGGTGGTGCAGGAGTCGTTGACCAACGTGCTCAAGCACGCGGGGCGGGCCGAGGCGCGGATCGACGTCGACTACGGCGAGCAGACGTTGGTGCTGAAGGTGACCGACAACGGCCGGGCGGCGCGGGTCGCGTCGGGCCCGGACCACCAGCCGCACGGCATCCGCGGGATGCGGGAACGCGCCGAGCTGTACGGGGGCGTGCTCACCGCCGGCCCGACGGCGGAGGGCGGGTTCGGCGTGGTCCTGCGGCTGCCGATGGGTGAGGTCGAGGCCCGGTGACGATCCGCGTGCTCATCGCCGACGACCAGGCGCTCATCCGGGCCGGCCTGGTCGCCCTGTTCACCGCCGCGCCGGGCTTCGAGGTCGTGGGCGAGGCCGCCGACGGCGCTCAGGCCGTGGCGGTGGCCGCCCGCACCTCGCCCGACGTGATCCTGATGGACATCCGGATGCCCGTGCTGGACGGCATCGTCGCCACCCGCCGGATCCTGGCCGCCCACCGCGACCCCGACGCCCACCGGCCGGCCGACCACGACCCTGGCCACGACCGCGAGCCCGACGGCCACCGGCAGGCCGATCGCGACCGGGAGGACCCGCCCCGGATCGTCGTGCTGACCACGTTCGACCTGCCCGAGTACGTCTACACCGCGTTGGGCGAGGGCGCGTCCGGCTTCCTGGTCAAGGACACCCCGCCGGAGCGGATCATCTCCGCCGTCCGCACCATCGCGGCCGGCGACATCCTCATCGCGCCGCACATCACCCACCGGCTGATCGAGACCTACGCCCAGCACCACCGCGCCACCGCCGTCGGCGCGCCGCGGCCGGCCGCCCTGACCGCGCGGGAGACCGAGGTGCTGCGCCTGGTCGGCAACGGGCTGACCAACGCCCAGATCGCCCAACGCCTCGTGCTCAGCGAGGCGACGGTGAAGACCCACGTCAAGCGGATGATGGGCAAGCTGGCCCTGTCCAGCCGCGCGCAGGCCGTCGTGGTCGCCTACGAGAGCGGTCTCATCGTGCCGACGGGCAACCGCGACCGGACCGGGTAGTCAGCCGGCCAGCCGCTCCAGCAACGGCACCGCCCGCGCGGGTTCCGGCAGGTCGAGCATCTCCGCCCGCACGCGCGCCGCCGCCCGCCGGTAACCGGGGTCCGCCAGCACCTCCGCGACCGCGGCCCGCACGTCCTCCGGCGTGGCGGCGACGGGGTCCAGCACCCGGCCCACCCCCAGCCGCGCGCACTGCTCGGCGTTCTGCGGCTGGTCGGCGCCCAACGGCAGCAGCACGGTCGGCAGGCCGTGCGCCAACGCGCCGACGACGCTGCCCGAACCACCGTGCGAGATCACCAGGTCGCAGCGCGGCAGCACCGTTTCCTGCGGCACGTAGCGCTCGACGCGCACGCCCGGCCGCTGCGGGCCGAACGCGGCCGGGTCGAGGTGCCGGCCCACCGTGGCGATCACGTCCACCGGCAGGTCGCGCAGCCCGGTCAGCACCCGGGAGAACAGGTCGCCGGACTCGGCGTTGAACGCCGTGCCCAGGGTGAAGTACACGGTCGGCGGGTCGGACCGGCCGACCGGACCCACCGGCGGGCGGATCGGGAAAGCCGTGTCCGGCAAGGGGAACGCCGGATCGCGGAAGCTGGGCGGGAACGGCGAGAGCAGCAGCCGCCGGTGCAGCATCACCAGGTCCGGGTCGGGCGGCAGGCCGAGCCCGGCGCGCAGCTCGCCGATCGGCTCGCCGACCACCGCCGGCCGCACGAACGCACCCGACGCGATGACCTGCACGTTCGCGTAGGGCAGCCCGAGCTTCTCGGCCGCGAGCACGCTGCCGAAGTCCACTTCCTCGCAGACCACCACGTCCGGCCGCCACCGCTCGAACAGCTCCAGGTACAACGGCACCCGCTCGGCCGCGCCCCGCCGCACGAACCCGTCCCGCAGCTCCTGGTCGTCCCGCTCCCGGTCGGGCGCGAGCAGCGGCCCGACCTGCGAGGGCTCGGGCCCTCCTCCCGCACCCACCGGGATCGCGGTGAACCCGGCGGCCTCCACCGCCTCGCACCGGTTCGGCCCGGCCGCGACCGCGACGGTGTGCCCGGCGGCGGCCACGGCCGAGGCGAACGGCACCAAGGGCTGGAAGTGGCCCAACCCGCCGATGAAGGTGAACAAGACACGCATCCGGTCAGCGTATCGATCACCCGACGGCGACGTGCACGACGAGCGGTCGGCCGCCGTCAGGGTAGGAGCCGTGCCCTAGCATCCGCGCCGTGGACAAAACCCGGGTCGGATGCTGGTCGATGATCGCCCTCATCGTCGCGCAGACGCTGTCGACGCTGCTGTCCGGCGACCTGGCCGAGCTCATGGTCGTCGGCCTGCTCTTCAACGCCGCCGCCGCGTTCTCCGCGTACCTGGTCCTGCGCCGCCCCGACCGCAACCGCTGGCCGCTGGTCGCCTGGGCGGCGGGCTTCTTCGGCTGGCACGTGACCGGCCTGCTCACCCTCGCCGGCGTGGCGACGACCGGGCTGGACGCGGTGTTCACGGTCGGCAGCGACCCGCGGCTCTCGATCCTCTACCAGGTGGTCCTGACGACCCTGGCCGGCTTCGCCGTGCACCTGCTGCTTCCCCGGCCGACCAGGGCCTAGGCGTCACGCAGCCGGAGCACCAGACCGCCGACCAGGAGCGCGCCGGCCGCCCACAGCCCGAGCACGCCCAGACCCGCCCACGGGCTGATCGGCAGGCTCCCGACGTCCGTGGTGGCCTGCACCGCCAGCCCCGCCGTCATCGGGCTGATCCGCTGCAAGCGCTTGACCCAGTCCGGATCGGACACCACCGCGGCCACGATCGGGAACAGGTACAGCAGCCCGAGCACCACCCCGATGGCCGCCGCCGCGTCACGCACCACGACGGCCACGCCCAGGCTCAGCAGCCCGACCAGCACCAGGTAGAGCACGGAGCCGACGGCCGCGCGCAGCACCGGGCCGTCCGCCAACGACAGCACCGCGACCCCCGACAGGACGCCACGCCCCGCCAGCACCGACACGAGCACCGCCGCCGCGCCCGCCACCAGCACCAGCGCGCCGACCACGGCCGCCTTCGCCGCCAGCACGGTCGACCGGCGGGGCAGCGCGGCGAACGTCACCCGGATCATCCCCGTGCTGTACTCGCCGCCCACCGCGAGCACCGCCAGCACGGCGACCACGGCCTGGCCGAACGCGATCCCGGTCAGGCTGGTCTTCGCCGGATCACCGCACCCCGTGTCGGCGCAGGCGACCGACGCCGCCACGCTCAGCGCCGCGGTCAGCAGCACCACGGCGGCCAGCAACCACGCCGTGCCCGCCACCGTGCGCAGCTTCGTCCACTCCACGTGCAGCGCTTCCTTCACGCGTCCCTCCTCCGCAGCACCTGGAACGCCACACCCAGCGCGACCGCCGTGTAGCCGCACAGCACCGCGAACCCACCCAGCGGGCTCAACGGGAAGTAGCCGTCGGCGGGCGCGTAGCTCGCCGTGACCTGCTGGTACTCCGGCAAGCTCTGCTGGACGGCGAACGCGGCGGCGGGCGTCACCCGCAGCAGCCAGTCCGACGGCCCGGTCGGCAGCACGGACGCGATCGCCAGGATGTACGGCAGCACGATCGCCACGATCACCACCGTCACCGCCCCCGCGCTGCGCCGCAGCACCGTGCCGACGGCCAGGCTGAGCACCGCCGCCACCGCGAGCAAAGCCGCCGTGCCGACGATCACCCGCAGCTCGGTCGCGGTCGGCACGCTGAACAGGAAGAACCCCTTGTCCACCTCGACCGCCCGGACCAGCGGCACCGTGATCAGGGCCGCGGCCAGCGCGGTGACGAACGTGACCGCCGCGATCACCACCGACTTCGCCGCCAGCACCCGGCCGCGCCGCGGGCTGGCGCTGAGGCTCGTGCGGATCAGGCCCCGCCGGTACTCCGACGTCATGAACGTCGCCGCGACCACGATGACCGCGATCAGCCCGGCGAACGCGCCGACCAGCCGACCCTCGACCGTCTTGCCGAGCCCGCCCCGCCCGGCCACGACCGGCGCGATGTTGCCCGACCCGCTCACCGTGACGCCGTCGGCGGTCTCCTCGAACCCGACCGGACCCGAGCGCGGCCCGCCTCGGCCGCCGACGTCGTCACCGACCCACTTCCGGTCCGGCCAGGAACCCTGGAGCCCGATCCGGTCGAACTCGGCGGTCGCCCGCGTCGGGTAGCTCTGGCCGCTGGCACTGGCGAACGACTCGGTGACCACCTCGTGGTGCGGCGAGGCCGCGAACAGCCCGGCCCGCACGGTCGTCGGCAGCCCGGCCAGGGTGACCGCGCCGACGAGGTGCCAGGTCGCGCCGTCGGGCGACTCGTGGCCGGTGATCGTGTCGCCCGACCGGGTCAGGCGCAGCCAGCTCGGCGTCGCGCGCAGCGTGCCCGCGACGTCACCGGTGAAGTTGTGCTGCAACCGCACCCCGTGGCCGCCGGTCAGCATCAAGGCGGCGTACGGCGATCCCGGGGTGGTGCTCGCCTTGATGATGATCCCGCCCTTGGTCCACGGCTGCGTGTCCTCGACCGGCGCCTGACCGTCCGAAGAGGACACGGCGGTCAGCGACGTTACGCGGGCGGTGATGCTGCCGTCGCCGGTGAGCGCCTGGTGCGCGAACGAGAAGTTGTCGACCACCGGCTCGCCGCCCGGACCCGACGGCGGCGTGCTGCCCGCGCACGGCTCGCCGTTCGGGCCGCTGCACGAGAAGTTGCTCGCCGCCGCGGCGAACAACCCCATCAGCAGGATCACCAGCGCCGCCGCGACCAGGCCGAACACCCAGCCGCGCACGGTGCGCAGCTTCGTCCACTCGGCGCGCAGCAACTGCCCGAAGCCGTCCGGCCCGCTCATCGCGCCCCCTCGGCCGCGTGGAACTCGACCGCGTCCCTGGTCAGCTCCATGTACGCCTCTTCGAGGGACGCGCGGTGCGCCGACACCTCGGAGAACGGCACCGCGTTCTCGCCGAGCAGCGCCACCACCCGTTCACCGGACAGCCCGGTGACGGTGAGCGTGTCGGCGCCGGTCACGGCGACCGTCGCGCCCGCCCGTGCCAGCGCCGTCATCGCCGGCGTGCGGGCGCTGGTGCGCAAGGTGACCCGTTCACCGGACGCGGACTCGATCAGCTCCGCCACGCCGATGTCGGCGATGACCTTGCCCCGGCCGACGATCACCACGTGGTCGGCGGTGTCCTGCAACTCGCTCATCAGGTGGCTGGACACCAGCACCGCCCGGCCCTCGGCCGCCAGCGACCGCAGGAAGCCGCGCACCCACCGGATGCCCTCGGGGTCCATGCCGTTCACCGGCTCGTCCAGCACGAGCACCGGCGGGTCGCCGAGCAGCGCCGCCGCGATGCCGAGCCGCTGCCGCATGCCCAACGAGTAGCCGCCCGCCTTGCGCCGGATCGCCGAGGTCAGGCCGACCCGTTCGGCCACCTCGTCCACCCGCCGCGCGCCCAGGCCCTGCGAGTGGGCCAGCCACAGCAGGTGGTTGCGGCCGGTGCGGCTGGGTTGGAGCGCCGACGCGTCCAGCAGGGAACCGACCTGCCGCAACGGGTGCCGCAGGGCCCGGTACGGCCGGCCGCCGACCAGCGCGCGGCCCTCGTCGACGGAGTCGAGGCCCAGGATCACCCGCATCGTGGTGGACTTGCCCGCGCCGTTGGGTCCGACGAAGCCGGTGACCCTGCCCGGGGCGACGGTGAACGTCATCCCGTCCAGCGCCACGGTCGGCCCGTACCGCTTGCGCAGCCCGGAGACTTCGATGGTTGCTTCCATGCCGGGAAGGCTAGGAGCGCGGCCCGGGTCCGGTCGTCACGCGGGAGAGCCGTCTGCGCCCTCGCTGACGTGGGGGAGGCGTGTCCCTCCTGAGGGGGATGTCGGTGTCACCACCTGCGGTGACGCATCGGCGTGGGTCGGCGACGACAATGACCCGGTGAGCGAAGAGGGGTGGGTCCGGCGGGTGGCCGACGGCCCGCACGTGCCGGGGGCCGCCGTGGTGCTGCTGGGCGCGGCGGCGGTGGGCGAGTCGGTGGCGCGGGCGGTGACCGGCGGCGCCGACCCGCAGTTCGTCCTGGTGCTCGGGGTGCTGGCCCTGGCGACCACCGCGCCGCCGGCGTTCCTGCGTCCGAAGCCCGCCGCGGTCGCGGTGTCGGCGGCGGGGGTGCTGTCGCTCGGGTTGTTCCACAGCCTCACGGCGGCGGGCCTCGCCGCGCAGCTGATCGTGCTGTACCGGCTGGGACGGGTGGGCGGACAGGTCCTGGCGACCTGCCTGGCCGCGCCCTACCCGGTGCTGGCCCTCGTGCGCGACGCGGACGCGGTGACCGTGCTGGCGGCGTCGTCGGGGTTGGCGGCGGGGTGGATCGGGATCGCCCGGTGGGCGCGCGGCGAGGCGCTGGTGCACCGGGCCGCGCGGCAGGCCGTGGCCGGGAGCCTGCTGGAGCACACCGCGCGCGGTGAACGGGCCCGCATCGCACGCGAGCTGCACGACGTCGTGGCGCACCACATCTCGATGATCGCGGTGCAGGCGGAGACGGCGCGGCTGACCACGCCCGGCATGCCCGCCGCCGGCGCGCAGCGGCTGTCGGAGATCGGCGACACCGCGCGGGCCGGGCTGACCGAGATGCGGCGGCTGCTGGGCGTGCTGCGGGAGGACGCGCTCGCGCCGGAGGAGGTCGCGGACCGGCGCCCGCAGCCCGGGTTGCAGCAGCTCAACGAACTGCTCGACGACGTGCGCGACACGTCCGGCGCGGGTGCGCGGCTCATCGTCTCCGGCACGCCCACTGCGCTGGACCCCGGCGTGGAACTGGCCGCGTACCGGATCATCCAGGAAGCCCTCACCAACGCGCGGCGGCACGCGCCCGGCGCGGCGGTCGACGTGGAGCTGCACTACACCGAGGAGGCGTTGAGGTTGCGCATCAGGGACAACGGGCCCGGCCCGCGCGGCGCGGCGCCGTCCGGCGGGCACGGGCTGACCGGCATGCGGGAACGGGCGGCGGCCGTCGGCGGCCGGCTGCGCACGGGCACGACGGCCGTGGGCGGTTTCCTGGTCGAGGCGAGCCTCCCGGCGGGGGCGGCAGGGTGAGCGCCGACGGGGTCGTGAACGCCGTCCGGGTCGTGGTCGCCGACGACCACCAGGTGATCCGCACCGGGTACGCCGCGCTGCTCGACACGCAACCCGACTTCACCGTCGTCGGCACGGCGTCCGACGGCGGCGAGGCGGTGCGGGTCTGCCGCGAGCTGTCACCGGACGTGGTGCTGATGGACGTGCGGATGCCGGGCGTGGACGGCATCGAGGCCACGCGCCGGCTCGCCGACGGGCCGCGGGTGCTCATCCTCACCACGTTCGACCTGGACGAGTACGTCTACGACGCGTTGCGCGCGGGCGCCAGCGGCTTCCTGCTCAAGGACGTGACGGCGGAGCAGCTGTTCGACGCGGTGCGGGTCGTCGCGGCCGGCGAGGCGTTGCTGGCCCCGACCGTCACCCGTCGCCTGATCAGCGAGTTCGCCCGGCTGCGCCCGGAGCCGGCCACGTCCGGGTCGGCCCTGTCCACCCTCACCCCGCGGGAGACGCAGGTGCTGCGGCTGGTCGCGGAGGGCTTGTCGAACACGGAGGTGGCCGCCCGGCTGGTGGTCACGGAGGAGACGGTGAAGACGCACGTGAGCCGGGTGCTGAACAAGCTCGGCCTGCGCGACCGCACCCAGGCGGTGGTCGCGGCCTACGAGTCGGGCCTGGTCGTCCCGCGCTCCCGCCGTTAGACCTCCGCCTCCGCCTGAGCGTTCAACTCGGGGTACCCGAACGTAGGACATGCGCGAGAGTCCTACGTTCGCGACGCGCGAGTCCTACGTTCAGAGCGCGAGAGTCCTGCGTTCGGAACAGGCGAGTTGAACGTTCGGGTCACGGGCGGGGAGTGCGGCCCAGGGTGCTCTGCCGGGCGATCAGCTTGTGCGCGGCGCGCACCTCGATGCCCGCCAACGGCCCGGTGCTGTCGATGCGCGCGAGCAGCCGTTCCACCGCCGTGGTCGCTATGGTCACCTTGTCCGGCGAGATGGTGCTGATCGTCGGGTTGGAGTAGCGGCCTTCCTCGATGTCGTCGTACCCGATGAGGGCGATGTCCTCGGGCACGCGCAGCCCGCGTTCCAGCACCTCGTGCAGCGCGCCGAGCGCGACCAGGTCGCTGTAGCAGAACACGGCGTCCGGCGGGTCGTCCCGGTCGAGCAGCACGCGCATCGCACCGCAGCCGTCGGCCCGGTTGAACCGCGGTGTGCGGATTATCAGCGACTCGTCCACCGGCAACCCGGCCTCGGCGTGCGCCTGCCGGTAGCCGAGCGTGCGCAGCTGCGCCGCCTCACCGGTCGGGTACGGCTGGTCGCCGATGGCCGCGATCCGACGTCTGCCCAGCGCGATCAGGTGCGCGGTGGCCTCCCGCGACGCCGCCACGTCGTCGATGCCGACGTGGTCGAACGTGCCGTTGGACGACCGCTCGCCCAAGACGACCAGCGGCAACGTCGGGTCGCCGTCGTCCAGGTCTTCCTGGGCCAGCCCGAGCGGGCTGAAGATCATGCCGTCGAACAGCAGCGCCCGCGCGCCGCGCCGGATCAGCTCGCGCTCGTGCGCCGGGTCGCCGTCGGTCTGGTCGATCAGGACGTTGTAGCCGCGTTCGCGCGCCCTGGGGATGATCGCCTGCAGCAGTTCCGCGAAGTAGGGCGTGTCCAGGTAGGGCACGACCACGGCGATCTGCCCGGACCTGCCGTTGGCCAGGTTTCGGGCCAGCACGTTGGGCCGGTAGCCCAGCTCAGCGATCGCCCGCTCCACCTTCTCGCGGGTCCGCTCGGTCACCCTGGCGTAGCCGTTGACGACGTTCGAGACCGTCCGCGCGGACACGCCCGCGAGCTCTGCTACGTCACGCAGCGTGGCGTCGCGCATCGTTCTCCTCCGTCGGACCGGCGCGGCGGCCCCACCGCTACAGCGCTGCAAAAGAGTGTGCACGCCGACCTCCGCCGCGACAAGCACCGATCGCACGATGATCCACAACCGTCTCAAATCTCGTTTGGATTACGTTCACGTGAGGTCTTGCAGCGCGGCAAAACGCCGTCCATAGTGCTTTGCAGCGCAGCAATACCGGTGCCACGGCGGCAACCACGGTCGGTTCCCTGAACCCGCCGGCCGTGGCGCGACACCCGGACCCACGACCCCAGGGCGTCACCTCGCGCCTCACGGGGTCGACACACACCTTGTACGTCTCGCTCACGCACCGTGATCGCGGTCGCGCATGCACTGACGCATGCCGCGACGGAAAGGCGCACTCATGCTCGGCACCACATGGTTGGCGAAACTCCGAGGAGGGCTCGCCGCCTGCGGCCTGCTCGCCGTGGCCGCGTGCGGCGGGGCCGGCGGCGACGACGGCGGACCCGTGACGGTGTCCGTCTGGGCCTGGTACCCGGAGTTCAAGGGGGTGGTCGAGGCGTTCAACGCCAGCCACCCCGACATCAAGGTCGAGTGGACCAACGCCGGCACCGGGGCGGACCACTACGCCAAGCTGAAGACCGCGATCACCGCGGGCAAGGGCGCGCCGGACGTGGCGATGGTGGAGTTCCAGCAGATCCCCACGTTCATCATCCTCGACGCCCTGGCGGACATGGGCGAGCACGGCGCCAACGAGGACAAGGACCTGTACGCCGACTGGGCGTGGGAGCAGGCCACCGACGGCGAGAAGGTCTACGCGATCCCGGTCGACGGCGGCCCGATGGCGTTGATGTACCGCAAGGACCTGTTCGACCAGCACGGCATCGGAGTGCCGACCACGTGGGCCGAGTACGCCGAGGCGGCCGTGAAGATCAAGGCGATCGACCCGAACGCGCACATCGCGAGCTTCGGCAGCGACGGCGGCTGGCTCAACGGCCTGATGTGGCAGTCCGGCTGCCGCCCGTACGGCTACTCGCACACGACCGCCAAGGACCAGGTGAAGATCAACCTGACCGCGCCGGAGTGCGAGCGGGTGGTCGACCTGGTCGGTGACCTGGTCGACAAGGGCCTCATGGCCAAGGACCCGTTCTTCACCGCCGACGCCACCGCCGCGCTGGACTCCGGCAAGTACTGGACGTGGGCCGCGGCCGGCTGGACGCCCGGCTACCTGGCGGGCTCGCTGAAGAACACCGCGGGCAAGTGGGCGGTCGCGCCGATGCCGCAGTGGACCGCGGGCGCGGACGAGCAGGGCGACTGGGGCGGCTCCACGTTCACCGTGACCAAGCAGGCCAAGAACCCGAAGGCCGCCACCACCGTGGCGCGCGAGCTGTTCGGCAAGTCCGACGCGGCCTGGCAGATCGGCCTGGACAAGGCGTTCCTCTACCCGCTGGTCAAGGACGTCGCGGCGGACCCGGCGTTCACCGGCAAGGCCTACGACTTCTTCAACGGCCAGAAGGTGAACGAGATCTTCGTGCCGGTGTCGGAGAAGCTGGGCGACTTCCAGTTCACGCCGTTCCAGGACTTCGTGTACGGCGAGCTGAACGACCGCAGCGCCGAGGCCATGTCGGGCAGCAGGCCGTGGGGCACGGTGTTGGAGGAGACGCAGAAGAACGTCGTCGCGTACGCCGAGCAGCAGGGCTTCAAGGTCAGCAAGTAGCGCTCCGGCGGTCCGCCGCGGCGAGTTCGACGCCGCGGCGGGCCCAGGCCAAGTCAGGAGGTTCACCGTGACGCGGTCCACCCCGATCGCGGCGCCCGAGGTCGACGACCCACCGGCCGCACCGGTCGAATCCCGTGCGCGGCGGCGGTCGCGCCGGGTCACCGCGCACCCGGTGGCCGGGATGCTGTTCGTCCTGCCGTTCTTCCTAGTCGTCGTCACGTTCCTGGTCGTGCCGCTGGGCTACGCGTTCTGGCTCAGCCTGTCCAGCAAGAGCCTCGCCCTCGGCACCCGGTTCACCGGCCTCGACAACTACGTGCGCGCGTTCACCGACCCGTTGCTGCTGGACGGCCTGCTGCGGGTCGTCCTGTTCGGACTCGTGCAGATCCCGATCATGCTCGGCATCGCGTTGGCGGGCGCGCTCGTGCTGGACGCCGTGACCACGAAGTTCGCCGTGGCGTTCCGGCTCATCGCGTTCATGCCCTACGCCGTGCCCGCCGTCGTCGGCGCGCTCATGTGGGGCTTCCTCTACAGCCGCACGTTCGGCCCGTTCGCCGACCTGCCGACGCTGGTGGGCGGCGACCCGATCGACTTCTTCAGCGTCTCGTTGCTGCTGGTGTCGCTGGGCAACATCGTGACGTGGGCGTGGACCGGCTACAACATGATCATCCTGTACTCGGCGTTGCAGGGCGTGCCGCGGGAGATGTACGAGGCCGCGGTGATCGACGGCGCCACGCCGGTGCAGATCGCGTTGCGGGTCAAGGTGCCCGCGATCAAGCAGGCCATCTCGCTGGCCGCGATCTTCACCGTCATCGGCACCATGCAGTTCTTCACCGAACCGCAGATCATGGCCCGGTTCGCGCCGCAGATCTCGGCCGGGTACACGCCGAACCTCTACGCCTACAACCAGGCGTTCGCCTACTCGGACTTCCACTACTCCGCCGCGCTGTCCTTCGCGCTCGGCTTCCTGGTGTTCGTGGTGGCCTACGCGTTCGTGTTCGTCAACAACCGCCGGCGGGGGAAGCGCGCATGAAGGTGAAGACCCGGCTCCCGCACCTGTTGATGGGCGTGGGCATCCTGTACTTCCTCGTCCCGCTGCTGTGGGTGGTCGTCGCGGCCACCAAGAGCCAGCCGGACCTGCTCGACAGCCCCGCGCTGTGGTTCGCCGAGTTCAACCTGTTCGAGAACATCGGGCTGCTGTTCCGCGAGGACGACGGCGCGTACGGCAAGTGGTTGGTCAACACGGCGCTGTACTCGGGCCTGAGCGCGGTGGGCGCGACGGCCCTGGCGGCGGCGGCGGGCTACGGCCTGGCCCGGTTCCGGTTCCCGGGCAAGAGGCTGTTCGAGACGGCGCTGCTGGGCATGATCATGGTGCCCGCCACCGCGCTGGTGCTGCCGACCTACCTTATCCTGTCCGAAGTGGAACTCGTCGACACGATCTGGGCGGTCATCCTGCCGTCGCTGCTCAGCCCGTTCGGCGCGTACCTGATCCGCGTCTACGTGGACGAGAGCGTGCCGGTGGAGCTGATCGACTCCGCCCGCATCGACCGTGCGGGCGAGCTGCGCATCTTCTGGCAGATCGTGGTGCCGATGATGCGGCCGGCCATCGTCACCGTCTTCCTGTTCACCCTGGTCGCCACCTGGAACAACTACTTCCTGCCGCTGGTGATGCTCAGCGACTCCGACCTGTACCCGCTGACCGTCGGCCTGACCACCTGGTTCAACACCGCGCAGCAGGAGGCAGGCACCCGGATGCTGTTCAACCTCGTGGTGACCGGCTCACTGCTGGCCATCGTCCCGCTCATCGTCGCCTTCGTCCTGCTGCAGCGCTTCTGGCGCAGCGGTGCGACGGCAGGCGCCCTGAAGTAGGAGCATCGTGCTCAACGCCTCTCTTGCCCTCAACCCCGACTACGTCATCGCGCCCGTGCGACGCCGGCTCTTCGGGTCGTTCGTCGAGCACATGGGCCGCTGCGTCTACACCGGTATCTACGAACCCGGCCACCCGACCGCCGACGAGGACGGTTTCCGGGGCGACGTGCTGGAGCTGACCCGTGAGATGGGGGTCGAGCTGGTCCGCTACCCCGGCGGCAACTTCGTCTCCGGCTACCGCTGGGAGGACGGCGTCGGCCCCGCCTCGCAGCGGCCCGTGCGCCGTGAACTCGCCTGGCACAGCATCGAGACCAACGAGGTCGGCGTCGACGAGTTCGTCCGGTGGGCGCGCAAGGCCGACGTCGAGGTCATGTACGCGGTGAACCTCGGCACGCGAGGTGTCGCCGAGGCGCTCGACGTGCACGAGTACATGAACCACGACGGCGGCACGCACCTGTCCGACCTGCGCCGCGAGAACGGCTCCGAGAAGCCGCACGGCGTGAAGCTGTGGTGCCTCGGCAACGAGCTCGACGGCCCCTGGCAGCTCGGCCACAAGACCGCGCACGAGTACGGCCGGCTGGCCGCCGAGACGGCCCGCGCGCTGCGGCAGGCCGAGCCGGACCTGGAACTGGTGGCGTGCGGCAGCTCCAGCTCGTCCATGCCGACGTTCGGCGAGTGGGAGTCCACGGTGCTGGAGCTGGCGTACGACGAGGTGGACCACATCTCGCTGCACGCCTACTACGAGGTCATCGACGGCGACGTGGACAGCTTCCTCGCCTCCGCGGCGGACATGGACCACTTCATCGACAGCGTGGTGGCCACCGCGGACGCGGTCGGCGCGCGGCTCAAGAGCAAGAAGAAGATCACGCTCTCGTTCGACGAGTGGAACGTCTGGTACATGAAGCGGTTCCAGGCGGAGCCGCGCACGGAGTGGGAGGTCGCGCCGCGGGTCATCGAGGACCAGTACGACGTCACCGACGCCGTGGTCGTCGGCAACCTGCTGATCTCGCTGCTGCGGCACAGCGACCGGGTGGCCGTGGCGTGCCAGGCGCAGCTGGTGAACGTGATCGCGCCGATCCGCAGCGAGCCGGGCGGCCCGGCGTGGCGGCAGACGACCTTCCACCCGTTCGCGCTGACGTCGCGGTTGGCGCGGGGCCAGGTGCTGCGGGTGGAGACGTCCTCGCCGACGTACCCGACGAAGCGCTTCGGTGACGTGCCGGTGGTCGACTCGGTCGCCACGCACGACGAGGAGACCGGCGACACGGTGGTGTTCGTGGTCAACCGGCACCGGTCCGAGCCGGTCGACCTGAAGGTCGCGCTGGCCGCGTTCGGCGACGTCGAGGTGGCCGAGGCGTGGACCGTGCACGACCCGGACGGCTCGGCCACCAACACCGAGACCGACCCGGACCGCGTGGTGCCGAAGCCGCAGACCGCCACCGTGACCGACGGCGAGCTGCACGTCGTGCTGCCGCCCGTCTCGTGGACCGCCGTGCGCCTCACCCCCAGCTCCTGACCCGCGAGAGTCCTACGTTCACGCCGCGAGAGTCCTACGTTCGGACACCCTGAATTCAACGCTCGGAGCCAGGTGCCTCACCCGGCTCCGTGCGCTGAGCGTTGAACTCAGGGCTCCTGGACGTAGGACTCTCGCGTGCTGGAGGTAGGACTCTCGCGGGTTGGTCAGGAGACGTAGGCGGCGAGGTGTTCGCCGGTCAGGGTGGACTGCTTGGCGACGAGGTCGGCCGGGGTGCCCTCGAAGACGATCCGGCCGCCGTCGTGGCCCGCGCCGGGACCGAGGTCGATGATCCAGTCCGCGTGCGCCATGACCGCCTGGTGGTGCTCGATCACGATGACCGACTTGCCGGAGTCGACCAGCCGGTCGAGCAGGCCGAGCAGCTGCTCGACGTCGGCCAGGTGCAGGCCCGTCGTCGGCTCGTCGAGGATGTAGACCTCGCCCTTCTCTGCCATCTGGGCAGCCAGCTTCAGCCGCTGCCGCTCACCGCCGGAGAGCGTGGTCAGCGGCTGACCCAGCGACAGGTAGCCGAGGCCGACGTCCACGAGCCGGTCGAGGATCTTGTGCGCGGCCGGCACGCGCCCGTCGCCCGTCTCGAAGAACGCCTCCGCCTCGATCGCGGACATCGCGAGCACCTCTGCGATGTTCTTGCCGCCCAACGTGTACTCCAGCACCGACGCCTGGAACCGCTTGCCCTCGCAGTCCTCGCACGTGGACTCGACGGTCGCCATCACGCCCAGTTCGGTGTAGATCACGCCGGCGCCGTTGCACGTGGGGCAGGCACCCTCGGAGTTCGAGCTGAACAACGCCGGCTTCACGCCGTTGGCCTTGGCGAACGCCTTGCGGATCGGTTCGAGCAGGCCGGTGTACGTCGCCGGGTTGCTGCGCCGCGAGCCGCGGATCGCGCCCTGGTCGATCACCACCACGCCCTCGCGGCCGGCCACGGAGCCGTGCACCAGGGAGCTCTTGCCGGACCCGGCGACACCCGTGAGCACGCAGAGCACGCCGAGCGGGATGTCCACGTCCACGTCGCGCAGGTTGTGGGTGTCGGCGCCGCGCACCTCCAGCGCACCCGACGGCGTCCGCACCGAGTCCTTCAACGACGCCCGGTCGTCCAGGTGCCGCCCGGTGAGGGTGTCGGTGGCGCGCAGCCCTTCGACCGTGCCCTCGAACACCACCTCGCCGCCGCCCGTGCCCGCCTTGGGCCCGAGGTCGACCACGTGGTCGGCGATCGCGATCACCTCGGGCTTGTGCTCGACCACGAGCACGGTGTTGCCCTTGTCCCGCAGCCGGAGCAGCAGGGCGTTCATCCGCTCGATGTCGTGGGGGTGCAGGCCGATGGTGGGCTCGTCGAAGACGTAGGTGACGTCGGTGAGCGACGAGCCGAGGTGCCGGATCATCTTGGTGCGCTGCGCCTCGCCGCCGGACAGCGTGCCCGACGGCCGGTCGAGCGAGAGGTACCCGAGTCCGATGTCCACGAACGAGTCCAGCGCCCGCCGCAGGTTCACGAGCAGCGGCGCCACCGACGGCTCGTCGAGGTCGCGCACCCAGTCCGCCAGGTCGCTGATCTGCATCCGGCACAGGTCCGCGATGTTGCGGCCCTTGATCTTCGACGCCAGCGCCTCCTTGGCCAGGCGCGTGCCGTCGCACTCGGGGCACGTCGTGAACGTCACCGCCCGCTCCACGAACGCCCGGATGTGCGGCTGCATCGCGTCGACGTCCTTGGACAGGTACGACTTCTGGATCTGCGGGATAAGGCCGGAGTAGGTCAGGTTGATCCCGTCGACCTTGATCTTGGTCGGCTCCTTGTGGAGCAGGTCGTGCAGTTCCCTCTTGTTGTACTTGCGGATCGGCTTGTCCGGGTCGAAGAACCCGCAGCCGCGGTAGATGCGGCCGTACCAGCCGTCCATGCTGTAGCCGGGGATGGTGAGCGCGCCGTCGTTGAGCGACTTGGTGTCGTCGTACAGCGCGGTCAGGTCGAAGTCGTTGACCGCGCCCATGCCCTCGCAGCGAGGGCACATGCCGCCGAGGCGGTTGAACGTCGCCTTCTCGGCCTTGGTCTTGCCGCCGCGCTCGACCGTGATCGCGCCGCTGGCCTTCACCGACGGCACGTTGAACGCGTACGCGTTGGGCGGGCCGATGTGCGGCGTGCCGAGCCTGCTGAACAGGATCCGCAGCATGGCGTTGGCGTCGGTGACCGTGCCGACCGTCGAGCGCGGGTTGGCGCCGAGCCGCTCCTGGTCCACGATGATCGCCGTCGTCAGCCCTTCGAGCACGTCGACCTCGGGCCGGGCCAGCGTGGGCATGAAGCCCTGCACGAACGCGCTGTAGGTCTCGTTGATCATCCGCTGCGACTCGGCGGCGATCGTGCCGAACACCAGCGAGCTCTTGCCCGAGCCGGACACGCCGGTGAACACCGTCAGCCGGCGTTTCGGGATCTCGACGCTGATGTCCTTGAGGTTGTTCACGCGCGCGCCCTGCACGCGGATCAGGTCGTGGCGGTCGGCGAGGAACGGCTCGGGCGACTGCGCTTGCGTCCTGGTGGCCTTGCTCATCGTGTCTCCATCGGGTTGTGCCGGGCGCGTAGGCGGGGGTGTGCGGTCACCCCGCTCCTGCGGACGTCGGAGCGGGGCGGCACTCGCTGGGACGTGCGGGTCAGCGCAGCTGCTGGATGCGGATCAGGTTGCCCGCCGGGTCGCGGAACGCGCAGTCGCGCACGCCGTAGGGGTGCTCGGTCGGCTCCTGGACGACCTCGGCGCCGTCGGCCTGCAGCTTGTCGAACGTGCCGTCGAGGTCCTTGGTGGCCAGGTTGATCCCGGCGTAGGTGCCCTTGGCCATCATCTCGACGATGGTGCGGCGCTCCTCGTCGGTGACGCCGGGGTCGGCGGCCGGCGGGTGCAGCACGATGGACGTGTCGGGCCGGCCGACGGGACCGACCGTGATCCAGCGCATGCCCTCGTAGCCGACGTCGTTGCGGACCTCGAAGCCGAGGGTGTCGCGGTAGAAGGCGAGCGCGGCGTCCGGGTCGTCCTGCGGGAGGAAGGTCTGGTGAATGCTGATGTCCATGGCGATCACGCTAGGTGGGGTCCGAAGCGGACGCTTCTCGATTCCTGACCGGTCTGGTGACCTGCTTGGCCACGCACGCGGGCATGCCGACCGTCTCGCCGGTCGCCTCGCGCCGGTACTCGCTCGGCGGCACGCCGACCAGCTCGGTGAACCGGGTGCTGAACGTGCCGAGCGACGAGCAGCCGACCGCGAAGCAGACCTCCGTGACGCTGAGGTCGCCCCGCCGCAGCAACGCCATCGCGCGCTCGATGCGCCGCGTCATCAGGTAGGAGTACGGTGACTCACCGTAGGCGCGCCGGAACTGGCGGCTGAGGTGCCCGGCCGACATGTTCACCCCGCGGGCGAGCGCCTCCACGTCCAGCGGCTGCGCGTACTCGCGGTCCATCCGGTCGCGGACGCGTCGCAACCGGGCGAGGTCGCGCAGGTGCTGTGTCGCGGCGGAGGTGCTGGTCACGTGCGCGATCGTGCCACATGACGGTGCGTGCAGCAGGTGGAAACCCGGTGTCACGCGGCCCGGGATCGTGCCAGTCTGGCCGACGTGATCACGCGTGAGCTGATGCTGATCGGCGGCGGCGCCGGCGTGGGGAAGTCGACCGTCGGGTGGGAGGTCTCCCAGGTGCTCCAGGGGCGGGGGACGGCGCACTGCCTGGTGGAGGGCGACTTCCTGGACCAGGTCCACCCGGCCCCGGCCGACGACCCGCACCGGACCGGGATCACCGAGCGCAACCTGGCCGCCGTGTGGGCCAACTACGCCGCGCTCGGTCAGCACCGGCTCGTCTACACGAACACGGTGAGCGTGCTGGAGGAGCCGATGATCCGGCGTGCCCTGGGCGAGGGGGACGTCCGCTCCACCCTCGTGCTGCTCACCGCGTCGGAGGCGACGATCCGGGAACGCCTCGCCCGCCGCGAGATCGGCTCGCAGCTCGCGCCGCACATCGAGCGGAGCCTGGCGATGGCACGCCGGCTGGCCGAGGACGCGCCTCCCGGCACCGTCCGCGTCGCGACGGACGGCAGGTCCGTCGAGGAGATCGCGCACGAGGTCGTGCGCGCCGCCGGCTGGTGAGGTCAGGGCAGTGAGGCGGGCAGGCCGAACGCCGGGAAGTGCTCCGCGCCGATGAACGACGTGACCTCCCGGATCAGGTCGCCGCGCAGTGTGAGCACGTTGATCGCCCACGCCGCGTACGCGCCGGCGCCGTCGTCCCACAGGTAGCAGGCGACGGCGGGCTGGCCGTTGGCGCCGGTCGTCAGGTGCCGCCACGGCGGGCAGTCGCCCATCGGCACCCGTGCGACGAAGTCGCTGACCGCCTCGATGCCGTGGTACCAGTGCCGGAACGGCGGCATCGACCAGGTGACGTCCTCGGTCAGCAGCGCGACCATGGTGTCGGCGTCGCCGCGTTCCAGCGCGCCGGCGTAGTCGGCCACGACCTGCCGCAGCCGCGCGTCGTCGATCAGCCGCAACGCCTGCTGCTGCGTGCGCGCGGGCACCTTCTCGGCGACCACCCGGCGGGCACGGGCCAGCGCGGAGTTCACCGACGTGGCCGAGGTGTTCATCATGGCGGCGATCTCGGCCGCCGAGAAGCCGAGCACCTCGAACAGCAGCAACGCCGCCCGCTGGTTGCCCGGCAGGTGTTGCAGGGCCGCGACGAAGGCCAGTTCGACGGCCTCGCGCTGCGCGTAGCGCCCGGCCGGCCCGCTGTCGCCCCAACCCTCGTCCGGGTACGGCCCGAGCCAGGCGACGTCGGTCACGGGCGGGTTGTCGAGCACCGCGCGTTCGCTGGCCGGTCCGAGGTCCACCGGCAGCGCCCGCCGGCCACGGCTCTCCGCGGTGTCCAGGCACGTGCGGGTGGCCACTGTGTACAGCCACGAGCGCAGCGAGCTGCGCCCCTCGAAGCGGCCGAGCGCGCGCCAGGCCCGCAGCAGGGCGTCCTGGAGGGCGTCGTCGGCGTCGTGGGTGGAGCCGAGCATGCGGTAGCAGTGGGCGTGCAGCTCCCGGCGCAGCGGTTCGACCAGGCGGGTGAACGCCTCACCGTCGCCCGCCCGGGCCCGCGCCAGGTCGGGCTCCTCGACACCGGTCGCGGAACTCGTCGGAAGAACTTCGTCCACGAGCGACGATTCTGCCCCACCCGGACGGTCACTACCGGCGAACGAGCACTTCAGAGGAGTTCCAGGAGGATCCGCGATGACCAAGACCGCCACCACCGACACCCTGCGGGTGCCCGACGCGCTGCTGCACTACGAGGTGCGTGGCCGCGGACCGCTGGTCGTGCTCGTCGGCGCGCCGATGGACGCCAGGTCGTTCGAGCCGCTGGCCGACCTGCTCGCCGCCGACCACACCGTGCTCACCACGGACCCGCGCGGCATCAACCGCAGCAAGGTGGACGACCCGGACCGCGACGCGACGCCGGAGCTGCGCGCCGACGACCTGGCCAGGCTCATCCGGCACCTGGACGCGGGCCCGGCGACCGTCCTCGGTTCCAGCGGCGGCGCGGTCAGCGTGCTGGCGCTCGCGCAGGCGAACCCCGAGCTGGCGCACACCGTGATCGCCCACGAGCCGCCGCTCGACCAGCTCGTGCCGGACCGGGAGGACCTGCTGCGGCGGACCGACGAGATGGTCGCCACCTACCTGTCCGGCGACGCGCTCGGGGCGTGGCGGCAGTTCATGGCCATCGCGAACATCCACGTGCCCGACGAGGTGATCGAGCACATGTTCGGCGGCGAGCGCGACCCGCAGGACCTCGCCGACGAGCGGTTCCAGTACGAGCACATGCTGCGGCCGACCGTCGAGTGGGTGCCCGATTCGGAGGTGCTGCGCTCGGTGCCGAGCCGGATCGTGGTCGGCATCGGCGAGGACTCGGGTGGCGAGCTGTGCGAGCGCACGTCGGAGGCGCTGGCCGCCGTTCTCGGCATCGAGCCGACCAGGTTCCCCGGCGGTCACATCGGCTTCGTCGAGGACCCGGACCGGTTCGCGGTCCGGCTGCGCGAGGTGCTGGGGGAGGGCTGAGCCACGCGGGCGGCGGGCGACCGCCGCCCGCATGGGTCCTTGGCCGAGACGGCGGGCTGATTTGGCCCCACGCAGCCCTCCCCGCAGGGCGAGTGCCTCTTGACCGGCTCGCACCGGACCGAGCCCGGACGAACGGACACCGACCGAGCCATCCCGCCCGGCGGGCGAGCGGCCCCCGGCGACCGCGGCGTGGGACGCGGCCCGGCAGGCGACCGCCGGGCGGTGGCAGGGCGGCCTAGGCGGGCACGCGGGGGCGGCCGACCAGGACCGACAGGGCGGCCACCGCCAGCCCGGCCAGGCTCAACGCCACCCCGACCCACGCCGTGGAGGTGTAGCCCCAGCCCGCGCCGATCGCCAGGCCGCCGAGCCACGCGCCCGCGCCGTTGGCGATGTTCAACGCCGAGTGGTTGGACGACGACGCCAGCGACGGCGCGTCCGGGGAGGCGTCCATCAGCCGCACCTGCAACGCCGAGGCCAGCACCTGCGACACGAGCCCGATCAGGAACACGGTCGCGAACGCCATCACCGGCGAGGTCGCGGTCAGCGCGAACACCACGAGCACGCCCGTCACCGCGATCAGCGAGCCGAAGACCGTGCCCATGACCGAGCGGTCGACGAACCGGCCGCCGACCGTGGCGCCGATCGTCATGCCGAGCCCGAACACCGCCAGCACCCACGGCACCGCGGACGAGGACAGCGCGGTCACCTCGGTGGTGATCGGCGAGATGTAGGAGTAGACGGCGAACATGCCGCCGAACCCGATCATGCCGGTGAGCAGCGCGAACCACACCTGCGGCCGGCGGAACGCGCTCAGCTCGGCGGCCACGCTCGCGTCCCGCGGCGCCGGCGCCCGCGGCAGCCACCTGGCCACCGCCAACGCCGTCGCGACCGCGATCACGGCCACCGCGAGGTATGCGACCCGCCACCCGATCTGCTGACCGGCGGCGGTGGCGACCGGCACGCCGACCAGGTTCGCCACGGTCAGGCCGACCATGATGCGGGCGACCGCCGTGCCACGCCGCTCCGGTGGCACGAGGGTGGTCGCGACGACGGCCGCGATGCCGAAGTACGCGCCGTGCGGCAGCCCGGCCACGAACCGCGCGGTCATCAGCAGGGCGGCGTTCGGCGCGATGGCGGACAAGCCGTTGCCCAGCGCCAGGGCCAGTGTCAGTCCGATCAGGAGCCCCTTGCGCGGCAGCTTCGCGGCCAGCCCGGCGATGAGCGGCGCGCCGACCACCACGCCGAGCGCGTACAGGCTGATCGCGTGCCCGGCGGTGGGGATGGAGATGTCGAACGTGGCGGCCATCTGCGGCAGCAGGCCCATGGTGGCGAACTCGGTCGTCCCGATGGCGAACCCGCCCAGCGCGAGGGCGGACATCGCCGCCCCGCCGCCCTTGCCACGACGAGTCAGCGCGGACTCGACGGTCGCCGTCATGCGTCGCTCCTGTCAGCTGTCCCGAGTCGACAGTGACCGCGCGACGTAGGTTCTTTAGCCAGCGTAACGATCCTACCTCCCAGTGCCGCGCAGTTCCGGCCTGCGCCCGTGGCGCTCCTCACGTGGTCCCGACGTGCATAGGCGCATTCGCTGTGACCGCGAAACAGCGCACGGTGACCGACTGCGTAAATCCGTCGGCTGACGCGGGGCCGATGCTTCCGCCGTTCAGTCCTGTTGTTCGCGGAGCAGGTCGAGTACGGTGGATATTTCCTCTTTGTGAATCGCGTGAAGCTTTCGGAGGGGACTGGCGCATGGAATCTGTCGATTATCTCGAGACGGTGGGCTCCGGTTCCGCCTACGTTGCCAATCGAGACCGGGTCGTCCTTGGCGGAGGCAGTCGCCCGCGGGTGCTCAGCGTGTGCTTCGAGCCGACTAACAAGTGTCCTGGAAAATGTCCCTACTGCTTGATCGAGGATCACGATCAAGACTGGCCGACCGAGGTGCTCAGGAGTGTTCTCGCGGCCCTGCTCCGGCACGGGACCATGCGGTTCGGTTTCGGCGGCGGCGAACCGCTGCTCCGCCCGGACCTCAACGAACTCGCCTCCTACGTCAGGCGGCACGGCGGCGGCACCCTGCTACGGACGAGCGGAATGTTCCCCATGGTCGCCGCGGAAACGCGAGAGGCATTCGATTGGGTCGACCTGTCCTTCGACACGGTTGACCCGGACGTCTTCCGCAAGTGCCGGCCGGGTGTGCCGTACGAAGTGCTGGTCGAGAACTTGGGGAACCTGGTGCGGTCGGCGTGCCGGGTGCGGGTGAGCGTGCTGATTACCTCGCGGAACCTGCCCAGCGTCGAGCGCACCGTGCGCTATCTCGCGGACGTCGGGGTCCGGCACGTTCGATTGCAACGGTTGGTTCGACGCGGCCAGGCAAAAACCACCTGGCGGAGCCTGGTGGTGGAGCCGCAGGTGGTCGACGAGGTCATGGCCGAGACGATCGGGCTAAGCGGTGAGCTCGGGATCGACATCCGCGAACTCAGGACCGTCGCGAATACCACGTTGTGCATCGTGAAGGGGGATGGCAGATTCTACAGCGGTGAGCCGGACGGGATCACGCGACGCGGCAGCGTGTTCAACGTGGCCGAGCTCCAGGGAGTAGCCGAGCGCCTGTTCGAGGCGCAGGCCGATGCCTATGCCGATGCTTGACGGGCATCGCTTCCAGAATTTCGAGCGAGCGGCGGGCGACGTCACCGGCGAGCAGGTCGTGAAGGTGGTGGAACGGCACTCGTCGGTGCTCTTCTTCACCGAGTCGCGGGTGGTCAAGGTCTTCCTCAGCGAGCCGCCCGAGCGCACGGCCATGCGGTTCGAGTGGCTGGCCGGACACGGAATGCTGGATTGCCGGTTGGAGCACTTCGGCAGCGCGTCCGAGCGGCTCGGCGTCATCGTAATGGAGAGGCTTCCCGAGAAGTGCTCGCTGTGGGCACTGCTGTCGGGTACTTCGGTCGAGCTGGATCACATCGATCGGCTGATCGACCGCGTCGATGTGATCCAACGGCGCGTCGGAACGTCGCCGGTGCCCGCGGAGGTCGTCGCCGTCGGCATGGTGGAGAACATCGCCAAACAGGCCCGTCTGCTGGCCGAGGATCGTCTCGCTCGAGTTGCCGGACGAGTATGGCGAGTGGGCCGGGTAATCACCTCGGCGATGCGGTCCTCGGGTGCGGCTTGGACCCCGGTCGTCCACGGCGACCTGCATTCGGCGAACGTCTTCGTGCTCCCCGGACACGTCGCCATCATCGATCCGGTCTTCACCGAACCGCGAGCCCGCGTCGCCCCGTACTTCACGGAACTCGCCCCCTTGTACGCCGATGCGCTCGTGCTCGGTCGGAGGGATGTGGTCGGCAGGATAGAGGAGCATTTCCTGGGCGGAAGCCATTCGGACCGATGGGACGTTTTCCAGCTCGCGGTGTGCCTGAAGGTATTGGTGCGTTACCGGGTCGCCGCTCACTCTCGGATGGTGGAACCCGATCGAAGCCGTCGATCGAGTGACGATTGGTGCTCCGATACGGTGCTGGTGGGAAGGCTGGTGGATACTGTGCTCGCCGAACTCGCAGTAGACGTCGCGGACTGACCGCGATCGTCGTGATCGAATGGTGGATGACGTGCTGGTGTTCAAGCGTCGACGGCAGAGGTTGCCGGACGAGCAGCCGGAGAGCCGGTCGGCGCCAGCGATCCCGGTCCAAGCGGCGCTCCTGGTGTTGCAGACGTTCGAGCACCGGCGGAATCAATTGACCACGAAGTCGACCATCTGTGCGACGGCGGCGTCGGGCATCGTGGTGCTGGTCATCCAGGTCTTCCTGGCCAATCCGGCCACTCCGATCCCGGTCCGTGGCCTCGGTCTGCTGACGTTGTGCCTCGCGGCGCTCGCACTCCTGGAAGGGCTGAACGTCATCAAGAAGTTGCCGAAGAAAACGCGGTCGAAGCGAAGTCGAAAGCACCTCCTGTTTTTCGGGACATTCGTCGCGCTGACCGCCGACGAAGCTTACGAGAAGGTGGCCGACCTGTCCGAGGAGGACTACGCGCGGGAACTCGCGGCACAAGCGGTGGAGCTTTCCCGGAACCTGCGGATGCGGTACGATGCGCTCGGCAAGGCGCATCGGTGGCTCTCCACCGCGATCGTCGTGTTCGTGCTCGCCCTCGTCGTTCAACAGGTGTACATAGTTGCGGCCTTGATCGCCTGACCGCGGATCGGAAAATTTAATGGAGTTGCGGCTTGTCGGCACGGGGTCGATCCTCACCTCGGCGCTCAGCGCGTGTGCGCTGGTCAACGACCGGATCCTGGTCGACGTACCGAACGGCGCGGTCAAGACGCTTCGACGTCAGGGTGTCGAGCCGGGCTCCCTCGATGCCTGCCTGATCACCCACTTCCACGCTGACCACTACTTCGACGTGGTGTTCCTGCTGCTCGAACTCGGGCTCAGGCGGGTGAGGGACGAAGATTTCCTGTTGGCTGGCCCACGCGGACTGGAGGAGCGGGTCGACACGCTGTTCAGGCTGGCTTACCCCGAATCCTGGGACAAGGTCCGGAAGAACTCGCGGGTGAAGTTCCACGAGTGGACCG
Organism: Actinosynnema sp. NPDC023794; assembly: GCF_040639675.1. Taxonomy (NCBI): domain Bacteria; kingdom Bacillati; phylum Actinomycetota; class Actinomycetes; order Pseudonocardiales; family Pseudonocardiaceae; genus Actinosynnema; species Actinosynnema sp. NPDC023794. The sequence continues at coordinate 814,651 of NZ_JBFAFR010000001.1, read as the reverse complement.
ACCACGGCGGGGAGATCACCTCGGGCGGCCACACCGTGCGCGCTGTCCCGGTCGCGCACACCGCCACCCCCGCTTTCGGGTACCTGGTCGGTGATGGCGATGCGACCACCGGGTTCTCCGGTGATTCCGAGCTGTGCGACGGGGTCGAGACCATCATGCGGGCATGTTCCACGGCGGTGCTCGACGCGTCGTTCATCGAGCGTCGAGCGGGGCACATGGGAGTGTCCGATCTGGTCGACCTGGCCCGGCGATTCCCGGATGTGCGCGTGCTGGCCACCCACGTGAGCGATGAAGTGCGCGGCGGCGACTGGCCGGGTGTTCAAGTGCCGGACGACGGCGACCGTTACTCGGTGTAGTGATGCCTCAGGAACTGCGCTTGAGTCTCGGCGACGGCCTGGTGCCGTTCTCCGTGTCGGTCAGGAACCTCACCGGTGCTGAGCGGGAGTTGCTGGTCGACCTGGTGTCGCCTTACTGGCTCGCCACGGCCGAAAAAGACCGCCGGGACTCGGTCGCCATCGTCTTGGTGCGGAGGCGATCGGTGCCCGGGCGGCTCCGCGGGAACAGCCCGGAGCCCTCGTTCGAGTACGAGCGCGAAGTGGTGACCGTGACCGTCGGGGAGGACGTGAAGGAAACGGTTTTCGCGGTCATTGGTGTGGCGCGGGCGATCGTCAAGGTCTTCCTGGTCGAGTCGGCCTCGGGGCGGAACTGTCACGCTGGCGCGGTCGACCACCGAGGTAGCGGGATGCTGTTCACCGGTGCCCGTGGGAGCGGGAAGACCACCGTGCTCCGGGCTTGCGCGGCCGCGGGTTTCGGCCTCGTCGCCAACGACCAATGCGTGCTGCTGCCCGGTGTGGAGCCTGTCGCGGTCGGGTTTCCCGCTCTGGTGGCGATTCGTCCGGAGGCCGAGCGCGCACGACTCCGATTGCCGCTGCGGCCGCTCGTGATCGGCGTCGACAAACAGGACGGGATAGCGCGCAGGCGTTACAGCCTCCCCGATCTGGCGAAGGCCAACGGCACCTCCTGCGTGGGCCGCACTCAGGTAAGGCTGCTCGTCAGTTATGCGCAAACACCGATCGCCGGTGTGCTGGAGTACGAGCGGGTCGACTCCGCGGGGTGGCTGGACGCCGCGTCGTACGACCTCCTCGACGCCTACGGGCCAAGACTGGTCGACCTGGCGTCGGGCGTGCTTCGCGCGTACCGGGTCGACGTGCGGGGCTCCGGTGAGTCGTTGGTCCTGCGACATGTCCCGCACTACCGGGTCACCTGCTCGGAAGACATGCTCGACCGCCTGCCGGGCACGCTCGCCGAGTTGGTCGGAGCGTGAGGGAGATCCGGTGTCGCCGTTGATCGGATCTTTCGGGGTTCCGCCTTCGGGATGTCCAGCGCGGTGCCGTAGAGGCGGGTCGCGGTGAACGTGATGGTCAGGCGGCGGTCCGGTTCGAGGTCCGGGCCGTCCGTCGTCTCGACCAGTTCCGCATCCCCCTCCACCACCGCGAACGACCACACGTCCGGTCCGCTCACGTGCAGCGAGACCTTCGGGTCGGCCCGGATCTGGCGGGCCTTCAGGCGATCGGCGGTGGTCGACACCCGGATGACCCGCTCCTTCGCGTCCCACTGGTAGAGCACGGTGGACAGGTGGGGGTGGCCGCTGCGCTTCACGGTGGCGAGCACGCCGAACCGCTGCGCGTCGAGCAGGTCCACCAGTTCGTCGTCGGTCAGGGTGCGGGGTGCGGGGCCTGCGTTGACGGTCATGTCGATCTCCTCCGGAGAAGTCAGCGGGAACGCTTGCGCAGGACGAGGAGCGTGACGGCGAACGCGGCGACCAGCAGCGAGGCGGCCACGGTGAACGCCACGTGGTACCCGGCGGTCAGCGCGACCGGCTCGGCGGCGCCCGACGCCCGCTCCCCCTCGGTCCGCGCGGCGGCCAGCGTGGACAGCACGGCCACCCCCAACGCCATGCCGACCTGCTGCGTCGTGTTGAACAGGCCGGACACCAGGCCCGCGTCGTCGGGCTTCGCGTCGGACATGCCCAGTGACGCCAACGCGGGCAGCACCAGCCCGCCGCCGGCGATCAGCAGCATCACGGGCAGCAGGTCGGCGGGGTAGTCGGCGTCCACCGGGACCGTGGCCAGCTTGACCATCGCGCCGGTCAGCAGCGCGAGCCCGACCAGCAGCACCGCGCGTTCGCCGAAGCGGGTGTTCAACCGGGCCGAGACGAACAGCGACACACCGCCGATCGCGACCGCCGCCGGCAGCATCGCCAACCCGGTGGCGAGCGCGCTGTAGGCCAGCACCTTCTGCATGAAGAGCGCGACGATGATCTGGAACGCGAACATCGCCGACAACGTGAGCACCTGCACCAGGTTCGCGCCGGCCACGTTGCGCGAACGCAGGATCCGCAGCGGCATCAACGGCGTCCGCGCACGGGCCTGCCGAACGGTGAACGCGGCCAGCAACGCGGCCGACAGCGCGCCGAGACCGAGCGTGTGCGCGGCCGTCCAGCCGTGCTGCTCGACCTTGACCACGGTGTAGATGCCGAGCATCAGGCCGCTCGTGACCAGCGCCGCGCCGAGCACGTCGGCGCCGGCGGACAGGCCCGCGCCCCGGTCGGCCGGCAGCACGCGGATCGCCAGCAGCACGGTGGCCACGCCGATCGGCAGGTTGATGAAGAAGATCCAGTGCCAGCTCAGCGCGTCGGTCAGCACGCCGCCGAGCACCTGCCCGATGGACGCCCCCGCCGCGCCGGTGAAGCTGAACACGCCGATCGCCTTGGCGCGTTCAGCCGGGTCGGTGAACAGCGTGACCAGGATGCCGAGCACGACCGCCGACGCCATCGCGCTGCCCGCGCCTTGCAGGAACCGGGCCGCGATCAGCAACCCCGGTGTGCCGGCCACGCCCGCCAGCAGCGACGCGGCGGTGAAGACCGCGTTGCCGGCCAGGAACATCGCCTTGCGCCCGATCAGGTCGCCGAGTCGGCCGGCCAGCAGCAGCAGGCCGCCGAACGCGATCAGGTAGGCGTTGACCGTCCAGCTCAGGCCGGCGGGGGAGAAGCCCAGGTCACGCTGGATGGCGGGCATGGCGACGGTGACGATGCTGCCGTCGAGGATGGTCATCAGCATCGCGGCGGACAGCACGACCAGCGCCGACCAGCGGTTCGCGCGGGGTGTGTCGAGCGGTGTGTCGAGCGAGGACGACATCGGTCTCTCCTGTTCCGGTGGGGACAGGAGGAACCGTAGCGGATAGTTTCGTTACAGACAATCTGTCGCGGACTTACCTCGTGCTCTCGCGGGCTCGGCGGGCCGTCTGAGGTGCCGGGATCGGGGTGGACAGATGGCCGCTGACCAGCAGGTTCAGTGCGTGCAGCAGCGCTTCGCGATCTTTGTCGGGCAGCGACTCCAAGGCGGTCCGGTGCACCCCGTCGACGACCGCCTGGCTCTGCTTCGCCAGTTCGGCGCCCTTCTCGGTGACGGCGACGATCCGGGCCCGCCGGTCGGTGCTGGACGGCCGGCGCTCGGCGAGGCCGGCCTTCTCCAGCGCGTCCACCGTGACCACCATGGTGGTCTTGTCCATGTCGCCGATCTCGGCCAGCTGGATCTGCGTGCGCTCCTCCTGCAAGGCGTGGACGAGGACGCAGTGCATGCGGGCGGTCAGGCCGATCTCGGCCAACGCCGCCGCCATCCGGGTGCGCAGCACGTGACCGGTGTGGTCCAGGAGGAACGACAGGTCGGATTCGGTGCGGGCTGGGGCCATGGCGGACATGGCCCCAGTCTAGCTACCAGGACAACACCGGATTATCCGCAAGAAACCGAGTTCAGAGCGCGGGGTGGGCGTTGCGCAGCAGTTCCCGGAACTGCGCCGAGTGCCAGTGGCCGGCAGGCGGCGCGTCCTGCCACGCCCCGGTCGGGTCCGGGCTGGCGTTCGGGCGACCGTCGTAGGTGGGGTCGCACTCCCGGTTGAAGTTCTCGCCGGCGATCGGGATCGGGATGCTCGCGCCGTCCGACTCGCCCGGCGGCTTCATCCACACGTACGCGTCGACGTTCGGCCGGGGCGCCGCGACCGGACGTTCGCCCAGGCCCGTGCCGACCTGGTTGCACCAGTTCCAGATCCGCGCCCTGCGGTCGATCCGGCTGGTGTCGACGTAGACGTCCACGTTCGTCTCGTAACCCGGCTTGGTCGGCCGGTTCGGGCCGCCCCACCCGTTGCGCGAGGTGTCGAGCAGCACGCCGACCTGCGCGGCGAAGCCCGCCGCGACCGCCTCGGTCCGGAAGAAGTCCACGAAGGAAAGCTCGTCGATGAACGGGTTCCAGTCGACCCACCTGGTCTGCTGGATGTGCTGCCCGTTGATCACCGTCTTGACGATGAACTCCTCGCGCAGCACCGAGTAGTCGGCGGTGTTGGCGATGAAGCCGTGCACGGCGCCGAGCCGGCTGCCGCCCGAGGTCGCGGCCTTCACCAGCAGCGCCAGCGTCGGCTTGCGGTTGTCGTCCCAGCCGATGTTGCCGTGGTGGCTGATGTCGAGGTAGCTGTAGACGTTGCGGATCGCGCCGAGCTTCGCCAGCGCGTACCCGATGCCCTCGGTGTACGAGCCGGCCGCCTTGACGTACTCGCAGGCCAGGGTGGCGTCGTAGCGCGGCTGGACGTGCGTGACGAGGTACGGCAACGAGTTGGGCTCCACGACCGTGACGACCCGCAGCCGCGCGTACGCCGGGTCGGCCAGGATCGCGGCGATCGGGTCGATGAACTCCTGCTTGTAGCGCGGCAGCTCGTTCCACGCCAGCTCGCCGTTGGTGGCCAGGCGACCGCAGTCGCGGCCGGGCAGGTTCCACAGCACGAGCTGCACCAGGGTGGCGTTCTGCCGCAGGGCCGCGTCCAGGTGGGCGCGCAGGCCCATCGTCCCGTCGGCGCCCTGCACGGACGCGATGCTGTCGAGCCACACGCCGGTCGGCTGGCCGGCGACGGCCGTGCCACCCGGTTCGGCGGCGGCGCGGGCGGACCACTCCGGGTTGACGTAGGGGCGCGCGCCGACGTACGGGTTGTCCAGGCGCGGCGACCAGTGCGGGGCGGTGCTCGCGCCGGCCGGCGCGGTGACGACGAGCCCGGCGGCGACCGCGACCGCCGTCAGCGCGTGGCCGACGCGGATGAGGGATCTCATGTACTGCAACCTCCGGTGATCACAACGGTGTGAGGGAGGCGGTGTGCTGCCCACCGTACCGTGCCGGCACGACTACCGACTGTGATCCGGCGGAGGCGACTTCGGCGACCGGCTCCGGGCCCGCGGAAGGCGCTCGACTCGTCAGGGCCGCGGTCGCCGGCCGGGCATCCGGCTGCCGTGACCACGTGCGCCGGTGGCCCGGGTCAGAGCTCGTCCACGCCGATCAGCCCGTCCTGGATCGCCCGCGCCACCAGCGCGGCCTTCGTCGGCGCCTCCCGCCCGATCAGCGCGTACTTGACCCGGATCCGCTCCAGGTGCGAGTTCACCGTGCTCAGCGAGATGCCGAGCCGCTGCGCCACGAACTCCTTGGACTCCGACTGGAACCACTCGACGAGCACCTCGACCTCCCGCGCCGACAACGCGGGCCGGTGGTCGGACCGGTCGCCCGCCAACGCGCCCGCCAGCGAGGGCGGCGTGTACGACCTGCCCTCCGCCGCCGCACGGGTCGCCTGCACGAGGTGCTCCGCGCCCTCCGCCTTGGTCAGGTAGCACAACGCGCCCAGTTCCAGGCACTGCAACGCGATGTCGTCGTCGGCGCGCATCGAGTAGACGACGACCCGCCGACCCGCCTCGACCAGCCGGCGCAGGTCGCCGAGCACCGGCGTCGGTCCGTTCAGGTGCAGGTCGAGGATCACCACGTCGGCGTCCGCGCCCTCGCCGAGCCACGCCGAGCGCACGTCATCGCCGCTCGCGACGACCCGGATCGGCGGCGTGCCGGACGACAGCCAGTAGGCGACGCCCGCGCGCACCGCCGGGTGGTCGTCCACCACCACTGCGCTCAGTTCGTCCGCCATCTGGCCTCCATCCGCGTGTGCCGACCGTACGTGCCGCTTTCGACCTCGACCGGCCCCATCGCGGTTCCCACCTCGACCTCCGCGTCGGAGACCACCGCCACCCGCACCTCGCCCTCGGTGCGCAGCAGGCTCACCCGGGCCCGCTCCCGCGCCGCCGACAACGCCTCCGCCAGCGGTCCGGTCAGCTGCCGCCGCACGTCGGTCGGCACCGGCACCGTCGCGCCGCTGACCGCGAGCGACACCGCCACCCCGCGCCGTTCGGCGACGTGCACGCACGCCGTGACCTCGTGCACCAGCGGGTCGGGCACGTCGTCGTTCTCGGCGAACAACCGCCGCAGCTGGGTGGCCGCGAGCGCGCACCGCCGCCGGGTCTCGTCGGCACGCGGGTCGAGCACGCCGTCGGCGAGGTCCGCGAGCAGCGGCAGGGTGGCGCCCAGTTGTCCGGCGAACCCGGCGCGCAGGTCCTGCTCCCACTGCTCGGCCAACGCGGCACGGGTCGCCGCGCGCTCCCGTTCGGCGGCGACCTCGACGGCCTGGGACGCGTTGCGCAGCATGAACCGGGTCATCACCAGGGCGCCGAGCTGGAGGCTGGTCGCGCTGAGCACGACCACGCCCGCGTTGCCGATCCCGGCCAGGTCCGGTGTGCCGGCGAGCAGCCACTGCCCGACGCCGAGCACCACGTGCGCCGCCTGCGCGGCGAGCAGCGCGGGGACGCGGTCCAGCAGCAACAGCAGCAGCGACCACCCGACCTGACCCCACGACCAGTGCGCCGGCCCGAAGATCGCGTACGACGGCAGCACGGCGGTGGCCAGCGCGGAAGCCGCCATCACCGCCACCACACCGCCCACGACCACGGCCCGCGGCGGTGGTTCGCGTCGCACGACCCAGATCGCGCACAGCAGCGTCACCGAGACGAACACGGCGAGCGTGACCCGCGCGGCCGGGTGGTGGGGGTAGGTGAGCAGGGCGCCGAAGCCGAGGCTCACCTGCAGCACGGCGGTGACGCCGAGCAGGATCAGCCGCACGCCGGCGAACACGTGCCGTTCGGCCTCGCGGCTGTCGTCGCCGTGATCGCCCTCGTCACGACTCCAGGTGAGCAACGGTCCCGCCCACGACCGCGCTCCGACCCCTTGATCAATCACCGGGCCACTCCATCCGCACCGTCGTCCGACCGGGCCGGGACGTCACCTCGGCCCGCCCGCCGACGGCCGCCATCCGCTCGACCACCGACCCGCGCAGACCCCGCCGGTGGTCCGAGACCGCGCCGACGTCGAACCCGCGCCCCGCGTCGGTCACCTCCACCTCGACCCCGCCGCCGGACGCCCTCACCCGCAACTGCGCCGCACCCGTCCCCGCGTGCCGCTCCACGTTCGTCAACGCCTCCCGCACCGCCCGCACCAGCGCCAATGCCACCGAAGCCGGCAGCAGCACGCTCTCCCACCGCACGTCGACCTCCAGCGGGCTGCGTTCCACCACCGCCCGCAACGACGAGCCGACGTCCACCGAGCTGTCCCGCGGCACACCTGACGTGCCGGTCAGCAGGTCCAGGTCACGACGTGCGTACCCGGCGACCTCCGCCGGATCGGATTCCCGCCCGTTCACCGCCACCACCAGGAACGTCGCCGAGGCCGTGTCGTGCAGCAGCGCCAGGTACTCGCGCTCACGCCTGCGCCGCTCCAACGCCACCGCCTCCTGGCGCTCCAGCGCCGCGCGCCGCGTCCGCAGCTCGTCCACCCGCCGTGACGACCGGCGCAGCAGCAGCAACGCCAACCGCGCCAACACGCACTCCACCACCACCCGCAGCGCCACCCCACCGTCCCCCGACACCGCGGTCAGGTAGACGGTGAGCAGCGCGGCTGTGGTCGGCACGGTGACCTTCGGCGCCCACTCCCACTGCAAGGTGATCGCGGTGGTGGTGAGCACGTTGAGCGACCACGTGCCCGTGGCGCCGAGCTGCTCCTGCGCCGCGCACAGCGCCACCACCCGCACGATCGACAGCACGAAGGCGACTCGCGGCGACCGGAAGTCCGCCACCGCGCCGATCAGCACCAGGCCGCACAGCCCCAGGCCGAGCGGCAGGGCGTCGGCGGGCACGGACAGCACGCCGAACGCGCTGATCAGCGTCACGCCGACACCGCGCACCGGTCCGGCGAACCGCGCGAAGGCGATCAGGAGTTCGGTCTCGACCTGACCCGGCATGCGGCGAACCCTAGCCGCACGGTCCAGGGTGGACGGCGGGTGACGTGCCCGCGAACGGCCGGGAGCGTTCCCCTGACAACAGCGGACAGAAACCGCGCCGGGGCTTCCGGCCCGCCTGCCCGGTTGGGTAGACCCGAGGGCAGTCGAGAGTTGGGGGACGCGGTGCGGGTGCTCACGGCCGGGTTGGCGATGGTGCTGGCGGCGGGGTTGGCGGTGCCGGCCACCGCGTCGGCGAAGGACGCGGTCGGGCACGTCGACCCGCTGATCGGGTCGGCGGGCGGCGGCAACACCTACCCCGGCGCGGTGCGGCCGTTCGGGATGATCTCGTGGAGCCCGACCAGCACCCGCGGCGACCAGACCAACACCGGCGCGGCCAACGGGTACGCCTACGACGCCACCAGGGTGCGCGGGTTCAGCCTCACCCACGTCAACGGCGCGGGCTGCCACCCCGGCGCGGCGGGCGACGTGCCGATCATGCCGTTCGTCGGCGAGGTCACCGGCTCGCCGACCGCCGACGTCCGCGACGAGGTCTACGCCGCCGACTTCTCCCACGCCGACGAGTCGGCCACGCCGGGCCGTTACGCGGTCAAGCTGGCCTCCGGCGCGGCGGCCGACCTGAGCGTGACCACGCGGGCGGGCGTCGGCGACTTCACCTTCCCGCGCGACCGGCCCGCCGCCCTGCTGTTCCGGGTGTCGAACTCGCTCAACGGCAGCGAGGACGCCGAGGTCACCATCGACCCGGCCGCGCGCACGGTGTCGGGGTCCGTGCTCACCGGCGCGTTCTGCGGCCGTCGGGCCAACGGTGGCGCGAACAACAAGAAGACCTACTACCGGCTGCACTTCACCGCGTCGTTCGACCGCGCGTTCGCGGGCACCGGCACGTGGGTCGACGGCGCGCACCAGCCCGGCGGCACCACCGCGACCGGCGGCGAGGGCTACGAGACCGGCGCGGCGCGGCAGGGACGCGGGTCGGGCGGCTACGTCACCTTCGACACCTCCCGTGACGACGACGTGCGGGTCCGGGTCGGCATCTCGTACACCAGCGCGGAGGCCGCGCGGCGCAACCTGGACCGCGAGATCCGGCCCCACGACAGCGTGGACGACGTCGCGGCCGACGCCCGCCGCGAGTGGGCGCGGCAACTGCGCGCCGTGGAGGTCGCCGGCGGGACCGAGGCGCGGCGCACCACCTTCTACACCGCCCTCTACCACGCGTTCCTGCAACCGAACGTGACCAGCGACGTGGACGGCACGTACCTCGGCAGCGACCGGCAGGTGCACCGCCTGGAACGCGGCCAACGCGCCCAGTACGGCAACTTCTCCGGCTGGGACCAGTACCGCGCCCACACCCAGCTCCTGGCCCTGCTCGAACCGCGGATCGCCTCCGACTACGCCCAGTCGCTGCTCAACCTGGCCCGCCAGAACGGCGGCGTGTGGGACCGCTGGGTGCACGTCAACGGGCCGACGCACGTGATGACGGGCGACCCGTCCGCGCCCGCGTTGGCGGGCATGCACGCGATGGGCGCGCGGGACTTCGACGTGCGGTCGGCGTTCGAGTCGCTGGTGCGCCAGGCCACCGTGCCGCACCCGGACGGCCTGTCCGACAAGGGGTGCCCCGGCCAGTGCGAGGGGCAGCGGCCGAACCTGGCCGAGTACCTGCGCCTGGGCTACGCGCCGCAGGACACGTGCCACTGCTGGGGCGGCGCGGCGGAGACGTTGGAGGACGCCGCGGCCGACTTCGCGTTGGCCGACTGGGCACGGCGGCTCGGGCGCGACGACGTGCGGGACGCGTTGCTGCCGCGGGCGGGTTGGTGGCGCAACACGTTCAACCCCTCGGCCGGGGGTGTGGGCGTCGGCTACCAGCAGGCGCGGAGGTCGGACGGCACGTGGGTGTCGCCGTTCAGCCCGTCGTCGGACGTCGGGTTCGCCCAGGGCACGAGTTCGACCTACACGTGGATGGTGCAGCACGACGTGTCCGGGCTCGCGGCGGCGATGGGCGGGCGTGAGCGGGCGGCCCAGCGGTTGGACGCGTTCTTCCGCAAGCCGGACGGCTCGTGGGCGACGGGTGGCGACGGGTTGCGGTACGACCCGACCAACGAGCCCGGCATTCACACGCCGTGGCTCTACAACGCGTTGGGCCGGCCGTGGAAGACGCAGGAGACCGTGCGCGCCATGGCGTCCCTGGTGTACCGGACGGGACCGAGCGGGCTGCCCGGCAACGACGACCTCGGCACCATGTCGGCGTGGTACGTGTTCGCCGCGCTCGGCGTGTACCCGCAGACGCCGAGTCGGGCGGAGCTGTTGCTGTCCAGTCCGATGTTCGTGAAGGCGAAGATCAACCGGAACGGTGGGCCGACGATCACCATCAGGGCGCCCGAGGCGTCTCCGTCGAATGTGTATGTGGGTGGGGTGACGGTGAACGGGCGGGCGCACGGCAGGTCGTGGCTGTCGGAGGAGTTCGTTGCGCGCGGTGGTGAGCTGGTTGTGGACGTGGCTGCGGTGCCCGACACGTCTTGGGGTGTTGCGGAGTTGCCGGTCGATCACGGGTGACGGGGTCGGTGGTTGAGGCCGGCTCGATGTGACACGGGCCCCTTACGGGCCCGAACCGATGTCAAATCGGGCTTGGGTGCGGTTGCTGCGGGTCCGTTGTGGTGACGGTTGGGCAAGCCGCTTCCTCGCCGGCTGCGTGCAGTGCGGCGCGACTCGAGCCGTCCTCGGAAAACCGGTGGAGTGAAGGTGTGGTGCGCCGTTAGCGTGCTGGCGAGTCACGTCGTCTAGGCAAGGGCGAGCCGTTGCAGATTCTGTGAGACCTCCCAAGAGCTGATCAGTCGCGCGTCGCGCCTTGTGCGCCCGCGCTCCTTCTGCTGCGGACTTCTCACAGAACCGGTGTATTTCCTGTGCTCAAAAACTGGATGGTCGTGCCCACCCGCCTGCCGCTCGTTCAGCGCCGTTGCCACGTGTGCGCGTCCGATCGCTTCCGGGCTAGCGGCAAGTTCCGCGTCAACGCGAACCACAAGGTCCTCGACGCCTGGCTCCTCCTGCTCTGCGCGGCGTGCGGGGACACCGTGAAGCTCACGGTCCTGGAGCGGGTCAACGTGCGTTCCGTGCGGTCCGAGTTGTTGGATCGGTTGCACGACAACGACCTCGGGTTGATCGCCGACCTGCTGCAGGACCCCGTCTTGCGACGTCGCAACCGCATCGCCCTCGACTGGGACGACGCCTGGCGTCTCGACACCGGCGGATCGGATCACCTGGACCACGAGGTGGTCGACGTGTCGGTCCGGTTCGCGGCGCGGATCCCCGTTCGGCCGGTGCGCCTGATCGCTGACGCTTTCGGTCTGCCGCGGGGTGAGGTCGAGAGGCTCATCGCGGAGGGGAAGGTTGTGTCGGCGGTCCGGTTGAGCGGCAAGCTGTCCGGCGACTTCACGTTCACCTTCAAGCGCTGAGCTTCGGGGTCGGGGCCTGTCCGGCACGATCCGGCGGGCGGGCCCTGGCCGAAAACCACGGCGCGGTAGGCAGGTTCGCGTCGTAGGCTGCGGATCGTGGTGGATCTCGGTGCGGAGCTCTTCGACCGGGTGGCCGCCGATTACGACCGGGAGGTGCCGTTCTTCGCCACGTTCGGCCGGCGGTTGGTCCAGTGGGTCGCGCCGGAGCCCGGCTCACGGGTGTTGGACCTCGGCGCGGGGCGGGGTGCGGTGACCGCGGCGCTCGTGGCTGCCGGCTGTTCGGTGGTGGCGGGGGACGTGTCGTCGGCGATGTTGGACGGGTTGCGGGAGGCGCTGCCCGGGGTGGACGCGAGGGTGCTCGACGCGCGGCGTCTCGAGCTGCCCGACGCGTCGTTCGACGTGGTGCTCAGCGGTTTCCTGGTGCACGTCCTCGACGCCGATGCGGTGTTCGCGGAGGTGGCGCGGGTGCTCAAGCCCGGTGGGGTGTTCGCGTTCTCCGTGCCGGGTCCCAGCGCGGACGGTGGGTGGTGGGCGGCGTACGGGCGGATCGTGGACGAGTTCACCCGTCGAGTCGGGGAGGTGACGCGGCACGAGCCCGTGACGTGGGGTGAGCGTGCGGGTCGGGTGGGGCTGCGGCACGGTGGGCGGATCGGGACTGAGGCGTCGTTCCCGGTCGACGGGCCCGAGGCGTGCTGGTCGTGGCTGATGTCGCACGGCAACCGGTGGTTGTACGACGCGCTGCCGCCGGTGGACCGTGACGCGTTCCGCGCACGGGTGCTCCGCAGCCTCCGCGAGGACCACCCGACCGGCGGGGTGGACCTGGTCGCCGGCGCGGAGTTCTACCACTTTCGTCAGGGGCGGGTCGGACCCGTGGACTGATGTCCGGGCAGGTCGGCGATTCCTACCGTCATCGGCATGAAGGCAATGCCGATCCTGATCGCGGTCGCAGCCGCGGCGCTCCTGAGCCCCGCCGCGCACGCCGCGCCGAGTTCCATCGACGACTACCTGGCCGAGGTCATGCACGACACCGGGCTGCCGGGCCTGTCGGTGGTGGTGACCCAGGGCGACCGTGTCGTGCACGCTGCCGGGTACGGCGAGGACTCCGAAGGGGAACCTGTCACGGCGGACACACCGATGCGGATCGCGTCGGTCAGCAAGTCGTTCACCGCGATGGCCGTGATGACGCTGGTGGAGGACGGTCGGATCGCGCTGGACGAGCCGGTGGCCGACCAGCTGCCCGGCTTCACGATGGCCGACCCGAGGTTCGCCGACGTCACCGTCCGGCACCTGCTGAACCAGACCTCGGGCTTCTCCGACACCACGATCGACGTGACCGCGCTGGAAACCGCCACCTCCCTGGGCGACTACACCGCCAAGCTGTCCCCCGGCTCGTTGGCCGCCGACCCGGGCACGCATTACGAGTACTGCAACGTGAACTACGACCTGGCCGCGCGGGTGGTCGAGGTGGCGAGCGGCCGGACGTTCGACGACTACCTCAAGCAGCACGTGTTCGGGCCGCTCGGCATGTCGCGCAGCACGGTGTCGACGGACGACATCCGACCCGCCGACGGCTACAACTCGGTGTTCGGCGCGTGGCTGAGCAGGCCCGAGCTGCCCGGGTTCCACAGCGGCGGTGGCGGTGTCGTCACCACGGCCGCCGACATGGGCAGGTGGCTGATCAGCCAGACGGGCAACGGCGCACAGCTCGTGTCGCCCGAGGGCCTGCGCGCCATGCACACCTCGTCCACTGTGGACGACTACGCGATGGGCTGGATCCCCGAGCGGGGACCGGACGGCGTGGAGCAGCTCGTGCACCCCGGGAACCTGTTCACCTACTCGGCCGTGCAGGCGATCGTTCCGAGCACTGGGCACGGGTTCGCGGTGCTGGTCAACAGCGCGTCGCTGTACGACGCGACCTACGACATCCTCAACGGCCTGGTCGCGGTGAGCCAGGGCCGTGATCCGGCGCCCGCCGACGGCGGTCGGCAGACGTTCGAGCTGGTGCTGGGCTTGATCGCGTTGGCCGCCATCGGTCTCGGGGTGCTCGGTGTGCGGCGGTCGGCCCGGTGGGCACGACGTCGGGCGGGCACGCCTGCGTGGCGGGTGGCGTTGCGGTTCGTGCCGCTGCTCGTGCCGGGCGCGCTGCTGGCGGCCTACCCGGACCTCACCTCGATCCTGGTCAACGGGCGCACGGTCACGTGGGCGCAGCTGACCTACTTCGCCCTGCCGTTGACGATCACGGTGGTCGTCGCGGCCCTGGCCGGCGTGGCGACGGCCACGGCCCGGCTGCTCCGCCTGCGCGCGACGGTCCACACCGGATGACCCTCGGTAGGGTCCGCACCATGCTGAACGGCGTGGTCCTCGCGGTGCTCGCGCTCGCGGGGCTGCTCAACGGGCTGGCCACGGACGCGTTGCCGGTGTGGCGGCAGCTGCTCTACCCGGTGCTGGCCGTGCTGGTCCACCTGCACGGCCGGTACCGGCCGGTGCGCCGGGGCGGGCTGGTGGTCGGCGCGGCGGCGGCGGTCGGGCTGGTGATCGCGGTGGTGCGGGTCTGGGAAGGTGTCGGCGCGTTGGCGAGCGTAGGCCTGTTCGTGGCGCTGCCGTGGCTCGCCGGCCGGTTCCGGCGGCAGCAGGCCGAGCTGATCGAGGTGGGACGGGAGCGGATCGTGCAGCTGGAGCGGGCGCAGGAACTCGTCGCCGATCGCGCCCGGCTGCGTGAGCGGGCCCGGATCGCGGCCGACATGCACGACTCGCTCGGCCACGAGTTGACGTTGATCGCGCTGCGCGCCGGCGCGTTGGAGCTGACCGCCGACACCGAGCCCACCCGCCGGGCCGCGGCCGGTCTGCGGGAGTCGGCGGTGACGGCCACCGACCGCCTGCGGCGCACCGTCGGCGTGCTGCGGGAGGGCGCCACCCCGTTCGAGCCGCCGGACGAGACCGTGGAGGCGCTGGTGGACCGGGCAGCCGCGGCCGGCCTGCCGGTGGTCCTGACCCGGACCGGCGACACCACCCCGCTGCCGCCCCTGCTGGACCGCGCCGTGCACCGGGTGGTGCAGGAGGCGCTGACCAACGCCGCCCGGCACGCGCCCGGCGCGCCGGTCACCGTGGAGCTGGCGACGACCGACGAGGTGCTGGTCACCGTGGCCAACCCGGTCGACCGGACGCCCGCCGGCGACGGCGGCGGCAGCGGCTTGGCGGGCCTGGCCGAGCGGGTCCGGTTGGTCGGTGGCACGCTGCGGTCGGGTGTGGTCGACGACCGGTTCACGGTGACCGCCCGACTGCCGCGGGAGGGTGGGGCATGATCCGCGTGCTGCTCGCCGACGACGAGGCGATGGTCCGCGCCGGCGTGCGGGCGATCCTCGACACCGACCCGGGCATCGAGGTGGTCGCCGAAGCCGCCGACGGGCGTGAGGCGGTCGAGCTGGCGCGGGAGCACCAGCCGGACGTCGTCCTGCTGGACATCCGGATGCCCCGCCTGGACGGCCTGGCCGCCGCCGCGGAACTGCGCCTGGCCATACCGGAGGTCGCGGTGGTCATGCTGACGACGTTCGACGAGGACGAGTACGTCGCGCGGGCGTTGGGTGAAGGGGCCAACGGCTTCCTGCTCAAGGCCGCCGACCCGAGGGAACTGCTGATCGGCGTGCGCGCGGCGGCCGAGGGCGCGGCCTACCTCTCGCCCAGGATCGCCCACCGCGTGGTCGCCGACCTGCGCGGCGGGCGCCTCACCCGCTACGACCAGGCCCGCAAGAGGGTCGACACCCTGACCGGACGTGAGCGCGAGGTGTTGGCGCTGGTGGGGCAGGGCTTGTCCAACCAGGACATCGCCCGGCGCCTGACCGTCGCCGAGGGCACGGTGAAGGCGCACGTCAGCGCGATCCTGCAACGCCTCGACGTGACCAACCGGGTCCAGGCCGCGATCCTCGCCTACGAGGCGGGACTGACCACCGCCAGGTAGCCGTGCAGGGCGGCGGCGGCTTCGAGCATCGACCGGGCCCGCCGGCCGATCTCGGCCTCCCGGGCGGTGATCGCGGCGCGCAACGCGTCCGCGCCGCCCGAGCTGCGGAACTCGTCCATGATCGGCTTGATCGTCGGCAGCGGGTAGCGGCTCTGCCGCAGCGTGGCCACCAGTCGGGCGTCGCGGACGTCCGTCGGGCCGAACCGCCGGTGCCCGTCGGTGTCGCGCTTCGGCAGCAGCAGACCCGCCGCCTCCCACACCCGCAACGCCGACGGCCGCACGCCGAGCCGTGCGGCCAACTCGCCCACCCGCAGCCCGGTCCGCGGCACGGTGTCCGGCGGGTGCCCGGCCACCGCCTCCAACGCCTCCGCCGTCGCCCGCAACGCCAGCCGCTGCCCGTGCGCCGCCGCGTGCTCGGCGTCCACCCGGACCAACGCCTGGTCGGGCGCGCCGTCGTGGACCGAGCGCATGATGGCCTTGGCGGCGTCCCACCCGTACCCGCGACCCAGCGCCCGGTACGTCGTCAACGCCTGCCGGTGCCGCTCGTCGAACACCCGGTACCCCGCCGGTGAGCGTTCGGCCGGCGGCAGCACCCCGGCGTCGAGGTAGTTGCGCACCTGCTGGGCCGAGATGCCCGCGGCACGGGCCAGATCCACCGGGCGAAGACCCACCGGCAAGCACCCCACACGCGTTCGGGTTCAACGGGAATTTGAAGGTTTTCCGACACCTTGCTCGCACAAGTCGCGGAAAGCCTCAACAGGATACTTCAACGATACGGTTCAAGACATGAAAACCAACGACAACCAGCGGGAACCGTCGGTTGTGCAGACGCGCGGCCTGCGCATGCGGTACGGGTCCACCGACGTGCTCAAGGGCGTCGACCTGACCGTCGGACCGGGGGAGGTGGTGGCGCTGCTCGGGCCCAACGGCGCGGGCAAGACCACCACCATCGAGATCCTGGAAGGCTTCCGCAAGCGGTCGGCCGGCGAGGTCCGGGTGCTCGGCGTCGACCCCGACGACGGCGACGAGGCGTGGCGCGCCCGGCTGGGCGTGGTCCTGCAGTCGTGGCGCGACCACGGCCGGTGGCGGGTGCGTGAGCTGCTGTCCTACCTGAGCCTGTGCTACGAGCCGTACCGCGGGCGGGCGTTCGACCTCGACGAGCTGATCGGGTCGGTCGGCCTGACCGACCACGCCGACAAGAGGATCGGCACGCTGTCCGGCGGGCAGCGGCGGCGGCTGGACGTCGCGGTCGGCCTGGTCGGGCAGCCCGACCTGCTGTTCCTCGACGAGCCGACGGTCGGCTTCGACCCCGAGGCCCGGCGTGAGTTCCACGAGCTGGTGCGCGGCCTGTCCGGCACCTCGATCCTGCTCACCACCCACGACCTCGCCGAGGCGGAGAAGCTGGCCGACCGCATCGTGATCCTGGTGGCCGGCCGGGTGGTCGCCGACGGCACGGCGGCGGAACTGGCCGCCCGGATCGCCGGCGAGGCCGAGGTGCGGTACCGGCTGGGCGGTGAGGAGCACGTGCTGTCCGTGGCCGACTCCACCGGTTACGTGCGCGAGCTGTTCGCCGAGCACGGCAAGGCGGTGGACGACCTCGAAGTGCGGCGCGCGAGCCTGGAGGACGTGTACCTGGCGCTGGTGCGCGAGTCCGAGCTGGTGACCGCGTGAACGCCCGGGTGGTGGCCGTGCGCGCGGGGGTGCGGCGCGGTCGGATCGAGTTCGGCCACACCATGGCCAACGCGGGCGAGCTGATGGGCTGGCTGTGGCTGCCGGTGGTCGCGCTGGTCGTGATGTACGCGTTCGGCGACGGCACGGTGCCCGGCGTGGACTTCCCGTTGGGCGCGCAGGCCGTGCCGGGGATCCTGGCGATGAGCGCGGTCTTCTCCGGCCTGATGGGCCTGGCGATGACCCTCACCATGGACCGCGAGGACGGCACGTTGCTGCGGGCGAAGGCGACGCCGAACGGCGTGCTCGCGTACGTCATCGGCAAGGTGCTGGGCAAGGCGGCGATGACGGTCGCGGTGCTCGTGCTCATCCTGGTGCCCGCGATGCTGCTGTTCGACGGCCTGCGACCGGGTCGCCTGTCGACCTGGGTCACCTTGGTGTGGGTGCTGGTGCTCGGCCTGCTCGCCGTCCTGCCGATCGGGGCGGTCGTGGGCGCGGTGTTCGGCAACACCCAGAGCCTCGGCTTCGTCACGTTGCTGATCATGGCGCTGGTGGCGGTGTCGGGCGTGTTCTACCCGATCACCGCCCTGCCGGGGTGGGTCCAGTGGATCGGCCAGGCGTTCCCGCTCTACTGGCTGGGGCTCGGCCTGCGGTCCGCCCTGCTGCCGGACGCGGTCGCGGTCGCCGAGATCGGCGGCTCGTGGCGGCAACCGGAGACCGTGATCGCCCTCGGCGCGTGGGCCGTGGTGGGCCTGGCCCTCGCGTCCGTCGTCCTGCGCCGCATGGCCCGGCGTGAATCGGGCTCGTCCGTCGCGGCCCGCCGGGAGCAGGTCGCGCAGCGGTTCGACTGAACGGCTCAGTCGAACAACGTCGGCAACTCGCCGCGTTGCGACGCCTGGAGCACCCGACCGATCCGCGCGCCCGGCGCGGTCGGCGCGAGCACCCGCACGACACCGGTCTGGTCGGCGGGCTGCTCGGCCGTCGCGCCGGGCAGGGCCTCCGCCCAAGGCGCGGTCTCGAGGTTCGTCCGCACGAGGTCCTTGAGCGCGTTGGGATTCTCGTCGGGCACGCACACGACCTCGGTGCTCTCACCCGCCGGCGTCGTGCGCACCCCCGCCGCCACCGGCAACCCGTTCTTCGGCTTGCTGATCAACGCGGCCGAGACGTCACCGAGGCACCGCGCCAACTCGCCGATCATGGGGTCGTCGGCCAACGACTGATTCCCCGGCGGCTCGGTGACCCACTTCAGCGACTCTCCGGCGGGGGAGTGCACCACCGAGCCCGCCTCCACCCGCACCTGCTGGAACCCGGTCACGATCCCGGCCTCCGCCAACGGCCCGTCCGGGTCGATCTCGTTGTCCTCACCGGTCGTCCAGACACCCGAGCCACCACGCCGCCCACCCAACCCGGCGAGCTTGGCGTCCACCCCCGGCACGTCGACGTCCATCCGCAGCACAGCCGCCCACTTCGGCGACTGCCCCACCCGCAACGCCGTGCTGGCCTTGCCCGGGTCGAACCCGACCAGGTCGGGCAGCACGCGGCTGTGCCCGGCCAGGTCGGAGTACCCATAACCCTGCAGGTCCCGGAAGCGCTGGGGGTCCTTGTCGAGCAACGCCCGCACCGCCGCCACGTCCCCGTACTCGACCAGCACGGACGACTCGGCAGTGGCCCGCACACCCGCCAGCGCGCCCAGCAACCCGGTCTGGGGCTTCTCCTGCGGCACGCCGGCCTCGGCAGCGCACCCGGCCAGCAGGACGGCCACCAACGCCACGCTCGAACGCTTGTTCACCAACCGAATGCTAGATCCGAACCTCTTTCGACACTCCTGTTTTAAGCGAAGGCGCCCTCACCACCCCCCGCCAACCTTCCGAACCCACCAGCCGGCCCCGAATCACTCCTGGGGTATCTCCACCCCGATCTCCTCCCCCAACCGCGCCCCACCCACCAGATCCAGCTCGTCACCACTCCAGAACCGTCCCGGGTCGTACCAGTTGACCCGACGCCCGCTCGGCAGCAGCCCCATCTCCTCGTAGGTCACCGCCACCACCTCCGCGCAATACGCCGTCTCCAACGTCGTGTCCGAAGACTCGCGCAGATTCGGCAACCGCCCGCGCAACCACCGACCGGCCAACCTCGCCGTCGACGGGAACGGCGTCCCGTTCAGCCGCGCCACCGTCTTCAGCACGGCGTCGTCCTCCTCCCGCGTCGTCGGCCGGTCGAGTTGCCGCAGCCACGCCCGCTGCCCGTACTTCCGCGCCCACACCAGCACCGCGTCACGCAGGTCGTGCAACTGCACGCCGCGGTGGTGCGTGCCGGTCCACACGTCCGGCAGGGAGCGGCCCATCTCGGCGTGCCACATCAACGGCGGCAGGTCCTCGACGGCCACGGTCATGCCGACGTGGTTCACCGGGCTGTTCGTGGTCACCCGGATCGCCCGGTCGGCCACCGAGCTGCCGCGGAACAACCAGATGTCACCGGTGCGGGTGAGTTCGACCGCCTCGTCCAGACCGATCTTCGTTCCAGCCATCCCGGTAGCCTAGGCAGATGCGCTGGTGGAAGCTGCTCGGACTGGCCGGTGTCGCGGGTGTCACGGCGACCGGGGTGGTGATCGCACGGGCCGAACGCAAGCGTCGCGCCTACACGCCCGACGAGATCCGCGAACGGCTGCACGCGCGCGTCGACCAGGGAGACGCGCCACGATGACCCGCACCGACCGCGCCCCCACCCGAACCCACGCCCCCCGAAACCCCCGACCAACGGCGGGTTGACCGCGAACGGTCCCCGGGACTGGGGTACCAGCATGCGATCCCTGCTCGGGGCCCTGCTGTGCGTGCTCGTCGTCGCCCCACCGGCCCACGCCCGCACCCGCCCGGTCGAGAACCTGGACGCGGCCACCATCCCGCACCTGGTCCGCCGAATGGACGCCGGCACCCTCACCTCGGCCGACCTCACCCGCGCCTACCTGCGCCGCATCGAGACCGTCGACCGCGAGGTCCGCTCGGTCGTCGCGCTGAACCCCGAAGCGCTCGCGCAGGCGGCGGAGAGCGACCGGCGACGTCGGCAAGGGCGGGCGAAGGGCCTGATGGACGGCATCCCGGTGCTGCTCAAGGACAACATCGACACCAGGACCATGGGCAGCACCGCCGGTTCACGTGCCCTGCGCGTGCCGCCGCGAGACGACGCCGAGCTGGTGCGACGCCTGCGTGACGCGGGCGCGGTGGTCCTGGGCAAGACGAACCTGTCCGAGTGGGCGAACTTCCGCTCCACGTCGTCCACGTCCGGGTGGTCCGCGACCGGCGGGCAGACCAACAACCCGCACGTGCTCGACCGCAACCCGTGCGGCTCGTCGTCGGGCTCTGGCGCGGCGGTGGCGGCGTCGTTGGCGCAGGTCGCGGTGGGCACGGAGACCGACGGCTCGATCGTGTGCCCGGCCGGCCAGAACGGCGTGGTCGGTCTCAAGCCCACGCTCGGCCGGATCAGCGGCGACGGCATCGTGCCCATCTCGTCGCGGCAGGACACGGCCGGTCCCATGGCCCGGCACGTGGTGGACGCCGCGATCCTGATGTCCGTGCTGGAGGGCAAGGGCGTCGACCACGCGTCGGGCCTCGGGTCGGCGACGGTGAACGGCAAGCGGGTCGGCGTGTGGCGCAAGGCCGGGCGCAACGCCGAGGCGGACCGGGTCGTGCAGTCGGCGGTGGACGTCCTGCGGCGCTCCGGCGCCGTGGTGGTCGAGGTGGAGCTGCCGTACCAGCAGCAGGTCGAGGCCGCCGAGTTCCCGGCGTTGATCACCGAGTTCAAGCACGACCTGGAGCTGTACCTGAAGACGCGACCGGGCGACGTGCCGAGGACGTTGACCGAGCTGATCGCGTTCAACGAGGCCGACCCGGTGGAGCTGGGCGAGTTCGGGCAGGAGCTGTTCGTCGAGGCGGCGAAGGCTCCGCCGCTGACCGATCCGGCGTACGTCGAGCAGCGCCGGACCGCGACCTCGCTCGCCCGCCGTTCGATCGACGAGGTGCTGGCCGCGCACCGGCTGGACGTGATCATGGCGCCGACGAACGGGCCGGCGTGGCGGACCGAGTACGGCGGCGGTGACGCGTTCGAGCTGGGGTCGTCGACGCCGGCGGCCGTGTCCGGGTACCCGAACGCTTCCGTCCCGGCGGGTTTCGCCGGGCCGTTGCCGATCGGGGTGTCGTTCATGGCCGGGTACCGGGAGGACGCGACCGTGCTGCGGTTCGCTGCCGCGTTCGAACGGGCGGCGCCCGCCCGCCGGGCGCCCGGATACCTGGCGTCGTCGCCCTCGTGATGCGGTCCACCGTCCTGGATGGAATGTTGGGTCCATGCGCGCGGTGGTGTTGGGAACGGGTCTGATGGGCGCCGGGATGGCGCGGAGCCTGCTGCGGTCCAAGATGGACGTCGTGGTGTGGAACCGCAGCGTGGCCAAGGCGCGTCCGTTGGCCGACGAGGGTGCGCTGGTCGCCGACGACCCGAAGAGCGCGGTCGTCGGCGCGGACGTCGTGCTCACGATGCTGTTCGACGCCGACGCCACCGCCGGGGTGATGGCCGAGGCGTTGCCGTCGGTCGAGCGCGGTGCGGTGTGGGTGCAGTGCGGCACGGTCGGCTTGGACGGTGTCGACCACTTGGCGGAACTGGCCACGACGTACGGCGTGCCGTTCGTGGACGCGCCCGTCCTCGGCACGCGCGCACCGGCGGAGCAGGGGAAGCTGACCGTTCTGGCGGCCGGTCCGGTGGAGGTGCGGGAGTTCCTCGCGCCGGTGTTCGACGCCATCGCGCTGCGCACGGTGTGGGCGGGTGAACGGCCCGGGGACGGGCAGCGGCTCAAGCTGGCGGCCAACTCGTGGGTGCTGTCGATCACGGCTGCGACCGCGCAGGCGGTGGCCTTGACGCGCGGGTTGGGGTTGGACCCCGACGCGTTCTTGGAGTTGATCGCCGGTGGTCCGGTGGACAGCACTCATGCGCAGGTCAAGGGACGGGCGATGATCGACGGCGAGTTCACGGCGTCGTTCGGGGTGGACGGCGCGGTCAAGGACAGTGAGCTGATCATGGCGGCGATGGCGGTGGCTGGTACCGACGATCGGCTGATGCGGGTGTTGAACGAGCACTACCGGGTGGCGGCGGGGCGGGTGGGGGAAGGGGCGGACATGGCCGCGGTGGTTGCGGCATTCGGGTCTTGAGCTGGGGGGTCGGGTTCCGCGTGGTGGTTGAGTTCGGGTCGGTGGTCACGCTCAAGCCCGGCTCGATGTGACGGGGTCGCCGGCGCAGATCCCGAGTGCGCCGCCGGTCGTGATCGTTGGGGATTGGCCTGTCCGCCGTCGGCAGGTGGGAGTTACCGTCGAAGCGGGTACCAGTGGGTGACAGGTGCCGGACGGGGTGGAGGTGGTGGTGTGGGGTCCGGTGGGTTGATCGCCGCCGCCGCGCTGGCCGGTGTGGTTGCCGCTGGGGCTGGTGGGCTCGCGGCGCCTGGCGATCCGGACGAGATCTGGCGCGACACCGGTCTCCGCGTGGTCGATCGGGCGACTCGCGCTGACGACGAGTGCGTGTCCCACTCGTTCGGGCAGGTGCAGGAGTTGTTGAAGGCCGTACCTTGCGCAGCCCTCGATCGGATGCTGTTCACCCTCACGGACGACAAGGGTGGGACGGCCGTCGTGTTCGTCGCCTGGATCGAGTTCGACGACCGCGACAAGGCCCGCGAGTTCAAGAGGCTCGAGGACATCCACGGCACCGGCGACCTCACGCCGCTGTCGGGGTCCCTACTCCAGATCGCTGACGTCCCGTTCACGGCGCACAACTACGACTCCGCCGTGCTCGACGGCGTCACGGTGGTGATCGCCGAGGCGGAGAACGTCGCCGGTGGCTTCACCTCCGCGTACTTGGACGACATCGCGGGCGTTGCGGTGCTCACACCCCGTCCCTGATCCATTTCCGGTCCGCCAACGCCCCGAACAGGGGATACTCCGCACGAACGGGCTGGGTCCGGCCGCCGCCGGACCCGGGATCCGATCGGTGCGCGAGTGATCGGCAGAATGGGCGGGGATGGAGGTGCGCGTGATCCGGTGGGGCGTGCTGGTCGGCATCGTGGTGGCTCTGGTGGCCGCCCTCGCCGCCGCGCCCGGCGAGCAGGGCACGACGATCCGGCCCGTGGCCGAGTGCGCGGACCTGGTGCGCGACTTCGAGATCCCCGGCACGCGCGCGCACGTGACGCAGGCGGAAGCGGTGGGGGAGGGCGACGAGGCGGCGCACTGCGCCGTGCTCGGGTACGTCGAGCCGGAGGTCCGGTTCCACCTGAAGCTGCCGACCACGACCTACACCGGCCGTTACCTCCAGTACGGCTGCGGCGGGTTCTGCGGCGAGCTCGTGTCGCCCTCGTTCCCCGACTGCGGACCGGACGTCGGCGGTGTCGCGGTCGCCGCCACGGACGACGGGCACGTCGGTCGCGGCACGGTCCGGTCGGCCGACGGCAGGCCCGCCGCCGCCAACCAGGCCGCCCGCGACGACTTCGCGTTCCGCGCGCCGCACGTGGTCTCGATGGCAGCCAAGCGGGTCATCGAGGACTTCTACGGCGACCCGCCCTCGTTCTCCTACTTCACCGGCTGCTCCAACGGCGGCCGGGAAGGGCTGCTGCTGGCCCAGCGCTACCCGCACGACTTCGACGGCATCATCGCCGGCGCGCCCGCCAACTACCAGAGCCCGCTCGTGCTCTACCAGGCGTGGCTGGCCCGCACGAACACCGGCGCGGACGGGCTGCCGGTGCTCACGGCCGATCTGCTGCCCCTGCTGCACGACGCCGTCGTGCGGCACTGCGACCGCATCGACGGCCTGGTGGACGACCAGATCGATGACCCGCGCCGGTGCGACTACGACCCCGCGCCGTTGCTGTGCACCGCCGCCGGCGGCAAGTGCCTCACGCCCGAGCAGCTCGACGTGGTGCGCAAGTTGTACGCGGGCCCGAAGGACGCCCGAGGCAAGCGGCTCTACCCGGCCGGGCAGGAACGCGGCTCCGAGCGGGCCTGGGTGGACTGGATCACCCCGACCACCAGTCCCCGCGCCGCCACGTTCTCCGCCCTGCTCGCGGACAACTTCCTCAAGCACATGGGCTTCCCGGTCGGCTCGCCCGGCTCGTCGCTGGCCGACGTCGAGTTCACCGCCGAGGAGTTCGCCCGGCTCAACGTCGAGGGCGTGCGCGGCAACGCGATGAGCCTCGACCTGGACGAGTTCCGCGAGGCGGGCGGCAAGCTGATCCTCTGGCACGGCTGGAGCGACCAGGGCGTTCCGCCGCGCGCCCTGCTCGACTACTACGAACGGCTGGCGCAACGCGACGGGGACGTCCGCTCCTGGGCCAGGGTGTTCATGGTCCCCGGCATGCACCACTGCGGTGGCGGCGGCACGCTGACCGGGTTCGACCCGATCCGCGAACTGCTGGCGTGGGTGGAGCACGGCGCCGCGCCGGACCGAGTCGTCGCGACGGGCCGGGCCGGCGACGCGGTCCGCACCCGGCCGGTGTTCCCCTACCCGCTGACCGCCCGTTACGACGGCACCGGCAGCGTCGACGACGCGGCGAACTTCGTGGCCGCCCCACCGGCGGAGCCGACCCGGGACGCGGTCGACTGGGTGGGCTCCTACCTGTACGAAAAGCCTGGTCCGGTCGCTCCCTGACGTCTCGCCGGCCAGAAGTCCGGACGTACGGGTTTTGAAACCGCACGATCGGGTTACCCCGGACCGCGGCGAGTGGTCGGTGCCGACCGGGGACATCGGGTGCGGGGACGGTGGTGCGAGATGGACTGGGAATTCGATGACGACAGCGCGGTGCGCGCGGTGCTGGCCTACGTGTCGGACGTGACGCGGGCGCTCGGCCTCAGCGGCGAGTGCTCGTGCGTGCAGTCCCACGGTTCCCGCCTCGGCGCCTACCTCGCGCTCGACGGTCACCTGCCCGGCTTCACCGACCGCGACGTGGCCCTGCTGTGGGACGAGGACCGCGGCTGGTCGGTCGCGGTGGAGACCGACAGCGCCGAGCCGCCGTTCGTGCTGGCCAGGCTGCGCGGCCCGGTCCGGCCGGAACCCGCCGTCGTGGCGCGCTGGGTGGACGGGCTGGACCTCGCGCCGGCCGACGGCGGGCTGCTGGCCGCGAGCTAGTGCCGCGAGGCGCCTGCCGAGCGCCCGAAGACGCGGCGAAGGTTGCCGGTCGCGGCGCTAGGGCCGCACCGGCCCGCCGAGGGCGTCCTGGGCCTCGTCGAGGAGCGTGCGAACGCCCTGGAAGAAGCTGCTGGCGCTGTGCAGCGCCGTGTGGAACTGCTCGGCCTTCTCGTCCGACGCGCTGGTGAACACCAGCATCTCGGTCAGCTCCAGCCGCCGGTTGACCGACGCGACCGCCGTGCGCCACCGGTGCAGCAGGTCGATCAGCTCGGCGTCGCGGTGCGGGCTGAGCGCGCCCGACGACAACGCCGAGTCCACCGCCGACTGCACCAGCCTCGGGTACACCCGCCTGCCGCGCGAGCTCGCGCTGAACGCCTCGCCGTCCAGCGTCTCCCGGTTGCGCGCCATCTCCAGCCGGATCGACTCGATCGCCTGGTTGCGCTGCTCGCGCTGCGACGCCCACCGCTCGGCGAAGATGCCCGTGATGCCCGCGAGCAGCGCCAACGAGTTCACCGCCGGCTCCCACCGCTCGCCCGGCGCCGACACGACGAACCAGCTCACGCCCAGCCCCATCGCCACCGCGAGCGCGCCGAACGTGAGGGCCGTGATCGCGATGCGGGTCATCGGGGGTCAGTTCCCCCAGATGACGTTGGCCACGTCGTCGACCGCCCTCGGCGCGGGCACCGGCTCGCCGGGCGCGAGCAGCAGCAGGTCCATGCCGAAGCCCTGCGACGAGCGCGGCACGCCGAAGTCGGAGTGCGTGCCGGTGACCTTGCGCATCCCGGCCTCGCGCACGATCCCGTCCAACGCCTTCCGGGCGTACTTGCGGGTCAGGTAGAGGCGGATGGTGTCCCGGTCGGGGAACGGCACCCGGTTCCGGTCGGGCAGCATCATCATGATGTCGCCGCCGGTCTGGTTCTGGTAGACGACCTTGACCTTCAACGCCCGGTCGCCCTCGACCGCGCCCCGGAACTGCACCGCGTCCACGTTGATCGTCAGGTCGGTGTTGTGCAGCAGCGAGCTGGTCACGAACTCGCGGTACGCGCGGCTGCGGGCGTACTCCTCGACCGCGTCCTGCGCCAGGTCGTCGTTCAACGCCTCGGTCGTGGCGACCTCCAGCAGGAACAGGTCCTGCGGCCGGACCAGCGCGGTGAGGTTCGCGAGCAGCTCGCCGTCGTGGTCGAAGTTCGCCAGCGTGTTGCCCAGCAGCGAGTAGAGCACCGGCTCGTCGCCGACCAGCCGGTGGATCAGCTCGCGCAGCTCGGCCAGGTTGTCGGGGATGGAGAAGTCGAGCTGCACCGGCACCACCCGGTGCCCGCGCAGGCCGACGCGGTGCGTGGCCTCCTGCGTGCCGAGCCGCAACATCTCCGAGCTCATGTCGACCGGCACGTAGAGCAGGCCCGGGTTGTGCTCCAGCAGGTGCTCCAGGACCAGCCGGTCCTTGTGCCCCGTGCCGACGCCGAAGCTGACGTGGTGGAAGCCCTCGCCGACCCGGCCGCGCACCCGGCCCCAGCGGCGGGTGAACGAGTCCAGGCTCTGCTTCATCACCAGGTAGAACGGGTCGGCGCAGGCGTGCGCCCAGGCGATCGTCGGCCCGATGCCCCAGTAGGCGTAGCCGGAGGCGATCTGCTTGCCGTCGCCGCTGGTCGACGGCTTGCCGAGCAGATCGCTGGTCAGCGCGGCCAGCTTGTCCCGCTGGTCCTCGCCGACGAGCACCAGCGACCAGGCGAAGTCCGACTCGTCGATGGCCCTGGCCAGGTCGCCGACCAGCTGCCCGTCGCTCGCCGTCACTCGGCCTCCTCCGCTGTGGGTCCGCACGGTGAGCCTACCGATCACCACCGACAGTCATGTGCTTTTCGCCGCGGCAGTGGGCCGGTGGTCGAGCACGGGTCCGGCCTGCTGTCCGGGACAGCTCCGGACAGCCGGACAGCCTGTGTCCGGGCCGGGACTGTCGCTAATTTCACCGGTCATGGGGGGCACGGTGCGGTTGTCGGTCCTGGGTCCGGTCGAGGTGGCGCACGGGGATCGGCTGATCCCCGTGCCGGGTCCGCAGCTCCGGTGCGTGCTGGCGGTGCTGGCGTCGGAAGCCGGTCGCGTGCTGCCGGTGGCGCGGTTGGCGGAGGCGCTGTGGGAGGTGCCGCCGCCGACCGCCCGCGGCACGCTCCAGGTGTACGTGTCGAGGCTGCGCAAGCTGCTCGGCGGGCTCGGCGTGGCGCTGG
Source organism: Actinosynnema sp. NPDC023794 (assembly GCF_040639675.1). Lineage (NCBI taxonomy): Bacteria > Bacillati > Actinomycetota > Actinomycetes > Pseudonocardiales > Pseudonocardiaceae > Actinosynnema > Actinosynnema sp. NPDC023794. The sequence goes on along the minus strand of NZ_JBFAFR010000001.1, from coordinate 787,013 downwards.
TCGGCACGGGCGGCGGCTACCGGCTCGACATCGATCCGGCGGACGTCGACCTGCACCGGTTCCGGGAGGACGTGGCACGGGCGCGGGCCACGGCCGACGTGGCGGTGCGGCGGCGGCTGCTCGCGACGGCGCTGGGGGAGTGGCGCGGCGCGCCGTTGGCGGACACGGCCGACGGCCCGCTGCGCAACCGCCTGGTGGTCGCGCTGGCCGAGGAGAGGCTGGCCGCGCTGGAGGACCGGCTGGAGGCCGACCTGGAGCTGGGTCGGCACCACGACGTGGTCGGCGACCTGACCGCGTTGGCCGCCGAGCACCCCGGGCGGGAACGCGTGGCCGGGGCCCTGATGCTCGCCCTGCACCGCTGCGGACGGCGGGTGGAGGCGCTGGAGGTCTACCGGCGGTTGCGCGGGCTGCTGATCGAGCATGCGGGCGTCGAACCGGGTGCGGACCTGCGCCACCTGCACCAGCGGCTGCTGGCCGACGCCGACACCCCGGCGCCCGCCGCCACGCCGACGCCTCGCCAGCTGCCACCGGCCGGTGACCTGGTCGCGAGGGACGGCTACCTGGCCGAGTTGGACGCCCTGCTCACCGCGCGGGCGGCGGCTCGGCTGGGGGACGGGCCGCTCGCCGCGGTCGCCGGACGTGCCGGTGGGGCGGACCTGGACCCGAGGGCGGTGTCGGGCGCCGGTTCGGTGGCGGGGGATCGACGTGCCGTTCCTGCCGGCGGGCCCGTCGTGGTCGCGCTCGTCGGCACACCCGGTGTCGGCAAGACCGCGCTCGCGCTGCGCTGGGCGCACCGCGTCGCCGACCGGTTCCCCGACGGGCAGCTCTACGCCGACCTCGGCGGGCACGGGGAAGGCGAGCCGGCGCCGCCGCGTGCCGTGCTGGGCGAGTTCCTGCGCGCGTTGGGCGTGCACCGCGACCACGTGCCGGAGAGCGAGGCCGAACGCTCGGCGCTGTGCCGGTCCCTGCTCGCCGACCGCCGCGTCCTCCTGGTCCTGGACAACGCCCGGTCCGCCGAGCAGGTCCGGCCGCTGCTGCCCGGCGCGCCCGGCTGCGCCGTCGTGGTCACCAGCCGCGCGGAGCTCGCCGGCCTCGCCGCCCGCGACGGCGCGCACCCGGTCGCGGTCGTGCCGCTGTCCACCGACGACGGCGTGGCGCTGCTGCGCGGTGTGCTCGGCCGACGCGTGGACGGCGAACCGGCCGCCGCCGCGCGGTTGGTCGACCTGTGCGGCGGGCTGCCGCTGGCGTTGCGGGTCGTGGCACACCGGGCCGTGCGCCGACCCTCGACGACGTTGACCGCGCTGGCCGCGCAGCTGGCCGACGAGACCAGGCGGATCGACCTGCTCTCACCCCCGGACGACCCGTCCGCCGCGGTGCGCGCCGTCTTCTCCTGGTCCTACCGGGCGCTGCCGCCCGCTGCGGCGCGCGTGTTCCGGCTGCTCGGCGCGTTACCCGGCGCGGACTTCGACGCCGAGGCGGCCGGGGCGGCCACCGGGTCGGACGTCCGCCACGAGCTCGCCGTGCTCGCCTCCGGCCACCTGGTGGAGGAGATCGGGCTCGACCGCTACCGGCTGCACGACCTGCTGCGCGTGTACGCCGCCGAGCTGGCCGACCCCGACGAGTCCGCCGCCGCCGTCGCCCGGGTGCTCGACTGGTACCTGGACCGGGCGGCGGCAGCGGTGGCCGCGGTCGAGACCGACGCGGGCCCCGGCGACCGCGACACCGCCGCGCGGTGGCTGGAGGCCGAACGCCGCAACCTCGTCGCGGCCACCCGCCTCGCCGCCACGTCCGGCCTGCACGAGCACGCCTGGCGGCTGCCGAACACGCTGTGGCGGCACTGGTTCACCCTCGGCCTGCTGGACGACTGGACCGCCACCCACGAGGTCGGCCTGACGTCCGCGCGCGTCCTCGGCGACATCCGGGCGCAGGCCGAGACGCTGAACGCGCTCGGCGTCGCCCACCAGACCTCCCAACGGCACACCGACGCGGTGGACGCCTACGAGCAGGCGTTGGCGCTGTGGGAAGAACTCGGCGACCACGCGGGCGCCGCGCGGACGTTGACCAACATCGCCGTCGTGCACTACCTGGCCGGGCGCTACCGGGACGCGGTCGAGCAGGGCGAGCGGGTGCTGGCGCTGCGGCTCGGCCAGGACGACGCGTTCGGCGAAGCGGTCGCGCACACCGCGCTCGGCGGCTTCCACCTCAGGCTCGGCGACCCGGCCCGCGCGCTCGACCACGGCCAGCGGGCGTTGACCGTGTTCGAGAAGCTGGCCAACCGGTTCGGCGTGGCCGCCGCCACCCTCAACCTCGGGCACGTGCACCGGCGGGCGGGCGAACCCGACCGCGCGGCCGCGCACTACCACGACGCCCTGGTCCGGTTCCGCGAGCTCGGCGACCAGCGGCACGAGGGCGAGGCGTTGTGCGGGCTGGGCTCGGTGCACCTGGCGCGCGGCGGGCTCAGCCAGGCCCGCGACCACCTCGACGCGGCGTTGGCGGTCGGCGTCGTGGCGGACGACCCGCCCTTGCTCGGCGAGGTCCGGTACCAGCTGGGGCTGCTGCGCCTGGCGACCGGCGAGCCGGAACTGGCGTTGCGGCACTTCGAGCACGCCCGGCGCCTCGGCGGCCGGTACGAGCGGGCACGCGGGCGCCACGGGATGGCACGGGCGGAGTGCGCCGCGGGGCGGCACGGCGAGGCGGCGCGGTCGTGGTGCGCGGCGGCGGAGGGGTTCGCCGCGCTCGGCGTGCCGGACCGGGCGGTGCCGGACTGCCCGGTGTGCGCGGCGCGGGTCGGCGCGCAAGGCGGGCCATGAGCGCGTTGCTCTTGTGCGCCACCGGTCGACGGTCGTGTCGAGCCGGTGGTCGACCCGGATCGCGGGCCCGTTGCCGGAGTCGGCGAAGTGTGGATGCGCTCCAGCTCGGCCTCGTTCGCCCGAACCCGTTCGACCGTCCACTCGGGAGGGACGAACTCGGTCACGCCCACCGCGTCACGTCACCCAGCCGTCGCTGGTTTTTCGCTTCACCGCAACGAAAACGGGGCCGTGGGCTGCTGCCCACGGCCCCGTCGGGGGACAACCGCCGCGCTTCACCGGGAAACCGGCTGGAGCTCGCGACCCGACGCGGTGAGGTGCTCCCAGGTCCGGCCGCGCTGGCTGGGCGGCGCTTCGCCGTCCGCCGTGCACGTCGGGTACACCAGGCCGTAGGGGACGGGTTGGTGGAAGAGGTCTCCGCTGCGGATGTCGATCAGGTCCCGCGACTGCGCCATCACGGCCTCCCGTCGCGGAAGGGGGAGGGGGAGGTGCCCATAGTCCTGCTCCTCGTCGAACCGGGTGGGGAGCTTCGGATACCCGCTGAGCTGCACTGATAAGCCCGGTTCGTTGCGACGTAAGGGTGAAACCGCCGGTGCCGCTCAGTGCTTGTGGTGCGCGACCTCCTGCTCGGCGTCGTCGGCGGGCGGGATGTCCCGGTCGACGTGGTCGGCGTGGTAGAGCGCTTGCGCCAGAAGGGATTTCACGTGGTCGTTCGCGGCGGAGTAGTAGACGAACGTCCCCTCCCGACGGCCCTTCACCAGACCCGCGAGGCGCAGCTTGGCCAGGTGCTGGCTGACCGCGGTCGGCGCGGCGCCCGCCAGTTCGGCGAGGCAGGCCACCGAGGACTCGCCCTGCAACAACGCCCAGAGCACCTTGATCCGGGTCGGGTCGGCGAGCAGGCGGAACGACTCCGCGGCCAGGTGGACCTGCTCGTCGTTGGGCATGTCGAAGTCCGACAACGCGGTGTGCATGGCGCAAGCCTACTTGGTTGCGTATCTGCGTGACTGCGCAGGTATGCTGACAGCTCCCACAGGTCGACCAGAGGCGGAACGGTGACCGACAGAACGCACGGACATGGCCACGGGCACGGGCACCGCTCGGCGGACCGCGTGGACAGCGCCCTCGAGAGCAGCAAGCGCGGGATGCGGGCGCTGGTCGTCTCGTTCGTGGCGCTGTTCGCCACGGCGGTCGTCCAGGCGGTGTTGGTGCTGGTCACGGGCTCGGTCGCCCTGCTGGGCGACACCGTCCACAACGTCGCCGACGCCCTCACCTCGGTGCCGCTGGCCATCGCGTTCGTGCTGGGCCGCCGTGCCGCGTCCCGCCGGTTCACCTACGGCCTCGGCCGCGCGGAGGACCTGGCCGGCGTCGTGATCGTGCTGGTGATCGCCGCCTCGGCGGTGTACGCCGGGTACGAGTCGGTGCGCGGCCTGCTCGACCCGCAGCCGGTGCGGCACCTCTGGGTCGTGGCCGCGGCGGGCGTGGTCGGGTTCCTCGGCAACGAGCTGGTCGCCCGCTACCGCGTGCGCGTCGGCCGGGACATCGGCTCGGCCGCGCTGGTGGCCGACGGCCTGCACGCCCGCACCGACGGCTTCACCTCGCTGGCCGTGGTGCTGGGCGGCGCCGGCGTGGCCCTCGGCTTCCCCGCCGCCGACCCGCTCGTCGGCCTGGGCATGACGGTCGCCATCCTGGTCGTCCTGCGCGACGCGGCCGGCGAGGTCTTCGGCCGGCTGCTCGACGCGGTCGACCCGGCGTCGGTGGACCTGGCCGAACGCGCCGCCGCGCAGGTCGACGGCGTGGTGCGGGCCGACCGGGTGCGGATGCGCTGGACGGGCCACGTGCTGCGGGCGGAGCTGGCGATCGCGGTGGACGCGGGGCTGAGCGTCGAGCAGGGCCACCGCATCGCGCACGAGGTCGAGCACCACCTCAAGCGCGCCGTCCCACGCCTGACCGCCGTCACCGTGCACACCGAACCGGCGACGGACGGGGCCTGACTGCCGCCGGTTGCGGGGTGGGGACCGTGCAACCGGCTGAACTCCTACTACTAAACCACTTCTGACCAGCAAAAACAAGACTTGTATACCCCTTTGGGAGCAGTCACCCTTGCCACCATGAGGTGGGGACCTTCTGGTGAACTCAGCACTGTCCTGTGGATCGGTGGCGCGCAGTGGTCGGGCAAGTCGACCGTCGCCTGGCTCCTGTCACGCCGATTCGGACTGACCGCCTACCACTACGACTTCCACGACGCCCGAGGCCACTACGACCGCGCCCTGGCGCAGGCCGGTCGCTACCCGCACCGGCACGCGTGGCAGACCCTCCAGGCGCACGACCCCGACACGACGTGGGTGCGGCCGTCGCCGCAGGAGATGGCCGAGCACAGCAAGCACAGCCACGCCGAGCGCTTCGGCATGGTGCTCGACGACCTGCGCGCCCTGTCCAGCGGCCGTCCGCTCGTCGCCGAGGGGTGGGGTCTGCGGCCGGAGCTCGTCGCGCCGCTGATCGCCGACCCGCGCCAGGCCGTGTTCCTGGTGCCGACCGAGGCGTTCCGGCAACGGCAACTGCGCGAACTGCCCAGGGCGGCCAAGGTCTCCGCGGCGGTGAGCGACCCGGAACGGGCGCAGGCGAACCGCCTGGAGCGTGACCGCCTGCTGGCCGAGGACGTGGTCGACCGGGCGCGGGAACACGGCCTGCGGGTGATCGAGGTCGACGGCCGGCTCAGCGTCGGCGGCCTGACCACCGTCGTGGCCGAGCACTTCGGCCCCTGGCTGGGCTGATCGGGTCTGTCGTCGGCCCCCGTCGTCCGCACGGCGGGGCCGACGACGGCGCGCGGGTCAGGGGAGAGGGGGCATCTCCAGCGCCAACGTGATCAGCGAGTGCACGCGGTTCGCGATGGCCGTCAGCACGCCGTGCGCCTCCGGCGACGCCGATTCCGCCGCCGTCTGCAACGCCCGCAGGTCCTCGTCGATCCGGTCCAGGATGGGGCCGACGTCGGCCTGCCGCGTGGTGAACGCGGTCGCGATCTCGTCCAGCGGCACGCCCTGCACCTCCAGCCGCTGCACGAGGTGGATGCGCTCCACGTCACCGGGCCCGTAGAGCCGGTAGTTGCCCGCCGTGCGCTGCGCGGGCGAGATCAGCCCCAGGCTCGTGTAGTAGTCGACGGTGCGGATGCTGACGCCGGCGCGCGCGGCCAGCTCGCCGATCTTGAGCAGCACCTCCGCCACCGCTCACCTCCCGCCCGCGTGACATGGACCAATTCGCCTCAAACCATACAGTGTCACGTGCTAGTGTGAGGTATGGCCGACGAAGACGGAAGTAACAGGCCGGGTCAGGCCCGGCTGAACGGCACCGCACCATGTTGATCCTCACCGGCACGCTGGCGATCGTGCTGCTCACCGCCGCCACCGGCTACTTCGTGGCCCAGGAGTTCGCCTACATGGCGGTGGACCGGGGCCGGCTGCGCCAGCAGGCCGAGAACGGCGACAAGGCCGCCGAACGCGCCTACCGCGTCACGCAACGCCTCTCCTTCATGCTCTCCGGCGCCCAGTTCGGCATCACGGTGACCGCGCTGCTCGCCGGTTACGTCGCCGAACCCCTCTTGGGCGAGGGACTGGCCGCCGTCCTCGGTGAGGAGAACACGGGCCTGTCACCCGCGCTGACCGTGCCGCTGTCGATGGCCGTCGCGCTCACGTTCGCGACCGCGGTCCAGATGGTGCTCGGCGAGCTGTTCCCCAAGAACCTCGCCATCGCGAAACCGGACGCCCTCGCCAAGGCGCTGAGCACGTCCACGCTGGCCTACCTCAAGGTCACCGGCCCGGTGATCCGGCTGTTCGACGCGGCGGCGAACCGGCTGCTGCGCGCGGTCGGCATCGAGCCCGTCGAGGAGCTGCCGCAGGGCGCCACGCCGGACGACCTCAGGCAGATCATCGGCGAGGCCCAGGAGCGGGGCCACCTCGACCCAGAGCTGTCCCGCCTGCTCGACCGCGGCCTCGACTTCCGCGGCCTCGTCGCCGACCAGGCCATGACGCCGCGGGTCTCGGTGCGCGCGGTCCGCGCCGACGAGCCGGTGACGCGGGTGGTCGAGCTGCTGGACACCGGCCACTCCCGCTTCCCCGTCGTCGGCGACGGGCTGGACGACCTGCGCGGCGTGGTCGGGTTGGCCGAGGTGCTGACCGTCGCGCCCGAGGACCGCGCCACCACACCGGTGGGTGACATCGCGTCACCCGCACTGGTGGTGCCGTCGACGTTGCCGCTGCCCGCCGTGCTGGAACGGCTCCGCCTCGAACGCCGCCAGCTGGCGTGCGTGGTGGACGAGTTCGGCGGCTTCGCGGGCGTGGTGTCGTTGGAGGACCTGGCCGAGGAGCTGGTCGGCGAGATCCACGACGAGGACGACGTGGTGCGCGACACCGTGGAGCGGCGCGCCGACGGGTGGGAGGTGCCGGGCCGGCTGCGGATCGACGAGATCGCCGACGCCACCGGCATCGAGCTGCCCGCGCACGACAGCTACGACACGGTCTCCGGCCTGGTGCTGCACCGTCTCGGCCGCACGCCCGACGTGGGCGACGAGGTCGAGACCGGCGCGGTCCGCGTGCGGGTCACGGCCGTGGCGCGGCACGTGCCCAGCCGGGTCCTGCTCAGCACGGGAGTGCCCCGATGAGCACCACGTGGTCGTTGCTCCTGTCCCTGTTGCTGTTGGCGGCCAACGCGTTCTTCGTCGCCGCGGAGTTCGCCCTGATGGCGGCGAAGCGGCACCGGCTCGAGGAAGCCGCCGAGACGAGCCGCGCGGCACGGGCCGCGTTGGCGGGCGTGCGCGAGCTGTCGCTGATGCTCGCCGGGGCGCAGCTCGGCATCACGCTGTGCACGCTGGGGTTGGGCGCGTTGGCGAAGCCCGCCGTGGCGGACCTGCTCGACCCGCTGTTCCTCGCGGTCGGCCTGCCGTCCGGCGTGTCGTACGCGATCTCGTTCACGATCAGCCTGGTGCTGGTGGTGTTCCTGCACATGGTGCTCGGCGAGATGGCCCCGAAGTCGTGGGCGATCAGCCACCCCGAGCGGTCGGCGCTGCTGCTGGCGATGCCGTTCCGGGCGTTCGCGCACGCCGTGCGCCGGCTGCTGAGCGGCCTGAACGCGACCACGAACGCGTTGCTGCTCCTGGTGAAGGTGCAGCCGAAGGACGAGCTGACCCACGAGCACCACCCGGACGACGTGCGGATGCTCGTGCGGCAGTCGGCCGAGCACGGCCTGATCCCGGAGGGCCAGCGGCGGCTGCTGACCCGGATGCTGCAGCTCCAGCAGACCACCGTGGCGCAGGTGATGGTGCCGGTGGAGCGCACCGTCACCGTCGCCGAGCACCTCGGCGCGCGGGCGATCGAGGACCGCAGCCGCGCGTGCGGGCGCTCGCGGTTCCCGGTGACCGACGCCGACGGGCGGTTCGTCGGCCTGGTGCACGTCCGCGAGGCCGTGCGGGCGACCGCCGCCGGCGCCGACACGCCGGCCCGCGACCTGATGACGACGCCGTTGACGTTGTCCGCCGGCCTGCCGGTCGCGGGCGCGGTGACGAGGATGCGCGCGGAGCGGGCGCAGCTGGCGCTGGTGGCGGACGCGGAGGGCCGCGTGGTCGGCATCGCCGCGCTCGAAGACCTCCTCGAAGAGCTGATCGGCGACTTCGAGGACGAGACCGACCAACCGAACTGACCACGCCCCGGAGGGACACCACCCCATGTTCAAGCGGATGCTCAGCGCCTTCGGCGTCGGCGGACCGTCCGTCGACACCGTCCTCGACACGCCGCACGCCCAGCCCGGCCAGGTGATCACCGGCCAGGTGCGCATCCAGGGCGGCAGCAACGACGCCCGGATCGACCGGATCGTGCTGTCCCTCGTCACCAGGGTCGAGGTGGAGCACGGCGACCACGAGTTCGGCGGCGTCGCCGAGTTCCTGCGCCTGGACGTGGCGCAGGACGTGCGGGTCTCGGCCGGTCAGCTGGTGGCCGTGCCGTTCCAGCTGCCGCTGCCGTGGGAAACCCCGATCACGGCGGTCGGCGGGCAGCCGCTGCCCGGCGTGACGGTCGGCGTGCGGACCGAGCTGGTGATCTCCGGCGCGCCGGACAAGGGCGACCTGGACCCGGTGCTGGTCGGGCCGCTGCCGTCGCAGGACCGGGTGCTCGACGCGTTCGGGCAGCTCGGCTTCCAGTTCCGCTCCGCCGACGTCGAGGCGGGCCGGATCCACGGCGTGCACCAGGAACTCGGCTTCTACCAGGAGATCGAGTTCTTCCCGCCGGCGCAGTTCGCGGGCCGGGTGAACGAGGTCGAGCTGACCTTCGTGACCAGCCCGCACGAGCTGGTCGTGGTGCTGGAGGCGGACAAGCGGGGCGGCATGTTCTCGTCCGGCTCGGACGCCTTCGGCCGGTTCACCGCCTCGCACGCCGACGCGGTGAACACCGACTGGGCGGGCGCGGTCGGCCAGTGGATGGCGCAGATCGCCGAACGCGGCGGCCACGCCGCCTACGGCCACCCGGGTCAGCACGGCCACCACGGTCACCACCGCGGGCCGGGCATGGGCGCGGTGGTCGGCGGTGTCGCGGCGGGTGTCGTCGGCGGCATGGTGCTGGGCGAGGTCGTCGACGAGGCGTTCGACGGGGGCGAGGACCTGGGCTTCGACGAGTAGCGGTCCCGACCGGGTGTGGTGGGGCGGCCTTCCCTCCGCTCCACCGCACCGCTCTTTCTCGTTCGACCCACGGCTCTCCGCACCGCAGGATGGGCGCATGGTCCCCACGCCGAAACTGGTCGCGCTCCGGGCAGCCCTGGACGCCGTCCCCGTCGAGGACGTGCCCGGCTGGGCCGCCCACTGGCTGGTCGAGGGACACGACGGTGACGACCTTCGCGCGTTGGCCGGGCTCAGCGGCAGGGACTCGGGCGAGGTGCGCGACGTGCTGGCGGGCGCGCTGGCCGAGTGCGGCGCGTCGATCCCGCCCGCCGACTTCGCCGCCGCCGCGCTCTCCTGCACCCACGTGGCGCGGATGTTCGCCGGCGGCCGCGCCGAGGCGCGGTGGGTGGCGCAGAAGGTCGCCGAGATCGTGGAGGACCTGCCCGCCGACGTCCGCGCGGGACTGCCGATGGGCCACCTGACCGACGGGTCCGACGAGGCCGCCGTCTCCCGGGCCTGCGCGGACCACCTCGCCGTCTGGGGCTGATCGCCCGCGCGTTCCTTTGTGGACCGACGTCGACCCGAGGTGGGCCGATCGCCTGCGGACCGCCGAAGGTTCGGGCAAAACAGCCGATCGGACGTTGTCGGCACGTTACGCGCACCCTACGGTCGGATCACGTCCGATCGACGGCAACCCCATTTGGAGGCCTGCGGTGTCGCGGAAACAGGTTGGCGCCGTGGTCGGCGCGCTCTTGCTCACCGGCTCCACCTTCTTCGCGGTCCCCGTCACGGCCGGCGCCGTCGACGACCGGCAGACCGCCGTGGTGTCGCTCGGCGACAGCGCGATGTCCGGCGAGGGCGCCGGGTCCTACGAACCGGGCACCGAGGGCGAGAACGGCAACTGGTGCCACCGCTCCACCCGGGCCATGGTCCACCGCACCCAGTTGGCCGACCGGACGTTCAACCTCGCGTGCTCGGGCGCGGACTCGGCGAACGTGTCCCTGGCCGACACCGTGCACTACACCGAGGGCTCCCAGGCGCGGCGGCTGATCGACATCGCCCGGCAGTACCGCGTCACCACGGTCGTCGTGCAGGTCGGCGCGAACGACGACGTGCGGTTCGCCGACACCATGGTCGACTGCGTGGCCGCGTGGGTGAACCCGTTCGGCGCGAGCTGCCGGTCCACGTTGGAGCGCGAGTGGCCCGGCCGGCTGGCCGGGATGGCGCCCAAGGTCGAGAACGCGCTGCGCGACGTCCGCACCGCGATGACCCAGGCCGGTTACGCCACGTCCTCCTACAACCTGGTCCTCACCTCGTACGCCTCGCCGGTGACCGAGAAGATGGACCGCTACCTGCACGGCCCCCAGGGCTGCCCGCTGCGCCTGGCCGACGCGGGCTACGGCCGCACGACCGCCGTGCCGCAGCTGTCCGAGGCGCTGCGCGGGGTGGCCACCCGGTCGGGCGTGAAGTTCCTCGACCTCTCCCGCGCTACGGAGAACCACGAGGCGTGCAGCAAGGGCGAGAGCTCCGCGGGGGAGTGGCAGCGCAGGCTGACCGTCGACCCGTACGCGCTGGTGACCGGCGGCCTGGACGCCATCGGCCTCCACCTGGCCCAGCAGTCGTTCCACCCCAACGCCGCCGGCCACGAGCAGTTCGGCCGCTGCCTCACCGAGTTCGTCAACGGCGGCGCGGGCTCGGCCCGCTGCCTCGCCGGCGCCGACGGTAACCTGCACGCCGTCGCGTAGCAGACCCCTGACCACCGGAAACCGCTCTCCTCCCGACCGGGGTGAGAGCGGTTTCCCGTTGTCACGCAACCCCGATGATCCCCCCGGCGTCATATGGGTAAATTGGCGAGACCGGATAGGGGAATCGCTTTGGGGGGACCGGTGTCGAAATCTGCCTTCGTCCGCGTGTGCGGACTGGCCGCGGCGGTGCTCGCCGCGGCCTCGTGCACGTCGACCGGAGCCGAACCGGTCAACCCGGAGCTCGCGCCACGCGGCACCGTGCAGACCACGGCCACGCCGACCAGGCAGGACCTGACCAACAAGGTCAGCCTCACCGGCAAGGTCACCATGAACCCGCTGTTCGGGATCGTGGCCCCGGTCGCGGGCCAGGTGCGCTACTGGACCGTGGAGGAGCCGACCGCCACGCCGACCAGGCCGACCCGGATCGCCACGGTCTGGACGGACGGCAAGCCCACCAACGTCGACGTGCCCGCCGGCTCCACGTTCGGCGGACGCCTGGTCGACGACCGCGCCACCGTCACCGCGGGCATGCCGATCGCCTCGGCCAAGCACGCGGGCTACGGCATCGTCGCCGAGATCGACGGCGAGCAGGCCTACCGGATCTCCGACGCCGCGCAGGGCGTCGTGCAGGCGCAGATCAAGAACGGCCCCGGTCCGTTCCCGTGCACGCTGCTCGGCACGATCGCGGCACTGCCCGTCGGCACCGTGCCCGCGCCGCCGCCCACGCAGCCCGAGCCGGACGACACCGACGCCACCGGCGCCAACACCCCCGCGCCGCCGCCCCAGCAACAGCCGCGGGAGCCCGACACCTCCTCCGAGCCGACCGGACTGCGCCTGGTGTGCACCGCGCCCGCCGACGTCAAGATGGTCAACGGCGCCGCCGCCACCCTCGAACTGGTCACCGCGTCCGCGCAGAACGCGCTGGTCGTGCCGGTCGAGGCGGTCGCGGGCGGCCAGGGCAAGGGCAAGGTCGACGTGGTCGGCCCCGACGGCGCCAAGGTGACCACGGACGTCGAGCTCGGCCTGACCGACGGCAAGGTCGTGGAGATCAAGTCGGGCCTGACGGGCGAGGAGACGCTGGCCGTGCCCGGACCGAACCTGCCACCCGGCGAGGCCGCGGGCCAGGTCGAGCCGGGAGCGGGGCGCAAGTGACCACGTCACCCCTGCTCGTGCCGCCGCCGGTGGCGTCGCCCCCGTTGATCCACCTCACCGGCCTGACCAAGACCCTCAAGGGCCAGGACGAGCCGCGCACCATCCTCGCGGGCGTCGACCTCACCGTGCACGCGGGCGACAGCGTCGCCATCCTCGGCCGCTCCGGCTCGGGCAAGAGCACGCTGCTCAGCCTGATCGGCCTGTTCGACCGACCCGACGGCGGCCAGTACCTGTTGGGCGACCGCGACATCACGAAGATCCCCGAACGCAAGGCCGCCGCGTTGCGCAGCGCCGAGTTCGGGTTCGTGTTCCAGCGCTTCTTCCTGCTCAAGCACCTCACCGCGGCGCAGAACGTGGCCATGGCGCTGGTCAACGGCCAGGGCTGGCTGCCGAGGCGCAAGCGCAGGGCCAAGGTGCTGGCGGCGCTGGACCGCGTCGGCATCGGCCACCTCGCCAAGCACAAGCCGCCCCGGCTCTCCGGCGGCGAGCAGCAGCGCGTCGCGATCGCCCGCGCCCTGGTGCGCGAGCCGCGGATCCTGCTGGCCGACGAGCCGACCGGCGCGCTGGACACCGAGACCGGCAACCTCGTCGTCGAAGTCCTGCGGCAGGCCACCGACGTGGGCTGCGGGCTCGTGCTCGTCACCCACGACCACGACCACGCGGCGAAGATGGGGCGGGTGCTGCACCTGTCCGACGGCCTGCTGCGCCCGGCCGGGCAGCGGGTGGTCGCGTGATCAGGCTGTCGGGCAGGCTCCGGGCGTCGCTGATCATCGGCGGCCAGGGCATCCGGGCCCGCAAGCTGCGCACGTTCCTGTCGATGGTCAGCCTGTTCCTCGGCGTGCTGGCCGTGGTCGTGGTGCAGGCCGGCGCGGAGATCGCGAACCGGGCCATGCTCGCCGACGTCGAGCTGTACCAGGGCAAGGACGGCACCCGGCAGATGTACCTGTCGCCGGAGGGTCAGGCCGTGCCGGTGGCGTTGGAGGTGCTGAAGGGCCGCACCGACGCCGTCGCCATGACCAGCGCGCGGGCGATCATCGGCGAACCCGGCGTGAAGCCGATCAACGAGGGTGGCGGGCCGATCGACCAGCCCGGCGGCGCCCGGATGACGTGCGACGAGAACGGCTGCCGCCCGCTCGACGACGGCAACGCGGCCTCGCCGCAGGGCCAGGCGATCGAGCTGCAACTCGTCGGGCTGACGGGCGACATCCGCCAGTTCCGGCCGTTCCGCCCGTCGCAGGGCCGGTGGCTCGACTTCGACGGCGCGCCGTCGCTCGCGCCCAGGCTCGTGCTCAACCTGGAGGCGGCGAAGGCGTTCAGCCGCTACCAGGTGCCGGCGGAGATGAGGGTCGACGGCGCGGACGCCAACCCCACGCCCCAGTTCGTCGGCGTGGTGGACGACGGCGGCTACCAGCCGACCGCCTACGTGCGGTCCGACGAGCTGCTGAACTGGCTGCCGGTGACCAGCATGAGCGGCAGCGAGATGGGCCCCGGGCTCCAGGTGCTCATGACGCCGGCCGCAGTCGAGGTGGAGCACGTCCTGCGCGCCAGGCTGGTCGCGGCGGGCACGCCCGCGGACCGCATCCAGGTCCAGACGGTGGAGACGCTCAAGCGCATGTCCACGGAGCTGGCGTTGATGCGCTGGATCTTCCTCGGCATGGCGGCGCTGGTGCTGCTGATCGGCGTGGCGGGCATCCTCAACGTCGGCCTGGCCACGGTCGGCGAGCGCATCGAGGAGTTCGCGCTGCGCCGGGCCGTCGGCACGCCCCGGCTGCTGCTGGCGGGCATCGTGCTGGCCGAGACGTTGCTGACCGGCCTGCTCACGGCGGCGTTGGCGATCGGCGCGGGCGTGGTGGGGCTGAAGCTGGCGCTGATGGTGTTCGGCTCGCGGTTCCCGTCGCTGGAGGGCACGGCGTTCCCGTGGCAGGCGGGCGTGGCCGGTGTGGTCGCGGGCCTGGTGGCAGGCATCCTCGGCGGGCTCGTCCCGGCGCTGCGCGCGGCCCGCATCCCGATCTCCACCGTGATGCGGGCGTAGCCGCTCGGCCGCGCCGGTGGTGTGCGGTCAGGGCGCGGCGGTCCACGGCCGCAGGCCGAGCTTGCCGGAGCTGCCGAGGTCGATCGTGACGGGATCGCCGTTCTCCCGGGTCGGGGTGAGCACCTGCGCCGGCCGGCCGGTGGCGACGGCGAGTTCCAGGTGCTCGCCGACCGCCGGCGGCGCGGACGTGTCGGTGTAGGTGTTGCGCCACAACAACCCGGTGACCGCGGACTCGCCGGGCCCCACCGCGACCGGCCGGGGCTCGGCGTCGAACGCCTCCACCGCGGAGATCCCGGACGACCCGCGCCCGACGGCGATCGTCAGCGGCTCGCGGTCGGCGTCGAGGACCGTGACGGACGGGTAGCCCTCGAGCTCCAACGCCTCCGTGCCGCAGTTGGTCAGCTCCAGCGTCAGCACCCGCAGGCCCGAGGCAGCCTCCTCGCCCGTCACCGCGTACTCCACGCCGGTCGGGCAGGCTTCGGCGGACGGCGACGGCGGCGGAACCGGCGGCGCGGCGGTGCACGCGGACACCACGAACAACAGCAGGAAAAGAAGACGGGGCACGTCATCGATCGTCGCACAATGACGGATGTTGCCCGACGTCGCATTCACAAGATATGCTCTCGCTCGTGACTGCCGGGTCGGCCTTGAGCCACGAGCGAGAGAGTCACCCGGCCAAGGTTTGACCGCCGGGTGGGCCAGAGGCCCGCCGCACACCGGGGTTTCCCGGGTTTCCGCGCACGTAGCCGCGACGCACCCGCACCCCGTTGATCCCCACACCAGCGCATCGGCGCACTGACGCGCGCGTGCGCGTCACCGCGTGGGACCGTCGTGCCCGCGCGCCTCCACAAAACCTTCACCGAAAACCACGGCGCAATTCACCCGTGGTGATCCGGTCATGCCCAAAATCAGGAGACGAACCGCAGATGGATTTCAACCAGCAGGTGATCGACGAGTTCCGCGCCAACGCGGGCCGCGTCGGCGGTCCCTTCGAAGGAGGCAGGCTCATCCTGCTGACCACCACCGGCGCGCGGACCGGCGCACGCCGCACGAACCCCCTCGGCTACCTGCCGGACGGCGACCGGATCGTCGTCATCGCGTCCGGCGGCGGCTCGCCACGCCACCCCGCCTGGTTCCACAACCTCGTGGCCAACCCGGTGGCGCAGGTGGAGGACGGCGTCTTCACCTACGAGGCCAAGGCGACCGTGCTGGACGGCCCGGAACGCGACGAGCTGTGGGACCGGGCCGTCGAGTCCGACCCGGGTTGGGCCGAGTACCAGGCCAAGACGACCCGGCGGATCCCCGTGGTCGCGCTGGCGCAGGTCGCCGGCGGCCCGCCGAACGCGACGAGCTGGGGCGCGGCGCTCAAGCTCGTGCACGGCGCGTTCCGGCGGGAGCTCGCCACCATCCGCCGGGAGGTCGCCGGGTCGAAGCCGACGCTCGGCGCGCAGCTCAAGGTCAACTGCCTGACCGCGTGCCAGGGCCTGAGCTTCCACCACACGTCCGAGGACCGCGGCATGTTCCCGATGCTGCGGGACCGGTTCCCGGAACTCGCGCCGACCCTCGACCGGCTCGCCGAGGAGCACGCGACCATCGCCGACCTGCTGGCACGGCTGCGGCAGACCCTCGAACGCGGTGACGCGGCGACCCTGCGCGCCGACGTCGACCAGCTGATCGGCGAGCTGGAGGCCCACCTGACCTACGAGGAGGAGCAGTTGATCCCCTTCCTCGACGCCTGACGGGGTCCCCGACGGACTTCGTGACAACCGATCGACCGCGTGAGGACGTGAAGTAGGTAGGACTACCCGTCTTCGCCCCGCGCGGCAGGGCTTCACCGATGCGGCTAGTCCACGTCAGGTTGAATGCTCATGTTCCCCATCCACCGAGCAAGGAGATGTCCGTGGGCAGAGCAAAGGGCTTGGGGGCCCTGTTCGCCTCGCTGGTCGTCGCGGCGACCGTGGTGAGCGCGACGGGAGGAGCCACCGCCGCGCCATCGGCACCCGCCTCGCTGAACCCGGCGGAGGTCGCGGAGTCCGTGCGGTACCTCGTCGACAACTACGGCGTCAGCGAGCGGGAGGCGCTGCGCCGGCTCGAACTCCAGCACGAGGCGGTGCGCCTGGACGGCGTGCTGCGCGAGGAGAACGCGGCCGAGTACGGCGGCATGTGGCTCGACCAGGCGTCCGGTGAGCTGGTGGTGGCGCTGACCGACCCGGCCGCCGCGAACCGGCTGCTGGAGGACCTGCCCGACCGGGCGCACGTCCGCACGCAGGCCGTGCGGCACTCGTTGGCCGACCTGACCGCCGCCAAGGACCGGATCGCCGCCAAGGTGGGCGCCGGAGCCGACGCGGTGTACCTGCCCGCGGTCAGCGAGCGTGACAACGAGGTCGTCCTGTGGGAGCGCTCGTGGGTCGCGCGGGAGAAGGTCGCGGTGGCCAAGGACGTCGAGGTCGCGCAGGAGGGTGACGCGGCACGTCGGGCGGTGGCCGACGAGTCCGGTGTGACCGTGCGGACCAAGGTCCTGCCCAAGCCCAACCCGCTGGCGGCCACGTACCCCGACCAGGGCGCCTGCCACCCGCTCGCGTGCCTCAACTACGGGCCGATGCGCGGCGGCCTGCGGCTGGACATGAAGCGGGACGACGGGAGCTGGGGCGGCTGCACGGCCGGCTTCAACCTGCGCTCCACCGGCGGCGGCCACCCGGGCAAGGCCTGGGTGCTGACCGCCGGCCACTGCATGGCGACCAAGACCAACAACACGCCGACGCAGCACAACGGCGTGCCCGTGCTCCAGCAGCACGGCATCGAGAAGAACTCCTACCCGTACGACTACGCGGCGCTGCTGTACGTCGACACCCCGACCCGCAACACGTGGCTGGAGAACCACACGGGCCGCAACCGGGTGCTCAAGTACTGCTTCAACGGTGGGATGGACAGCAACGTCGACACCCCGTGCGGCGTGCAGGAGACGTCGGCGGACGAGTACATCACCGGTACCCACACGTTGGCCCAGGTCAAGGCCGGCTGGGTCGTGTGCGCGACCGGTTCGGCGTCCAACGCGGTCGACTCTCCCGGTGCGGTCGACAGCGGAGCGGGCCAGGGCTACAAGCCGGGCACCCGCTGCGGGCGCGTCCTGTCGACCGACGTGGGCATCAACACGGACCTCTGCGCGCGGCCGGGTGACAGCGGCGGTCCGCTGTTCAGCCAGGTCGACCACACCGCGTTGGGCATCCTGGAAGGCAACCAGCAGTCCCGCAAGGGCGCGTGCGCCTCCGGCGAACTGAACAACTACGTACCGATCGACACGATCCTGACCGACATCCACACCCGCTACGCGAGCCTGCGGTCGACGTTCTCCGTGATCACCACCCCGAACGGCTGACCTGCCCGCGCCCGGCCCGCCTCCCCGAGTCGGGGGAGGCGGGCCGGGCGCCGCCGCACCGCACGGCCCGCCCCACCCTGCCCACCTCCGCCGGCCCACCCCGCCCGGCACCGGACCCGGCGACACCCAGCCCGCTCCAGACCCAAGAGCCGATTGCGACGTCGTCCGCCCAGCCGTTGCCGCCTGATCGATCATGGCTACGCCGACACGCCATGCACTCGGCACCACGGGCTAAGCGCGGGTGCGGCCCACGTAGAGGTTGCGAGCACGGTAATAGGTGTCAGTGGTGGGGCCGGACGTGCCGGAGGAGCCTTCCATCTGCAGGTTGATGATGATCCACATCGGTTTGCCGACGAAGTCGGCGCCCCGGTGCTGCCCGACCCACGTCCCGTCGAGGTAGTAGTGGATGTCCACATCCGTCGCACTGACCTTGGTGATCCACGCCCGGTACGTGTGCCAGGAACCGGGCGACGACACCGGACGGATGGTGTTCGACCACCCGCCCGAGGGGTTCTTGTACGTGTTGAACCAGTTCCGCGCGTCACCCTTGTACTCCAGGATGTCGCTCTCCGGCGGCCACGAGTTGACACCCGTGAGCCAGAACGCGGGCCACGTGCCGCGCGCCGACGGGGCCTGGAACTCGCCCCGCACCTCCCAGTTCGGGAACTGGTCGTTGACCAGCACGTGCTGCCGGGCGTGCACCGCACCGGAGTGGTACCGGATGGGCAGGTACGGGTCGGCCGAGCTGTTGCCCTCGTTCCAGTTGATCCGGGTCGCCCTGATGACCAGCGTCGACCCCTCCAGGAACACGTGGTTGTGGTCGGAGGAGCTCGCGTACATCCGGGCCGTGCCGTTGTGGTCCGAACCCCACGGGTAGCGGTAGTTCCAGACCGACTCCAACGTGCTGTAGTTCGCGAACGAACCGTTGATGACGGTCTCCCAGGTGGCTGCCCGGCCGAGCCCGGACGTGCCGAGGGCGGCCAGTCCGGCGCCACCCGCCACCAGGAAACCGCGTCGGCTCACTGTCATGGGAAAGCCCTTTCCTCGACGACGTTGACGAGGCGGTGTCGCTCCGAACGTAGAGATCACACCAGTGTCACGTCAACGAGTGCCGCTGGAAGGGGGGGTGGGAGGTGGCCAGATGGGTCCACTGTGGACGCACACGCTCGCGGGGCGACGTTTTCCTTGTCCGAGAAGGCAACCGCCGGGCACGGTCGGCACGCCGCACGGACGCGGCGCGTGGTCGTCTTGGTACGTCCAGAGGTAGGTTATGAGTGGTTGATCGCTCACAGGTGAGGCGACGGGAGGAAGGCCGCTGGTCGGGTCGGGTGGATCAGTAGTGGCGGATGCCCTTCGACAGGGTGTTTGCCCACGGTGCGTCGATGTCGTCCGCGTTCACCGCCACCACCAGGTGGCACAGCATGCCCATGGCGAAGAACTGCTGCACCTGCTCCTCGCTGCCGCCGGACACGCTGCGCACGTACTCGACCGTCCGCGCGACCCCGCGCTGGAAGACCTCCCGCACGGCCGGTTCGGAGATCGCCGCGCACTGGGCGTGCATCTGCACCAGCAGGAGCGTGTTCTCCGCGGAGATGAGGTGGGCGTAGGCGTCGCCCATCGCGTACAGGACGTCCTCCGGCGTGCTGCCCTTGGCCTCGGCGACCCCGTCGGCGAGGCTTTCCCTGACCCGCGCGAAGCTGTGCTCCACCACGGCCAGGAACAGGGCCTCCTTGTCGGGGAACAGCCGGTAGACGTAGGCCTGCGAGATGCCGGCGGACTTCGCGACCTCGCCGGTGGTGGTGCCGTAGTAGCCGCGGGCGGCGAACGCGCCGATGGCGGTGCGCAGGACGGTCTCGCGACGTTCCTCGGCGGTCGACAGGCGGCGTTCGCTCGATGCGGCAGGCACAAGTGTAATTAACCACTCACACCTGTGGAAGTCAAATCCGGCCGCTCGCCGGCACATCAACCTGTCCGAGGCGGCACCGTCCCGGGCACGGCAGTCCGCGGCACAGAACCCGGCAGAACGACGCCCTACCACGGGCCACACCGGAAGAACTCCCGTCGATCGACGGATTGTGAGCAGGCCGTTCGCCACGCACGATGAGTCGCCGGCAGAGGGGTCGGCTGGATAGTTCCCTGCGATCTCGACGTCCGGCCACCCTGCGAGCACGATCCCGGCCGGGCGCGGGAAGGACCAACCGTGCGCGACACCGTGAGAAGGACGCTTGCCCTCGGTGTGGGCATCGTCGCCGCCCTGGCCGCCTTCGGGGGTCAGGCGATCGCCGCCCCGCCGCTGCCGGACGCCGGCAACCCCACGCCGATGGTCGTCGGCGGCACCCAGGCCGCCAAGGGCGAGTTCCCCTGGATGGTGCGCCTGTCCATGGGCTGCGGCGGCTCGATGCTGACCGACCAACTGGTGCTGACGGCGGCGCACTGCGTCAGCCGCACCGGCAACAACACGTCCATCACCGCCACCTACGGCGTGGTGGACCTGCAGGACACCACTCGCGTCACCCGCACGTCGACCTACGTGCACCGCGCCCCCACCTACGGCACGGCCACCGGCGGCGACTGGGCGATCATCAAGCTGGCCGGCCCGATCACCGGCGCGGCGCTGCTGCCGATCGCCACCACCGCGGCCCACAACACCGGCGTGTTCACCGTGGCCGGCTGGGGCGCCACCCGGGAGAACGGCGGCCAGTCCCGCTACCTGCTCAAGGCGAACGTCGACTACATCGACGACACCACGTGCAAGAACTCCGACCCGTACTACGCGGACCTGATCCCGGCCGCCGAGCTGTGCGCGGGCAAGCTCGCGGGCGGCGTCGACACGTGCCAGGGCGACTCGGGCGGCCCGATGTTCCGCCGCGACACCAGCGGCGCGTGGGTCCAGGTCGGCATCGTCAGCCACGGCAACGGGTGCGCGCGGGCCGACAACCCCGGCGTCTACACCGAGGTCAGCACGTT
Organism: Actinosynnema sp. NPDC023794; assembly: GCF_040639675.1. Lineage (NCBI taxonomy): Bacteria > Bacillati > Actinomycetota > Actinomycetes > Pseudonocardiales > Pseudonocardiaceae > Actinosynnema > Actinosynnema sp. NPDC023794. The sequence continues at coordinate 766,300 of NZ_JBFAFR010000001.1, read as the reverse complement.
CGCCGCGGCCATCAACCAGGCCGCGGCCGACCTCGGCGGCACGCCGCAGCCGCCCGGCAAGGTCTTCGAGAACCTCGACAACGTCACCATCCCCGACGCGGGCGCGGCGGTCTACAGCAACGTCACCGTGAGCGGCGTCGCGGGCAACGCGCCGTCCACCCTCAAGGTCGGCGTGGACATCAAGCACAGCTACAGCGGTGACCTGGTGATCGACCTGGTCGCGCCGGACGGCTCCACCTACCGGGTCAAGAGCTCCAGCAACTCCAGCACGCCCAACGTGGTCGCCACCTACACCGTGAACGCCTCCTCCGAGGTCGCCAACGGCACGTGGCGGCTCAAGGTGCAGGACGTCTACAGCCAGGACACCGGCTACGTGGACGCCTGGCGGCTCACCTTCTGATCCGACCGCACCACCCGACCGCACCACCCGACGACCGCGCGCCGAGCACTCGGCGCGCGGTTTGTCATAGGTGTGCCAAAAACAATCCCGGCACTGCGCACCCGCGTGCCAATTGTTCCCCATAACCCTTTCTGTGTCTCATCAGTGCAGGTCAAAGGCTGGATAATTGTCCGAAGATGACAACTTCCAGACCCGTCCGAGAATGGTTACCCGACGGTCTTGCGCAAGTGTTGCGGCGTGGTTAATTTCCCCTTGCAGCACGTCTGCGAACCATTCCACCCCTTATTTGCCGACGTGCGCTCGGCGTCAGGGAGGACGTTTCCGTGAAACACAGCAGACCAGCCCGCGGGCTGACCGGGCTCGGCGCGGCGGCCATCGCGACCGCGGTCGTCGCGGGCCTCGCGATCGGCACGGGCACCGGCTCGGCCGCCCAGGGCGACCTGACCCAGACCTACAGCTGCCCGTTCCCCCTGATCGGCGACCAGAACGTCTCGGTGAACATCAAGACCACCCAGCCGGGCGCGGTCGCCGCCGGCGCGTTCACCCCGAAGCTCGACATCACCGCCTTGTCGAACGCGGGCGCGACGGCCACGCAGGGCTTGAGGCTCGTCGGCGCCGAGACGATCCGCGGCACCGCCCGCGCCACCTCGAAGGTCACCGCGCCCGGCGACCAGGGCGCGCTCACCGTGCAGGTCGCCGCCGACGTGCCGAACCAGCCGATCCCGGCCATCGGCGACGACCTCGTGCTCGACGCCGTCGGCTCCGCGCCCGGCCTGCGCTTCGACCAGCCCGGCGCCGCCACCGTCGAGGTGACCGACCTGGTGCTGGAGATGACCCCGCTGCGCGCCGACGGCACGCCGACCGACCTCGGCACGTTCGTCGCCGACTGCACGCCGACGCCGAACCAGGACACCGTGCTGCACACCTACGCCGTCTCGGGCGCGGCCGTCACGCCCGAGGCGCCGGCCGGCGTCGGCGGCACGCCCCCGCTGCGCCAGGTCTACACCTGCCCGTTCCCGTTGATCGGCAACCAGAACGTCACCGTCGACATCGACACCGACCTGCCGGCGGAGATCGGCGTCGGCGAGTTCACGCCGGAGATCGACATCACCGCCGTGTCGAACGCCGGACCGACCGCGACCCAGGGCCTGCGGCTCGTCGGCGCGGAAACCATCCAGGGCACGGCGGTCGCGACGTCCTTGGTGCGGTCGCCGGGGAGCCACCTCGCCGTGGCCGTGCCGACGGCCGTGCCGAACCAGCCGATCCCGACCGGCGGCGACCTGATCATCAACGCCGGCGGCGCCGCGCCCGCGCTCCGGTTCGACCAGCCGGGCACGGCGACGCTGTCGGTGCACGACCTCGTGCTCACCATGACCCCGAAGAAGGCCGACGGCACCGACACCGGCCTCGGCACGTTCGTCGCGGACTGCACGCCGGTCGATCCGGCCCAGCGGACCGTGCTGCACACGTTCACCGTCACCTCGGCGCAGGACACCGAGGCTCCCACGACCCCGTCCGGCCTGACCGCCGGTGAGACCACGCCGACCAGCGTGCCCCTGTCGTGGGCCGCGGCCACCGACAACGTCGGCGTGACGGGCTACGACGTCTACAACGGCAACACCCTCGCCACGAGCGTTGAGGGCACCAGCGCCACCGTCGACGGCCTCACGCCCGACACCGAGTACAGCTTCACCGTGGTGGCGGAGGACGCGGCGGGCAACCGCTCGCCGGCCGGCCCACCGGTCACCGCCCGCACGAAGGCCGCACCGGACACCCGGGCGCCGACCGCGCCGGGCGACCTGGTCTCCACCGGCGCGACGCCGACCAGCGCCTCCCTGCAGTGGGCGGCGGCGACCGACGACGTCGGCGTGACGGGCTACGACGTCTACAACGGCGGCACGCTCGCCACGACCACGCAGGGCACCACCGCCACCGTCGACGGCCTGAGCGCGGACACCGAGTACACGTTCACCGTCGTGGCAAGGGACGCGGCGGGCAACACGTCCGACGCGAGCGCCGCGCTGAGGGTCCGCACCCGGCCGTTGCCGGACACCGAGGCGCCCGCCACGCCCGGCAACCCCCGATCCACCGCCCAGACCGAGACCAGCGTCGCGCTCGCGTGGGACGAGTCCGCGGACAACGTCGGCGTGACGGGCTACGAGGTGTTCAACGGCGCCGCGTCGGCCGGCACCACGACCGGCACCACGGCCGCGGTCGACGGCCTCACGCCCGACACCGAGTACAGCTTCACGGTCGTGGCGAAGGACGCGGCGGGCAACACGTCGGGCCCGAGCGCCGAGGTGAAGGTCCGCACGAAGGCGGGCCAAGGCCCGCCGGTCGTCGAGTACGGCTACGGCCTGACCGGCGGCACGAGGATCAAGGCCGCCAACGGCACGGTCGCCCTCACCGGTGGCATCGCCGCCGCGCTCGACCTGTCCACCGGCGCGTTCGACGCCGACCTGACCCTCGACCCGACCACCGGCCGGTTCAAGGCCTTCGGGTTCGTGCCGGTCAAGGCGAAGATCCAGTTCGCCCGGGCGGCCAAGACCACCGGCACGCTGGCGGGCGGCGTGCTCAGGTCGACGTCCAGCATGACGGTGAAGCTGCCGCACGTCACCGTGCTCGGCATCCCGGTCAGCACCGGCCCCGACTGCCGCACGAAGACACCGGCGTCGATCCCGCTGGAGTCCAAGCCGGGGTTCGACCCGCTCGCGGGCGGCACCCTCACGGGTGCCTACACGCTGCCGGCGCTGACCGGCTGCGGCCCGCTCACCGGCCTGATCAGCGGGATGACGTCGGGTCCGGGCAACACCATCGAGGTGACGCTGTCACCGCGCCCGCAGCGCTGACGCCCGGCGCCCGGCCGAGCGGCCCGTCCGGGACTCCCGGGCGGGCCGCTCGACGCGGGAACGGCCTCCGAGGCACGAGGTCCGCACTGACGAAGATGCACGCCGGCTGCCGACGCTGTCAGAGTCGCCGGATGACGCATGCGGTGGTGTTGGGCGCGAGCATGGGCGGGCTGTTGGCGGCCCGCGCGCTGGTCGGTTTCTACGACCGGATCACGGTGGTCGACCGCGACCCGTTGACCGAGGACGTCGTGCACCGGAGAGGCGTGCCACAGGCCAAGCACTTCCACACGATCCTGCTGCGCGGCAAGCAGGCGCTGGACGTGATGTTCCCCGGGCTGACCGACGAGCTGGTCGACGCGGGCGGGTTGCGCGTCGGCTTCAACGTCGACGCCCGGTTCGTGCTCGCGGGCCACACCTTGGTCCGCGCGGACACCGGGGCGTCCGACATCCAGACGACCCGGCCCATGCTGGAGGGCGCGATCCGGGCGAAGATCGCGGACTACCCCGGCGTGCGGATCATGCCCGGCTGCGACGTGGTCGGCCCGGTGTTCGAGCACGGCCGGGTGGTCGGTGTGAAGGTGACCCGGGACGGCGCGGACGAGGTGCTGGACGCCGACCTCGTGATCGACGCGATGGGCCGGTCCGGTCGGGCACGGGCCTGGCTGACGTCCCTGGGCCTGCCGACGCCCGACGAGGACCGCATCGACGTCGACATGGTCTACGCGAGCCGGCTGGTGCGCCCGGCCACGCCGTTCCCGGACAAGCTGGTGCTCCTCGGCCCGGTGCCGGGCAGGCCGACCGGGTTCGCGTTCGCCGCGCAGGAGCACGGCCAGTGGATGATCACCCAGGTCGGCATGGCGGGCGACCACCCGCCCACCGACGAGGCGGGCTTCCTGGCGTTCCTCAAGCGGTCCGCGCCGCCGGACGTGCAGGACGCCGTCGCCGCCTCGGAGCCGCTCACCGAGATCCGCACGCACCGGTTCCCGGCCAGCCTGCGCCGCCGCTACGAGCGGTTGCGGCAGTTCCCGCCCGGACTGCTGGTCTTCGGTGACGCGATGTGCAGCTTCAACCCGATCTACGGCCAGGGCATGACGGTGGCGGCGCTGGAGTCCGAGGCGCTGCGGAAGTGCCTGCAGGACGGCGAGGACGACTTGGCGCGGCGGTTCTTCCGCGCGTCGGCCAAGATCATCGACCCGGTGTGGCAGCTCAACGCGCTCGGCGACCTGGCGCTGCCGGAGATCGCCGGCCACCGGTCGCTGTCCACCAAGGCGCTGAACCGGTACGTCGCCAGGCTGCAACGCGTCGCCACGCACGACCCCGTGGCCGCCACCGCGTTCATCCGCACCATCGGGCTGCTCCAGCCGCCGTCGTCGATCCTGCGGCCGGACGTGCTGGCGCGCGTCGTGATCGGTGGTCTGCGCCGCGGCTGAGCCGCCCGGTCCGCCGGCACGGCTACCTTGGGCACCATGCTGCTGCCGTTCGCGATGCTCGCGGTGAGCGTCGTCTACGTGACCGCGGGTGTGATCGGCCGCCGCGTGCAGCCGCGCAACCGGATCGGGCTGCTGTTCGTGCTCATCGGCGTCGGCTGGCTGCTCGACTACGTCCTGTCCGACGGGTCGATGGCGCTGATGCTGCTCGCCAAGGGGTGGCCCTCGATGCTCGGGCACGCGCTGGTCGCGTTCCCGACGGGCAGGCTGGTCACGCTGCCGCGGCGGCTGGTCGTCGGCGCCGGGTACGCGGAGAGCCTGGTGCTGACCGTGGCCGAGGAGTACCGGCGCCAGCCGTGGGCCGCCTGGCTCGTCGAGTCCGAGACGATGATGACCGCCGTCGTCGGCATCTCCATGCTGGTGCTGCAACTGCACCGCTGGCGGCGCAGCAGCATCGCGCAGCGGCGGACCCTGACCGCGATGCTCGGCGCGACCGCGGTGGCCATCCTCGCGTTCGTGGTGTGGGAACCGGTGGAACGCGCGGGCCTCGAACCGCCGTACGTGGTGCTGACGCTGGCGTTGAGCGGCATCCCGTTCGCCTACCTGGCCGGGTTGCTGCGCCGGCGGATGGACCGCGGCGAGGTGGCCGACCTGGTGGTGCGGCTCAGCGGCGACAGCAGGCGCGACGGCGTGCAGGAGGCGCTGGCCGCCACGCTGCACGACCCGAGCCTGCGCGTGGCGTACTGGGTGGCCGAGCAGGAGCGGTACGTGGACGTGGACGGGCACCCGGTCGCGCTGGACTCCGTGCACACCAGGGTGGACCGGGGCGGCGCACCGGTCGCCGTGCTGCTGCACGACCCCGGGCTCGACCTGGAACTCGTGGACGCCGCGTGCGCCGCCGTCGGCCTGGCGCTGGAGAACGAGCGGCTCACCGCCGAGCTGCGGGCCAAGGTCCGGCAGCTGGCCGAGTCGCGCGCGAAGGTGCTGCGGGCGGCCGAGGACGAGCGCCGCCGGCTGGAGCGCGACCTGCACGACGGCGTCCAGCAGCGGCTGCTGTCGGCGGTGATGACGTTGGGGCTGGCCGAGACCGTGCCGCCGGAGCGCACCCGCGCGCTCGCCGCCGAGGCCAAGCAGGCGGTGCTGGCCACCATCGACGACGTGCGCGCGGTGTGCCACGGCATCCACCCGCCCGTGCTGGCCGAACGCGGCCTGCACGGCGCGGTGCGCGAGCTGACCGCGTTGGCCGAGCCCCGGGTCGACCTGACCCTCGACCTGCCGGCCGACGTGCCGCCGTTGGTGGAGACGACCGCGTACTACGTTGTCGCCGAGGCGTTGGCGAACGTCACCAAGCACGCCGAGGCGTCCCGGGCGAAGGTCGTGATCAGCGGCCGGGGCGGACGGCTGGTGGTGGAGGTCGACGACGACGGGCGCGGGGGAGCGGACCCGGTGCGCGGCTCGGGGCTGCGCGGCCTGAGCGAACGGGTCGAAGCGAACGGGGGGACGATGCGGGTGGTCAGCGCGGCGGCGACGGGCACGAGCGTGCGGGTGGTGCTGCCGTGCGGGTCGTGATCGCGGAGGACTCGACGCTGCTGCGCGAGGGGTTGGCGCGGCTGCTCGCCGAGGCCGGTTTCGACGTGGTGGCGGCGGTCGAGGACGCGCCGGCGCTGATGGCGGCGGTGGACGAGCACCGGCCCGACGTGGCCATCGTGGACATCCGGATGCCGCCGACGCACACCGACGAAGGGCTGCGGGCCGCGGTGGTGCTGCGCCGCCAGTACCCCGGGACGGGGGTGCTCGTGCTGTCGCAGTACGTCCGGGTGAGCTACGCGGCCGAGCTGCTGGACGCGGGCGCGGACGGCGTCGGCTACCTGCTCAAGGACCGGGTGTCGGACCTGGCCGAGTTCACCGCCGCGATCCGGCGCGTGGGCGCGGGCGGGTCGGCGTTCGACCCGGACGTGGTGAGCCGGCTGCTGGTGCGGCGGCGCGACGACAGCGACGACCGGCTGACCGACCGGGAACGGGCCGTGCTCGCGTTGATGGCGGAAGGGCGCACCAACCAGGCCATCGCGCAGCGCCTGTTCATCGCGGAGCGGACCGTGGAGAAGCACTGCACCAGCATCTTCACCAAGCTGGACCTGTCCGCGAGCCCCCACGACCACCGCCGCGTCCTCGCCGTCCTGCGGTACCTCAACGCCTGAAAGGTGCGGTTAACCGCACCACGCGGTGGTGCTGGCACGATTCCCGGGCCGCCCCGGCGTGGGCACGCTCGTCCCATGACACTGGGGCGCGAAGCAGCAGTTGACGACCTGGCGGGGAGCCCGGCGACGAGCCGGCGCCCCCGAGCCGGTTACCGCACGGACCTGATCACGGTGCTGCTCGGCACCTGGTTCTCGATCGGGTTGTTCCTCGACGCGTGGGCGCACTCCAACGTGCCCGAGCTCGAGTCGTTCTTCACGCCGTGGCACGCGGTGTTCTACTCGGGCTTCGCCGCGACCGGCGCGTGGATCCTGTGGGTGCTGTGGCGCAACTACCAGCAGGGCCTGCGCGGGCTGGACGCGGTCCCGATCGGCTACGGGCCCGCGGTGGTCGCGCTGCCGGTGTTCGCCGCGGCGGGTGTCGGCGACTACCTGTGGCACACGTTCATCGGCATCGAGCAGGGCATCGACATCCTGTTCAGCCCGACCCACCTGGTGCTGATCTCGTCGATGGTGCTGATCCTCACCACGCCGCTGCGCACGCTGTGGAGCGACCGGGACGTGGTGAGCCCGTCGCTGCGGCGGTTCCTGCCCGCCGGGCTGGCCCTGGCGTTCACCACCTCGCTGGTGCTGCTGTTCGCCGGTTACGCCGACGCGACCGTGTTCACCACTGAACAGGTGATCAGGGCGTTCAGCTTCGAGAAGGGCGCGGGCGGCTCGGGCCGGGCGGTCGAGCTGGCGGCGTCGGTCATGTTCACCAACCTGATCATGATCCTGCCGCTGCTGCTGGCCGTGCGCCGGTTCCGGCTGCCGTTCGGCGCGGCGACGCTGCTGGCGTTCGTGGTGATGCTGCTCAGCACCGCCGTCGCCAACTACACCAACATGAGCATCGCGATCGGGTTCCTGGTGTCCGGTGTGGTGATCGACGTGCTGCTGCTCAAGCTGAACCCGTCGGAGGGCCGGGTCGCCCAGTACCGGATCTTCGCGGGGGCGGCGTCGTTCGTCACGTGGGCGGTGTTCTTCGCGGCGGCCATCATCGACCAGGGCACGACCCCGAGCGTCACCGAGATGTGGACCGGGGCGCCGGTCATGGCCGCGCTGCACGGCGTCCTGATGGCGGTGGTGCTCGTGCCGACCGCCCGCCGGTGAGAGCGCTGCTGCCGGCCCTCGTCCTGCTGGTCGCCACCGCCGGCCCGGCCCAGGCGCACGCGGGCGGCCTCACGCCGCAGGACCACCTGAGCCGGGTCACCGGGATCGACCCGCCGCTGCCCGGCGTCACGGCGGCGATGGTCAACCACGGCACGCAGCTGGAGATCCGCAACGGGAGCGCGGTCGCGATCACCGTCGGCGGAGCCGGTGACCGGACCGAGGACCGCGCGATCGGACCGGGGGAGACGTACCGCTACCGCGACGAACGCACCACCGCGCCGCAGTGGGAGGTGCCGCTCGGCCACTCGGTGATCAAGGGGCAGGTGGACGTCGTACCAGGCCCGAACCCGTTGTGGTGGCTGCTGGTCACGGCCGCGCTCGCCTTCGGCGGCTACTTCCTGGGCCGCGCGCGGGCGCTGTTGGCCGTCGGCGTGGTCGTGGTGACGGCCGCGCACGTGTGGCACGCGGTCGGCTCGACGCTCGCCGTGACGGGCGGGTCGTTCGTGCCGCTGCTGCTCGGCGCGAGCGGTGTCGGCCTGGTGGCGTGGCCGCTGACGGTCGTCGCCGCGGTGGCGGCGGTGCGGCGCAAGCCCGCGACGGCGTTCGTGGCGGCCGTCGTGGGCGCGATGTTGGTGGTGGCGGGGATACCGGACTTCGACAGCTTCCGGTTCTCCCAGCTGCCGTTCGCCGGTCCGGCCGACGTCGACCGGCTGCTCGTGGCACTCACCCTGGGTGGCGGCCTCGGCCTCGCCGCAGGCGGATTCGACTACCTGAGAAGGACTGGTTCCACCACATGAAGACCGTTCACGCCCTGGTGCTCGCGCTGCTCGTGCTGGCGGGCTGCTCGTCCGCGCCCGAGGCCGCGCCGCCCTCCGCCGACCCGCTGGTGCTGAACCTGTCGGTGGACCAGGCGTCGCCGCAGCGGGTGGAGGCGGTGCGCGGGCAGGCCGTCGAGCTGACCGTCACCAGCGAGCAGCCGGTGGACGTGCACGTGCACGGCGTCGACGTGCTGGCCGAGGCGGAGAGCGGGAAACCGGCCGTGCTCAAGTTCACCGTGGACCGGACGGGCACGTACGACGTGGAGGCGCACCCCGACACGCTGCTCGTGCAGCTGGTGGTGCGGTGACCGTCCTCGCCCACGGCGTCGGCGCCCGGCACGACCTGCCGCTCCCGCTGGACCTGGTGCTGCAGGGCGCGGCGGTCGCGCTGCTGGCGTCGTTCCTGGCGCTGGGTCTGCTGTGGACGAAGCCCCGGTTCGACGCCGCCGAGCCGACACCCGACCGCGACTGGTGGCCGGTGCGGCTGCTGGTCGCGGTCGGGCTGGTGCTCGTGCCCGCCGCGGCGTGGCCGCACCTGGTGTTCGTGCTGGTGTGGGTCGGCGTGCCGGTGCTGTCGATGCTGTTCGGCCCGGTGTGGCGGGTGGTCAACCCGCTGCGCCTGGCCGCCCGCGTCGCGCTCGGCCGCGCGTACCCCGAACGGCTCGGCCACTGGCCCGCCGCGCTCGGCCTGCTCGCGTTCACCTGGGTGGAGCTGGTCTCGCCGGACGCGCTGCCGTGGTTCCTGGTGGCGCACGCGGTGGTGAACGTCGCCGGCGGCGTCGTGTTCGGCCGCACGTGGTTCGAGCGCGCCGACGGGTTCGAGGTGTTCTCGACGCTGCTGGGCCGGCTGTCGCCGCTGCGCGGCAACCCGTTCCGCGCGCTCGTCGCCACGCCCGTGCGGCCCGGCCTGGTCGCGGTGGTGGCGGTGCTGCTCGGCTCGACCGCGTTCGACAGCATCGGCTCCACCCCCGCCTGGGAACGCCTGTCCGTGCCGGACACGGCGGGGCTGGTGGCGGCCGTGGCACTGGTCGCGGGCAGCTACCTGCTGGCGTGCCGGTCGTTCGGCGGGCAGCTCGCGCACTCGATGGTGCCGATCGTCGCCGGGTACGTCGTGGCGCACTACTTCTCGCTGCTCGCCGTGGAGGGCCAACGGGGCGTCGCCCTGCTGTTCGGCATCACCGGCTTCACCCCCGACGACGCGCTCGCCGCGCCCGTGCTGGTGGCATCGGTGCAGCTCGGCGCGGTGCTCGCCGGGCACCTGCTGGCCGTGGTGTCCGCGCACGACCGCGCGCTGCGGCTGCTGCCGGCGAGCAGGCACCTGACCGGTCAGGTGCCGTTGTTGGTCCTGATGGTCGGCTACACCTCGGGCGGTTTGGCGCTGCTGTTCGCGGGCTGAGCGGATATTCTGGGGGCCCACGACGGTCTGTCGTGACGCAAACAACTCGATCGGGCTAATGGGTTAGCTCGATGAGCTGGATTTCTCCGCATTCTGGCGGCTTCCAGCTGGCGCTCCTGCTCGTGCGGGGTGAGCGTGTCACCTGAGAGATTGGGGTTTCTTGGCACTCGGATGAACGCACTTCTCACCGGATCGGGTCGATCACTAGCTTTCGGGTGAGTGAAATCGGCGGATCTGTGGAATTCATCCCGAGTGACGAAAGGGTGTCGATGAGCATTTACCTCACAGGTCTGCTGTGGGTCGGCGGCGCGGCGATCGTGGCCGCCGTCATGGCTTACTTGATCCGCAAGTACGGCGAGCTGGAAGGACGCTCGGCGAACAACGAGTCCGCCGGCCAGGTGTTCACGATCGTGGGCGGCCTGCACGCGGTCCTGGTGGCGTTCGTGCTCATCGCCCTGTTCGACGCCGTCACCCAGGCGGGTGAGGTCTCCTACCGCGAGGCGGATGGGCTGGTGGCGGCCACGTGGGCGAGCGACTCGCTGTCCGCGGAGACCGGCGAGCAGGTGCGCAACCTGTCCCGCGACTACGCCGCCACCGTGATCGACGACGAGTGGCCCGGCATGACGCAGGGCACGTCGTTCGAGTCGACCGGCTGGTCGCAGCTCGACCAGTTGCGCCGGGTCGTGGCCGAGGCGCCGACGAACGACGAGTGGCAGGCCGACCGCAAGATCGAGGCCGCGAACCAGCTGTGGCAGGTGTACGAGGCCAGGCAGGAGCGGCTGGACGCGGCGGGCGGCGGTGTCACCTCGGTGGTGTGGTTCGTGCTGATCGCGGGCAGCGTGCTGGCCGTGTGCCTGCCGCTGCTGTTCGGCGGGGCGCGCATCCGCACGCACGTGCTCATCGTGGCGACCCTCGCCGCGACCATCACCCTGCTGCTGTACGCGATCTACCAGCTGCAGAACCCGTTCGGCGGTGGCGCCGGGGTGAGTCCCGCGGCGTTCGAGGCCGCCATGGAGCGATTCGGATGATCGAGGCGCTCGCCCAGGTCGTGTGCACCGCCATCCAGGTCGAGGCGGAGGCCCACGGCCCGTCGACCGTTTTCCGGGTGCGGCTGCCGTCCGGGGAGACGTCTTCGCTCACCACGCTCGACGTGCGGCTGAACGCCATCGGCTTCTCCTCCGAGCAGGACCTCGTGTACGGCGTGGACCACCACGGCAGGCTCGTCGCCCTCGACCGGACGGGCCGGGTGGTCGCGAAGGCGCCGCGCCCCTCGCCCCTGCTGCGGAATGCGACGGCGGGCGTGGTGGTCGACGAACGGCTGGTCGTGCGCGTCGGTCCGTGGCTGAACTCGGTCGACATCGACCGGGACAGCCCCACGTTCGGGCACGTGGTGCACCAGGCGTGGCTGTGGCCGTCGGAGGGGACGACGGTCGACGACTTCGACCTCAACCCGGACGACGGCCTGCTCTACGGCGTCGCCACGCACCCGCGCGGCCACGGCGTGGTGGTCAGCATCGACCCGCGCACCGGCCGGACGAAGGCCGTGCCCGGCGCCGGCCGGTTGCCCGGCGGCAGCGGCTACGGCGCGGTGACCCTCGCGCCGGACGGCGCGCTGTACGCCACGAACAACAACCACGGCGGTCGCAGCACGCTGTGGCGGGTGGCGCTGGACGGCTCGGGCGTGGTCACGGAGATCTCGTCCAGGAAGGCCCTGCACACCATCGACTCGTCGGGCTGCCTGACCACCATCCCGATCCCCACCACGACGACCACACCGCCCACCACCACGACGACCACACCCACGACGACGACCACACCACCCACCACGACGACTACCACCACCACACCACCCACCACGACACCACCCACCACGACGACCACCACCACCACCACGCCGCCCACGACGAGGACGACGAGGACGACGACGCCACCCACGACGACCCGGACCACCACCACAACCCCGCCCCCGACGACGACTACCACCATCGCCCGGACGACGACGACCACCACCACGACCACGACGGTCCGTCCCGCACCCGCGGCGCCGCCGCCGAACATCCCGCCGCCGCTGCGGACCACCCCGCCGCAGAACCCACCCCCGCCGGTACCACCCCCGCCGGAACCACCCCCGCCTCCGCCGCCCCCGCCCCCGCCGCCGGCCGACATCGACGTGCCGGACCGGCGTGCGGAGACCATGGCGCCGACCAACAACACGGTCCGCGACCAGCGGCGTTGGGGCTTGACCGCGATCCTGCTGATCCTGGCCGCGGGCGCGCTCGCCCGCCAGGCCGCGAGCAGGCGCCGGTAGCTCAGACGGCCAGCATCCGGCGCACCTCCTCGTCGTGCAGCTCCTCCGTGGCGCCGGCGCGCACGACCTCGCCCGCGTCCATCACCACGTAGCTGTCGGCCAGCCGCAACGCGAAGTCCAGGTACTGCTCCACCAGCAGCACGGTCAACCCGACCTCCCGGTGCAGCCGGTCGATCGCCGCCTCGATCTCGTCGATCACCGACGGCTGGACGCCCTCCGTCGGCTCGTCCAGCACCAGCAGCCGGGGCCGGGTGATCAACGCCCGCGCGATCGCCAGCTGCTGCCGCTGACCACCGGACAGGAAACCGGCCGACCGCTTGGCCAACTGCCGCAGCGCCGGGAACACGTCCAGCGCCTCGTCCACCGCCGCCGGGTCGCGGTGCCCGGTGGCCTCCAGCGTCACCTGCAGGTTCTCCCACGCGGTCAGCTGCGGGAACGAGACGTGACCCTGCGGCACGTAGGCCATGCCCGCGCGCACCCGCAGGTGCGTCGGCATCCGCGTGACGTCCTGCCCGTCGAACGCGATCCGGCCGGCCGTGGGCGTGAGCGTGCCCATCACCGTCTTCAGCAACGTCGTCTTGCCGACCCCGTTGCGTCCCATCACGCACACCAACGACCCGGCGGGCACCTCCAGCCCCACGCCGAACAGCACCCGTGCCCGCCCGTAGGCGGCGTCCACCCCGGACACCGACAGCATCACGTGACCGCCTTCCCCTTGGCCCGACCCAGGTACACCTCGCGCACCCGCGGGTCCTCCTGCACTTCGGCGACCGAACCCTCGCGCAGCACGTGACCCTGGTGCAGCACGGTGACCTTGCGCGCGTACTTGCGCAGGAACTCCATGTCGTGCTCCACCACGACCACCGTGTGCGTCGAGGCGATCCGGTGCAGCAGCTCGCCGGTCCGTTCCCGCTCCGCGCGGCTCATGCCCGCCACGGGCTCGTCCAACAGCAGCAGCTTCGGCTTCTGCACCAGCAGCATCCCGATCTCCAGCCACTGCCGCTGCCCGTGCGAGAGCACACCGGCGGGCTTGTCGGCCGACGCCGTGAGGTCCGCCGTCTCCAACGCCGAGGCCACCGCGTCGGACACGCCGCGCCGCCGGCGCAGCAACGACCGCAGCGGCAACCGGAAGCTCTCCGCGAGGTCCAGGTTCTCCACCACGGTCAGCTCCTCGAACACGGTGGCGGTCTGGAACGTGCGGCCGACGCCCATCCGCACGATCCGGTGCTCCCGCCGGCCGACCAGCTCCCGGCCGCCGAACCGCACGCTGCCCGCCACCGGCCTGGTCAGCCCGGTGACCACGTCGATCAACGTCGTCTTGCCCGCGCCGTTCGGCCCGATCAGGAACCGCAGCTCGCCCTCCTCGACGGTGAGGTCCAGCCCGTCGATCGCCGCGAAACCGTCGAACACCACGCGCAGCCCGCGCACCTCCAGCAGCGCCGTCACGCCGTCACCTCCACCGCGGCGCCCCGCTTGCGCGACGACGACCGGTCGCGCAGCGACTCGACCACGCCCGCCAGGCCCTTCGGTGCGAACACCAGCACCAGCACGAACAGCCCGCCTTGCAGGTACAGCCAGCCCTCGGCGAAGTCCTCGCTGAACAGCGTCTTGGCGTAGTTGACCGCGATGGCGCCCGCGATGGCGCCGGCCAGCACGAACCGCCCGCCGACCGCCACCCCGACCAGCAGCTCCAGCGACGGCACGATGCCGAGCAGCGCCGGGGAGATGATGCCGACCACGGGCACGAACAACGCGCCCGCCAGCCCGGCCATCACCGCCGATACGGTGAACGTGATCGCCTTGACCACGGCCGGGTCGTAGCCGAGGAACCGCACCCGGTCCTCGCCGTCGCGCACGGCCACCAGCAGCCGCCCGAACCGGCTGCGCACCAGCAGCTTCGCCACCAGGAACGTCACGCCCAGGACGAGCGCCGTGATCGCGTACACGGCGCGCTGCCCGTTGGGGTCGGTGAGGTCCAGTCCGAAGAACCGGCTGAAGTTCGTCATCCCGTTCGTGCCGCCGGTCAGGCCCTGCTGGCCCACCAGCAGGATCACGAACGCCGCCGCCAACGCCTGTGACAGGATCGCGAAGTACGCGCCGCGCACGCGTTGCCGGAACACGAGCAGCCCCAAGAGGAACGCCACCAGCCCGGGTACCAGCACCACCGCCGCCAGCGCGAACACCGGGTTGCCGAACGGCTTCCACAGCGCGGGCAGCTCCTCGACACCGCTCCACACCATGAAGTCCGGCAACCCGGCGGACCCGGCTTCCTCCAGCTTCAGGTACATGGCCATCGCGTAGCCGCCCAGGCCGAAGAACACGCCCTGCCCGAGCGTCAGCATCCCGCCCTGACCCCAGGCCAGCGCGATGCCGACCGCGACGATCGCGAAGCACAGGTACTTCGCCAGCAACCCGAGGCGGAACGGCGAGAGCGCCAACGGCGCCAACGCCAGCAGCACGACGCACACCACGAGGGAGATGCGACCCCACGTCATACCAACGCCCTCCCCTTCAGCACGAACATGCCCTGCGGTCGGACCTGGAGGAACGCGATGATGGCCACGAACACCAGCACCTTGGCCAGGCTGGCGTCCGTCCAGAACTCCAGGTAGCTGTTGAGGAATCCGAGCGCGACCGCCGCCAGCACCGCCCCGCGCAACTGGCCGAGCCCGCCCGCGACCACGACCAGGAACGCGTCCACGATGTAGAAGGTGCCCAGGCTCGGGCCGACCGGGCCGACGAGCGTCAACGCGACGCCCGCCACCCCGGCCAGCCCCGAGCCGAGCAGGAACGTGAACCGGTCGACCCGCCCGGTGGCGATGCCGCTGTACGCGGCCAGCTCGCGGTTCTGGACCACCGCCCGCATCCGGCGGCCGGCGGGCAGCCTGGTCAGGTACAGCCACACCCCGACCACGCACACCACGGCCAGCACGATGATGAACACCCGGTTGTACGGCAGGCGCACGCCGAGCACGTCGACGCCGCCCACCAACCAGCCCGGCGCGGTCACCTGCACGTTGGGCGCGCCGAAGACGTCACGCGCCAGCTGTTGCAGCACCAGGCTCACGCCCCAGGTCAACAACAGCGTGTCCAACGGCCGCCCGTAGAACCGCCGGATCAGCGACCACTCCAGCAGCAGCCCCATCAACCCGGCCACGGCGAACGCGACCGGCAGGGCGATGAGGAACGACTGGCCGGTGTCCCCCAGAAGAGACGAGCTCTGCAACAGGTACGCGGTGTAGGCGCCCGCCATGATGAACTCGCCGTGCGCCATGTTGATCACGCCCATCTGACCGAACGTGAACGTCAGGCCGAGCGCGATGAGCAGCAGCACCGCGGCGATGCTCAGCCCGATGGGCAGCTGGTTGACCAGCGCGCCCATCAGCTCAAGCCCCCGGCCCAGTCGTAGCTCTTCAGGTACGGGTCCGGCTTGATCGGGCCGGGGGAGGACCACACCTCCTTGATCTGGCCGTCCGCCTGCACCAGGCCGATCCGCGCGGTCTTGGCGACGTGCTGGTTGTCGCCGTCGATGGTGGTGGTGCCCTCGGGCGCCTCGATCGTGATGCCGCCCGCGGCCTTCTTCACCGCCTCGACCTCCGTCGTGCCCGCCTTCTTCACCGCCTCCGCCCACAGGTGGACGGCGTTGTAGCCGGCCTCCATCGGGTCGGACGTCACCTTGTCCGCGCCGTACTTCGCCTTGAACGCCTTGACGAACGCGTCGTTCGCGGGCGTGGTGGTGGTCTGGTAGTAGTTCCACGCCACCAGGTGCCCGGCCACGTTCTCCGGCCCGATGCCCTTGACCTCTTCCTCGGCGACGCTCACCGACACCACCGGCGTGGCCTGCGGCGTGACGCCGGAACCGCGCAGCTGCTTGAAGAACGCCACGTTGCTGTCGCCGTTGAGGGTGTTGAACACGGCGTCCGGCTTGGCGTCGACGATCTTGTTGACCAGCGTGCTGTACTCCGTGTGGCCGAGCGGCGTGTACTCCTCGCCCAGGATCTCGATGCCCTTGGCGGCGGCGTACGCCTTGATGATCTTGTTGGCGGTGCGCGGGAACACGTAGTCGCTGCCCACCAGGAACATCTTCTTCTTGCCCTGCGCGGCCAGGTAGTCCAGCGCGGGCACGATCTGCTGGTTCGTCGTCGCGCCGGTGTAGAAGATGTACGGCGAGCTCTCCAGCCCCTCGTACTGCACCGGGTACCACAGCAGCGCCTTGTTGCGCTCGAACACCGGCAGCATCGCCTTGCGGCTGGCGGAGGTCCAGCCGCCGAACACCGCCGCCACCTTGTCCTGCGAGATGAGCTTCTGCGCCTTCTCCGCGAACGTGGGCCAGTCCGACGCGCCGTCCTCGGTGACCGGGACGATCTTCTTGCCCAGCACGCCGCCCTTGGCGTTGATCTCCTCGACGGCCAGCAGTTCCGCGTCGCGCACGGTCACCTCGCTGATGGCCATGGTGCCGCTCAACGAGTGCAGGATGCCGACCTTGATCTCGTCACCGGAGGCACCCGCGCCGCCGCCGGGCTCGTCGACGCAGGCCGTCGCGAGGAGGGCGGGCAGCAGGAGGGCGATCAGACCGCGGCTGAGGGTTCTGGGACGCACCGGCGGCTCCTTTCGGGCAGGTGGAACCGAGAAGCTATGAACCGCGTGTTGCGTGCCGGGCGCGCGAGGTTACGTTCGTGTGGCCAACTCCGCACGGTATGGAGTTGTGACCTTCCGCGCTCACCTTGCGCGGTCGTCATGTCATCCGTTCGGCCGTCGGCCATCGTCCGAAGGTGCGACACCGCCGGGCACCTTCGACCGACGATCGCGAACGGCCTTTCGTCCTACGTTCGCCGGGTACCTAGTTCGGGGGAGGTGGGTCATGGGCGGACGAATCGTGGCGCTCGACGTGCTGCGCGGGGTGGCGATCCTGGGCACGTTCGGGACCAACGTGTGGGCTTTCACGCATCCGCAGGGGGTGACGGGCTTCCTGGCGGGCTTCGGCTCGGGCGCGGGCGACACCGCGACCGCGTTGCTGCAGATGATCACCAACGGGAAGTTCCTGGGACTGCTGTCGATCATGTTCGGCATCGGCCTGGCGATCCAGCACCGCTCCGCCGAACGGCGGGGGCAGCGGTGGCCCGGTTGGTACCTGTGGCGTTCGGCGCTGCTGCTGTTCGAGGGCTTGCTGCACTACGTGCTGGTCTTCGAGTTCGACGTGCTGATGTTCTACGCGGTGGTGTCCGTGCTGGTCGCCTACCTGGTGGGGCGCAGCGGGCGGGTCCAGGTCGGCTGGATGGTCGCGATGGGCGCGGCGAACCTGGGCATCGTCGGCCTGATCACGGTGGCGCTGCTGACCGACATCACGACGGTCGGTGATCCGGGGTTCGTGCTGGCGACGGACAGCTGGTGGGGCGGCGTGCGGGCCCGGGTCGAGCACTTCGCGGTCTTCCGGGCCGAGGGGTTCCTGGTGCTGCCGCTGAGCGGGCTGCTGTTCCTGGCGGGTGCGCGGCTGTTCGAGGCAGGCGCGTTGGAGAACTCCGCGCGTGGCGTCCGGATCCAGCGGCGGCTGGTGGTGTGGGGCCTCGGGGTCGGCGTGCCGCTGAACGCCACCACCACGCTCGCCGGCGCCGACTGGTTCGCCGTCGACCGCTACGTGTGCGCGCCGCTGGTCGCGTTCGGGCTGCTCGGCGGGATCACCGCGCTGGTCAACCGGATGAGGGCCGAGGCGGGTCCGGTGCGCAGGGGCGTCACGGCGGTCGGCCGGTCGGCGTTGAGCTGCTACGTCGGGCAGAACCTGATCGCGTCCGTGCTCTGCTACGAGTGGGGTCTCGGCTTGGCGCGGCGCTGGGGTCACCTGGGCCCGTGGTTCACCGGGGGTGTGTGGCTGGTGGTCGCCGTGCTGCTGGTCGTGGGCGCGTCGTGGTGGATGCGGCGGTTCGAGCGCGGCCCCGTGGAAACGGTGTGGGACTGGGCTTACCGCGCGCCGCAGCGACGGTCGGTCACGGCGTAGTCGGGCAGTGGGCCGGGTCAGGCCCTCCAGACCCGGTCCACTACCCACCAGGCGAGGGCGGCCAGCACCCCTCCCGCGCCGACGACAGGCACCGCGGCCCACTCGGTGATCACCAGGACGCCCGCCGTCACGACGACACCGCCGCCCACCGCGCTGTACCGTCCCACCCGCCTCCGGTCTCCGTTGTCCGCGGCGACGGACGGCTCGGGCGGCAAGCGCTTGCGGCGCAACCCGTCGGCGTCCCTGCGGTCCCGCACCCAGACCCACACCTCGTTCTCCTTCCGGTTCGAGCCGTACGGCGAGACCCCGGCCAGGAACCGCCTGTTCCCGCTCAGCGCGGGCGACCACAGGTCGGTCGGGATCTTCCTGCTGGTCTTCCCGTCCGCGACGTTGCGGATCTCGATCCCGTGCCGGCCGCGACAGATCAGGACGTCCAGCTCCGGCCCGAAAGCGACCGGGCCGTGGTACCCCGACTCGTCGAGCCGCGCGGAGCTGACCACCTCCCACGTGTCGGTGCGCCACACCGTGACCGTCTCCTTCGACGCGGCGGCCAGGAGCGACCCGAACCGAAGTGCCGTGACCCGCACGTCGACGAGGGTCGTGGAGCCGAGCCGCGTCCAGGTGGCCGTGTCCCGCAGTTCGATGCGCCCGTCGGCCGTCGCGACCACGAGCCGTGGGGTGTCGGAGCAGAACCGGACGTCGCGGACCTCGCGGAACACCGGCTCGTCGAGGTGCTGCCAGCGGTCGCCGATGGCCTGGAAGATCGTCGTGGTTCTCCGCGCGGTGACCGCCAGCACCGTGCCGTCGTGGTTGAACCCCACCTGGTCGACGGCCCCGGAGAAGCGGATCGTGGCCACCTGTTCCCAGGTCGCCGTCCGGAACACGGCGAGTTCCGTGTGGTTGAAGGCCACGACCAAGCGGTCGTCGGGGCTGAACGCGCGGAACTCCGTGTAAGGGGGCAACTCGAAGATCGTCCGCCAGCCGTCGGTCCTCCGCACTCGCCTGCCCGCGGCCAGCATGGACGAGTCGTGGCTGAAGACCGCCCTGAGGTGGCCGTGCCCCACGACGCCCTGGGCGCTGAACGCCGGCGCGGACCGGCGGAGCATCATCCGGATCACCCGACCGGTCTCGTCCTCGGTCGTCGTGGTGGTGTTCGGGCGCGGAGCCGCCGGTGGGGCGGGTGTCGTCCTCGCCGTGAGGATGTCCCGCACAGCGGCGGCGAGGACCTGGTCGGCGCCCTCCGCCAGCGCGCGCAGGGCCGCGAGGGAGGTCTGGTCACCTGCCCGGGCGCGGTCGTCCAGGATGCGCAGCCCGGCGCGGCGGAAACCGTCCTCGGCACTGCGCAGGAGCCGGCGCAGTTCGTCGGGCAGCCCGGCGGGCAGCGGCGTGCCCGCGTAGGCGATCCGCAGGTCGCCGGACAGCGTGCCGCTGCTCGTCGGCGTCTGGTCGGGGTTCGTGCGGCGCACGCGGTCGTGGACGTAGCCGTAGAGGTCGCGGGCGCTGATCTCGCCGTCGTGGTCGAGGTCCGCGTCACCGGTCCGCAGGCCGTCGATGATCGCCTTGGTGAAGACGGACGGCTCGGCGCGGTCGTCGACGTGGTCGCCGACCGGCTCGTAGGCGTACTGGATGTGCGTGGACGCGGTCATGACCGCGCAGCCGCGGCCTTCCGCCAGCTGCTGGACGACGTCGACGTCCTCGGTCGCGCGGGGCAGCATTCCGCTGGGGAAGGCTCCGCCGTAGCAGCAGTCGAGCCACACCGCGACCTGCCCGGCCAGGCTGTCGTCGATCTGCCTGCGGACGAACGCCGCGTCGAGCGACGTGGTCGCGAGCACGGTGTGCCGGGTGTCGGTGGTGACGAAGTGCAGGTCGCCGAGCCGCGCCTTGACCCCGTGACCGGAGAGGTAGAGCAGGACCAGGTCGTCGTGCCCGGCTTGGCCGAGCACCGTCTCGATGCGCTCGCGGAGGTGCTGGACGGGCTCGTTGACCAACACCTCGGTGTCGAAGCCGCCGATCGCCGGGTCGCTCAGGACGACGTCCAGTTCGGCGGCGTCGAGGCGCGGCGCGCGCAGGGCGCCGAAGGTCGGATCCCGGTAGGTGTCGGTGGCGATCAGCAACGCTCGGCGCATGGGACGAGATTAGGGACGTGGCGCACCGGTCGTCGCGATTCGCGCCTGGATCACCAGAACGGGCCCGCAACGGGGCGCGCAGGCCTGCGAATACGCTGCCGGTATGAGTCCTCTCGACGTGGACACCAGGGTGTTGCGGTACTTCGTGGCCGTGGCCGAACGCTTGAGCTTCACCGGGGCGGCGCGGGCCCTGTACGTTTCACAACCCGCGTTGAGCAGGCAGATCAGGCAGTTGGAGACGGACCTGGGCGTCGAGTTGTTCGTGCGGACCGGCCGGGAGGTCCGGCTGACCGCGGCGGGCGGCGAGCTGCTGCCGTTGGCGCGCAAGGCGTTGGACGAGTGGCGGGACGCGGTGCGGTCGGCGCGTTCCGCGGCGGCGGCCGAGGCGAACGTGCTGCGGGTCGGGTTCGTCGCGTCGGGCGGTGGCAGCGTGGCGCGGCGGGCCCGGGCGGCGTTCGCCGAGCAGCGGCCCGACGTGACGATCGAGCCGAAGCGGTGCGACTGGGGCGGCGAGCCGGACGCGTTGCGGCAGGGGCTGGTCGACGTGGCGTTCGTCTGGCTGCCCGCCGACACCGCCGGCCTGCGCACCCACGTGGTGGCGACCGAGGCGCGGTACGTCGCCCTGGCCCGCGAGCACCCCTTGGCGGCGCGTGAGTCGGTGCGCATCGCGGACCTGCGCGACGAACCGCTCATGTGGACGCGCAAGGCGCCGAAGGCGTGGGTGGACTGGTGGGCGGTCAACCCGCGGCCGGACGGCGGCGAACCCGTGTGGGGACCGGAGAACGACAACGCGGACGAGATGCTGGAGCACGTCGCGGCCGGCGCGGCGGTGTGCTTCGGCCCGGAGTCGATGGTGGAGTACTACGCGCATCCCGACCTGGCGTGGCGGCCGGTGACCGACATCGAGCCGCTGCGGATCGCGGTCGGGTGGGTGCCGGAGACGGCCCGGCCGGTGGTGCGCGCGTTCGTGGAGACCACCGTGCGGCTTCGGTAGCCCCCATCACCGAAACGCTGTTATCGTACGGGTCGAGCAACTTGGGGGTGTGCCGTGGTCGACGAGCAGTGGCCTGTGGTGCGGGACGTGTTGTCGGACGTGACGGGGCGGTTCGCGGACCTCGTCGCCGCGTCGGACCCGAGCGCGCTCGCCACCGCCGATTGGACGGTGGCCGACACGGCGGCGCACGTCGTCGCCATCGCCTCGATCTACACCACGTTGCTGGCGCCGGACGGCGGGGAGGTGGCCGACCCGAGCCTCGCCGAGCGGATCCCCGCCGTCACCGTGGACACCGTCGCCAACCTGAACGACCTGGCGCTGCGGCGGTTCACCGAGCGCGACCCCGCCACCCTGAGCGCCATGCTGCGGTCGATGGTGGCCTCGATCCTGGACATGACGACGGAGGCCGACCCCGAGCGGACGGTGCCGTGGCTGGGCGCGTCCCAGGTGCCGATCGCGGGCGTGCTGGCCCACCTCGTCAACGAACTGCTCGTCCACGGGTGGGACATCGCCCGGGGCGTCGGCACACCGTGGTCGATCCCGGCGCGTGAAGCCGCGTTGTTCTTCGACCTGTTCGTCGTCGGCATGATCCGCAACGACGTCGGCGGCGTGCTCGACGGCGAACCGCCCAGCGACCGCCGCGTCGCCGTGGCGTTCCGGTCCCGCCACACGACCCCGGTGACGATCGTCCTGCACCAGGGCCGGGTGTCGATCGGGGAACCGGGCGAGCCGGTCGACGTGCGCCTGACCTTCGACCCGGCCGTGCTCAACCTGGTGCTGTTCGGCCGGGTCAGCCGCGCCCGTGCCGCGGTCACCGGCAAGCTGCGGGTCGGCGGACGACGCCCGTGGTTGCTGCCGGCGTTCCTGCGCAAGGTGCGCCTGCCGACGAACTCCGTGCCCTTGTCGGCGGGCTAGGGCGGGCAACCCCTCGAGCTGCCGGAAGTTCACGAACCGTTGAATGTGAGGAATCGCAGGCGCGTATTTGCGCGGTGAGGGCTATTGGTTCGCCTTACCGCTTTGGCGACTCGACTGCGAGCGCCGGGTGGGAGGTGAGTCCACACCTCTTCAGTGAACCTGCCGGCATTCACCCGTGCGAGTCGGAATGACGTGACGCCCGGCGCAAGGTGGCGGAGGGCAGTCGCCCGGGCCATACCGGACACGGCACCAGCCGACCGGGCGAACCCGCCAGATCCGGTTTTCACCCTCCGGCTTCGTGAAGCGGTTCCGCGGCGTCGCCGCGGCGCAGAGCGCCGGACAACGCGAACCGCCCCGCCGAGGACGAAAGCCTCGGCGGGGCGGTTGCTCACGCGATCACGGGTAGTTGACGACGTAACGCTGTTGCGTGGCCATGTTCGCCGCGCCACCGATGCCGTTCACGACGTTGTCGATCGTGCCGACGCCGCCGAGCGACACCGTCACCAGGTCGTGCAGCCGCACGCCCGACCGGTTGGGCACCTCGAAGCCGTTCGCCGTCCGGATGCTCGGGTCGGCCTGGTTGAAGGCGTACACGCCCATGCCCCAACCCTCGTGGGTCGTGACGTGGTCGGCCACCTTGTACCCGGCCCAGCCCAGCTTCGAGCCGTTCATCCACGCGGCCTGGTTCGGCGGGTCGTACGGCAGCTCGTTCTGGTAGAAGTACGTTCGGCCGCCGTTGCCGTTCCACACCGTGTTGTACTCCTGGTAGTGCTCGACGAACAACCCGTACGCCGTCACGTTGTCGCCGTTGACGACGACGCCGTTGCGGCCGGTGTTGGCGGTCCAGCCGGTCGGGCCCGTGCCGTGGTCGGCGCGCCACACCCAGGTGTGGTCCACGATCACGTGGTCGCTGTTGATCTCCAGCGAGGTCGTCGCCTTGCCCGCCTGGGGACCGCCGACGCGCAGGTACACGTCGTGCATCGAGGTCGGGTTGGCGGCGTGCGACGCCGACGAGGTCGTCGGGCCGAGCTGGAGCAGCACGGGGGAGTTCTGCACACCGGCGTCGACCAGGAACCCGGCCAGCTTGACACCGTCCACATCGGACACCGCCATCGCCGCCTTGCCGGTGTCGGGGGAGAGGGTCGCCAGGCCGAGGCCGAGCACCACGGTGTTCGGCCGGGTCACGTTGATCGTGTCGGTGAGGCGGTGCACACCCGGCGTCAGCAGCAGGTGCTTGCCCTGCGCCAGCGCCGCGTTCGTCGTCGCCACCGGGGTGCCGGGCTTGACGATGAAGAAGTCCGCCAGCGAGATCGACTGGCCGGCGGGCGCGCCCGCCTCCCAGCTCGTGCCGCGGGCGTTCTGCCGCAGCGCCGGGACGAAGACCTTGTACTCGCCGTTCTCGAAGTACAGGAAAGGCTTCTCGCGCACGACCGGGCTGGTGTCGACGGTGGTGTGCGAGGGGTTCGGGAAGTGCTGCGCGGGCGCGCCCTGCGTGCCGACGAACACCATGTTCCACACCGAGCCGCTCCAGCCGCCCGCGAGGTTGCTGTTGCGGGTCAGGAACTGCTGCTGCGAACCGGAGACCGCGACACCGTCGATCTTGCTGTCCACGATCAGACCGCCGGACGCCCAGCCGTCGCCGCCGTTCCACAGGTGGATCTGGCCGCTGAGGTGCATCCGCCGGTAGGACGCGGCCTGCGACACGGCCCACCGCTCGATCTGCCCGGCCGGCAGGTTGACGTGCAGGTTCTCGGCCTGGCGCCAGAAGTTCTGCGTGGCGTTGCCGAGGTTGTCCGGGTTGTCGCCCTGCTGGAGCCAGTCAGCCTCGACGCGCACGTGGCCGTTGAGCCGCACGTCGTCCGGACGCAGGCCGAGGCCCGCGACCTGGGTGTAGAAGCGGAGGTTGACGTCCGCGTCGTACACGCCCGGCTTGTACAGCACGGCGTACCGCTCGCTGCCGAACTGGTTGGTCTTCATCTGGGTGGCGATCTGGTCCAGCCGCGACTGCATCGCGCCCCGGTCGTAGCCGGGGCCGTAGACGAGCACGTTGGGACCGAAGTCGGGGTTGCGCGGGTCGGTGGGCGGGATGACGGGTCCGCCGGTCGTCTCGGTGTTGACTGCCAGCTCCCACAGTGAGTAGCCGTAGCCGGTGGCGCGCGCCGTGCCGTGGACCCGGAGGTAGCGGCCGGCGCCCGTGACGGTCAGGTTCTGCACGCCACCCGTGCCGGTGGTGGTGGAGTAGACGGTGTTCCAAGTGGACGCGTTGTCCGACAGCTGCACCTGGAACGCCCGGCCGTACGCGGCCTCCCAGGTCAGCGTCACGCGGCACACCTGCTGCGTCGAGCCGAGGTCCACCTGGACCCACTGCGGGTCGGTGAACGCGCTGGACCAGCGCGTGCCGGTGTTGCCGTCGACCGCGGCGGCGGCAGGGGTGCCGCCGTTCTCGACGGACGACGCGGTCGCCGGGCGGTTCAGCGCGGCGTTGGTCGTGCCGCACTCGGCGGCCTGCGCGGACTGGGTGATCACGGGGCTGAGCACCGCGGCGAGGCCGAGTGCCAGCGCGGCGGTCAGAACCCGTGACAGGGAACGGGGAGAGCTCATTGTCCTACCTGACGAGGTAAGGGGCGCGAGAAGGCCCGGAGCCGTGCCTCCGTGGCACCGGAGGCGCTGAGAGAGCGCTCTCTCGGAGCGTAACGCCGATGTTGCGAAGACGTCAACGACGGTTCAGCGCCGACGACGGTTCAGGCGGCGTTCAGGCGGAATCCCGCACGACGAGCGAGGGTTCGAAGATGACGGACCTGGGGCGCAGTCCCGGTTCTTCGACGTGGTCCAGCAGCAACCGGGACATCCCGGCCGCCATGTCCTCCACCGGTTGCCGCACCGTGGTCAGCCTCGGTCGGCAGGACTGCGCGGGGCTGCTGTCGTCGAAACCCACCAGCGCCACGTCGTCCGGGACGCGCCTCTGGTGCTTGTGCAGCACCAGCAGGGCGCCTTGCGCCATCAGGTCGTTCGCCGCGAACACGCCGTCGATGTCGGGGTGTTCGGCCAGCAGCCGTTCCATCGCGGCCTCGCCGCTGATCGAGGTGAAGCCGCCCTCGGCGATCGGCACGTACGGGAAACCGTGCCTCGCCATGGCGTCGCGGAACCCGGTCAGCCGGTCCTGGGACGCGGGCACGTCCAGCGGACCGGTGATCGTGGCGACCTGCGCGCAGCCGCGGCGCACCAGGTGGTCGGCGGCGAGCTTCGCGCCGGCCTGGTGGTCGAGGTCGACGTAGCTGATCGGCGCGGGACGGGCCGGGCGCGCGAACAGCACGGCGGGCAGTTCGGCTGCGACCAGTCGGGCGGGCAGCGGGTCCTCGGCGTGGGTCGAGACCAGCAGCGCGCCGTCCGCGCTGCCCTGGCGGAGGAACGACAGCACGTCCTCGCGGGCCGGTTCGGTGTCGGCGACCATCAGCACCGGGTGCACGCCGCGCGTGCGCAGGAAACTGAGGACACCGCTGGCCACCCGGCCGAAGAACGGGTCGGAGAACACGCGTGCGGCGAAGGCGTCCTCGTCGCCTGGATCGCCTGCGCCGGACACCACCAGCGCGAGCGTCCCGGCCCTCCTGGTGACCAGGGACCGTGCGGCGCGGTTGGGCGCGTACCCGGTCTTGTCGATGGCGGCGCGCACGACTTCCTGGATCTTGCGGTCGACGTTGCGGGTGCCGTTGATGACGCGGGAGACGGTGGCGCGGGACACGCCGGCGACCCGCGCCACGTCTTCCAACGTCGGCGGGGTCGTCGGCGGTCTGCTCATGCGGTCATTCTGCCATGCGTCGGAGAGCGCTCTCCGTCCTCGCGCTCGGGCGTGTCGAACGCTCAGGTCCCGCGTGTCCCACGTTCAGAGCGCGAGAGTCCTACGTTCGGAGTACCCGAGTTCAACGCTCGTGGGTCAAGCCCGGCCCATGCCACCTCGGGCCTCGGCGGGGTGTTCCGGGTCCGTTGTGCGGCGGTTGTGGGTTGGGTGGTCGGGGTTGGCGTTGAGGGGGTGTCGGAGGGTGAGGGGTGTGTTGCCGGAGGATGGGCCGATCAGCAGGGTGAAGGTGCCTGGTTCGGTTGCCCAGCCCGTGGGGGTCCAGTGCTGGTAGGCGCGGTGGGGGATCTCGATGTCCGCTTCGACGGTTTCGCCCGGGCCGGCGGATGGGATGGTCCAGGCGGCCAGTTGGCGTTTCGGGCGTTCGATCGCGCTGTCCGGCCGCGTCACGTAGACCTGCACGACCTCGCGGCCGGGGCGGTCACCGGTGTTGCGGATGCGCACGCGGATGCCGGATCCGGTGGTGGTGGCGTGTTCGTAGGCCCAGGTGGTGTAGCCGAGGCCGTGGCCGAACCAGTAGGCCGGGTCGGCCTCGGCGCGGTGCCACGCGCGGTAGCCCAGGTGGAGGCCCTCGTCGTAGCGCAGGACGCCGTGGTGGGGTTGGACGTTCGACACGGGCAGGTCCTGCTGGGTGACTGGCCAGGTGGTTGGTAGTCGGCCGCCCGGCTCGCGGACGCCGAAGAGCACGTCGGCCAGGCCGTGGCCGGCTTCCTGGCCCGGGAACCAGGTCAGCAGGACGGCGGCGACCTCGTCGCGCCACGGCAGTTCGACCGGGCCGCCGGAGTTGACGACGACCACGGTGCGGTCGTTCACCGCACGGACGGCGCGCACCAACTCGTCCTGACGGCCGGGCAGGGCCAGGGACGTGCGGTCGAAGCCTTCGCTCTCGATCTCGTCCGTGGTGCCGACGACGACCACGGCGACGTCACTGGTGCGGGCCAGGCCGACTGCACGGGCCAGTTCGTCGGCGGCGCTCAGGTGTGGTGGGTCGGCGGCGAGGACGGTGGCTGTGCCGGTGTCCTCACGCAGCTCACGGCGTGCGACGAGGTCGACCGTCGTGCCCGCTTCGAGGTGCGCGGTGGCTTGTCGGCACGGTGGGGTGAGGTGGATGACGGCCGGGTCGTCGGTGTCGAGCGGGACGTCTTCGTCGACCAGGCGGTTGCCGTCCAGGTCGACGGTGAGGCGGCCGAAGCCGGCCACGGAGATCGTCCAGTCGCCGGTCACGTCCACGTCGAGCTTGCCGTGGACCTCGATCGTGCGCGCGCCGTCGACCAGGGGCACTTCCAGGATGCGGCCGAGGAACCGGTGTTCGGCGGACAGCTCCGCGCCGTCGGCGTCGAGGAGGCGGACCAGCACGCCCGGCTCGCCGTGGTGCGGGTGTCGGGTGTTGGCGGTGGTCAGGGGCGCGGGGCGGTCCTGGAGTCGGACGCCGGCGGTGTGCACGACTTCGGCGACCTCCTCGAGGCCGTCCAGGAAGGACACGACCGACTCGGGGTAGACGCCCGCGCTGCCGCCGCCCTGGATCCGGGCCGTGGCGGCGTTGGGTCCGAGGACGGCGACCTTCACGCCGGGCGACAGCGGGAGGATGCCGTCGTTGCGCAGCAGCACGGTGCTCGCGGCGACGGCTTCGCGGAGCATGTCCAGTGGGGCGTCGACGTGGGGTTCTCGGGCGGTGGTGCCGTTGAGGGCGCCGACCCTGGAGGCCAGGCGGAGCAGTCGTTCGACCTTCAGGTCCAGCGCGCTCTCCGGCACCTCGCCGTTCTCGACGGCGGCGACCAGGTCGTTCCACGGGCTCTCCGGGCCGGGCATGGCGAGGTCCTGGGCCGCGCGCGCGGACGGCGCGGTGGACCGGATCGCGCCCCAGTCTGAGACCACCAGGCCGTCGAAGCCCCAGGAGCCCTTCAACGGCTCGTCGAGCAGCGGGTTCTCCGACATGGTGACGCCGTTGACGCCGTTGTAGGCCGACATCACCACCCACACCCCGGCTTCGACGGCGGCCTCGAACGGGGCCAGGTAGACCTCGTGCAGGGTGCGTTCGTCGACGTCGGCGTCCAGCGTCATGCGTTCGGTCTCGGAGTCGTTGGCCACGTAGTGCTTGGCGGTGGCGGCCACCCCGCCGCTCTGCACGCCGGTGATGTAGGCCGCGCCGATGCGGCCGGTGAGCAGCGGGTCCTCGGAGTAGCACTCGAAGTGCCGGCCGGCGAACGGCGACCGGTGCAGGTTGAGCGTGGGCGCGAGCAGCACGTCGACGCCCTTGCGCCGCGCCTCCGCCGCCAGCAGCACGCCCAGCCGTCGCACCAGGGCGACGTCCCAGGTGGCGGCCAGCGCGGTGGGGGAGGGCAGGGCCAGTGACGTGCTGCGCTCGTCCCAACCCTGGCCGCGCACGCCGATCGGCCCGTCCGACACCACGATGGACCGCAGGCCGACGTCCGGCTCGTCGTGCGTCCGCCACCCCGTGGCGCCGGTCAGCAGCCGGACCTTGCGCGCCACGTCCAGCTTGCCGACCAGCAGACCCAGATCCGGCTCGTCCACACCCGACCCCTTGCCTCGGAGAGCGCTCTCCCGTCCAGCGTCAGGCCACCCGGCCCGCTCTGTCAACTACCTGAGCGTTGAACTCGGGGGTCCTGAGCGTTCGACACGCGGGACGCGAACGTAGGACTCTCGAGAGAGTCCTGCGTTCAGAACGCGCGAGTCCTGCGTTCGGGCACCCCGAGTTCGACGCTCAGGTCGGGCGCGGACGGTTTGCGCGGGTCGGCGGCGCGGTCCAGGAGGGCGGCGACGGGGAGGGTGGCGGCGCCGACGGCGACGGCGTCCGGTCCCAGGCGGCCCAGTTCGATCGAGATCTGCTCGTACGGGTGCCGCAGGGCGTGCGCGCGGGTGGCGGCCACGATCCGGTCCAGCTGGTGCGCGCCCAGGGCCAGCCCGGCCCAACCGCCCAGGACGATGCGCTCCGGGTTGAACAGGTTCACCAGGTTCGCGATGCCCGCGCCCAGGTAGCCGGCGGTCTCCTCGAGCACGCGGGCAGCGGTCCTGGAGCGGGGCGCGGAGTCGATCAGGGCCGCCACGGTGGACTGCTCGTCACCCGCCGGCAGCTCACGCCCACGCGCCTTGCGGTACCGGTCGAGGATGCCGTCGGCGCCCACGTAGGCCTCCAGGCAGCCCAGGGCGCCGCACCGGCACGGCCGACCGCCGTAGACGATCGTCGTGTGGCCCCACTCGCCCGCCGAACTGGTGGCGCCCCGGTAGACCCCGCCGTCGGTGACGACCGCCGCGCCGACGCCGGAGCCGATGAGGGCTATGACGACGTGCTTCGCGCCCCGGCCCGCGCCGAACCACATCTCGGCCTGGCCCTGCGTCTTCGCCCCGTTCTCCACGTACAGCGGCCAGGCGGACGAGGACGCCGACGCGACCAGCTCCTCCAGCCGCACGCCGTCCCACCCGATGGTGGGCGCGTGCACGACCGCCGTCGCACCCTGCTCCACCGTCCCGGGAACGCCGATCCCGACCCCCAGCACGGTCGACGCCGCAACGCCCGCCGAGGCGACCACGTCCCGGACCGACGACGCGATCAACGACGCCACCGCGGCGGGCGAGCACGGCGACAAGGCGTGGTCGAGGGCGGCCAACTGGGTCAACGCCAGGTCGAACAGCTCGACCTTGATCCCGGTCTCGCCGACGTCGACCCCGACCACGTGCGCGAACGCGGGGTTCACGCGCAGCAGCACGCGCGGCCGGCCGCCGTCCGAGTCCACCGAACCGGCCTCCACCACGAGCCCGTCGTCGACCAGCTCGCCGGTCACGTTGGACACCGTCGCCGCCGACAGCCCCGACAGCCGGGACAGCTCGTACCTGCTCAACGGCCCGTCGAAGAACAGCGTCGACAGCAGGGTCGACCGGTTCTGCCGACGCAGGTCGCGGACGGTGGTGCGCTTCGGTGCCACGGCACGGACCTTAGTTTGCGACTTAAAATTAGGCTAAGTTTGTAACCTGTTCGTGATTGACGTGACTTGGCTCACCGGGGTTGAGTCTGCAACGACACGAGGACGCGTCCAGCGTCCCAGCCGCGATGGCACGCGCGGCCCGCACTCCCGAGCGCTCGCCCTTCCCCGCCCGACAAGGAGAACCCATGCGACTCAGGCGAACGTCCGCCCTCGCCGTCGCGGCAGCACTGCTGTTCTCGGCAGCCTGTTCGACCTCGAACCCCGGCGCGAACAGCACGAACGAAGGCGTGCTGAACGTGGGCATGCCGAACGGTCCGCAGACCGAGAACAACAACCCGTTCCTCAACACGTCCGCGGCCAGCTCGCTCGGCTACCGGCGGCTGATCTTCGAGCCGCTGACCATGGTCAACGAGACCAAGCCCGCGGAGAAGCCCAAGCCGTGGCTGGCCACGGAGTGGGAGTGGACCGAGAACTTCCACAAGTTGAGCCTGACCATCCGCGACGGCGCGACGTGGTCGGACGGCAAGCCGCTGACCGCCGAGGACGTGGCGTTCACCTTCGAGCTGCTGAAGAAGAACCCCGGCCTGAACGTCGACTCCGTGCCCTACGACGTGATCACCGCCTCCGGGAGCAAGGTCGAGGTCGGCTTCCCGAGGTCGCAGTTCGTCAACCAGAAGAAGATCCTCGAGCAGCTGATCGTGCCCAAGCACATCTGGTCGACGATGGCGGACCCGAGCACGGACACGCTCAAGAACCCGGTCGGCAGCGGCCCGTACACGCTGAAGTCGTTCACGCCGCAGACCGTCACCCTGACCGTGCGCGACTCGTACTGGCAGGAGCTGCCGAAGGTCAAGGAGGTCCGCTACACCTCCTACAGCGACAACAACGCGCAGACCACGGCCCTCGCGACCGGCGCGGCCGAGTGGAGCTTCGTGTTCATCCCGAACTACGAGGCCGTCTACACCTCGAAGGACCCCGAGCACTACAAGCTCTACTTCCCGCCGGTGCTCGGCATCCACGGCCTGTGGTTCAACACCAAGGTCGCGCCGTGGGACAACCCGGCCCTGCGCCGCGCGGTCAACATGGTGATCAACCGCGACGACATCTTCATGCAGGGTGAGGCGGGGTACTTCTACCCGAAGGTCGACAACATCACCGGCATCCCGACGCCCGCCGGCGACTCGTACATCGCGCCGGAGTTCAAGAACAAGATCGTCACGGTCGACGTGGACGGCGCGAAGAAGGAGCTGGCCGCCGCCGGCTTCACCTTCGACGGCGACAAGCTCAAGGACCCGTCGGGCAAGCCCGTCACGCTGAAGATGACCGTGCCGTCCGGCTGGTCGGACTACGTGACGAACCTGGAGATCATCAAGGACAACGTGTCCGAGATCGGCATCGAGGCCACGGTCGACCTGCCGAACGCCGACGCGTGGAGCAAGGCGCTCGACACCGGTGACTTCCAGGCCGCGCTGCACTGGAGCAACAACGGTCCGACGCCGTACGACATCTACGAGAACATCATGAACGGCGCGCTGTACAAGCCGATCGGCGAGGGCGGCATCAACGGCAACTACGGCCGTTACGAGAACCCCGAGGCGACCGCGCTGCTCAACGAGTACGCCAACGCCGCCGACGACGCGGCCCGCACCGCGGCCCTGCACAAGATCCAGCAGATCCACGTGCGGGACATGCCGGTCGCCATCACCTCCGCGGCCAACGCGGGCGGCCAGTACAGCACCAAGAACTGGGTGGGTTGGCCCGACCAGTCCAACCAGTACGCGCCGCTGCAGCCCACGCTGGAGAACGCGCTCGACGTCGTCCTGCACCTGAAGCCGGCCGCATGACGACGAGCACCGCACCGTCGGCCTCCGGGACCACTGAGGTGGTCCTGGAGGCCGATGGCCTGACCAAGCACTTCCCGGTCCGCAAGCGCGGGCGTGAGCTGCTGTCGAAGACCACGCGCTCGGTGCGCGCGGTCGAGGACGTGACGCTGCGGCTGCACCGCGGCCGGGTCACCGCGCTGGTCGGCGAGTCCGGTTCGGGCAAGTCGACGGTGGCACGCCTGCTGGCGCAGCTCTACCCCCAGACGTCCGGCGCCGTCCGGCTGCACGGCGAGCCGGTCAAGACCAAGGGGGGTAGGCGCTTCCGGGCGTACAGCAAGCGCGTCCAGATGATCTTCCAGGACCCGTTCGCCTCGCTGAACCCCGTGCACACCGTGCGCTACCACCTGACCCGCGCGTTGAAGATCCACGGCAACGCGGGCCGCACGCCGCGTGAGCTGGAGGAGGCGCTCGCCCACCTGCTCACCCGCGTGCAGCTCACCCCGCCCGAGCGGTACGTGGACAAGTTCCCGCACGAGCTGTCCGGCGGTCAGCGCCAGCGCGTGGCCATCGCGCGCGCCCTCGGCTCCGACCCCGAGGTGCTGCTGGCCGACGAGCCGGTGTCCATGTTGGACGTGTCCATCCGGCTCGGCGTGCTGAACCTGCTGCGCGACCTCAAGGAACGCCTGCACCTCGCGATCCTCTACATCACCCACGACATCGCGTCGGCCCGCTACTTCGCCGACGAGACGTTCGTGATGTACGCCGGCCGCGTGGTCGAGGGCGGCGACAGCGAGACCGTGACCCAACGGCCCGCGCACCCGTACACCCAGCTGCTGATCGACTCCGCGCCGGACCCCGACCGGCCCGCCGCGCAGGAGAAGGACGGCGGGACGGGCGAGCCGCCGTCGCTGATCAACCCGCCCGACGGCTGCCGGTTCAACCCGCGGTGCCCGTTCGCCATGAAGGTCTGCGCGGAGAAGGTCCCGCCGAGGTTCGCCATCGTCGACGACGACAGCGCGCACGGCACGGCGGACGGCAACGCCGGCGCGCACTTCGCCGCGTGCTGGCTCTACGACGCCGGTCTGTCCGACGCGGACAAGGTGAAGCTGCGCGGCGTCGAGGGGGCGTCGTGAGCTACCTCCTCAAGCGGATCGCGTTCTACCTGTTCACCGCGTGGGCCGCGATCACCATCAACTTCTTCATCCCGCGCGTCATCCCCGGCGACCCGGTGCAGGCGCTGATCACCCGGTCGCGCGGCCAGATGACCAGCGAGGCCGTGCAGTCGCTGTACGTGCTGTTCGGGCTGGACAAGGACGCGAGCCTGGTCGAGCAGTACTTCACCTACCTCGGCCAGCTGCTCAGCGGCGACCTCGGCCTGTCGTTCACCTACTTCCCGTCACCGGTGTCGCAGGTGCTCGGCGACGGCCTGCCCTGGACGCTGGGGCTGGTCGGCATCACCACCGTGCTGGGCTTCGGAATCGGCACCGCGCTGGGCACGGGCATCGGCTGGCGGCGCGGCTCGTGGGCCGACGCGCTGATCCCGGTGACCACGTTCGTGTCGTCCATCCCGTACTTCTGGCTCGGCCTCATCGCGATCGCGCTGCTGACCGGCCCGGACAGCTTCTTCCCGGCGTCGGGCGCCTACGACAACGGCCTGGTGCCCAACCCGGACCTGGAGTTCATCGGCAGCGTGCTGCGGCACGGCATCCTGCCCGCGTTCACCATCCTGATCTCGTCCATGGCGGGCTGGATCCTGTCCATGCGCAACATGATGGTGACGGTGGCCTCCGAGGACTACGTGACCGTCGCGCACGCCAAGGGCCTGTCCGACCGGCGCGTGATGCTGTCCTACGCGGCGCGCAACGCGTTGCTGCCGAACGTCTCCGGCTTCGCGCTGTCGCTGGGCTTCATCGTCGGCGGCACGCTGCTGGTGGAGATCGTGTTCTCCTACCCGGGCCTCGGCCTGCAGCTGTACCAGGCCGTCGGCGCCAAGGACTACCCGCTCATGCAAGGGATCTTCCTGATCATCACGCTGTCCGTGCTGCTGGCGAACTTCCTCGCCGACGTGGCCTACCTCGCGCTCGACCCGCGCACCCGACGGGAGGGCTGAGCCGTGACCGTGGTACCCACCACCGGGACCGCCACCCCGGTCGCGGCGCCCGTGAAGCGCCGCAGGCTGCGGTTCGTGGCCAACCCCAAAGCGACCGTCGGCCTGGTCATCCTCGGCTTCTTCGCCCTGATCGCGGTCATCGGGCCGTGGATCGCGCCGTACGACCCCTCCGGGCGCAGCAACGACCTGCTCCAGGCGCCGTCGGCCGCGCACTGGTTCGGCACCACCCACCTCGGGCAGGACATCTTCAGCCAGGTCGTGGTCGGCACTCGCAGCGTCATGGTCGTCGGGTTCGTCGCGGGCGTCGTGGCCACGATCCTGTCGATCCTGGTCGGCGTCACGTCCGGCTACCTGGCGGGCGCGGGCAGCGAGGTGCTCTCCGCGCTGTCCAACGTGTTCCTGGTGCTCCCGGCGCTGCCGCTGATGATCATCATCACGTCGACGCTGCCGGAGACGGGCGCGCTCACCATCGCCCTGGTCATCGGACTCACGTCGTGGGCTTGGGGCGCACGCGTGCTCCGCGCGCAAACGCTGTCGCTGCGCGGCCGTGACTACGTGGAGGCCGCGCGGGCGACCGGCGAGAAGTCGTCGCGGATCATCCTGTTCGAGATCCTGCCGAACCTCACCGCGGTCATCGCCTCCGGTTTCGTCGGCACGGTCATCTTCGCGGTGACCCTGGAGATCACGCTGGCGTTCATCGGCATCGGCGCGGGCGGCGACTGGAACTGGGGCACTGTCCTGTACTGGGCGCAGAGCCAGCAGGCCCTCGCGCAGGGCGCGTGGTGGTGGTTCGTGCCCGCGGGCCTGGCCATCGCGCTCCTGGGCACCGCGCTGTCGCTGGTGAACTTCGGCATCGACGAGTTCGTCAGCCCGCGGCTGCGCGGCGGCGGCAAGACAGAGGTCAAGACCGCCGACGGCCACACGGTCCGGATGCGGGTCGGCTTCACGCCGGTGCTCGCGACGAAGGCCCGGTCCGAGGGAAGGGAGACGCCGTGACCGACGCGGTGCTGGAGATCCGCGGCCTGAACGTGGACTACGGCCTCGGCGAGGAGGCCGTGCACGCGATCCGCGACGTGGACCTCACCCTGCACCGGGGCGAAGTCCTCGGCCTCGCGGGCGAGAGCGGCAGCGGCAAGTCGACCCTGGCCTACGGCCTGACCAGGCTCCTGCCGCCGCCGGGCGTGATCACCGGCGGCGAGGTGCTGTACCACCCCGACGGCGGCGACCCGGTCGACGTGCTGCGGATGAGCCACCCGCAGCTGCGGAAGTTCCGGTGGGCGGAGACCGCGATCGTGTTCCAGGGCGCGATGAACTCGCTCAACCCGGTGCACCGGATCTCCACCCAGCTCACCGACGTGATCAAGGCGCACGACCCGCGCGGCAGCAGCGCGTCCCGGCTGGCCCGCGCCCGCGAGCTGCTGCACCTGGTCGGCATCTCCGCCGACCGGCTGGACAGCTACCCGCACCAGCTCTCCGGCGGCATGCGGCAACGCGTGATGATCGGCATGGCGCTGGCGCTGGAGCCGAAGGTCGTCATCATGGACGAGCCGACCACCGCGCTGGACGTGGTGGTGCAGCGGCAGATCCTGCGCCAGCTCGTCGAGCTGCGCGAACGGCTCGGGTTCTCGGTCGTGTTCATCACCCACGACCTGTCGCTGCTGGTCGAGTTCTCCGACCGGATCGCGATCATGTACGGCGGTCGGATCGTGGAGGAGGCGATCTCGGCCGACCTCTACCGCGACCCGCTGCACCCCTACAGCCACGGCCTGCTCAACTCCTTCCCCGCGCTGCGCGGACCGAAGCGCGAGCTGACCGGCATCCCCGGCTCACCGCCCGACCTGCGCGCCATGCCTGCGGGCTGCGCGTTCCACCCACGCTGTCCGCACGCAATGGAGCGTTGCGGTGTGGAGGTCCCGGTGCTCGGCGTGCCCCCCGCGAAGAACCACGCGGCACACGGGGGTCCCGCCGACCGCACCGTGGCCTGCTGGCTGCACCCCGTTCACGACAACGGGCTCTGATCCCGTTCACGACAACGGGTTCCGACTCCAGAGGAGATCAATGGACACCACGGCGCCGACCGTCGGGCTCGACCCCGCGATCGACACCCTGCCCGCCTCGTTCCGCTGGGGCGTGGCGACTTCCGCGTACCAGATCGAGGGGGCTCATGAGGAAGACGGTCGTGGACCATCCATCTGGGACACGTACTGCCGGACGCCCGGCATGGTGCACAACGGCGACAACGGCGACATCGCCTGCGACCACTACCACCGCATGCCCGAGGACGTCGCGCTGATCGGCTCCCTCGGCGTGGACACCTACCGGTTCTCCGTCGCCTGGCCGCGCGTGCAGCCGGGCGGCAGGGGCCCGGTCAACGCGCCCGGCCTGGCGTTCTACGACCGGCTGGTCGACGAGCTGCTGGCCAAGGGCGTCGACCCGTGGGTCACGCTCTACCACTGGGACCTGCCGCAGGAGTTGGAGGACGCGGGCGGCTGGCCGGTGCGCGACACCGCCTACCGGTTCGCCGACTACTCGATGCTCGTGTTCGACGCGCTGTCGGACCGGGTGCGCCACTGGACCACCCTCAACGAGCCGTGGTGCTCGGCGATGCTCGGCTACTACGAGGGCCGCCAGGCGCCCGGCAGGCAGGACTTCGAGGCCGCCATCCACGCCGTGCACCACCTGCTGCTCGGCCACGGCCTGGCCACGCAGCGGATGCGCGAGGCGGCCACCGGGCCCATGGAGTTCGGCATCACGCTCAACATGAGCCACGCGAGCCCCGCCACCGACAGCGAGGCCGACCACGACGCGGCCCGCCGCGCGGACGGCCTGTCGCGGCGGATCTACCTCGACCCGCTGGTGCGCGGCCACTACCCGGCCGACGTGGTGGACGACCTGGCCGCGCGTGGGGTGAAGATCCCCGAGGAGCCGGGCGACCTGGAGATCATCAAGCAGCCGATCGACGTGCTGGGCGTGAACTACTACTCCAGCTCGAAGTTCTCCGGCGTGGACGAGGACGGCAACACGGCCGACGCCGACGGCGTGCCGGTCTGCCGGGAGGTCCGCTACGGCCGCCCGGTCACGGCGATGGACTGGGAGATCGTCCCCGAGGGCTTCACCAACCTGCTCGTGCAGATCGGCGAGGACTACCCGGGCGTGCCGATGGTCATCACGGAGAACGGCGCCGCGTTCGACGACAAGGCCGACGACAGCGGTTTCGTGCAGGACGACGACCGCACGGCGTACCTGGAGTCGCACATCGCGGCCGTGGCCAAGGCCCGCACGGCGGGCGCGGACGTGCGCGGCTACTTCGCGTGGTCCCTGATGGACAACTTCGAGTGGTCCTACGGCTACGACAAGCGGTTCGGCCTGGTGCACGTGGACTACGACACCCAGGTCCGCACCTTGAAGAGCAGCGCGCTGTGGTACCGGGACACGGTTCGCCGCGTCCGCGGCAGCTGACGGAACGGCCGAGGGGCGTGCCGCGGGTGTTGTGCGGCACGCC
Source organism: Actinosynnema sp. NPDC023794 (assembly GCF_040639675.1). Classification (NCBI taxonomy): domain Bacteria; kingdom Bacillati; phylum Actinomycetota; class Actinomycetes; order Pseudonocardiales; family Pseudonocardiaceae; genus Actinosynnema; species Actinosynnema sp. NPDC023794. Next base: position 728,502 of record NZ_JBFAFR010000001.1, on the reverse strand, counting down.
CCTCACCCGCGCGTCGTCGCCGGAGTGGCCGCACCCGGCGGCGCGACGGCCGGAGGGCCGGAGAGGGATTCACCCTCCGGCCCTCCGGCTTTCCCCGTCAGCGCCGGTAGACGCCGAGCTCGTAGAGCGAGTAACCCCACCCGGTGCCGCGCTGCGTGGCGTGCAGCCGCACGTACCGGCCGGTCGCGGTGACGTCGATCGAGTCGACGCCCCCGTTGCCGGTGGTGGTGCCGTGCACCGGGCGCCACGTGGCGCCGTCGTCGGACACCTGGATCTCGTACGCCCGGCCGTACGCGCCCTCCCACACCAGCTGCACGTGGTGGAACGCGGTCACCGCGCCGAGGTCGACCCGCAACCACTGCGGGTCGGACCAGTCGGTCGCCCAGCGGGTGCCCGCGTCGCCGTCGACGGCGTTGGCCGGCGGGAACGGCGCGCCGTCGCCCACCTGCTGGTAGGACGACGCCGTGACGGGCTTGCCCCGCGCCACGTCCACGCCCGCCGGCTGCGGCGCGACCACCCGCACCGACTTCGTCTCGATGCCGATGTTGCCGCGGCCGTCCTCGGCCACCACGTACACCTTCCACACCCCGAGCCGATCGGGTGCCGTGACGCTGAGCCGGTTGCCGTTCACCTGCACGGGCGTGAAGCCCAAGCCGCCGCTGTTGTCGACGTACTTGCTGTTGAACGCCGCCGACCAGGTGATCGGGTCGCCGTTCGGGTCGCTCGCGGCCACGTCGACGTCGAGCCGCGCGCCGGCCGGGATGCTGGTGGGCAGGGTCATCCCGGTGATCACCGGCGGGGTGTTGGCCGGCGTCGCGCCGCCGAACGCCCGCTGCACCGAGTAGAACGACAGCCGCTTCTTGCCCGCCGGGGTCAGGTTGAACCACACCGCGCCGAAGTCGTACTCCGTGCCGTAGTGGAACAACGTGCCGCCGAACGACACACCGGTGTGCCCGGTGATGCAGTTCCACGCCCGGGTGTAGCCGTCCCGCTTCTGCACGTCCGTCGGCTCGCTCGGCACGCCGTTGACGTCGTTGGGCACCTCCCACTCACCGGCCGGGCCCGCTTCGGTGAGGATGTACGGCTTGGTGTGGCCGCCGTTGATCCAGTCCTGCCGGACCTGGCACACGTTGCCGTAGGAGTTCACCGAGTACAGGTCCAGGTCGGGCGCGTGCGCCTTGAGGTAGGTCCACGCGCCGGTCCACGCGTCGGTGTTCGTGACCGGGTGGTTGGTGTCGATGGCGTGGATGGCGCGCGCGGCCTCGTTGACGTACTTGGCGTACGCGACGCGCTGGTTCTCCAGCTCCGTGCCCGAGTAGCAGTTCTGCAGGCCCAGGATGGACTCGTTGCCGACGTTCCACATGAGCACGCCGGGGTGGTCCTTGTAAGTGGTCACCCACTGCCGGATCGTGTTCATCATGTCGTTCTTGTAAGTGGCGTCGGTGACGTAGTCGACGCACCCGCCGGAGCCGGGGCCACCGCCGGGTTGCAGCCAGAAGCCGTTCATCACCTTGATGCCGTTGGCCGCCGCCGCGTCCAGCAGGGGTCGCGTCGAGGCGTCGGTGCCCCAGGTGCGCAACGTGTTGACGCCCATGGACTTCAGCTCCGGCATGTAGCGCGCCGCGTCCGCCGCCGGCGGGCCCCAGGTGAGGCCCTTCACCGTCCACGGCTGACCGTCCACCACGAGCCGCCAGTTGCCCTGGGAGCCGGTGACGTGCACGCCCGTGCCGGGCGGGGGAGTGTCGCCCTGCGTGCCGAAGACGCGGAACTCCCACAGCGAGTAGCCGTAACCGTTGGCGCGCTGGGTGCCGTGCACGCGGACGTGCCTGCCCGACCCGGTGACGGTGAAGCCCTGCCTGCCGCCCGTGCCGGCGGTCGTGGTGTGCACGGTGGTCCAGGTGTTGCCGTCGGCCGACACCTGGAGCTGGAACGAGGTGGCGTACGCGGCTTCCCAGTCGAGCTCGACGCGGCTGAGGGGCGAGGTGGCGCCGAGGTCCACCCGCAGCCACTGCGGGTCGCTCCACGCGCTGGCCCACCTGGTGCCGGCGTTGCCGTCCACGGCCGCCGACGCGGGTGTGCCCGCGCCCTCGGTCGAGGACGCCGTGGCCGGCTTGCCCTGGGAGAGCAGCACGGGTGCGGCGTTCGCGGTGCCCGGGACCACTGCGAGTCCCATGAGCAGCGCGAGTGCCGTGCTGACGGATCGGAGGCGGTACATGGCGTCTCCTGCCGGATCGTCGGGTCGAGGTGCGGGAGAGCGCTCTCTCAACCCGGCTCGAAGTGTTGCGAACGGACTGCGGACCTGTCAATGCGCCGCGCCTTGACACCGCGGTGGCGGGCGGGCAACCTCAATCGGGAGAGCGCTCTCCCAGCCACGCTCGTCCGTCGGCAGGAGGACAAAGGTGTCCCGAACACTCCGCACGCCGGCCGCGACCGCCGCGGTCGGCCCGCTCCCGACCGCCTTGACGGTCGCCACCCGACCGGCCCAGGCCGATGAGCTGGGGCAGCCACTGCGTCAACGCCGGCCTCCAGTGCGACCCGCGCGGGTACGGCCAGTACAAGCCGCACCGGGGCGCCGCCCTCGGGCCGGACTACTGGCTGCCGCGGTGACGACGATCCCGTCCACCCCGGGGCGCTTGCGAGCGCTCTGGGGCGCCGCGCTGCTGCTCCTGGCCGCGTGCTCGCAGGCGCCGACCCCGGCGCCACCGGCCGCGGCGTCGCCGTTCAACGCCACCGACACCGCGTGGATCCAGCTGATGATCCCGATGAACGAGCAGCTGCTGCCCGCGCTCGCCCTCGCGCCGCCCGCGCTCGCGCCGTTCGCGGCGGAGGTGAAGGAGTCGCACGAGCGGGAGTTGGCTCAGCTCAAGCGGTTGCGCGAGCGCGCCGGGCTGTCGGACGACAACCCGCACGCCGGTCACCAGATGCCCGGCCTGGTGTCGGAGGCGGACCTGGCGGGCCTGCGCCTCGACCCGTCCGGCCTGCCCGCGAAGCTGCGCGAGCACCTGGAGCAGTCGGCGCTGCTCGCGCGCGGCGAGCAGGACAGCGGCGCGGACCGGGAGACCCGCGACCTGGCGGCGTCGATCGGCACGGCCCGCGCCGCGCAGACCGCGCGCTTGGCCGCGGTGTCGCCGTTGGCGGCGAGCCCGCCCGGATCAGGCCGATGAGACGCGCCCGATGACGTGGTCGACCGCCTCGGGCAGGTCGGCCGGTCCGTCGACCGTGATGCCCGCGCCGCCCAGCTCGCGCAGCGGCCGGATGTCGATGTCGTAGCGGTCGCCCACGCCCCACACGTGGCGGGCGTCGACGCCGAACCGCTCCAGCACCACGCGGAACGCGCCGGGGTCGGGCTTGGGCCTGCCCCCGACGTCGTCCGCGCTCACCACACCGGTGAAGCCGGACACGCCGACCCCGATCCGGTCGAGGATCGCCTCCGCCGCGCTGGTGGTGTTGTTGGTGAGCAACGCGATGGGCACCACCGCGCGCAGCCGGTCCAGCTCGCGCACCACCAGCTCGTCGGGCCGCACGCCGTCCACGATCGACAGGTGCGCCTCGCGGTACTCGCGCCACTCGTCCACGTCGAACCCGTTGGCGAGCACGAACGAGGTGGTCGACGTGCGCGACCACTCGGTCCGCATCAGCTCGCGCAGCTCCGCCACCTTGCGGGCGGCGTGGTCGGGCGGCGCGCCCCGCAGTTCCACGAACATCGCGCCGATGACGTCCAGGACCAGCCCGGTGTACAGCTCGCGCGGGTAGAGCGTCCCGTCGAGGTCGAAGACGACCAGACGCGGCGCCGATCCGTTGTCGATCACCTCGACCACCGGCCGAGCATAGCCATCCGGCGACACCGGGAACGTTGGGCAACACCGGAGAAACCCGACGCCTCCCGGCCGGGCGCACTCGCGCGTAGTTTCGGAATCATGAGTGCTGCGGAACGCGGACGGGTGCGGGTGGAGACCGGGACCAAGCGGGTCCGGGCCTTCCTCGCGGGCGAGCTGGTCGTGGACACCACGCGGCCGGCGTTGGTGTGGGAGATGCCCTACTACCCCACGTACTACTTCCCGGCGGAGGACGTACGGGCGGACCTGGTGGCGACGGGCGAGGTGAAGCGATCGCCCAGTCGGGGCAACGGCCGGCTGTTCGACGTGAAGACCGGCTCGGCGTCGGCGGCGGGCGCGGGGCTGCGGTACCCGGACTCGCCGCTGGAGGCGCTGCGCGGCCTGGTCCGGCTGGACTGGGACGCGATGGACGAGTGGTTCGAGGAGGACGAGCCGGTCTACGCCCACCCGCGCGACCCGTACACCAGGGTCGACGCGCTGCAGAGCAGCAGGCACATCCGGGTCGAGGTCGGCGGCGTCGAGGTCGCGAACTCGCACCGCCCGGTGATCCTGTTCGAGACCGGGCTGCCCGCGCGCTACTACCTGCCGATGACCGACGTCCGGCTGGACCTCCTGCGGTCCACCGACCTGAGCACGAGCTGCCCGTACAAGGGCACCGCGGAGTACTGGTCGGTGGTGGTCGGCGACCAGACGCACGAGAACGTCGTCTGGGGCTACCGCAACCCGCTGCCGGAGAGCAGGCCGCTCGCGGGCCTGGTCGCGTTCTACAACGAGAAGGTCGACACTTATGTCGACGGCGTCCTGGAGGAGCGGCCGCGCACCCACTTCGCGTGACGCCGGCACGATTCCGGGGCGCCGCCCGGACGGCGGATGGTAGTGCCTGATCAAGACGGGAACGCTAGCGCCCATGGACGTCTTCCCCTCCACCCCGAGGGCACACCGGAACCCCGTGGTCGTCGCTCGGAAGATGGCTCTGCTCAAAGCGCCCCACCTGGCGAAGTTGACGGAGTTCGCGCAGCGCGTCGCCACCGAGCGCAAGGCCGACGTGCCGCTGTTCGACCCCGCGAGCGGCGGCGTGAACTCCAAGGTCCTGCTGCTGCTGGAGTCGCCCGGGCCCGCGTCGTCGGGCTCGGGCCTGAACTCGCCGGACAACGACGACCCGACCGCCGCCAACGTGTTCGCCGCGATGGCCGAGGCCGGCCTGTCCCGGCGGGTGAGCCTGAGCTGGAACGTGGTGCCCTGGTACCTGTCCGGCCGCGAGCCGTCGCCGGCAGACCTGCGCGCGGCGGTGCCGTACCTGGTGGAACTGCTGCGGATGCTGACCGCGCTCAAGGCGGTCGTGGTGCTGGGCAGGCCGGCGGGCACGGGCTGGACGCTGTCCGGCCGCGGCCACAAGCTGAAGGTGTTCAACGCGCCCCACCCGTCGCCGCTGTCCATCAACCGCGACCGGGCGGGCCGGTGGCCGCAGCTCGTCGACGCCTGCCGGCAGGCGGCCAAGGCGGCCGAGTGAGCGCTCGGGAGCTCAGCCCCGACCGACCGCCCGGCCGATCCGGTCGTGCAGCTCGCGCAGGTGCCGGACCAGCTCGGGCGGCTCGTGCACCTCGAACTCGCAGCCCAGCTGCACCAGGTGGAACGCGAGGTACTCCACCGTGTCGGTGAAGTCGCTGATCACGCACGTCCGCTCGTCGACGGCCTCGACGTCCGCGCCGGGGAACCTGGCCCGCACGTCACGGGCGGGCAGGTGCACCGTCGCCACGGCGGTGTAGGTCGGCGCACGGCTGAGCATGTGCTCCGCCAGGTAGGCGGCCGGGTCGTCGGAGGGCAGCGCGCGCGGCGCGAACCGCGCCCCGGTGGGGGACAACGCGGTCATCCGGTCGACCCGGAAGAACCGCCAGTCGTCGCGCTCCGGGTCGAACGCCACCAGGTACCAGCGCCGCCCGGACGGCACGAGGTGCAGCGGCTCGACGTGCCGCCTGCTCTCCGCGCCGTCCGCCGCCGAGTACCGGAACCGCAGCCGTTCCCGGTTCGCGATGGCGGACGCCAGCACGGTCAGGTGCTCGGGGTCCACGGTCACCCCGTCGGCGCCGAGCACCACCGGCAACGTCGCCGCGCCCAACGCGGCCACCCGCCGCCGCAACCGTGACGGCAACACCTGCTCCAGCTTCGCCATCGCCCGCAGCGACGCCTCCTCGATGCCCGCCACGGTCTGCCGCGCCGCCGTCCGCAATCCGACCGCGATCGCCACGGCCTCCTCGTCGTCGAGCAGCAGCGGCGGCATGGCCGTGCCCGCGACCAGCCGGTAGCCGCCCTCGGCGCCCATCGACGCCTCGACCGGGTAACCGAGCTCGCGCAGCCGGTCGACGTCGCGGCGGATCGTGCGCGGGCTGACCTCCAGCCGCCGCGCCAGCTCGCTGCCCGGCCACTCGCGGGGCATCTGGAGCAGGGACAACAGGGAGAGCAGCCGGCCCGCAGTGTCGGTCACCGACCAAGGATGCCCGACGAGTAGGACAGGTCCCGACCTACCTCCGCACGCCGAAGATGTCCATCAACTCCGCCGGCGCGACTTCTTCCAGCTGGGCGTACGTGCACGACTCGGGCGTGCGGTCCGGGCGGAAGCGGACCAGCCTGCTCGTGTGCCGGAACCTCCGTGCCTGGAGGTGCTCGTAGCGCACCTCGGCGACCAGCTCCGGCCGCAGCGGCTCCCAGGTCAGCGTCTTGGTCGGGTTCCACCGGCTCTGCGCGCCGGGCGTGGCGGCGTCGATCGAGGCCCACTCCGCCCACGGGTGGTCGGCCAGCGCGTCCTCCCGGTACGGCGCCAACTCCTCCAGCAGCTCACGGCGGCGCGCGGCGGTGAAGCTGCTGGCCACGCCGACGTGGTGCAGCGACCCCGCGTCGTCGAACAGGCCGAGCAGCAGCGAGCCGACCCCGACCCCGTCCTTGTGCGGCCGGAACCCGGCCACCACGCAGTCGGCCGTCCGCTCGTGCTTGACCTTCCACATCACCCGCTTGTCCTGCTCGTACGGCAGGTCGGTCCGCTTGGCCACCACGCCGTCGAACCCCGCGCCCTCGAACCGGGTGAACCAGTCCTCGGCCTGGTCCGGGTCGTCCGTCGCGGGCGTCAGGTACAGCCCCGGCACGTCCCGCAGCACGCCCCCCAGCAGCCGCCGGCGTTCCGCGAACGGCGTCTGGGTCAGGTCCCGGTCGTCCAGTGCGAGCAGGTCGAACGCGACGAACCCGGCCGGCGTGTCGACGGCCAGCTTGCGCACCCGCGACGCGGCCGGGTGCAGCCGCAGTTGCAGCAGGTCGAAGCTCAACCCCCCGGGCGTGACGATGACGATCTCGCCGTCCACCACGCACCGCGGCGGCAGCCCGGCCAGCAGCGCCTCGACCACCTCGGGGAAGTACCTCGTCAACGGCCGGTCGTTGCGTGAGCCGAGCTCCAGCTCGTCGCCGTCGCGGAACACGACGCACCGGAACCCGTCCCACTTCGGCTCGAACACGAGCCCGGGCTCGCGCGGCACCGAGTGCACGGCCTTGGCGAGCATCGGCCGCACGGGAGGCATCACGGGGAGGTCCACGCGCCCGAGCGTAATTCGAAGCAGGGGAATGCACCGTGGCTCGGAATCGAGGGCGGAAGTCGTCCGCATTGCCTCCTAGGGTGGTGTCACCACTGAGGCGGAAGGCAGAACCACACCATGAACACCACCCTCTCGACCGAGCTCACCGACCTGCTGTCGAGCCTGGACCGCCACCGCGGGTTCCTCCGCGTCACGGTGCGCGGGCTGAGCGACGAGCAGGCGCGGCAGACGCCCACGGCGAGCGCCCTCTCCCTCGGCGGCCTCATCAAGCACGTCCGCGCCATGGAAGAGGGCTGGATGCGCTTCGCGGTCGGTGGCGCGGAGCTGATGGAGAGCGTGCCGGCGGACTGGGAGAACGGCTTCCGCATGCTGGAGGACGAGACGCTGGCGGGGCTGCTCGCGGACTACGAGGAGACGGCGGCGAAGACCGAGCGGCTGCTCGCGGAGCTTGACCTGGACAGCGCGTACCCGCTGCCCGTCGCGCCGTGGTTCGAGCCGGGCGTCTCGTGGTCCGTCCGCCGCGTGGTGCTGCACCTGATCGCCGAGACGTCCCAGCACGCCGGCCACGCGGACATCATCCGCGAGACCCTCGACGGCCAGAAGACGATGGGCTGACCCGGCGCGTGGCGGTCGGGTCTCGTGTCGATCCGGGGCATCCTCGTTCGACGCACGAGTAGCACCCGCACGCGACACCCGGAGGACACCGTGACGCCCGACCCGACCACCGCGCCGCCCGGCCGCCCGCTCGTCGTCGACCTGGCCACCTGGCAGGCCGCCCGTGACGAGCTCCTGGTCCGCGAGAAGGCGCACACCCGCGAGGGCGACGCCCTCGCCGCCGCCCGCCGCCGGCTGCCGATGGTGGAGTTCGACGCGACGGTCGAGCTCGTCGGACTCCACGGCCCGGTCCCGTTCCTGGACCTGTTCGAGGGCCGCGACGAGCTCGTGGTCTACAAGCACATGTGGTACGACGGCGCGCCGCACCAGGGGCAGTGCGAGGGCTGCACCACCGCGGCTTGGCACCTGAAGGACGCCGTCTACCTCAACGCCCGCGGCGTCTCGTTCGCCGTCCTGACCACGGGCCGTTGGGACGAGGTGGCCTCCTACGTCGAGTTCATGGGCTACACCCAGCCCTGGTACTCGGTGCGCGACCTGGCCGCGCCGGTCGGCGACAGCATGGGGCACATCACCTGCTTCCTGCGCGACGGCGACCGCGCGTTCCTCACCTACTCCACGACCGGGCGCGGCAACGAGCGGGTCAACGGGTCCTTGGGCCTGCTCGACCTGACGCCGTACGGCCGTGGCGAGGCATGGGAGGACAACCCCGACGGGTGGCCCGCGGGCCGGGACGCGTGCTGGTCCTGGCGCTCGGACGCGGACGGGAACCCCACCTGGGGCCCGACCAGCCGCCCCGTGCCGCAGTGGACCCGCCCCGGCGCGCTCCCGGTCGACACCCTCGGCCGGGAGCGCCACCGCCACTGAGGGACGGCGGTCAGAAGCGGCAGAGGCGGCGGATCTGGTCGGCGTGCGAGGGGTAGAGCGGCGCGAGGGTGTCGGCCTCGCCGAAGCTGACCACGTCATCGGTGTAGGGCGGCACCACGACCGTGCCGACGACCGACCAGTCGCCGTCCGGCTCGGCGGCCTGCCACACCCCGGCGGGCACGACCACCTGCGGTCGTTCTCCCGCGGCGAGGTCCGGGCCCAGCACGGGCGTGGTCACCGTGCCGTCGGGGTGCAGCAGCAGCATCCGCAACGCCGCGCCGCGGTGGTAGGAGTAGATCTCCAAGTGGTCGAGCCGGTGCACGCCGGAGAACTCGCCCTCCCGCAGCAGGTAGTAGATCGCGGAAGCCTCGGGCGACCGCCACGACTGCGCGAACCACCCTCCCTCGACCGGTAACTCGACCATCCCCAGCGATTTGATGACGTCCTCGGCGCTCATGTCAGCTCCGCCTCCACCGATCCGTGCACTACCACCATTCCCTTGCCGAGCCGCTTCGCCGTGTACATCGCGGCGTCCGCGGTGCCGAGCAGGTCGTCGGCGGTCAACGACGGGTCGAACGCCTCGCGGTGCGAGATCCCGATCGACGCGCGGATCACGTGCGAGCCGTTCGCCGTGCGGTGCGGCTCGTCCAGCGCGCCGAGCACCCGCCGCCCGATCTCCTCCGGCGGCTGCGGGTAGCCGTCGACGAGCACGCCGAACTCGTCACCACCGAGCCGCGCCACCACGTCCTGCGACCGCACGCACGCCTGCAACCGCGAGGCCACGATCCGCAGCACCGCGTCGCCCTCGGCGTGGCCGAAGTTGTCGTTGACGTCCTTGAACCCGTCCACGTCGATGAACAGCACCACCACCGGCGACGTCCCGGCCAGCGCCGCGTCCAGCCGTTCCCGGAACAGCGCGCGGTTCGGCACCCCGGTCAACGGGTCGTGGTAGGCCTGGTGCCGCAGCCGCTCCCGGCTCTCCCTCAGCTGCTCCAGCAGCTTCACGTTGTCGATCAGCGTGAGCAGCTGCCGCGCGATCACCAGCAGCACCACACCGAGGCCGACGTAGATCTCCAGCGGGTTGAGCCGCACGCCCGTCGCCGTGCCGACCACGATGAACAGGCCCGTGACCAGCATCGGCAGGTACGGCACCAGCAGGTGCAGCAGCTCGCCGGCGCGCAGCCTGGCCGCGCCGACCCGCTCCCGCGCGGCGTTGCTCGGCGCGATGGAGCTGAGGAAGAACAACGCCGGGCACACCATGAACCCGATGTCGGCGGCCGTCGGGATGGCGGTGGCGCCCTTGCTCACCAGGTACGCGAACACCCAGCCCGACGCCGACTGCGCCAGGCCGGCCAACGCGATGAACAGCACCGGCAGCTGCCGCACCGAGCGGTGCGTCCACGACGACACCAGCAGCACGACCAGCATCACCAGGTACGCCGCCGGGTGCGCCACGACGGTCGCGAAACCGGGGCCGGAGGTGGCCCACGCGCGGACCATCGACTCCAGCAGCGACACCCACGTGAGCACGAACAGCGAGCCGACCACGATCAGCCCGTCCAGCGCGACGACCAGCTTGCTGCGGTGGCCGGGCAGCTTGCCCGACCCGCCGTGCGCCAGCACCAGGATCGCGCACAGCGTCAGCCCGGGCACGAGCATGAACCCGATCGGCGCCAGCGTGGACGAGGGCAGCGACACCCCGAGGAACACCTGGCCCCAGATCCAGACGGTCAGCCCGACGGCCAGGCTCGCCATCGCGGCGGCCATCCACAGCCGCCAGCGCCGCGCGACGCCCTGCCGTGCGCGCGCGGCCCGCCAGTACGACACCATCGCGGCGACCGAGGCGAGCAACTGGGTGAACTTGTCGATCGCGACGGACGTCGGCCGGTCGAGCACCCCGGAGACCACGAGGCTGACGACGCAGACGACCAGGGCGCAGACGGCGACGGAGACGACGCCGAACCGCCTCAGGGTCATGCCACCCCGCTCATGCCGCCACTGGAGTCGATCAGTTGACCGAGCCACTGTAGTGACCTCGTGACGCTGTGTCGATCGGGGGGTACCTGTTCGTCACCGTGCGCGTGTCATCGGGCGGTCCGCGGTGATCACCCTCTAAGGTTTCGAACTGGTGTTCGTCGGCGGTTGAGGGGACCAGCGTGCGCGTGTTCGGAGTCGACCCCGGCTTGACCCGGTGCGGGTTCGGGGTGGTCGACGGCGGTCCCGGCCGGGCGGTGCGGCCGATCGCCGTGGACGTCGTGCGCACGCCGGCGGACGAGGACCTGGCGTTGCGGCTGCTCCAGCTCTCCGACGCGGTCGAGCAGTGGCTGGACCGCTACCGGCCGCAGGTGGTGGCCATCGAGCGGGTGTTCAGCCAGCACAACGTGCGCACCGCGATGGGCACGGCGCAGGCGGGTGGCGTGGTGGCGCTGTCGGCGGCCCGCCGCGGCCTGCCGGTCGTGTTCCACACGCCGAGCGAGGTCAAGGCCGCCGTCACCGGTTCCGGGCGGGCGGACAAGGCCCAGGTCACCGCCATGGTCACCAAGCTGCTCGGCCTCAAGACCGCGCCGAAGCCCGCCGACGCCGCCGACGCGCTCGCGCTGGCCATCTGCCACCTGTGGCGCGCGCCCATGCGGTCGCGCCTGGAGGAGGCGCAGGCGAGGGCGGCTGAGATCGCCCGGACGCACCGCGCGAAACTGGCACAGGCGGGTGCGCGGGCATCGGCCGCATCGACCAAGGCGACACCGATCGACAAGCGGGAAGCAGGTAAGGGTCAGTGATCTCGTCACTGCGCGGGCAGGTGCTGTCCATCGGGCTCGACCACGTCGTCGTCGAGGTCGGCGGCGTCGGCTACGCCGTGCAGGCCACCCCCGCCACGCTCGCCACGCTGCGCCGCGGCGAAGAGACCCAGCTGGCCACCGCGCTGGTGGTGCGCGAGGACTCGCTGACCCTCTTCGGCTTCGCCGACGCCGACGCCCGCGAGCTGTTCGGCCTCCTGCAGACCGTGTCCGGGATAGGGCCGAGGCTGGCGTTGGCGACCCTGGCCGTGCTGGAGCCGGACAAGCTGCGCGCCGCCCTGGCCGAGGGCAACATCACCGTGCTCACCCAGGTGCCCGGCATCGGCCGCAAGGGCGCCGAACGCCTGATCATCGAGCTGCGCGACAAGGTCGGCCGGCTCGAACCCGCGCCGAGCGCCACCGGCGACTCCGGCCAGGTCCGCGCGCAGGTCACCGAGGCGCTGCTCGGCCTCGGCTTCCCGGCCAAGCAGGCCGAGCAGGCCGTCGACGCCGTGCTGGCCGCCGACGGGGCGCTCGGCACGTCCGAAGTCCTCCGCCGCTCACTGGCCGCCCTGGGCCGCAAGCGATGAACCACGACGAGGACGACACCCTCAGCCCGCTGCCCGACCCCGCCGAGCGGGACCTCGAGACCACCCTGCGGCCGAAGGACCTGCACGAGTTCGTCGGCCAGCCGAAGGTCCGCGAACAGCTCGAACTGGTCCTCCAGGGCGCGATGCAACGCGGCGCGCCGCCCGACCACGTGCTGCTGTCCGGTCCTCCCGGCCTGGGCAAGACCAGCCTCGCCATGATCATCGCGGCCGAGCTGGGCGCGTCGCTGCGCATCACCTCCGGCCCCGCCCTCGAACGCGCGGGCGACCTGGCCGCGATGCTGTCGAACCTGGTCGAGGGCGACGTGCTGTTCATCGACGAGATCCACCGGATGGCCAGGCCCGCCGAGGAGATGCTGTACCTGGCGATGGAGGACTTCCGGGTCGACGTGGTCGTCGGCAAGGGCCCCGGCGCGACCAGCATCCCGCTCGACATCGCCCCGTTCACCCTGGTCGGGGCCACCACCCGGTCCGGCGCGCTGACCGGGCCGTTGCGCGACCGGTTCGGCTTCACCGGGCACATGGAGTTCTACAGCCCCGAGGAGCTGGAGCTGATCATCCGCCGGTCCGCCCGGATCCTCGGCGTCGACCTGCGCGACGACGGCGGCCGGGAGATCGCGGGCCGGTCCCGCGGCACGCCCCGCATCGCGAACCGACTGCTCCGGCGGGTTCGGGACTACGCAGAGGTGCGCGCGGACGGCGCGGTGACCCTGGAGGTCGCCCGTGACGCCCTGAAGGTCTACGACGTGGACGAACTGGGCCTGGACCGGTTGGACCGGGCGGTCCTGGGCGCGTTGGTCCGTTCGTTCGGCGGCGGCCCGGTCGGCGTCTCCACGCTGGCCGTCGCGGTGGGTGAGGAGCCCACCACGGTCGAGGAGGTCTGCGAGCCGTACCTGGTCCGGGCCGGGATGCTGGCGCGCACGCCCCGTGGTCGGGTCGCCACCGCCACGGCCTGGCTGCACCTGGGTCTGCAGCCGCCGCCGCGGGCGCCGGGCGAGGCCACCCGATCCCTGTTCGACGACGCCACCGAGTGATCGGTATTGCTCACCTGGCACAATCGGCAGCGGCACCCCAGAAATTCGGACGTACCGGGCGCTGATCGCGCTCGCCCCGTCCGGTTGATCGGAGAATGATGGACCTGTCCTCCTTGATGTTCCCGCTGCTGCTCGTGCTGCTCGCGGTGCCGCTGTTCCTCAGCGCCCGCAAGCAGAAGCGGGCCGTCGCCGAACAGCAGGCGCTGCTGAACTCCCTGGAGCCGGGTGACCGGGTCATGACCACCTCCGGGCTGTACGCGACGGTGGCCGGCGTGAACGACGAAGACAACACGATCGAGCTCGAGATCGCCGACGGCGTCGTCACCACTTGGCTGCGCCAGGCCATTCGCGAGAAGGTTGTGGTGGACACCGAGACCGACGCGGTCGTGGACGACGTCGAGGATGTCGACGACGTCGTGGACGAGACCGCGGACGTCGACCGCGCACAGCAGGAGAGCAAGAAGTAACCAGAAGTAGACCCGCAGTAACCAGCGGACCCCTCGCCTGGAGCCGGCAACTGTCAACGTGCCGACTCCAGGCAGTGACGCGCAGCTCACACCATCAGGGGTACGCTGCGGCCTCGCTGACCTTGTCAACTATCAGGAGACGGACGGACCGTGGCACCTCCGGCCGGGCAAATCCGCCCCGCGAAGTACCTGGGCGCATTTGTCCTCATCGTGGTCGCGCTGTACTCCCTGGTGTTCTTCACCGGGAACGGCAAGGCGACCCCCAAGCTCGGCATCGACCTCCAGGGTGGCACCCGTGTCACGTTGACCGCCCGGGCTCCTGATGGGAAGACGCCGTCGGAGGAGTCGCTCAACCAGGCGCGCACGCTCATCGAGACGCGCGTCAACGGTCTGGGCGTGGCCGGTCCCGAGGTCATCCGCGACGGCACCAACCTGGTGATCACGGTCCCCGGCTCCGACAGCGAGGGCGCGAAGCGCCTCGGCCAGACGGCGAAGCTCAACTTCCGCAAGGTCATCGGCTCGCCGGTGCCCAACGCGCCGGAGCCCGAGCCGACCCAGAGCGCGCCGCCGTCCACGTCGGGCTCGGCCGCGCCGACCGAGAGCGCGGGCAAGGAGCCGACCGAGACCGCGAACTCCGCCGCGCCGACCACGACCGCGCAGGGCCGCCCGGCCCCGGCGTTCGAGGGCCAGCCGACCACGACGACCCCGCCGGCCGACGCCACGACGCCGCCCGCGGACCCGAACGCGCCCGCCGGCGAGCAGCCGCCCGCCGAGTCGCAGGTCGACTGCCGCGCGGTCTTCCAGGGCCAGTACTCCGACGAGCCGACCAGGGCCATCGAGGAGTCCCGCACCTGCCGGCAGGACCCGCAGCTGACCACGCTCGACGCGCAGACCGTGTCCCAGGCGCTCGCCGCGTTCACCTGCCCCACGGTCGACCCGCTGATCGGCAACGACGACCCGGCGCTGCCGCTGCTGACCTGCGACCAGGACCGCACCGAGAAGTACGTGCTGGCCCCGGTCACCCCGCCGACCGACGGCAGCGTGAAGGACGACGACTTCAGCCTGTACTCGCGCCTGAGCGGCGAGGACGTCGACAACGCGGTGTCCGGCACCGACCCGCAGGGCGCGGGCTTCGTCGTCGACCTCACCTTCAAGGGCGAGGGCGGCGAGAAGTGGGGCAAGTTCACCTCGGCGAACGTCTCGCAGCAGGTCGCCGTCGTGCTGGACACGCAGGTCGTGTCCGCGCCGAACATCAACGAGCCCATCCTCGGCGGCTCGACGCAGATCAGCGGCAAGTTCACCCAGGCCGAGGCGAACAGCCTCGCCAACGTGCTCAAGTACGGCTCGCTGCCGCTGTCGTTCGAGGCCTCCGAGGCCGAGACGGTGTCCGCGACGCTGGGCCTCGCCTCGCTGGAGGCCGGCCTGATCGCCGGCGGCATCGGCCTCGCGCTGGTGTTCGTGTACTGCCTGTTCTACTACCGCCTGCTCGGCGTGCTGACGATCCTGTCGCTCGCCCTGTCCGGTGTGGTCGTCTACGCGGTGCTGGTGCTGCTCGGCCGCTGGATCGGGTTCACCCTCGACCTGGCGGGCATCGCCGGCTTCATCGTGTCGATCGGTATCACGGCGGACTCGTTCGTGGTGTTCTTCGAACGGCTGAAGGACGAGATCCGGGAGGGCCGGTCGTTCCGGTCCGCGGTGCCGCGTGCCTGGGTCCGCTCCCGTCGCACGATCCTGTCCGCCGACATGGTGAGCTTCCTCGCCGCGGCCATCCTGTACGTGCTCGCCGTCGGCCAGGTGAAGGGTTTCGCGTTCACCCTGGGCATGTCGACCGTGCTCGACCTGGTCGTGGTCTTCCTGGTGACCCACCCGCTGGTCAGCATGATCTCCAAGTCGAAGCGCCTGTCCAACCCGAAGCTCTCGGGTCTGGGCGGCGCCGTCCAGGCCGCTGTCGACGACCGCGCGCCGTCGGGTGCGAAGAGCACCGCTGTGAAGGAGGTCTGACGTGACCGAGACGAAGAAGCGCAACGTTTTCCAGCGGCTCTACGTCGGCAACGGCGCGTTCGACATCGTCGGCAAGCGCAAGCGCTGGTACGTGGTGTTCGGCATCATCCTGCTGATCTGCGTCCTGTCGATCGTGTTCAAGGGCTTCAACCGGGGCATCGACTTCACCGGCGGCACGCGCATCCAGATGCCCGCGATCAGCTCCTCCGGCACGATCAGCGTCGAGGCGGCCAAGGAGTCGTTCGAGAAGGCCCTCGGCAAGGAGCCGGCCGCCACGCAGACCGTGGGCACCGGCGAGTCGGCGACCATCCAGATCCGGTCGGAGACGCTCAACGCCGACCAGGTCCTGAAGCTCAAGACCACGCTCAACGACGACCTGAAGCCCAACGGCGGCGCGGACGCCATCAGCGACAGCGCCGTGTCCGCCTCGTGGGGCGGTGAGATCACCAGCCAGGCGCTGATCGCGCTCCTCGTGTTCTTCGTCGCGGTGATGATCTTCCTGGCGCTGTACTTCGAGCTGTCGATGGCGATCGCCGCGCTCGTCGCGGTGCTGCACGACGTGCTGATCACGGCCGGCGTGTACTCGATCGTCGGCTTCGAGGTCTCGCCGGCGACGGTCATCGGTCTGCTCACCATCCTCGGTTTCTCGCTGTACGACACGGTGGTGGTGTTCGACAAGGTCCGGGAGAACACCCGCGGCCTGCTCGGCCTCACCCGCCGCACCTTCGCCGAGGCCGCGAACCTGGCGGTCAACCAGACCCTGATGCGCTCGATCAACACCTCGTTGATCGCGGTGCTGCCGGTGCTGGGCCTGCTGGCGATCGGCGTCGGCCTGCTCGGCGTCGGCACGCTGAAGGACTTGGCGCTGGTGCAGCTCACCGGCATCGTCATCGGCGCGCTGTCGTCCATCTACATCGCGACCCCGATCGCGGTGGACCTGAAGATGCGCGACGCCCGGTACAAGGCGCAGGCCGCCCGGGTGCAGGCGCGTCGGGACAACCTGGCCCGCCGGGCCGCCGCGACCGGCGAGGCGACCGGCGAGGTCGTCAGCGGTGGCGACATCGTGGAGTCGACCGACGACGAGTCGTTGCAGGCCGAGTTGCGCAAGGAGAAGGCCATGGCGGCCGCGGCGGGCGTGCCCGCGCGGACCGGCAAGGCGAGCGACGCACGGCGCCGCCCGACGGGCAAGAAGCACCGTTGAAGCTCGACCGCGCCCTAGGGTTGCTGCGTGAGGTCCCGGACTTCCCCCTGCCGGGGGTCGTCTTCCGGGACCTCACGCCGGTCCTCGCCGACCCGGACGCGTTGCGCGCCGTGGTCGACGCCCTTCAGGACAAGATCCACCCGGACACCCAGGTAGTGGCCGCGATCGAGTCGCGCGGCTTCCTGCTGGGCGCCGCGCTGGGGTACGGCTGGCACTACGGCGTCGTGCCGCTGCGCAAACCGGGCAAGCTGCCTTCGGTCGCGCATCGCGTGTCCTACGACTTGGAGTACGGGACGGCCACGCTGGAGCTGCCGGCGGAGGCCATCGTGCCGGGGCAGCACGTCGTGGTGGTGGACGACGTGCTGGCGACCGGCGGCACCGCCGCCGCGGCGTGCGAGTTGGTGGAACGCGCCGGTGGCGTGGTCACCGGCATTTCGGTGGTGCTGGAGATCCCCGGCTTGGGCGGCCGTGAGCGGCTGGCCGGCCGTGACGTCAACGCCCTGCTGAGTGTCTGACCCCACCGCCTGACCCCACCGCCTGACTCGCTCCGGGATCGAGGCCGTGATGGCGGTGGGTGGTCGGTGGGGGCACGGCAGCGCCATGTTGTCGAGGTCGGTGTCGCCGCCGTCGGCCCAGTGCGTGGCGTGGTGCGCGTCGTACCAGTTGGGTGGCCGGCCGCGTCCGGGGAACGTGCAGCCGCGGTCCCGGGCGTGCGGTGCGTTGCGCTGGACGACGCTGACCGTCCGCCGTGTCCGCCCGAGGTCGAGCAAGTCGGAGCCTTGATCTCGGCCGGGTTCGCCCGTGCCAGGTGCCGGAACGCGTCCAGGTCGTAGCCGCACCGCAGCACTTCGGCCGGCAGTTCCGAGTAACGACTTCCGCCTACCAGCGGGTGACGCCGAAGTCGCCGATCACGAGCAGGTCCGGCGCGGGCGGCTCGGTGGAGGAGCTCACGGCGGTCTGGAGGGCTTCCGCCTCGAGCACGAGCGCGTCGGCTCCCGCGCTGGTGAAGTCGTCGGCTGCCCGCTTGAACCACAGCAGGGCCGACTCGCGGTCTCCCTGCGCCAAGCGGGCGCGTCCGAGCAGCACCCGGCACTCGCCGCGTTCCTCGGCGATCTCGACGTCGGCGTCGTACTCGGCGTAGAGCTCGTCGGCCCGGGTGAACTTCGCGACCGCGTTGTCCAGGTCGCCCGTCAGGAGCGCGTGCGCTCCGAGTTCGCGGACCGCCCACGCGACGCCGGCGTTGTTCTCGCAGGTGAAGTGCATCTCGACCAGTTGGACGAGGCACCCGGCGATGGCGTCCGTCATGCCGCGGGCGCGGTAGACGCTCGCCAGCAGGTCGAGGGCGAAGACGTGCCGGACGAGCCGGTCCTCGGTGGCCAGTTCGAGGCAGAGGTCCCGTCGGATCTCGACCGCGCGCGCCGCCATCGTGGTGGCGGCCAGGAAGAGGCCCATCCGGGCGTAGACCTGTGCGGCGACCTCCGGCGGGACGGCGGCGGACTCGGACAGCGGGTGTCGTTCGGCGAGGGCGAGGGTCGCCCGGTGCACTTCCAACGTGGCAGCCAGGCCATAGCCGTGGGGCGCTTCCAGCCACTGGCAGCGGAGGCGTACCGCCACTTGGTCTACGTTCTCCGTCATGGGTGCCACCCTATAGTTTGCGCCACGCAAACCTATGGTAAGCAATCGAGTGAACTCTGCGTGCAAGCCGACTACTCACAGTGGCTAAGGTGATCGTCATGGCGGTAGGAACCACACGTGCCAAGCGCAGGCTCGGCCGACACGTCAAGCCGATCGTGGAACGGGCCGGGCTCAAGCCGGCCGAGGTCGCGGACCTGGTCAAGACGTCGAAGGACACGGTCAACCGACTCCTGTCCGGCGACCACCTGCCGCGTTACCCGACGTTCCTGGCGATCATGATGGTCCTCAAGGCGACCGATGAGGAGCTGGGTGAGGGCACGGCGCTCTGGGAACGCGCGAACGTGGACGCGGTGAAGGTCGAGCACGCGTCCGCGCTCTCGCCGGGTTACCTGAGGTTCAGGATGGATGAAGGTGAGGCGACCAAGGAGCGTTCACTCGACTCGATGCTCATCCCGGGCATCCTTCAGCTGGGCGGCTACGCCGAAGAACTCGGCCGGCGAGCTCCGGCCTTGACCTCCGGCAAGGGCTGGACAGCCCAGGCGGCTGCGGAGCGGCGCGATCGGCAAGGGCTGCTCTACCGCGAGTTCAGCCCGCTTCACCTGCACGCACTGGTCGACGAGGCGGCGCTGTACCGCGTGGTCGGCAGCCGTGAGCTGATGGCAGAGCAGTTGACGCACCTGCTCACCTCTGGTCGACGGGACAACATCACCATCCAGATCGCTGCCTTCGAGACCGGTGCGTATGGCGCGCACATCGGTGCGTTGACCCTGCTCGACTACCCCGAGCCCGATGAACCGCTCTCGATCTACATCGAAGGCCACGACGGGATCAAGCCGGTGGAGAATGTGGGCATGGTGAGGAGGCTGGTCGCTGCATGGGACGACGTGGCAGGTCTGGCGCTCACTCCCGAGCAGTCCGCGAGGCGCATCCAAGAAGTGAGGGATACCAGGTATGCCTGACCAGCAGGGACAGTGGCGAAAGTCGACCTACAGCTCCACCAATCCGGACTGCGTCGAGCTGGCGGTCACCCCCGAGTCGACCGCCGTCCGGGACAGCAAGCAGCCGGCGGCGGGGGAGCTGAGCTTCCCCCGGGAGAGCTTCGCGGCGTTCCTGGCGGGCCTCAAGAGGGACTGGCCGGCGGGTTCAGGCTGGTGAAAACCGATTGGTCCGGCTGAACCGGAGGTGCTGCTCGTCGTGTGAACTGCACCGCTCATCGGCTCGTCAACGGAGTGAGGCCCGCAACGGAGTTATCCTCGGTTCCTAGACCCGAGGAGCGTGGTTGAGCCAGGACACCGAACCCGCGCAGACGTCGCAGCCCGTGCCCGCACGGCCGCCGTCGGCGACGAGGCGCGTGCGCGCGCGGCTGGCACGTCGGATCACCGCCCAGCGCGCCGCGCCGGTCAAGCAGGTGCTCGAACCGCTGGCGGCCGTCCACCGCGACCTGCACCCGAAGGCCGACCTGGCGCTGCTCCAGCACGCCTACGACGTGGCGGAGGAGAAGCACCGCCCGCAGCGGCGCAAGTCCGGCGACCCCTACATCACGCACCCGCTCGCCGTGGCGACGATCCTGGCCGAGCTGGGCATGGACACCACCACGCTGGTCGCCGCCCTCCTGCACGACACGGTGGAGGACACCGACTACTCGCTGGACCAGCTCCGGGTCGACTTCGGCACCGAGGTGTCGCTCCTCGTGGACGGCGTCACCAAGCTCGACAAGGTCAAGCTCGGCGCGGCGGCCGAGGCGGAGACCATCCGCAAGATGGTCATCGCCATGGCCAAGGACCCCCGGGTGCTGGTCATCAAGCTCGCCGACCGGCTGCACAACATGCGCACCATGCGGTTCCTCCCGCCCGAGAAGCAGGCCCGCAAGGCGCGCGAGACGCTGGAGGTGCTGGCGCCGCTGGCGCACCGCCTCGGCATGGCGACGGTGAAGTGGGAGCTGGAGGACCTGGCGTTCGCGATCCTCCAGCCCAAGAAGTACGACGAGATCGTGCGCCTGGTGGCCAACCGCGCGCCGTCCCGGGACACGTACCTGGGCGGGGTGATCACGGAGCTGTCCCAGCAGATGGCGGCGGCCCAGATCACGGCCAAGGTCGAAGGCCGGCCCAAGCACTACTACTCGATCCACCAGAAGATGATCGTGCGCGGTCGGGACTTCGACGACATCCACGACCTGGTGGGCGTGCGCATCCAGGTGGACGAGGTCCGCGACTGCTACGCGGCCATGGGTGTCGTGCACGCGCTGTGGCAGCCGATGCCGGGCCGGTTCAAGGACTACATCGCGCAGCCCCGGTTCGGGGTGTACCAGTCGTTGCACACGACGGTCATCGGGCCGGACGGCAAGCCGCTGGAAGTGCAGATCCGCACCTACGACATGCACCGGACCGCCGAGTACGGCATCGCGGCGCACTGGCGGTACAAGGAGACGCGCGGCACGCACACCGGCAAGGGCGTCGAGGTCGACGAGATGGCCTGGATGCGCCAGCTGCTCGACTGGCAGCGCGAGGCCGCCGACCCCGGCGAGTTCCTGGAGTCGCTGCGGTTCGACCTGGCCGCGCGGGAGATCTTCGTCTTCACGCCGAAGGGCGACGTGGTGACGTTGCCGACCGGGTCCACGCCGGTCGACTTCGCGTACGCCGTGCACACCGAGGTGGGTCACCGGTGCATCGGCGCGCGGGTGAACGGTCGGCTCGTCGCGCTGGAGCGCAAGCTCGAGAACGGCGAGGTCATCGAGATCTTCACCTCGAAGGCGGAGGGCGCGGGCCCGTCCCGCGACTGGTTGTCGTTCGCGGCCTCGCCCAGGGCCAAGGCGAAGATCAAGCAGTGGTTCGCGAAGGAGCGCAAGGAAGAGGCCATCGAGGTCGGCAAGGACGCCATCGCGAAGGAGGTCCGACGCGTCGGGCTCCCGTTGCAGAGGCTGGTCTCGGCCGACTCGATGGGCGCGCTGTCGAAGGAACTGCACTACCCCGACGTGTCAGCGCTGTACGCGGCCGTGGGGGAGGGCCACACCTCCGCGCGGCACGTCGTGCAGCGGCTGGTCGCGCAGCTCGGCGGTGTCGAGCACGCCGAGGAAGAGCTGGCGGAGCGGTCGACGCCGTCCACGGTGGCCCGGCGGCGGGTCACCGGCGACGCCGGTGTCGTCGTCAAGGACGCGGCCGACGTGTGGGTCAAGCTGGCGCGCTGCTGCACGCCCGTGCCGGGTGACGACATCCTCGGCTTCGTCACCCGCGGCGGCGGGGTGTCGGTGCACCGGACGGACTGCACCAACGCGGACGAGCTGCTCAGGACGCCCGAGCGGCTGCTGGACGTCGAGTGGGCGCCGTCGTCGTCCTCGGTGTTCCTGGTGGCGATCCAGGTGGAGGCGCTGGACCGGCACCGGCTGCTGTCGGACGTGACGAAGGTGCTGGCCGACGAGAAGGTCAACATCCTGTCGGCGTCGGTGACGACGTCGCGGGACCGGGTCGCGGTGTCGCGGTTCTCGTTCGAGATGGGCGACCCGAAGCACCTCGGTCACGTGCTGAAGGCGGTTCGCAGCGTGGAGGGCGTGTACGACGTGTACCGGGTGACTTCGGCGTCGTGACCGGCTGACCGCGCCTCCACGTCCGACGCGCCGCACCCCAGGCTGATCCGTCGTGCCTCGTCCCGCTCCGACCCGATTCGGATCGGAGCAGGACGAGGCTTCTCGGACGAACCAGTCGGACACCGTGATGCCGGAGGCCCACCGGCCCACGTTGAGCGGTATGACGGTGTAGTTGCTCGATCATCCTCGTCGGGGACCACGTGCGCGCTCCCGTAAAGGGCGTATTCCGGTTGGTCGAGCACCCGGCTGTCCGCCAGCGGGAAGTCGATCCGGCTCGGCAGCGCCCGGGACGCGGGAAAGTTGTCGTCCCAGGTGTTCACGTGCCACGTCACCAGGTCCCCGACGTTGGCCGGCACCCCGCACACGTCGGCCCGGGATCCGTGGATCGTGTCCGCGTACCCGAGCACGGGGATGTGCTCGGCCTCAATGGTGACCGTTCTCGAATCCGGGCCACCGCCCGCAAGCCGCAGGCTCCTTCGGGTCAACTCGCCGAGGTTTCGCGTTGCTGGAGGGTGAAGAGATCGCACCTGGAGGCCCGGCGGCCGTCTCGGGCACCCGAGGCCGCCAGGGATCCTGGTGGCGTCAGTGAAACGTAAGGGGCCGGTGGGACCATCCGAGAGATCGGCTTGGCCGATGAGGAAGACGCAGGGGCCCGGCACTCCTCTCCCGAGTGCCGGGCCCCTGCGTCTTCTCCGCGGCTGTCGTCAGGCGACCGCGACCGACTCGAACTTGACTTCCTTGTTCGGCTTGCCGCCGCCGGGGCTCGGGTCGAACGAGCCGTCGTGGCCCGCGCGGGCGACCTCGTCGATGAGCTTCAGACCGGCCTCGTCGAGGCTGCCGAAGACGGTGTAGTCGGGCGACAGCTGGGCGTCGCCGTAGACGATGAAGAACTGGCTGCCGTTCGTGCCCTTCTGCGTCGCCTGGTCGAGGCCGGCGTTCGCCATGGCCAGGTAGCCGCGGCCGTAGGTCAGCTCGGGCCACGTCTCGTTGTCGAACGTGTAACCCGGGCCGCCGGTGCCGGTGCCCGTCGGGTCGCCGCACTGCAGCATCTGGAGGCCCTCGGTGCCGATGCGGTGGCACGTGCTGCCGTCGTAGTAGCCCTGCTTGACCAGGCTGACGAAGCTGTTCACGGCACACGGCGCCAGGGCGCGGTCCAGGGTCAGCTTCAGCTCGCCGATGTTGGCCTTGATGGTGGCGGTCGCCGTGCCGGTCGCGGGGGCGCTCGCCTCGGGGGCCTTGGTGCCCTCCTTGGACGCGGGCTCCGTCGACGGCCGGTACTCGCACGTGGCCGGGTCCGCGATGGGCGTCGGGCGCGTGGGCAGCGCCTTCACCTCGGTCGGGATCTCGATCGGGGCCGGGGTGGTCGAGCTGGCGGCGGCGTCGTCGCCGGTGCTGCTGAAGTCGGTCGTGGCGAGGAAGTACACACCGCCCGCGACCACGACGACGGTGACCGCCGTCGCGACGACCGCGATCACCCGGCGCCGCTTCGCGCGCTCCGCCCTGCGGACGAGCTGGCGTTCCAGCTTCCGCTTGGCCTGCTCGCGGCGCTGCACGTTGGTCGGCACCTGCAACCTCCCTGATCTCTGCGTCGACGGCGACGATCGGTCAGCAGTCTAGGGGGCAGGTATGTGACTGGTGTATGCCGGATAGGCTGCTTGGCGTGGTCCACAGGGATCCGTTGTCGATCCGTTGCCGTCGAGAGGTGATCCCGTGCTGGTGATCGGCTTCCCGACCGGCGCTCTCCAGGCCAACTGCTTCGTGCTGGCCACGGGCGCGGGCGGGGCGTGCGTGGTGGTCGATCCCGGTCAGGACGCGGTCGAGCCGGTCACCGAGGCGTTGCGCGAGCACCGGCTCTCCCCGGTCGCGGTGCTGCTCACGCACGGGCACTTCGACCACACGTTCTCCGTCGCGCCCGTCTGCGACGGCAACGACATCCCCGCGTGGATCCACCCCGACGACCGCGAGATGCTGGCCGACCCGCTCAAGGGCATCAGCGCCGGGTCACGGGCCTTCTTCGGCGGCAACCTGGAGATGCGGGAGCCTCGCGAGGTGCGCGAGCTGACCGACGGCGCCGAGCTGGACCTGGCCGGCCTCCGGCTGACCGTCGACCACACACCGGGCCATACCGGCGGGTCGGTGATGTTCCGCGCCGGCACCGAGGAGGGCGGACGGCTCGTGCTGTCCGGCGACACCCTCTTCGCCGGCTCCATCGGACGCACCGACCTGCCGGGCGGCAACCACCGCGAGATGCTGACGTCGCTGCGCACGAAGGTGCTGACGCTGGCCGACGACACGGTGGTCCTGCCCGGCCACGGACCGACGACGACCATCGGTCGCGAGCGCGTGAGCAACCCGTTCCTGCTGGAGCTGGGCTCACCGGGCGCGCCGGCCGCACCGCACCGAGGACTGTAGAGAACAGTGACGACCCCCTTCGCCGCCCCCAAGGGCGTTCCCGACTACTTCCCGCCCACCTCGGCGTCGTTCCTGGCGGTGCGCGACACGCTGGTGGAGTCGGCGCGCCGAGCCGGCTACGGCTACGTCGAGCTGCCCGTCTTCGAGGACACCGCGCTGTTCGCGCGCGGCGTCGGCGAGTCGACCGACGTGGTCAGCAAGGAGATGTACACGTTCACCGACCGCGGCGGGCGGTCCATCACGCTGCGGCCCGAGGGCACGGCGGGCGTCATGCGGGCCGTCATCGAGCACGGCCTCGACCGCGGCCAGTTGCCCGTGAAGCTCGCGTACGCGGGCCAGTTCTTCCGCGCCGAACAGCCCCAGGCAGGCCGCTACCGCCAGTTCCACCAGGTGGGCGTGGAGGCCGTCGGCGTCGACGACCCGGCCCTGGACGCCGAGGTCATCGCCATCGCCGACGCCGGTTTCCGAGCCCTCGGCCTGACCGGCTTCAGGCTCGAACTGACGTCGCTGGGCGACGCGACCTGCCGCCCGCAGTACCGCGAGAAGCTCCAGGCCTTCCTCGCCGAGCTGCCCCTCGACGACGAGACCCGCCGCCGCGCCGAGCTGAACCCCCTCCGCGTGCTGGACGACAAGCGCCCCGAGGTGCGCGAACTCGTCGCCGACGCACCCCTCATGGTGGACAACCTCTCCGCCGAGTCCCTCGCCCACTACGAGCAGGTCAAGGGCTACCTCAACGAGCTGGGCGTGAAGTTCGCGGAGAACCCGCGGATGGTGCGCGGGCTGGACTACTACACCAAGACGACGTTCGAGTTCGTGCACGACGGGCTCGGCGCCCAGTCCGGCATCGGCGGCGGCGGTCGGTACGACGGCCTCATGGAACAGCTCGGCGGCCAGCCGCTGTCCGGCGTCGGCTTCGGCCTCGGCGTCGACCGCGCGCTGCTCGCCTGCCAGGTGGAGGGCGTCACGCCGGGCGACCAGACCCGCTGCGACGTCTACGGCGTGCCGTTGGGCGAGGCCGCGAAGTCCCGCCTGGTCGCCCTCTCGGCTCCCTTGCGCGCCGCCGGTGTGCGGTTCGACCTGTCCTATGGTGGCAAGGGCCTCAAGGGTGCGATGAAGGGCGCCGACCGTTCGGGCGCGCGCTTCGCCCTCGTCCTGGGTGAGCGCGACATCGAGGCCGGTGTCGTGCAGGTGAAGGAGTTGTCGTCGGGCGACCAGCGCGAGGTGCCGCTGGCGGACGTGGTGATCTCAGTGCTGGAGGCGTTGGGCCGGTGAGCGAGCGGATTGCCCTTGACCTGCTTGACCCGAAGGCGGTGCGCAAACGCGCGCGCACGGTCGCCATCGGCGCGTTGATCGTCGCCGCCGCGTTCGGCGGGTTGCTCGGTCTGCTCGCCGGCCGGACCACCGGCCTGGTCTCGGCAGCGATCTTCGCCGTACCCCTCCTCCTGCTGGCCTGGTCGGAAGCGCGCCGCAGGGTCTGGCTGGAGGGCCACGTCCTCTCCGTCCGCGCCTTCGGCACGCGCTCGGTCGACCTGCACACCGCCGACCAACTCGACCTGCTGGTCACCGACGTGCGCGGCAGCCGCACCGTCGGCCTCTTCGTGCGCGGCGGCGGCAAGGCGATCAACCTCGCACTGGCCATCTACGCCGGAACCGGAGGCCGCGAACAGGGCGTCCTCCCACTGCGCAAACTGGCCGACGTCCTCGCCGGCCGAGGCGACCCCCCGGGCCTGGTCTTCTCCGAACTCCTGGTCGCCCAGCTCCGCGCCGAAGCCCGAGGCCTGCCCGCCTCCGACCGCCCTCTCTACCAACTGGGCTCCAAAGCCCCCACCGGCCGCCTCGCCCAGAAACTGAACCCGGAAGCCATCTCCCGCTTCGTCTCCACCCTCGACCAACCCTGACGTCCACCCAGGCCCCCTGGACCGTCGACCCCACCGGCCGTCATCCTGCTGATCTGCCGTCCGGCGAGGACTCTTCTTTTCGCTCCACCATCACCTCGACGACCCGTCGACCAGAGGACGCGGACGACCCCGTGACGATCAAGTACCCCGGCATGCGGACCCAGGTGCTGGCGGCCGTCGAGTCCCTCTCCGACCGCGCGTACCAGGAACGGGTGTGGATCCGCCACCAGCTGCCGCACCCCGGCTACTACGACGAGCTCGACCTCGCCGTCCACAGCCTGTTCGACGACGCCCGGGTGCTGCCAAACCCGGTGTCGGCCGTGGGAACCGTGATTCACCCGGACGAGGTCGAACCGCTCGCCGAGCTGGGCGCGGTGTTCGGCCCGCTGATCGACGACCTGGGCGATGAGCCGGACGCCGTCTACCTCGCCGACCCCAGGTGGGACGACGTGGTGCGGACAGCGGCCAAGGCGTGGCAGGTCATGCAGACCCACAACCCTTCCTGACCTGACCGCCAGGCCTTCGTCCTCTGTACTTCGTCCTGATCTCGGCCTCCGCCTTGATCGAACTCCGCCTAGTCGTCCGGCAGACCCCACGTGCCCTTGGGCGGCGCGGGGGACAGGGTGGCCGTCGCGTCCGTCGTCGCCGGCGCACCGCCGATGAACCTGACCAGCGAGTCGTCGTGCTCCACCCGCCCAGGGAACGGGTCACCGGCCGTCAACCGGGTCAACGCCGCCACCGGCAGCTCGACGTGCGACCCGACCAGCACGAAGTTGCCGAACCGCCTGCCCTTGAACACCGCCGGCTCCGCCAGCACGCACACGTGCGGGAACACCGCCCGAACGGTCGCGGCCTGGGCCTTGGCGAACGCCAGCTTCCCGCCATCGCCGATGTTGGCCGCGTAGACGCCGCCCGCCCGCAGCACCCGCGACGCCAACGCCACGAACTCCACCGACGTCAGGTGCGCGGGCGTCCGCGACCCGGCGAACACGTCCGTCACCACCAGGTCGAACGCCGCCTCGGGCGCCTTCTCCAGCACCGCCCGCGCGTCACCGTTGCGGATCCGCAGCCGCCAGTTCCGGTCCAACGGCAGCACGCCGCGCACCAGGTCGACCAACGCCGCGTCGATCTCCACCACCTGCTGGCTGGAACGCGGTCGCGTCACCGCGATGTACCGGGGCAACGTGAGCGCGCCGCCGCCCAGGTGCAGCGCCCGGATCGGCTCGCTGCCCGGCGCGACCAGGTCGGCGACGTGGCCGAGCCGCCGCAGGTACTCGAACTCCAGGTGCCCGGGGTCGTCCAGGTCCACGTGGGACTGCGGCGTGCCGTTCAGGCGCAGCATCCACGCCCTCGGCACGTCGGGGTCCGGGATCAGTTCCGCGATGCCCGAGTCGACCTCACGGCTGATGGTCTCGTCGGCTTTCCGGATCCGTCCCACCCGACGATTATCCCGGTAGCGACTGCGTGCGGCGCTTCCGGTCCGGCAGGCGGTCGACCAGCCTGCCCAGGCGCTCGGTCGTGCCCTGCAACGGCCCGAGCGCGGCGGCCAGCACGCGGATCGACTCGTCCAGCTGCCCGGTGCTGCCGGCCAACGTGGCGATCCGGGGCTCCAGCTCGGTCAACTGGCGTTGCACCACCTCCAGCTGGTGCAACGCCTCGGGCATCTCGTTGGCCAGGAACGTGGCGAGCTGCTCCAGCCGTTCCAGCGTGCCCCGCAACTCCGCGACCTGCGGCAACGCCTGCGCCAGCGGTGCGAGCTTCTCCAGCGCGTCGGCGATCCGCGGCAACGCCAGCATGCCCGACACCAGCCCGGTGGCGACACGGGCGGTGAGACCCAGCACGGTCCGCAGCATGGCGGTACGGTACCGATCCGTGCAGCTCGCCGCAGATGTCCTCACCGCGTTGGTCGCGGCCATCCACCTCTACATCGTCGTGCTGGAGATGTTCCTCTGGAACACGCCACGCGGCCGTGCGACGTTCGGCACCACGCCCGAGTTCGCCGCCGAGTCGAAGGTGCTGGCCGCCAACCAGGGGCTCTACAACGGGTTCCTGGCCGCCGGGCTGATCTTCGCGCTGATCGCCCGGGGCTCCACCGGGTTCGCCTTCGCGGTGTTCTTCCTGATCTGCGTGATCGTCGCGGGCCTGTACGGCGCCGCGACCGTCAGTCGTCGGATCCTGGTCGTGCAGTCCGTGCCCGCCGCGATCGCGTTGCTGCTGGTGGTGCTGGCGAGGTAGCCGGACGGCGCCACGGCCCCTTCGCCGGGTCGTAACCGGTGCGCAGGTCACCCCTCACGTGCTTGCGCCACAGCGGATCGGCCGGACCAACCACCCCACCGGACCCACCCGATTCACCCAACCCTCCAGACCCACCGGACCCGGCGGGCTCGGGCACCACCTCACGCCCCGCCACGAACGCCGCCAACGCGGTCGTGATCGGCACCGCCGCCACGAGCCCGATGCTGCCCACGAGGGTCCGCACGACCTCCTGCGCCACCTCCTGCGCGGTCAGGATCTCGCCCAGGCTCCGCCCCGACAGCGTGAACGCCAGCAGCAGCGGCAGCGCCGCGCCGGCGTACGCCATGACCAGCGTGTTCACCACGGACGACAAGTGGTCGCGGCCGATCCGCGACCCCGCCGCGTACAGCTCGCGGAACCCCAGCGACGGGTTCGCCCGACGCAGCTCCCACACTGCGCTGGTCTGCGTCACGGTCACGTCGTCCAGCACGCCGAGCGCGCCGATGATCGTGCCCGCCAGCAGCAGCCCGCGCGTGTCGATGCCGTGCCCGAGCAGCGACACCAGGTTCGCCGTCTCCTGGTCCAACCCGGTCAGCTTGCCGAACGCGGAGAACACCGCGCCCAGCACGCAGATCAACGCCAGGCTGACCAACGTGCCCAGCACCGCCGTGGACGTCCGCGCGGACAACCCGTGCGTCAGGTACAGCACCACGAACATGATCAACCCCGCGCCGACCACGGCCACGGTCAGCGGGTTCTCGCCGGCCAGGATCGCGGGCAGCACGAACAGCACCAGCACCACGAAGCTCAACGCCAGCGCGCCCAGCGCCGCCAGCCCCTGCCACCGTCCCAGCAGCAGCACCGCCGCCGCGAACAGCACGGCCAGCAGCAGCAGCGGCACACCCCGCTGGAAGTCGGCCAGCTGGTAGGACGTGCTGTCGTTCGGGTCGCCGCCGCCGTAGGACAGCACCACCGCGTCGCCCACGGTGAACGTCGGCGTGCCCGGCTGGTCCGGCACCGGGATCCGGATCTCCCGACCCGCCGCCGCGCCGTCGCTCATCTTCACGGTCACCAGCACGCACCCGGTGGCACCCGGCTCGCCCGTGTCCGGACCGCACCCGCCCCGCGCCACCGCCGTCACGTCACCGCGCACCGGCACCTGCGCGAGCCCGGCCTCCGCGCCCGTGCGCTGCTCGTGCCCGAACGGGTACAGCAGCAGCGCGCCGACCACGGTCGCGAGCACGAGCGGCAGCAGCAGGACCAGCAGCAGCTTCCGCACACGTCGGGAAGCAGGCTCGACGGGGCCGTGCCCATGGCCGTGTCCATGGGCG
The DNA here is from genome assembly GCF_040639675.1 of Actinosynnema sp. NPDC023794. NCBI lineage: Bacteria > Bacillati > Actinomycetota > Actinomycetes > Pseudonocardiales > Pseudonocardiaceae > Actinosynnema > Actinosynnema sp. NPDC023794. The sequence goes on along the minus strand of NZ_JBFAFR010000001.1, from coordinate 698,433 downwards.
GCGATGAGGTCCTTGGCGCGCACGCGCACATACTGCCCGCCCACCCCGGTCGTCCGCATGTCGGACAGTTCGGTGCGAATTTCGGGGTGAGCCCTTCAACCACGCCCCGGTCGGTGCCACGCTCGCCGCGTGACCACGAACTGGACACCCATCCACGGCCGGTCCTTCGAGCCGGTCCCGTACCGACCGGCCAGGATGCCGGTCGACGAGTCCCTGCGCACGGCCGCCGACCTGCGGGCCCGCATGCGGGCCCGCCGCACGGTGCGCATGTTCTCCACCGATCCCGTGCCCGACCGGGTGGTGCTCGACGCCATCGCGGTCGCCTCCACCGCGCCCAGCGGAGCCCACCAGCAGCCGTGGACGTTCGTGCTGGTCAAGGACCCCGCGGTGCGTCGCCGCATCCGTGAGGCCGCCGAGCACGAGGAACGCGTCTCGTACGCGGGCAGGCTCGGCGACGAGTGGCTGGACGCGCTGCGCCCGCTCGGCACCGACGACGTCGAACCGCACCTGACCGACGCGCCGGAACTGGTCGTCGTGTTCGAGCAGCGCTACTACCTGGAGCCCGACGGCACCCGCCGCAAGCACTACTACGTGGACGAGTCGGTCGGCATCGCGGTCGGCATGCTGCTGACCGCGCTGCACCTGTCCGGGCTCGCCGCGCTGAACCACACGCCGTCGCCGATGAGGTTCCTCGGCGACGTGCTGGGCCGCCCGCGCAACGAGAAGGCGTTCGCGGTGATCCCGATCGGCTACCCGGCCGAGGACTGCGTGGTGCCCGACCTGGTCCGCGAATCACTGGACCAAGTGCTCGTCACCATCTGACGGCTCTCCTCGCTGATGCCGACCGGGCCGCGTCACCGACCGCGTCGCCGAGGGGCCCAAACGGGCCGCGTCACCGGCCGGGCTCCAACGGGTCGGCGAACCGGAAGTGCGCCGCCACCGCCTCCTCGCACGCCGCCAAGGCCTGCCGCAGCCGCTCCTCCGGCGACCCCGTGACCAACCGCCACGGCACACCCCGCCGCGCCAACCCGACCCGGAACAAGTCCGTCATCCACTCCCGCAGGTGCTCGCCGTCCCGCCACCCGTCCTGCTCGAACGGCACGCCGACGTGATCGGTCAGCAGGTACAGGGCGGGGCGGCGGGCGTCCGGCGCGATGTCCGGGTGCGGCGCGCCGAGGTACCGGTGACCCCACACGGTCGCGGCCCACGCGTCGTTGTCGCACACCAGGACCGGCCCGTCCACCGCCGCGTCGGCCAGCTCCTGCTGCCTGCGCGCCACGTCCTGGAAGTCGCCGACCGTCCACACGAGACCATCGACCCCCGCCTCGGGGTCGAACGCCCGCGCAGCCGCCAGCTTCAGCTCGGTGTGCTCCCGCCCGTACTCGGGCACCCACGGCGCACCCAACGCCTCCGCCAACTCCCGCGACAACGTCGTCGTGCCGGTGCTCTCGGCTCCCACCACCACGACCCGCGCGCACAACCCGACCCTGGTCGCCCTCCCGAGCCACCCCCACCGCCCGCGCGGATCGGCCCGCACCGCCGTCCCCGACGCGGGAACGGCGCCGCGGTCGAGGTCCACCAGCACGTGCCGCGCACCGAGCCGCTTGGCCATCTCGTCGCCGTACCGCTCGCTGGAGAACACCACGTCGACCGCCGCCGACGCCGGTTCGCCGTCCAGGATGGCCCGCCGGGCGAGCACCGCCCGTGCCACGCCCATGTGCAGTTCCCAGACCACATCGCTGTCGAAGTCCATCGGGTGGTCGTCCACGTCGCCGAGCACGACGAGACCGGGCGTGCCCGCGTGCTCGGCGCGCAGCCACGACACGCGGTCGGCGACCGGGATGGACTCGGCGCTCGACGCCAGCACGGTCACGGTCGTGCGCCGGCTCCGCGCGGCGGCCGTGCGGATGAGGTGGTGGTGACCGGCGTGCGGGGGGTAGAACTTGCCGAGCACCAGCGCGTGGTCGAAGTCGGTCACGCGGCCACCGCCTCGTCCTGGCGCAACGCCTTCGTCCAGTTGCGCAGGCCGAGCACGCACAGAGCCATGAAGCCGACGTAGAGGATCGCGGTCAGCCACAGGTCCTTGTAGGCGTACAACGGAACGTAGATCACGTCCGCGGCGATCCACAGCCACCAGCACTCGACCTTCTTGCGGGTCTGGCCCCACGTGGCCAGCAACGAGAGCACGGTGGTCACGGAATCCGCCCACGGCACGGTCGAGTTGCTGAACGTGGTGAGCACCCACACCAGCAGGAGGGTGCCCGCCACGCCGGCGGCGAGGAGCCACCACCACTGCTCGCGCGTGGTGCGACCGACCGGCAGCGGGGTGTGCTCGACGCCGCCGCGCAGCCAGGCCCACCAGCCGTACAGCGCGAGCACCACGTAGACGACCTGGAGGCCCGAGTCCGCGTACAGGCCGCTGGTCGCGAACAGCACGAGGAAGGCGAGGTTGTTGAGGATGCCGATCGGCCAGTTGAGCGGGTTCTGCCGGGCCACCAGCCACACGCAGAGCGCGCCGGTCACGAAACCGGCGACTTCGCCCCAGCTCGTGGCGACGCCGGCGAACGTGAACGCGGTGGTGTTGAAGGGCCACAAGATGACGTCCAGCACAGACACAGGCACTCCGTTTGACCCTTTTTCGAACACGTGTTCGAATGTGGACATGCGATGGGACGGGCAGAAGGACGGGGCGGGCCGGCAGCAGGCCCTGCCGGGTTTGCCGGGGCTGGTCCGTAGCGTACGAACTCCCGACTTCGCCGACGTCGTGTTCCACGAGGTGAACGCCAAGTCCGTGCTGAACAAGGTGCCGGGCGGCGGCCTGCCGTTCGGCTGGACGGTCAACCCGTACCGCGGCTGCACGCACGGCTGCACGTACTGCCTGACCGGTGACACGCCGGTGCTGCTGGCGGACGGCCGCACCAAGCCCATCGCCGAGCTGGCCGTCGGCGAGGAGGTGTTCGGCACGGCGCAGGGCCGGTTCGTGGTCACCCGCGTGCGGGCGCACTGGAAGACCTCCAAGCCCGCCTACCGGGTCACGTTGAGCGACGGCACGCAGGTGGTGGCGGGCGGCGACCACCGGTTCCTCACCGACGAGGGGTGGAAGCACGTCACGCCCGGCCGGTGCGACGACTTCGAGGAGCGGCCGTTCCTGGTCAAGGGCGCGCAGCTGGTCGGGACGGGCCGGTTCGCCTCGCCGCCCGCGCACGGCGAGGAGTACCGCGCGGGCTACCTCTGGGGCGCGGTGCGCGGCGGCCTGCCCAGCCACCCGGACGTGCTCGGCCGCGTGCGCGAGTTCGCCGGCGGCCGGGTGCCGCGCGAGCACGACCTGGCGCAGTGGCCCGCCACGCCGGGTGACGAGTGGTCGAAGGGTTTCCTGGCCGGTCTGTTCGACGCGAGGGGCAGCTCGACCGGCGGTGAGCTGGTGATGTCCAGTTCGGACAGCGAGGTGTTCGAGGCGGCGGTGCTGGCGCTGCTGCGGCTGCGCGTGTCGCACGTGGTCGAGGTGCGCGGTGTGCGGATCACCGGCGGGCTGGCCGAGCGGCTGCGGTTCCTGCACCTCGTCGGCCCGGCGATCGGGCGCGGCAACGCGGTGGAGGGCATGGCGGTGCCGTCCACGTCCCGGCTGGCGGTGGTGTCGGTGGAGTCGCTCGGCGTGACGCGGACGTTGTACGACATCACCACCGGCACCGGTGACTTCGTGGCCAACGGCCTGGTCAGCCACAACTGCTTCGCCCGCAACACGCACACGTACCTCGACCTGGACGCCGGGCGCGACTTCGACACCCAGGTCGTGGTGAAGGTCAACGCGGTCGAGGTGCTCGCGGGCCAGTTGCGGTCCAAGCGGTGGCGGCGCGAGCACGTGGCGATGGGCACGAACACCGACCCGTACCAGCGGGCCGAGGGCCGGTACGCGTTGATGCCGGGCATCATCCGGGCGCTGGCCGACTCCGGCACGCCGTTCTCGATCCTCACCAAGGGGACCGTGCTGTCGCGGGACATCCCGCTGTTGGCGGAGGCCGCGTCCACGGTGTCGGTGGGCATCGGGGTGTCGCTGGCGCTGCTGGACCGCGAGCTGCAATCCGGGCTGGAACCGGGCACGCCCAGCCCCCAGGCGAGGCTGGAGCTGGTGCGCCGGGTCCGCGACGCGGGGTTGCCGTGCGGGGTGTTCGTCGCGCCCGTGCTGCCGAGGCTGACCGACTCGGAGGAGCAGCTGGACGCGTTGCTGGCCTCGATCGCCGCCGCAGGCGCCACGGGCGTCACGGTCCTGCCGCTGCACCTGAGGCCGGGCGCGCGCGAGTGGTTCGCCCGGTGGCTGGTGCGCGAGCGGCCGGACCTGGCCGACGACTACCGGGGGCTGTACGCGCGCGGGTCCTATGTGGACGCCCGGTACCGGCGGTGGCTGGCGGCGCGCATCGAGCCGTTGTTGCGCCGGCACGGCCTGGACGTGCGCGGCGACCGCGACGCGGTCGGCGTGCCCGGCGACGACGAGGGCGTGTGGCCGGCGGGCAGCCTGCCCGCCTCGACGCCGAACGGCCCGGTCGTGCACGAGCAGTTGACCCTCCTCTGACCTCGACCCGGATGCTTACCCGGTGCGTTCGGTCGTGAACCTTCTGCAACTCCTTCGGGTGCTGGTGGCCGTTCGGCGGCGTCGTCATCGCGTCGGTGGCTATCCCAGCCGCAGTACCCGACACGAGGAAGGGCTGACGATGCGACGCACTCTGCTCACCGCGACCGTCACGACGATGAGCGGCCTGGCACTGCTGGTCGGAACCATGACCGCCAACGCCGAACCGGTGTCCGCCGTCCCGGCTGACCACGCCGTCGGAGACTCGGTCGCCAAGGGGCACCCGCTGGACGACTGGGATCCGCTGGACGACTGGGATCCGCTGGACGACTGGGATCCGCTGGACGACTGGGATCCGCTGGACGACTGGGATCCGCTGGACGACTGGGACCCGCTGGACGACTGGGACCCGCTCGATGACTGGGACCCGCTCGGCGATTGAGATCCGCTCGACCGAACGTCGCCACGTCCGGGACTCCCCGCGGTGCTACCCGGGGAGTCCCGAGACGGCCCACGCGACCTCTCGGTTCACCGCGCTCCGACCGCTTGCGGGAACCGCAGGACCCCGTCCGGGTCGTAGCGGCGGGCGACGGCGCGCAGCCGGGGCAGGTTGTGCCGGTAGCCCGTCTCCGCCCAGTCCTCCTGCTCGGGGTCCAGGTAGTTGATGTAGGTGCCCGTGCCGACCAGACCGGCCAACGCCGACTGGACGTCGTCCACCTCGCGGGTGACCAGCTCGGGCGGCAGGTCGCCGACCGTGCCGAAGACCTCGACGGACGTCGGCGCGCCGCGGTGGGGGTAGGCGGTGTCGGTGGGGGCGAGCCGGTCGATCGCACCGCCGAGCGCGCCCACGATGAGCAGCGCGCTGTCCTTGCCCCGCACCGTCTCCGCCACTGCCGCGGGGTCGTCCCACATGCCGTCCGCTATGCGTGAGGACGCGCGGAAGGCGTTGCGGGGCGGGTGCCCCTGGGTCATGATCGCCGTCGCGGTCGGGTAGTCGACCTCGGCGTGCTCCAGCCGCCCCTCGACGCCCAGCTGGGCCAGGTCGCCGAGCAGCGCGGCCGCCGGGCCGATCGAGCAGCCGGTGAGGTCGACCGAACCGTCGGGCAGGACCACGCAGGTGCTGGACAGGCGGTCGGGAGCCCCGGCGCTCCACGGCTGCCAGGCGCCGAGCACGTCCGCCGCCGACCCGGCCGGGAACCTCAGCCGGAACACGGTGAGCACCTCCGGCGCGGGCGCGGTGGCGAACTCGAACGACGTGACCACGCCGAAGTTGCCGCCCCCGCCGCCGCGCAACGCCCAGAACAGGTCCGGCTCGCGGTCCTCCGAGGCGGTGACCAGGCGGCTGTCGACCGTGACCACGCGGGCGGCGCGCAGCCAGTCGCACGTGAGGCCGAGGGCGCGGTCCACCCAGCCTAGGCCACCGCCCAACGTGAGGCCGGCGATGCCGACGGACGGGCAGTTGCCCAGCGGCAGGCACCGGCCTGCGGCGGCGAGGGCCGCGTAGACGTCACCGAGGCGCGCGCCCGCGCCGATCACCGCGGTGCCGTCGGGCCGCACGTCGACGCCTGCCATCGGCCCGAGGTCGACCACCAGGCCGTCGTGCGGGGTGGAGTACGCGGCGTAGCTGTGCCCGCCGCCGCGCGCGGCCACCCGGATCCGGCCGCGTCGAGCCTCCTCCAGGCACCGCTGCACGTCCTCCGCGCGCACGCAGCGGGCGATCGCGGCCGGTCGGTGGTGGTCGAACAAGGAGTTGAACGGCAGCCGCGCGGCGGCGTAGCCGTCGTCGCCGGGCACCAGCAGCTCACCGGCCAGGCGGGCGCGCAGCCGGGCCCACCTCCCGGGCCGAGCCACCGCCGGCGCGCCACTCGCCGCCACCGGGCTGCCTGCCGCCGGCGCGCCGCCCGCGGCCACCGTGCCGCCTGCCGCCACCGCCGCGCCCGCCCACCGCAACACGTCCCGCCGTGATAACCCCACACCGGCCTCCTCGTCGGTCAGCCCTCATCGAACAAGGCGTCCGATCACGGCGGAACCGCTGTTCGGACCGCTGACGAGGAGCCGGTCGACCCCCGGACTACGCGGCCTTGAGGGTGCCGCCGTCGATGACGTAGTCGACGCCGGTGATCCAGGCCGCCTCGTCGGACACCAGGAACGCCACCAGGTTGGCGATGTCCTCCGGCGTGCCCGTGCGGCCGATCGGGATGCCGCCGATCATCCCGACCAGCGCCGCCCGGGCGTCGTCGAGACCGCCGCCGGTGCTCGCGGCGAGTTCGCCGAGCACCGCGTCCACCGCGGAGGTCTCGGTCATGCCGGGGGAGACCCGGTTGACCCGCACGCCCTTGGGAGCCACCTCCTCGGCCAGCCCCTTGCTGTAGTTCGAGAGCGCCGCCTTGGCGGCCGAGTAGTGCAGCAGCGGGCCGACGGGGACGTGCGCCGCGGACGACGAGATGTGGATGATCACGCCCGAGCCCCGTTCGACCATCCCGGGCAGGAGCGCGCGGTCGAGCCGCACCGCGCCCAGCAGGTTCGTTTCCAGGATCTCCTGCCACGCCTTGTCGTCGATGTCGCCGAAGCCCCCCGGCTTCGCCTGGCCGCCGCCGGCGTTGTTCACCAGGATGTCCACCCCGCCGAGCTGCCTGACGGCCTCGTCAGCCAACCGGGGCGCCGAGTCCGGGTCGGCCGCGTCCGCGGTGGTGAAGAGCACGTCCGGCGGCAGGTCCGCGCCGCCCGCCGAACGGGCCGTGGTCAGCACGACCGCGCCCTCGGCGACCAGCTTGCGCACGATCCCCGCACCGATGCCCCGTGTGCCGCCGGTGACCACCGCACGCCGTCCCGCCAACCTGCCCGAGTTATTTACCATGAGGTACACAATTCGTGTTCTGTACCGATCGGTCAACAACCTGTGACGGCTCTCACCGGCGAGGGTCGAGTACCGTGCTGGCAGGTCCAGAAGCGAGGTGACGGATCGATGGCCGGTGGACGTCCGCGCGGGTTCGACGCCGACGAGGCGTTGGACCAGGCCCTCCGGGTGTTCTGGGAACGCGGCTACGAGGGTGCGGCCCTGTCCGACCTGACCGAGGCGATGGGCATCAACCGCCCCAGCCTGTACGCGGCTTTCGGCAACAAGGAGTCCCTGTTCCTCAAGGTGCTCGAGCGCTACACCGAGCGGCAGGCCGTCCACGTCCGGGACGCGCTCGACCAGCCGACCGCCCGTGCCGCCGCCGAGCGCATGCTGTGCGGCGCCGCCGACGTGTCGACCCGGCCCGGCTGTCCGACCGGTTGCCTGAGCCTCCAGGGTGGCCTCGCCATGGGCGAGGACGCCGTGGCGACCCGTGAGCGGCTGGCCGACTGGCGTCGGACCGGCGAGGTCGGGCTGCGGGACCGCTTCGAGCGGGCCAAGGCCGAGGGCGACCTGCCCTCCCGCGTGGACGCGGCCGACCTGGCCAAGTTCGTGGTGCTGGTCGCGCAGGGGATCTCGGTGCAGGCGGCGGACGGCGTCGACCGCGAGCAGTTGCACCGGATGGTCGACATCGCCCTGGCGGCCTGGCCGGCCTGACCCTCGCCGGATCTCGGAAACCCCTGGTCAAACCCCTTTAGTGCCCCTCTGCGGCCATTGTCGTACGTTGTACGGTACAATGTACGTCATGAATGCCGTGCCGGGTGGTGGAGCTGGGTTCGTGCCGACCGACGAAGACGTGGCGGGCGTGCTCGCGTGGTTCGAGCAGTGGGACGCGTTGGCGGTGGCCAAGGACGTGGAGGCGATGGCCGACATGGCGCTGTTCCCGGTCAACGCGGTGACCGACGGGTCGGCGCAGTCGTGGGACCGGGCGCGGTTCCTCACCGACATGAGGGCGACGCTGGGCGACGGCGACGTGCGGATGGAGTCCGTCCGGACGCCGGTGTTCATCAACGCCGACCTCGTGTTCGTGATCACCGACGCGACCATCACCGCCGGTGACTTCTCGCAGGTCGTGCGGTACGGCGACCTGTTGGTGAAGACCGACGGCAAGTGGCTGTTCCAGACGATGGCGCAGGGCGGCTGGTAGCCGGGTGGTCCGCCCGCGCCAACTAACAAACAGTCTTGACTGTTTGTTAGTTGGCGCGGAACACTCGGTGCCATGTCCACCGACACCGGCCGGCGGGAGACGCGGCGCCAGGCCGACCGCAGCCGCGAGACCCGGCGCAAGCTCATGGAGGCCACGGTCGAGTGCCTGGTCGAGCGCGGCTGGGCGGGCACGACGACGACCGTGGTGGCCGAGCGCGCCGGCGTGTCCCGCGGCGCTCAGCTGCACCACTTCCGCACCCGCGGCGAACTGGTCGCCGCCGCGGTCGAGCACCTGGGCGCGGAGAGCGTCCTCGACCTGAAAGAGCGCGCGCGGCAGGTCAACGGCAGCACAGCCGCCGTGGTCGAGCTGATCGCCGACTTCTACGCCAGCGACCTGTTCACCGCCGCCCTCGAGCTGTGGGTCGCCGCACGCACCGATCCCGACCTCAAGACCGTGGTGGTGCCGCTGGAGGTCCGCCTCGGGCGCGAGACGCACCGCCTCGCCGTCGAGCTGCTGGACGCCGACGAGACGAAGCCGGGCGTCCGCGAGACCGTGCAGCTCACCCTGGACCTGGTGCGCGGCCTCGCGCTGGCCAACCAGCTCACCGACGACCGCAAGCGACGGGGTCGGATCATCCGGCACTGGGCGCGGATGCTGGAGGACTCGCTGTGATCGACGAACTCCTGGACGACCTGCGCGCTGAGAGCCAGGTGCTGGACGACCTGGTCGCGCCGCTGTCCGACTGGGCCGTCCCGACGCCCGCCGAGGGCTGGACGATCGCCAACCAGATCAGCCACCTGCGCTGGACCGACCGCGTGGCCACGCTCGCCGCCCGGGACCCGGGCGCGTTCACCGCCGCGTTGACGCGGGCCACCGCGGACATGGTGGACGAGGGCGCGCGGGAGCCGATCAGCCTGGAGGAGTGGCGGGTGGGCCGCGCCGAGCTTGCCGAGGCACTGGCGGCGCTGCCGCCGGGCGTGAAGATGCCGTGGTTCGGACCGCCGATGAGCGCGACGTCCATGGCCACCGCCCGGCTGATGGAGACGTGGGCGCACGGCCAGGACGTGGCCGACGCGCTCGGCGTGACCCGTGAGCCGACGCACCGGCTCAAGCACGTCGCGCACATCGCCGTCCGCACGTTCGGCTGGTCGTTCGTGGTCAACGGGCTGCCCGTGCCGCAGGCGCCCGTCCGGGTCGAGCTGGTCCCGCCCGACGGCGAGGCGTGGACGTGGGGCCCGGAGGACGCGGAGAACCGGATCACCGGTCCCGCCCTGGACTTCTGCCTGCTGGCCACCCAACGGCGACACCGCGACGACCTGGCCGTCGCGGTGGTCGGCGAGGCCGCGCGCGCCTGGGTCCCGATCGCGCAGGCGTTCGCCGGTCCTCCCGGCCCTGGCCGCGGTCGCCGGGGGCGGTCGTGATCCGCGTCGGCAACGCCTCCGGCTTCTACGGCGACCGGTTCTCCGCCGTCCGCGAGATGCTCACCGGCGGCGAGCTGGACGTGCTGACCGGCGACTACCTGGCCGAGCTGACCATGCTCATCCTGGGCCGCGACCGGGTGAAGGACGCCAACCTCGGCTACGCCCGCACGTTCCTGCGCCAGCTGGAGGAGAACCTGGCCGACGCGCTCGCCCGCGGCGTCAAGATCGTCGCCAACGCGGGCGGGGTGAACCCGGAAGGCCTGGCCGAGGCGATCGACCGGCTCGGGCTCGGCGCGAAGGTCGCCCACGTGACCGGTGACGACGTGCGCGAGCGGTTCCCGGAGGCGTTGACCGCCAACGCCTACCTCGGCGCGTGGGGCATCGCCGAGTGCTTGAGGGCCGGAGCGGACGTGGTGGTCACCGGTCGGGTCACCGACGCGTCGCTGGTCGTCGGGCCGGCCGCCGCGCACTTCGGCTGGGGCCGGGAGGACTTCGACGCGCTGGCGGGCGCGACGGTCGCCGGTCACGTGCTGGAGTGCGGCGCGCAGGCCACCGGCGGCAACTACTCGTTCTTCACGTCGATCGACGCGACCAGGCCCGGTTTCCCGATCGCGGAGATCGAGGCGGACGGCTCGTCGGTCATCACCAAGCACGACGGCACGGGCGGCGCGGTCACCGTGGACACCGTCACCGCGCAGCTGCTCTACGAGATCGGGCCGCCCGCCTACGTCGGACCGGACGTGGTCAGCCACTTCGACACGATCCGGCTCGACCCGCACGAGCGGGGCGTGCGGATCTCCGGGGTGAGGGGTTCCGCGCCGCCGGACGCGCTCAAGGTCTGCCTCACCACGCTGGGCGGGTTCCGCAACTCGACCACGTTCGTGCTGACCGGGTTGGACGTCGAGGCCAAGGCGGACCTCGTGCGGCGGCAGGTGGAGGCGGCGATCGGGCCGGGGGAGCTGACGTGGACGTTGGCGCGGACCGATCACGTCGACGCGGACACCGAGGAGACGGCGAGCGCGCTGCTGCACGTGACCGTCAAGACGGCGGATCCCAAGCGGGCCAAGGCGTTCTCGCGTGCGGGTGTCGAGCTGGCGCTGGCGTCGTACCCCGGCTTCCACGTCACGGCGCCACCCGGTGACGGCACGCCGTTCGGCGTCTACCGGGCCGCGTACGTGCCGCGGTCGTCGGTGCCGCACCGGGCCGTGCTGCCGGGTGGGGAGGTGGTCGAGGTATGAGGGTTCCGCTGGGTGTGATCGCGGGAGCGCGCTCGGGCGACAAGGGAGGTGACGCCAACCTCGGCGTGTGGGTGCGAACGGACGCGCAGTACGAGTGGTTGCGCGCGGAGCTGACCGTCGAGCGGCTGAAGGAGCTGCTGCCGGAGGCGGGCGAGGTCGACCGGCACGAGCTGCCGAACCTGCGGGCGCTGAACTTCGTGCTGCACGGCCTGCTCGGCGAGGGCGTCGCGTCGTCCACCCGCTTCGACCCGCAGGCGAAGGCGTTGGGGGAGTGGCTGCGCTCCCGGCACGTCGACATCCCGGAGGCGCTGCTGTGACCGCCACCTCGGACCTGTTCGCCACGCCCGAGCGGCGTGACCTGCGCGCGGTGGTGCGGAAGTTCACCGAGCAGGAGGTCGTGCCGCACCTGGCGGACTGGGAGCGCGCCGGTGAGCTGCCCCGGTCGTTGCACCGCAGGGCGGCGGAGATCGGGTTGCTCGGGATCGGGTTCCCGGAGGCGGTCGGCGGCGCGGGCGACCTGCTGGACACCGTGGTGGTCACCGAGGAACTGATCCAGGCCGGTGGGTCGTCCGGGCTCGTCGCGGGGTTGCTCACGCACGGCATCGCGTTGCCGCACATCGTGGATTCGGGCGATGAGGGGCTGATCGACCGCTTTGTGCGGCCGACGTTGGCGGGTGAGCTGATCGGGTCGCTCGCCATCACCGAACCGGGTGGTGGTTCGGACGTGGCGGCGCTGCGCACCACGGCACGTCGTGACGGCGACTCCTACGTGGTGAACGGGACGAAGACGTTCATCACTTCGGGTGACCGGGCGGATTTCGTGACGACGGCGGTGCGGACGGGTGGACCCGGGCACCAGGGCGTGAGCCTGCTGGTGATCGAGAAGGGCACGCCCGGGTTCGCGGTGGACCGCCGGCTGGAGAAGATGGGCTGGCACTGCTCGGACACCGCCGAGCTGTCCTTCGTGGACGCGAGGGTGCCGGTGGCGAACCTGGTCGGCGCCGAGGACGCCGGTTTCGCGCTGATCATGCGGCAGTTCCAGGTGGAGCGGATCTCGTTGGCCGTGCAGGCGTACGCGACGGCCCAGCGTTGCCTGGACCTGGCGTTGGCGTACACGCGGCAGCGCGAGACGTTCGGCAAGCCGCTCATCGCGCGCCAGGTGATCCGCCACCGGCTGGTGGAGATGGCGCAGCGCATCGACCTCGTCCGCACGTACACGCGCGAGGTGGCGGTGAAGGTGCTGGCCGGCGAGGAGGCCGTGGCGCAGGTGTGCTTCGCGAAGAACGCGGCCGTGGAGGCGTGTTCGTTCGTCGTGGACGCGGCGGTGCAGATGCACGGTGGCGCTGGTTATCTCCGCGTCATGGAGGTCGAGCGACACTACAGGGACGCGCGGGTCCTCGGCATCGGGGGCGGCGCGACCGAGGTGATGGCGGAGCTGGCGGCACGGCGATTGGGGTACACGGCATGACTGCGTTGCGCACGGCGGTGGACCGCCGGTCCTCGGGGTACGCCGAGAACCGGGAGGCGTTGCTGGCCAGGCTCGCCGAGCTGGACGCCGAGCAGGCCAAGGCGCTCGCGGGCGGTGGGCCGAAGTACACCGAGCGGCACCACAAGCGCGGCAAGCTGTTGGCACGGGAGCGGATCGAGCTGCTGGTCGACCGGGACAGCCCGTTCCTGGAGCTGTCGCCGTTGGCCGCGTGGGGCACCGACTACCCGGTGGGCGCGAGCGTGGTCACGGGGATCGGGGTGGTCGAGGGCGTCGAGTGCGTGATCGTGGCCAACGACCCGACCGTGCGGGGCGGTGCGAGCAACCCGTGGACGTTGCGGAAGACGTTCCGGGCCAACGACATCGCGGCGCAGAACCGGCTGCCGCTGATCGGGCTGGTCGAGTCCGGCGGCGCGGACCTGCCGAGCCAGAGCGAGATCTTCATCCCGGGCGGCCGGGCGTTCCGGGACCTCACCCGGTTGTCGGCGGCGGGCGTCCCGACGATCAGCGCGGTGTTCGGCAACGCGACCGCCGGCGGGGCGTACGTGCCCGGCATGTCGGACTACGTGGTGATGATCGAGGAACGCTCGAAGGTGTTCCTCGGCGGGCCGCCGCTGGTGAAGATGGCCACGGGCGAGGAGTCCGACGACGAGTCGCTCGGTGGCGCGCGGATGCACGGCACGACGTCCGGGCTGGCCGACTTCGTGGCCGCGGACGAGGTGGACGCGCTGCGGCTCACCCGGCGTGTGGTGGCCAGGCTGAACTGGCGCAAGCTCGGTCCCGCGCCCCGGGCCGCCGAGCCGCCGCTGCACGACGAGGAGGACTTGCTCGGGCTGGTGCCGACGGACCTGCGCGTGCCGTTCGACCCGCGTGAGGTGATCGCCCGGATCGTGGACGGGTCGCGGTTCGACGAGTTCAAGCCCGACTACGGCGACAGTCTCGTGACGGGGTGGGCCGACCTGCACGGGTACCCGATCGGGGTGCTGGCGAACGCGCGGGGGGTGCTGTTCAGCGAAGAGGCGCAGAAGGCCGCGCAGTTCATCCAGTTGGCGAACGCGAGCGACACGCCGTTGCTGTTCCTGCAGAACACGACCGGGTACATGGTCGGCGCGCAGTACGAGCAGGGCGGGATCATCAAGCACGGCGCGATGATGATCAACGCCGTGTCGAACAGCCGCGTGCCCCACCTGACCGTGGTGATGGGCGCGTCGTACGGCGCCGGCAACTACGGCATGTGCGGTCGGGCGTACGACCCGAGGTTCTTGTTCACCTGGCCGAACGCCAAGTCGGCCGTGATGGGTCCGAAGCAGTTGGCCGGCGTGCTGTCGATCGTGGCCCGCCAGGCCGCCGCGGCGAAGGGCCAGGACTACGACGAGGAGCACGACGCGGCCATGCGGCAGATGGTGGAGGGGCAGATCGAGCAGCAGTCCCTGGCCGCCTTCCTGTCCGGCCGCCTCTACGACGACGGCGTGATCGACCCCCGCGACACCCGCACCGTGCTGGGCCTGTGCCTGTCGGCGATCCACAGCGGACCGGTCAAGGGCGCGGACCGCTACGGCGTCTTCCGGATGTGAGGGCCGCATGAACCGCGAACCGAGGCCACCGACCGCTTCGGGACGGAACGGCTTCGCACCGTGGTCCGGCGGGCCGCGCCACCACCGGACCGGCCGGGGCTCGGGGGCGCGTCGTTCGCCGGTGCCGGAGGTGTCGCGGGGGCACGGGTGGGGTCCGCCGCGTCCCGCACCCGGCCGGCCGCGGTGGTGCGAGCGGGTTTTTGGACGGGGCGGAGTCCGCCGGGTCGGGCACTTGGCCGGCTGCGGTGTCGGCGAGGAGCGGGTGCCGGGCGTTGCGCGCGGCCGGGGTGTGGTGCGCGGCGACGTCTTGCGTGCGACCGGAGTGTCGGGCGCGGGCGGGGTGTCGGGCGTGAACTTGATCATGGGCGTGAACAGGGTGTTGCCGGTGGGGTGGCGTCGTCCACCCGGGATGGGGTCGTGATGATCCGCAAGCTGTTGATCGCCAACCGGGGTGAGATCGCACGTCGGGTGATCCGCACCTGTCGCGAGGTCGGTGTGTCGCCGGTGGCCGTGTTCTCCGACCCCGACGAGGGCTCGCCGCACGTGCGCGAGGCCGACGCGGCGGTCCGGTTGCCCGGCGCCGGCCCCGCCGACACCTACCTGCGCGGTGACGTGGTGGTGGCCGCCGCCCTCGCCGCCGGCGCGGACGCGGTGCACCCCGGCTACGGCTTCCTGTCCGAGAACGCGTCCTTCGCGCGCGCCGTCCTCGCCGCCGGGCTGACGTGGGTCGGGCCGGACCCCGAGGTCATCGACGCGATGGGGTCGAAGGTCGCGGCCAAGAAGAGGCTGGCGGCGGCGGGCGTCCCGGTGTTGCCGGAGCTGGACCCCGAGTCCGCCGCCGAGTTCCCCTTGCTGGTCAAGGCTTCCGCCGGTGGTGGCGGGCGGGGGATGCGGGTGGTGCGGTCCGCGTCCGAGCTGGCCGAGCAGGTGGCCGCGGCCCGCCGCGAGGCCGAGTCGGCGTTCGGCGACGGCACCGTCTTCTGCGAACCCCTGCTGGAGCACGCGCGGCACGTCGAGGTGCAGGTCCTCGCCGACGCGCACGGCACGGTGTGGGCGTTGGGGGAGCGCGAGTGCTCCATCCAGCGCCGCCACCAGAAGATCATCGAGGAGACGCCGAGCCCGGCCGTGACACCGGAGGCCCGCGGTCGGCTGTTCGACGCCGCGACCAAGGCCGCCGAGGCCATCGGGTACGTCGGCGCGGGCACCGTGGAGTTCCTCTACACCGACGACGGCTCGTTCCACTTCCTCGAGGTCAACACCCGCCTCCAGGTGGAGCACCCCGTCACCGAGGAGGTGTTCGGCCTCGACCTGGTCGCCTGGCAGCTCGCCATCGCCGAAGGTGCCCGCCTCCCCGCCGAACCGCCGGCCCCGAACGGCCACGCCGTCGAAGCCCGCCTGTACGCCGAGGACCCCGCGCACGACTGGCGACCCGCGAGCGGCACCCTGCACCGGTTCGCCGTGCCGGACGGCGTGCGCGTGGACAGCGGCGTGGAGGACGGCAGCGAGGTGGGCGTGCACTACGACCCCATGCTGGCCAAGGTGATCGCCTGGGCGCCGACCCGGCCGGCGGCGATCCGCAAGCTGGCCGCCGCCCTCGACCGGGCCGAGCTGCACGGCCTCGTCACCAACCGGGACCTGCTGGTCCGCACGCTGCGGCACCCGGCGTTCGGCGTGGGCGACACCCACACCGGATTCCTGGACCAGCACGGCCTCACCACCCCCGAACCGGTCGACGTCCGGCCCGCCGCGCTGGCCGCCGCCCTCGCGCTCGCCGAACGCAGGCGCACCGGCGCCCTCCCGCTGGGCTGGCGCAACCTCGCGTCCCAACCGCAGCGCGCCGTGTTCGAGCACGGCGACGAGGCGGTCGAGATCGACTACCGGCACACCCGCGCGGGCGTGGAGACGAGCCTGGACCTGGCGGTCGTCACGGCCGCGCCGGACGCGGTGACGTTCGAGCGCGACGGGGTGCGCACGACGTACCCGGTCGCGGTGTACGGGGACCGCGTCGAGGTGGGCCCGGTGTCGTTGACGCTGCGGCCCCGGTTCCCCGAGCCGCGGGCCACGCTCGCCGAGGGCGCGACCGTCGCGCCGATGCCCGGCACGGTGGTGCGGGTCTCGGTCGAGTCGGGGCAACGGGTCGAGGCCGGTGCGGAGCTGCTCGTGCTGGAAGCGATGAAGATGGAGCACCGCGTGCTCGCCACCACCGGCGGCGCGGTCGCGGAAGTGCTCGTGCGGGCGGGGCAGCAGGTCGACGCGGGCGACGTGCTCGCGGTGGTGGCCGATGGGCCGCGCCCCGAGTCGACCGGAGGGACAGGCGGATCATGACGATCAACTTCACCGAGAGCGAGGAGCGGCAGGCGCTGCGCAGGGCCGTCGCCGACCTCGCCCGCAAGTACGGCAACGAGTACTTCACCGCCAAGGCGAAGGCCGGTGAGAAGACCGACGAGCTGTGGGCCGAGGCGGGCGAGCTCGGCTACCTCGGCGTGGCCGTGCCCGAGGAGTACGGCGGCGGTGGCGGCGGCATCGGCGACCTGGCCGCCGTGTGCGAGGAGCTGGCCAGAGCGGGCTGCCCGCTGCTGCTGACCGTCGTGTCGCCCGCCATCTGCGCCACGATCATCGCCCGCTTCGGCACCGCCGAGCAGAAGCGGCGGTGGCTGCCCGGGTTCGCCGACGGCACCACCAAGATGGCCTTCGCCATCACCGAGTCCGACGCGGGCTCCAACTCGCACAAGCTCGCCACCGCCGTCCGCCGCGACGGCGACGAGTGGGTCCTCGCGGGCGGCAAGTCGTTCATCTCCGGCGTCGACGAGGTCGAGGCGGTGATGGTCGTCGCCAGGCACGTCGACGCCACCGGCCAGCGGCTGCTCCCCTCCTTGATGATCGTGCCGACGAACGCGCCCGGCTTCACCTACCAGCACATCCCGATGGAGGTGCTGTCGCCCGAGAAGCAGTTCACCTGCTTCTTCGACGACGTGCGCCTGCCGCTGGACGCGCTGGTCGGCTCGGAGGACGCGGGGTTGACCCAGCTGTTCGCCGGGCTCAACCCGGAGCGGATCATGGCGGCGTCCTTCGCCACCGGCATGGCCCGCCGCGCACTCGACCAGGCGAGTGAGTACGCCCGCACCAGAACGGTCTGGGACACGCCGATCGGCGCGCACCAGGGCATCGCGCACCCGTTGGCGCAGTGCGCGATCCAGGTCGAGCTGGCGAGGCTGATGACCCAGAAGGCCGCGGCTCTCTACGACGCTGGGGAGGACCGGGCTGCTGGTGAGGCGGCCAACATGGCCAAGTACGCGGCGGGGGAGGCGGTGGCGGGGGCGGTGGACCAGGCCATCCAGGTCCACGGCGGCAACGGGCTGTCGACCGAGTACGGACTCGGCGCCATGCTGGCCGCGTCCCGGTTGTCCCGCATCGCCCCGGTCAGCCGGGAGATGATCCTGAACTTCGTGGCGCAGCACACGCTGAGGTTGCCGCGCTCCTACTGAGTCAGGTCCATTCCCAGCGCAGGCCGACTACGCCGGGGCCGAAGTCCAGCGCGACCGCGTACGCGTAGCCCCACGTGTCCACCGGGGTCTCGCGCACGTCGGCGGGTTCTTCACCGGTCAAACCGGTCGTGAATTGTTCACAACGCGCGGGTCGGCACCGTGAGTCGTACCGGACCTCCAGGACGTACTCGCGAACGGGGTGGCGGAAGCGCCGCGAGTGGGTGTTGTCGAACGTGGGGTGGTGCGGCGCCACGTGGATCAGCTCGTACTCGACGGCCGTCCGCTCACCCCGGCGCAGCGGGCGGTCGAGCAGCAGTTCCGCGACCATCAGACCGTTGCGCGGGTCGGCGGAAACCCGCCCCAGCCTGCACGAGCGCAGGGTGCCGATGACCGGCAGCGGGTCGCCGGGCAGCCGGGTGTCGTAGCCGAGCAGCACGCGGTCGACGCCGGAGCGCTCGGCGCGCAGCACCTGCCGCGACCGGACCCGGCGGGTGCTGCCGTCCATCGCGAGCTCCACCTGATCGCGCAGGCTGAGCCGGGTGAGGTCCTGGTCGGTGCTGGTGTCGATGTCGGCCAGCAGTTCCGCGATGGTCGCGTAGTCGCTCTCGCCGACCCAGCCCTCCGGGCCGGACACGCGGGAACGGGGTCGGGCCTTGCCGCGTGGCCGCGGTGGTCCGAGCAGCGAGCTCAACCCGCCCGCGCCGACGTCCAGGATCTCCTCCAGGTGGCTGACGGCGGTGAGCGAGTCCGGTCGTTCCGGCCGCCTGCGGCCGGACTGCCAGTAGCTCAGCGCGGCGATGCTGACCGCCACGCCACGCGCCCGCAGCTTGTGCTGGATGCGTTCCAGGCTGAGCCCTTTGGCGCGGATCGCCGCACGCAATGCGTCCGCGAAGGGGTCGACCCCCGCATCGATCCGTCGGGGATCGCGCGTCCGCGATTCCGGTCCGACGACTGGCGTAGGCATCTTCGCTCCGTTCTCCCAAGGACAAGGCGAGCGACGTTATCGTGCGAAATCGCCGGGGCGGTACAGCCGATCGGGTTTCCCGCGCTGAATTTGACCGAATCGGACCCGCAAATCCGGTCGGCTGTGGAATCTTTGAATTCTCATTAACAGCGTGGCCCGACCGGGGTGTGAAGATCCCGGCTACCGCGATCGCCGCACCGCGCTCGGTCATTCGGTCCCGTCCCGGTGCGCGGCACGGCCCACGGCCTCGCGCACGTGGCGTGATGCACGGCACACTCCACCCGGTCGCGGGCTTCGACGCCGGTCGCAATCCGGTGCCGGCGACCGTTCAACGACCGAGAACGGAACCCCTATGCCGAAGCTCACGTTGACCGCCGGGGCAATACTCGTGGCGCCGGTGTTCCCGCTGGTGGCAGACCTCGGGCGGGCCGTCGGGGGTGTCATCCGCCCGGTCCGTGCCGCGGATCGCGGTTCCAGCGGTTACATACTCACCCCGGAGAACTTCTCCGTGTTGGCCGCGGACACGCCGGCCTCTCGTTTCGTTCGAGCCGTCGGCCGTATTTTCTCCACAGCGTTGAATCGCTTCTCAATCACGTTGTCCGAGCGCGCCGCACGTGCATCTCCGCCGTAGTGCGGTCCCCTCCGGGTTGACATCGCGCCGACCTCGGTGGTGGTTCCCCGAACCGACTCCCGCGCGGACGCCCACCGCCGGCGCGGAGTTCGGCACACTGGCAAGCCCCGCGCGTGATCCGCGCCGGGAAGACCCCCTTACCCTGCAAAGGAAAGCCCTATGCGAAAGCTCTTACCGGGCGTCGCCGTGGCCGCCTTGACCGTCACCCTGCTCGCCGCGCCCGCCCACGCCGAGGGCGCGGTCCTGCACGCCGGCTCGCCCACGGCGGTGCCCGGCAGCTACATCGTCAAGCTCGAGGACCTCGCGACGGCCGACGCCGTGACGAGCCGGCTGCGCGGGCGGGTGACCCGCGAGTACCCCGCGTTCGGCGGCTTCGCCGCCTCGCTCACCCCGGCGCAGGCCCGACGGCTCGCCGCCGACCCGGCGGTGGCCTACGTCGAGCAGGACCAGGTCGTGCGGGCGCACACCACCCAGACCAACGCGCCGTGGGGCCTGGACCGGATCGACCAGACCGCCCTGCCGCTGAACACGACCTACGGCTACACCTCCACCGGCGCGGGCGTCACCGCGTACGTGATCGACACCGGCATCCGGGTCACGCACGTCGAGTTCGGCGGCCGGGCCGCGCACGGCCACGACGTCGTGGACAACGACTCCGTCGCCCAGGACGACAACGGCCACGGCACGCACGTCGCGGGCGTCATCGCCGGCCGCACGTACGGCGCGGCCAAGGGCGCGCGGGTGGTGGGCGTGCGCGTGCTCAACGGCCAGGGCAGCGGCACCATCGCCGGCGTCATCGCCGGCGTGGACTGGGTGCGGCTGAACGCCGGCCGTCCCGCCGTGGCGAACTTCAGCCTGGGCGGCGGCGCGTCCACCGCGCTGGACGACGCGGTGCGCCGGCTGATCGCCGCGGGCATCACCGCGTCCGTCACCGCGGGCGGCAGCAACACCGGCGTCGGCAACACCTCGCCCGCCAGGGTCGTCGAGGCGCTCACGTCGGGCGCCCACACGCAGACCGACGCCAGGGCGCCGTTCTCGAACTACGGCCCCGGCGTGGACCTGTACGCGGCCGGCGTCGGCATCACGTCGGCGTGGCACACCGGCGACACCGCAACCAACACGCTCAGCGGCACGTCCATGGCGACCGGGTTCGTCACCGGCGTCGCCGCCCGGTTCCTCCACCTCCACCCCGACGCCCTCCCCGCCCAGGTGCACACCGAGCTGACCCGCCCGGGACCGGTGTCGTGGGGCGGCCGGCTCCTGCACTTCTCGCCCACGAGGTAGCAGCCCACCCCCTCACCCTGCGAAGGACCCGCCATGCGCACACTGCTGTCCGGCCTGGGCGTCGCCGCCCTCGCCGCCGTCACCCTCACCGCGCCGGCACACGCCGAAGGCTCCGTGCTGCACGCCGGCTCGGCCACCGCCGTGCCCGGCAGCTACATCGTCAAGCTCAAGGACGTCGCCGCCGCCGGCGCGGTCGCCGCCCGGCTCGACGGCCAGGTCACCCGCGAGTTCCCGTCGCTGCACGGCTTCGCCGCGACGTTGACCGCGAAGCAGGCCCGACGGCTCGCCGCCGACCCGGCGGTCGAGTACGTCGAGCAGGACCAGGTCGTGCGGGCGCACACCACCCAGACCAACGCGCCGTTCGGCCTCGACCGGATCGACCAGCGCGCGCTGCCCGTCAACGGCACGTACAGCTACACGTCGACCGGGCTGCGCACCCGCGCGTACGTGATCGACACGGGCATCCGGGCCACGCACACCGAGATCGCGGGCCGCACGTGCCCGGGCTACGACGCGGTCGACAACGACACCGTGCCGCAGGACGACAACGGTCACGGCACGGCCGTCGCGTCCCTCATCGCGGGCCGCGTGAACGGCGTCGCGAAGCAAGCCCTGGTGTGCGGCGTCCGGGTGCTCAACGGCACCGGCGGCGGCACGACCGCGGGCGTGATCGCCGGCATCGACTGGGTGGCGCGCAACCACGTCAAGCCCGCCACGGCCAACCTCAGCCTGGGCGGCGGCGCGTCCACCGCGCTGGACGACGCGGTGCGCCGGCTGATCGCCGCGGGCGTCACGGCGTCCGTCACGGCGGGCGGCAGCGCCTCCGACGCGGCCAACTACTCGCCCGCCCGCGTCCGGGAGGCGCTCACGTCCGGCGCGGCCACCAGGACCGACACCCGGGCCACGTTCTCCAACTACGGCGCGGTGGTCGACGTCTACGCGTACGGCATGAACATCACCGTGGCGTGGCACACCGGCGACACCGCCACGAACACGCTCAGCGGCACGTCGTTGTCCACGGCGTACGTCACCGGCGTGACGCTGCGGTTCCTCCAGCTCAACCCGACCGCCACGCCCGCGCAGGTGCACTCGGCGGTCGTCTCCGAGGCGACGCCGCTGTCGTGGGGCCGGCTGCTGTACTGGTCGCCGAGCCGGTGACCTACTGCTCGGCCAGGTGAGCCGACGGGGCGAGTTCGTGGCGCATCACGAGCTCGCCGCCGTCCACCTCGCCGGTGTCGGTGAAGCCGAACGCCGCGTACAGGCCGCGGGCCACCGCGTTGCCGGGCACCACGCTCAGCACCAGCTCGGTGCGGCCCTCGGAGCGCGCCACCTCGGCGATCGCGGCCAGGCCCTTCCGGCCGAGGCCACGGCCCTGCGCACGTCGGTCGATCATGAACCGGACGATGTGCAGCGCCTCGGGCCGGTCGCGTTCGAGGAGGGTGAAGCCGACGAGCTCCTCTCCGCTGAACAGCGCAAGAGGTTGCAACTTCGGGCGGTGGATCCAGGCGTCCGCGATCGACTTGAGGTTCGTCGCGACGAACGCCCGCTGCTCCTCATGGACCTCCAGGCCGATGACGGCCCGGTAGTTGTCCTCGGTGACCGGTTCCAGACGCATGTCCGGACGGTAGCGCCGCCGTCACGCGACCGCGCCCGGATTATGGGAACACGCAGGTCAGATCGTTTATTGACGCTGAGCGCTCAACTGGCAAATGTTCACACTTCCGAGTTAACGCCTCGGTTGCCTACGGTGATGACTGTCAGCGAGGGCAAGGTGGCCCAACGTCACCCCCGAGCCCTGCACAGCTCCTCGGGGTGGGTTGGGGTCACCGTCGAAGAACGGAATCCGCATGCGACAGTCACGACAGGTCCGGTTCCTGGCCGGGGTCGGGGTCACGGCGCTCGCCGTCACCGCGTCCTCCCTGTTGGCCGCCCCGGCCCAGGCAGCCGAGGGCGAGATCCGCGCCGCCGACGCCGTGAACAAGGTCCAGAACCACTTCATCGTCAAGCTCAAGGACGGCTCGGCCGCGTCCGCCGAGAGCCTGGCGAACCAGTACGGCGGCCAGGTCGACACCGTCTACCGCAGCGCGCTGAACGGCTTCGCCGTGTCGCTGCCCGAGCAGGCAGCCAAGCGGCTCGCGGCCAACCCGGCCGTCGAGTACGTCGAGCAGGACCAGGTCTTCACCATCCAGGCGACGCAGACCAACCCGCCGTCGTGGGGCCTCAACCGCGTCGACCAGCGCAACCTGCCGCTGGACACGTCGTACAGCTACACCTCGACCGGCTCCGGCGTGAACGTCTACGTCATCGACACCGGTCTCCGGATCACGCACAGCACGTTCGGCGGTCGTGCGCGCAACGGCCGTGACGCGGTCGACAACGACAACGTCGCGCAGGACGGCAACGGCCACGGCACGCACGTCGCGGGCACCATCGCGGGCAGCCAGTACGGCGTCGCCAAGGGCGCCACGGTCTACGGCGTGCGCGTGCTGAACAACGCCGGCAGCGGCACCCTCGCCGACGTGATCGAGGGCATCGACTGGGTGACCGCGAACCACGTCAAGCCGGCCGTGGCGAACATGAGCCTCGGCGGCGGCGTCTCCACCACGATCGACGCGGCCGTGCGCCGCTCGGTCGCCGCCGGCGTCACCTACGCCGTCGCGGCGGGCAACAGCAACGCCAACGCGTCCAACTACTCCCCGGCCCGCGTGACCGAGGCCATCACGGTGGGCGCGACCACGAACACCGACGCCCGCGCCAGCTACTCGAACTACGGTTCGGTGCTGGACATCTTCGCGCCGGGCTCGTCGATCACCTCGGCGTGGCACACCAGCGACACGGCCACCAACACCATCAGCGGCACCTCGATGGCGACCCCGCACGTCGCCGGCGCGGCGGCCCGCTACCTGCAGGGCGCCCGCACGGCGACCCCGGCCCAGGTGTCGAGCTACCTGGTCGGCCAGTCGACCGCGAGCAAGGTGACCAACCCGGGCAGCGGTTCCCCGAACCGCTTGCTCTACCTGGCGCCCACCGCCTGATCTCCGCACCGCGCGCGAACCGGGGCCGTCCCTGCCGGGGCGGCCCCGTCGCACGTCCTGACCTGCGCGTTCAAGGTTTGCTCACCGTTCGTTCAGCGCCGTCTGCGCATAGTGGTGTCGCGGCGGCCCACGGCGCCCGGTAGGTGGGGACGCAGGGGGGAGGGCCGCCGCTTTCACACGTGGATCGACAGCGCGAGCGACACCACCCAGCAGACGCCGATCACCTGGAGCACGTGGTCGCGCAGGGCGATGCGCTCGGGCTCTCCCGCGCCGCCGTCGTCCACGTCGACCGCGTACCGCAGCACGGCCACCACGAACGGCACGATCGACAGCATCGCCCAGCCGGCGTCGTAGTCGGCGCGCTCGCGCATCTCGAACGCCCACAGCGCGTAGGCCAGGATCATGATCGCGGCGGCGGTGGCCCAGACGAACCGCAGGTAGCTGGCCGAGTAGCGGCGCAGCGACGCGCGGATCTCCGCGCCCGTCCGCTCGTAGAGCACGATCTCGGCGTACCGCTTGCCCGCCACCATGAACAGCGAGCCGAACGCCGTCACCAGCAGGAACCACTGCGACAGCGGGATGCCGGCCGCGATGCCGCCCGCGATGGCGCGCAGCAGGAAACCCGACGCGACGATGCACAGGTCGATCACCGGCTGGTGCTTCCACCCGAGGCAGTAGCCCAGTTGCGCGGCGCAGTAGACGCCGATCACCACGGCCAGCGGCGGACCGGAGACCAGGGAGACGCCGACGGCCGCGACGAACAGCGCCGCCGCCGCGGCGCACGCCGTGCGCGCCGAGACCACGCCCGCCGCGATCGGGCGGTGCCGCTTGGTCGGGTGCGCGCGGTCGGCCTCCGCGTCGATCGCGTCGTTGACGAGGTACACCGCGGAGGCGGCGAGGCAGAACGCGACCAGGGCCAGCCCGGTGTCCAGCAGCACCGCCGGCTCGCCCAGCCGGTTCGCGGCGAACGGCGCGGCCACCACGAGGAAGTTCTTCACCCACTGGTGCGGCCGGACCGCGCGGACGAGGCCGGTGATCACGCCGGTGCGCCGCTCGCCGGTGCCACGCGTTTCGCTGGTGCCGCTCATCTCGCTGGTGTCGCTCACCTCGCCGCTCCGTCCGGCTTGCGGTCCAGCTTGCGGCGGACCAACCGCCCGAGCACCGCGCCCAACGCCGCGCCCGCCGCCACGTCGGTGGGGTAGTGCACGCCGAGCACCAGCCGGGACACCACCATCGGCGGCACGAGCACCGGTTCCAGCCGTCGACCGGTGAGCCGCGAGAACAGCACCGCGGCGGCGGCGGTCGACACGGCGTGCGCGGACGGGAAGCTGAGCCTGCTGGGCGTGCCGGCCAGCACGGCGACGGACTCGTCGTCCGGCCGCTGCCGCCGGACCACGCGCTTGACCACGATGGCGACCGCGTGCGACCCGGCGACCCCGGCGGTCGCGACCAACCAGTCCCGTCGCCGCGCCCGGTCCGCGGCCGCGCCCGCGAGTCCCAGCGCCAACCACCCGGCGCCGTGCTCACCGAACCACGACAACCCGCGCGCCGACGCCACCACCAGCCGGTGGTCGAGCGCTCCCTGCACCTGGCTCAGGACGGTGATCTCGGCAGACATGGCGGCCCTCCGGCGATCGTTGGCGGGGTGTGCGGTGGTGTCGGCGGTCATCCCGGCACTTGCCCGGGGCGGAGGGTGGGGCCGCAGTGGCCCCGTGGCGCGGCGAGCCGCACGCCTTCGGCACGGGCCAGGTCGATCCGGAGGTAGTCGCGCAGCTCCGCCAGCCGCGCCGCGTCGGGGACGGCGTCCCGGCGCACCCAGTCGTGCGCGACCGGTCCGGACGAGAGCACGTGGTAGTCCGCCGCCAACCTGGGGTCGTCCGCGATGCCGGTGAGCCGCGACCACTCGCCGTGCGAGTGGATGAACGTCGGCTTCACCCGGTCGAACACGTAGTCCCGAACACCGGCCACGTCCCGCGCGGCCCACAGGTCCGCCAGCCTCGGCTCGGCCAACCCGACCAGGTCGACCACCTCCAGCCTCGACGCCAGCGCGGTGCCGCCGATGTCCGGCAGCACCAAGGTGGGGCGCGAGGCGCCGAGCACGTCCGCCAGGCCGTTGAACCCGCGCCCGAACGTCTCGGCCACCAGGCACATCGGCACCGTCGGGGCGGCGCGGAACTCCTGCGCCGCCGCGGTGAACCGGGCCGCCGACGGCAGGAGCGCGACGGCCAGGGCCGCCGACAACACCGCACGCCGCCGTGCCGTCCCTCGCCCCAGCACCCGCGCCACGGCGAACACCGCGACCAACGCGCCCAGCACCCACACGGGCGTGGCGAACCGCAGCTGCCCCATCCAGTCCTGCTCCAGCACGGCGAACGCGATCAACGAAAGCCCGAACGGCGCCAGCAGCGCGACCAGCCCCGACCCCAGCCGGGAACCCCGCGCCAGCGCCAGCCCCACGCACAGCGCCACCACCAGCACGGCGAGCGCGCCGGCGTACTGCACCACCTCGCCGACCCGCGTGAACCCCGCGAGGGTGGGCGGGCCCTGGCTCTTCGCCGTCGCGGGCAGCGCCAGCCACCGACCGAACTCCACCCGCCGCCACGCCACGTAGCCGCCGAACGGCACCAGGAACACCGCCGCGGACAACGCCACCGACCGCACCGCCGCCGCCAACCCGGCCCGACGCGACGTCAGCAGCACCAGCAGCGGGTACGCCCCGGCGTAGATCAAGCCGTCCGGCCGGGTCAACGCCGCCAGCGCGACCAGCGCGCCGACCACCGCCGCCACCCGCCCGGACAACAGCCGGTCGTCCAGCACCGCCGTGCACAGCACCACCGCGAGCCAGCACGTCGCCAGCGCGTACAGCGGGTTCTCCAACCCGGAGAACACCCAGACCACGAACGACGGCACGGCCGCCAGCACCGCGCCGAACGCCACCGTCACCAGCCCCGGCCGGTGGAACAGCCGGCGCGCGGCCGTGTGGCACGCCAGCAGCACGCCCGCGCAGCACAGCACCGCGAGGGCCTTGGGGAACAGCACGTAGTCCGGCACGCCGAAGATCGCGCCCCGGTCGAACAACCCGGCCAACCGGCCCAGCGCCAGCAGCGCCAACCACGCCGGATTCGAGTACGCCTCCGTCGGCTCCGCGCCCGGCTGCAGCACCGAACCCGCGCCGTCGGTGACCGTGCGCGCGTACGCGAACGTGATCGCCGCGTCGTCGATCAGCCAGTGGCCGTAGAGCGCGCCGTGCGCGGTGATCAACGCCGTGCCGACCGCCACCGGCAGGACCCACCGCGCGCGTCGCGCGGGTCGCGGGGCGGGCGCGGGACCGGTGACGCGCTCGGGCGCGGTCGTCGCGGTCACGTCGGCAACCGCCGGAACACGGCGCGGGGCAGGTGCCGCAGCGCCGACATCACCAGCCGCAGCGGCGCGGGCGCCCACACCAGCTCGCGCCGGTCGCGGACCGCGTTCACGACCACCTCGGCCACCTGGTCCGCGGTGCTCGACAACGGCGGCGGTCGCAGGCCGTCGGTCATCCGGGTGTGCACGAACCCCGGCCGCACCACGGTGACGGTGACGCCGTGCGGGCGCAGCGCCTCGCCCAGGCCCTGGTAGAACGCGTCCATCCCGGCCTTGGCCGACCCGTAGGCGAAGTTCGACCGCCGCACCCGCTCGCCCGCCACGGAGGACAGCGCGACGATCACGCCGTGCCCCTGCGCGCGCAGCCGTTCGGCGAGCCCGACCCCGACCGACACCGCGCCGGTGTAGTTGACCTCGGCCAGCTCGACCGCCGCCTGGTGGTCCTGCCAGGCGCGCTCGGCGTCGCCCAGCACCCCGAACGCCACCAGCGCCACGTCGACCCCGCCGTCGGCGAAGGCCTTGTCCAGCACGGCGGGGTGGCTGCCGACGTCACGCGCGTCGAAGTCCACCGCCGTCACCGGCACGCCCGCCGCCGCCAGCTCCGCCACCGCCGCGTCACGGCGGGGGGAGGGCCGGGCGGCGAGGACCACGCGCGGCTTGCGGGCGGCGGTGTAGCGCCGGACCACCGCCAGCGCGATCTCGGACGTGCCGCCCAGCACGAGCAGGCTCTGCGGATTGCCCACCGCGTCGATCACAGGTTCAACCTCCTGGACATGTCGGACGCGAAAACGCCGTCCGGGTCGACCGAGGCGCGCACCGCGCGCCACTCTTCGAATCGGGGGTAGCCGCGGCGGACGGCCTCGGCCGTGGTCCGGGACTCCTTGGCCAGGTAGTGCCGCCCGCCCGCGTCGAGCACGAGTGCGTCCAGCTCGTCGCACAGCTCGGCGAGGCCGGGCCGGATCGGCAGGTCCACGCACAACGTCCAGCCCGGCGCGGGGAACGACAGCGGCGCGCGGCTGCCCGGCCCGAACCGCTTGAGCACGTTCAACGCCGACACGTGGCCGGACGAGGCGATCCGCGCCACCACCCGCCGGATCACGTCGACCGCGGCGAACGGCACCACGAACTGGTACTGCAGGAACCCGCGCGGGCCGTAGCCCCGGTTCCACTCGCCGATCACGTCGAGCGGGTGCAGGAACTCCGTGATGTTCTGCACCTGCCCGGACCGCGTGGGCGACTTGCGGTACCAGAGCTCGCTGAACGCCCGGCCGGTCGCCCGGTTGAGCAGCCCGGACGGCAGCAGGTCCGGCACGGTGAACAGCCGGGGCGCGTCGAACGCCAGCGGGTCGCGCCGCAGCTTCCGGGGCAGGTCGTCGAGCCGGGCGTGGTTCGCCCTGGTCAGCACACCCCGGCCCAGCCGCGCTCCGGTGGCCGTGGCGTCGAACCACGACACCGACTCGGCGTACCGGTCGTCGTCGGCGGACTGCCGGGCCAGCAGGTCGTCCAGGTCGTCCGCCCGCTCGGTGTCCACCACGAAGTAGGACGTCTCCACCGGGACGACGTGCAGCGTCGCGCGCAGCACCACACCGGTCAGGCCCATGCCGCCGACGGTCGCCCAGAACAACGCCGAGCCCTCGCCGTCGGGGGTGAGCGTGCGGACCGAGCCGTCCGCGGTGAGCAGGTCCAGCGACCGCACGTGGTCGCCGAAGCTGCCCACGACGTGGTGCCCCTTGCCGTGCACGTCGGCGGCGATCGCGCCGCCCACGGTGACCTGGCGCGTGCCGGGCAGCACCGGCGGCCACAGCCCGAACGGCAGCAGCGCCCGCATCAGGGCGTCCAGCGAAACACCCGCCTCCACGTCGACCAGGCCGTCGTCGACCGAGACCCGGCGAATGCGGTCGAATCGGGTCATGTCCAGCACGACGCCACCCGCGTTCTGCGCCGGATCGCCGTAACTGCGGCCGAGGCCACGGGGGATCACACCCCGTTCGCGGGATTCTTTCACGATATTCGCGACGGCCTCGAAATCGCGCGGTGAAACGACCCGCGCGACCGTCGGCGCGGTGCGACCCCAACCGGAGAGCCTGACTAGCATCGGCGCAGACTAGCGGTCACTGGTATTCCATTCGAGAGGTGTCGAAACGGTGGTGCGAAACGGTGGCGCGACCCGTCAGGCGATCGTGTTCGTGCTGGTGGGAGCGCTCTGCGCGGTGGTCGACTACGGGACCTACAGCGCACTGCTCGCATTCGGGGTGTGGGTCCACGCCGCCAAGGCGGCCAGTTTCACGATCGGCACCGCGGCGGCGTTCTTCCTCAATCGACGGTTCACGTTCGGCGTCTCCGCTGGGGTTGTGCGGCAGGTGACGGGGTTCGCCCTGCTGTACCTCAGCACATTCATCGCCAACGTATTGGTCAACGCGCTCGTATTGCACCTGTTGCCACCCTTTCGGGTGGAACATGCGGTGGCGTGGCTGGTGGCGCAGGGGGTGGCGACGGCCGTCAACTTCGCCGGCCTGCGCGCGGTGGTCTTCCGCGTCGGGAAACCTGGTGACGTCGGGCACCGGGTCGTTGGCTAGCCTTGACGACCAGTCGTCAGTTGAGCTGACCCCAGAAGAAGCAAACACCGAGGAGAGCAGTTCCCGTGATGCGCACGCACGAGGCCGGGAAGCTCCGCGCCGAGCACGCCGGGCAGTCCGTCACCCTGACCGGGTGGGTGGCACGCAGGCGCGATCACGGTGGCGTGATCTTCATCGACCTCCGGGACGCCTCCGGCGTGGCCCAGGTCGTCTTCCGCGAGGGCGAGATGGCCGAACGCGCGCACAAGCTGCGCTCGGAGTACGTGGTCAAGGTCGTCGGCGACGTGACCCGCCGCCCGGAGGGCAGCGAGAACCCCGAGCTGGCCACCGGCGACATCGAGGTCTACGCCAGCGAGCTGGTGGTGCTCAACGAGGCCGCCCCGCTGCCGTTCCAGCTCGACGAGCACCTGGAGGTCGGCGAGGAGGCCCGCCTCCGGCACCGCTACCTCGACCTGCGCCGCGGTGGGCCGGCCAAGGCCATGCGGCTGCGCAGCGAGGCCAACCGGATCGCCCGCGAGGTGCTGCACGCCGAGGACTTCGTCGAGGTCGAGACCCCGACCCTGACCCGCTCCACCCCCGAGGGGGCGCGCGACTTCCTGGTGCCCGCCCGCCTGCGCCCCGGCTCCTGGTACGCGCTGCCGCAGTCGCCGCAGCTGTTCAAGCAGCTGCTGATGGTCGGCGGCCTGGAGCGGTACTACCAGATCGCCCGCTGCTACCGCGACGAGGACTTCCGCGCCGACCGGCAGCCCGAGTTCACCCAGCTCGACATCGAGATGAGCTTCGTCGAGCAGGACGACGTGATCGCGCTCGGCGAGAAGATCATCTCCGCGCTGTGGAAGGACCTGGCCGACCACGAGATCGCGCGGCCGTTCCGCCGCATCTCCTACGCCGAGGCCATGGCCAAGTACGGCACGGACAAGCCGGACCTGCGCTTCGACCTCGAGCTCACCGAGCTGACCGAGTACTTCAAGGACACCCCGTTCCGGGTGTTCCAGGCGGCGTACGTCGGCGCGGTCGTCATGCCCGGCGGCGCGTCGCAGCCCCGCCGCACGCTCGACGCCTGGCAGGAGTGGGCCAAGCAGCGCGGCGCGCGCGGCCTCGCGTACGTGCTGGTCAACGAGGACGGCACGCTCGGCGGCCCGGTGGCCAAGAACCTCTCCGACGCCGAGCGCGACGGCCTGGCCAAGGCCGTCGGCGCGAACCCGGGCGACTGCGTCTTCTTCGGCGCGGGCGACCCGGACGGCGCGCGCGCCCTGCTCGGCGCGGCCCGCGTGGAGATCGCGCACCGGGTCGGCCTGATCGACGAGAACGCCTGGTCGTTCGTGTGGGTCGTGGACTTCCCGATGTTCGAGGCGGTCGACAAGATCGGCGACGACGTGGCGGTGGGCAGCGGCAAGTGGACCGCGCTGCACCACGCGTTCACCTCGCCGACGCCGGAGTGGATCGACCGGTTCGAGTCCGACCCTGGCAACGCCCTGGCCTACGCCTACGACATCGTCTGCAACGGCAACGAGATCGGCGGCGGGTCGATCCGTATCCACCGCGCGGACGTGCAGCAGCGGGCCTTCCAGGTCATGGGCATCACGCCCGAGGAGGCGCAGGAGAAGTTCGGCTTCCTGCTCGACGCCTTCTCCTACGGCGCGCCGCCGCACGGCGGCATCGCGTTCGGCTGGGACCGGATCGCCATGCTGCTCGGCGGGTACGACTCGATCCGCGAGGTCATCGCGTTCCCGAAGAGCGGCGGCGGATACGACCCGCTGACCGCCGCGCCGGCGCCGATCACCGCGCAGCAGCGCAAGGAGGCGGGCGTCGACTTCAAGCCCGCGCCCGCGGAGAAGCCGGCCCAGTAGGGGACGGCCCGGTAGGAGACGGCTGAGTAGCACCGTGCTGCACCTGCGGGCCATCTGCCCGGCCGAGCGCACCGACGCGGTGCTGGCCGCGCTGCGGCGGGACCCCGGCGTGACCCACGTCGTGGTCCTGCGCGGCGCGGCCGTCGACCCGGTGGGCGACCTGGTCGAGGCCGACATCGCCCGGGAGGCCACCGACGCGGTCGTGGCCGCCCTGTGCGACCTCGGCGTCGACCGCGACGGCGGCGTCACGCTCGAGCAGATCGACACCGCCCTGTCCGACGCGGCCGACCGCGCCGAGGTGGCCGCGCCCGGTGACGGCGCGGACGCCGTGGTGTGGGAGGAGCTGCTGTCCCGCACCGGGGAGGAATCCCGGCTCAACGCCACGTTCCTGTCGTTCCTGACCATCGCGTGCCTGCTCACCGCGGTCGCCGTGGTCACCGACTCGCCGGTCACGCTGGTCGGCGCGATGGTCGTCGGTCCGGAGTTCGGGCCGCTGGCCGCGATCGCCGTCGGCCTGGTGCTGCGGCGCTGGGACCTGGTGCGGCGGGCGGGCTACGCGCTGGCGGTCGGGTTCCCGATCGCGATGGTGGTCACCGCGATCGGCACGTGGCTCGGTTCGCTCACCGGCCTGTTCGAGCGGCACCTCGTGCTGGCCGGGCACGAGCTCGACTTCGTCTTCGAGGTCGGGCCGTTCTCGTTGATCGTGGCGCTGCTCGCGGGCGCGGCCGGGATGCTGTCGATGACGTCCGCCAAGTCGGCGGCGCTCGTCGGGGTGTTCATTTCGGTCACCACCGTGCCCGCCGCGGGCTACGCCGCGGTGGCCGCGGTTCTCGGCCAGTGGGACATATGCCTCCAGTCGATTGCACAGCTCGCGGTGAACCTCGTCGGTGTCGTGATGGCGGCGGCGCTGGTCCTGGCGTTGCGCAACCGCCGTGCCCGGGTCCGCGACCTGGGACGACCGCTCGCCGACGGTTGACCGGGCGCTGATTTCCGCAAAAGGTGGATCGGTCGGACCGTGAGCACTACCGTCACGGTGCCCGGACGGGTTCTGTCAGATCGGTCGCCACCGGGAGTAGGGTCGGAGGAGATGAGCGTGGAGATCACCGCCGGCCCGCAGGACATCGACGACGCTGCCCCCTCCGAGCTCGACGACGCGGTGGCAGCGGCCCAGTCGGTGTTGAGCAAGAGGTTCGGCGCACCGGTTCGGCTGGCCGACCCCGAAGACCTCGGGGGTGCGGGCCGGTCCGTGGTCGCGCGCGTCCGGGTGGCCCACACGCCGTTCTCGCTGCCGCGCACGCTGGTGGTCAAGCGCTACCCCTCGCCGGTGGCCGACCGCGACCCGTTCGCGCACGAGGTGGTGAGCCACAAGCTGCTCACCGCGCTGCCGTCCGAGGAACGCCTCACCCCCGAGCTGGTCGCGCAGGACAACGCCAAGCGGCTGGTCGTGCTGGAAGACCTGGGCAAGGCGCCGCGGTTGGCGGAGAAGCTGCTCGGCTCCGACGCGCGCGCCGCCGAACGCGGGCTGCTGTCGTGGGCGCACGCCATGGGCCGGCTGCACGCGACGACCGCCGGGCGTGACGCGGACTTCGACGCGTTGATGCGCCGCCAGGGCTCGCAGTGCTGCGCCGACCCGATCGCGGTGGACGTGCACACGGCGCTGGCCGGGCTCCCCGAGCTGCTGTTCGACTCGTTGGAAGTCGACACGCCCGACTCCGTGCGCACGTTCGCCGAGCAGGCCGTGCGTGGGTTCGTCACGTCCCGCCGACGTGCGTTCAGCCCGTCCACGTCGTGCCCGGACAACAACCTCGTGACCAGCAAGGGCGTCAGGTTCCTCGACTTCGAGGGCGGGTGCGTGCGCGACATCGTGTTCGACGCGGCGTGCCTGCGGGTGCCGTTCCCGTCGTGCTGGTGCGCCTACGGGCTGCCCGCCGGCATGTCGGAGGCGATGGTCGCGGCGTGGCGGGCCGAGGTGTCCTCGGTGTGGCCGGACCTGGACGACGACGCGGTGTTCCTGCCGCGGCTGCTGGAGGCGCAGCTGCTGTGGGTGTGGCTCGGCACGTGGCGCGGGCTGCCGGGGCTGGACTCGTCGCTGCCGTCCGGTCACCGGCCGTTGGACTCGCCGCCCCGCGTGGTCGTGCTGACGGCCCGGTGGGTGCGGCTGCGGCAGGACGCGCTGGCGTCCGGCGCGAAGCACGTCGCCGCGCACGCCGACGACGTCATCTCGGCGCTGGTGTCGCGGTACGGCGCGCGAGCCGCGGAACTGCCGCTGTACCCGGCATTCCGATAGCGTTGGGCTGTTCGTCCCCGTCGCGTCACGTGGCTGCGCGATCGTTCCGGTGTGGCCAAGACGGTGCGCACGTTGGTGGTCCTCGGTGACTCGACGGCGGTGGGCGTGGGCGATCCCGTGCCCGGTGGGTGGCGTGGCGTCGGCCCGCTGCTCGCGGCGGCGCTGCCGCACGCGCGGTACCTGAACGCCTCGTTCACGGGTGCGCGGGTGGCCTCGGTCCGGCACGAGCAGCTGCCGGAGGTCCTGCCCGTGCGGCCCGACGCGGCCGTGCTGCTGGTGGGCATGAACGACACGCTGCGGTCCGACTTCGACGCGCGGCAGCTGCACCTCGACCTGGACGCGATCGTGGGCGCGCTGGTCTCGGTCGGCTCCGCCGTCGTCACGGTGCGGTTCCACGACCACAGCCGGGTCTTCCGGTTGCCGGGCGCGTTGCGGCGGGCGTTGCGGGCGCGGATCGCCGAGCTGAACGGGATCATCGACGCCGTGGTGCGGCGGCACGGGATCGAGTGCGTCGACCTGGACCTGATGGAAGGCGCTTACTCGTTGGAGACGTGGGCGGTCGACCGGCTGCACCCGTCGGAGTCGGGGCACCGGCGGCTCGCGGCGGCGTTCGCGGCGCGGTTGGCGCGGGCAGGCTGCGAGGTGCCGGGCCGGGTGTCGCTGGCCTGCACGGGCGGGCTCAAGGTGACGCCGCTGCACCACGCGGGGTGGTTGGTGGTGAAGGGGATCCCGTGGCTCTGGCGCCGTGGCCGCGACCTGGTCCCGTACGCGGCCGGCATCGTGTACCGCTCCTGGGCGGGGCTGCCGGAGCCGCCGCGCCACGTCGTCGACCCGGCCGGGACGGAGGCGGTGGCCGCGACGACCACCGCCCCGCCCGGGTGACGTCAGCCGAGCTTGTAGACGGTCGTCCCGCCGATCGTGGTGGCCTCGTAGTTGGCCGCGACCCACTCGGTGATCTCGTTGTCGCCGCGCGGGCCGCCACCCATGCCGCCGCCGGAGACGAAGTAGCCGATCCGGCCGTCCGCCACGTACTGCCGGAACTCCTCCACCGTGGGCGCCGGGTCGCCGCCGCTCCAGCCGCCGATGCCGATCACGGCCTTGCCCGACTCCAGCGACAGGTTCGCCGCGCTCTGCGCGCTCATCGTCGCCGCCGCCCACGTGCCGGTGGTGGCCTTCAGCAGGTCGGTCAGCTCGGCGGACGTCGCGCCCATCGGTCCGCCGCCCATGCCGCCGTCGCCCGCGTAGGACGGGGGACCGGACATCGGGATGGAGCCGCCGTGCGGTGTGGCGGCGGTGGCCACGCCGAAGGCCGCGGTGGAGAAGACCGAGGTGGCCAACGCGAGCGCGGCGACCCGGCGCACGCCCATCACGACCGCCGTGGCCACCAGCACGGTCAGCGCCGCCACGACCCAGCGCAGCGCGGGCAGCCACTCGCCGAACCGCTGGAGCAGCGCGAAGCCCCAGAACCCGGCGGCGGCGACCGTCGTCGCCAGCGCGACGCGCACCGGCAGGTGGGCGCGGCCACGCCACATCTCCCGGCCGGCGATGGCGACGAGCGCGGCGACGCCCGGCGCGACGGCGACCGTGTAGTACGGGTGGGTGATGCCGCTCATGAAGCTGAACACGATCCCGTTGCCCAGCACCCACAGACCCCACAGCACGAGCGCTGCGCGCGTGCGGTCGGTGCGCGGCAGCCGGCGCGTGAACCACAGCCCCGCGAGCATCCCGACGAGGGCGGCAGGGAGCAGCCACGAGATCTCGGCGCCCATGCTCGCGCCGAACAGCCGGCCGATGCCGGTCTCGCCGCCGAAGCCCAGGTTGGCGTTGCCGCCACCCGCGATGACGCCAC
This sequence comes from Actinosynnema sp. NPDC023794, assembly GCF_040639675.1. Classification (NCBI taxonomy): domain Bacteria; kingdom Bacillati; phylum Actinomycetota; class Actinomycetes; order Pseudonocardiales; family Pseudonocardiaceae; genus Actinosynnema; species Actinosynnema sp. NPDC023794. The sequence goes on along the minus strand of NZ_JBFAFR010000001.1, from coordinate 662,786 downwards.
CACCGCCGCGTCCGCCGAAGATCCGGCCCAGGCCGTTGTAGCCCATGGCCAGCTCCCACAGCGAGTCGTTGTCCGACCCGCCGATGTACGGGCGCGACTCGCGCGGCCACAGCTCGACCAGCGCGATGAACCACCCGGCGGACACGACCACGGCGAGGCCCGCGCCGAGCAGGTGCAGCAACCGCTTGGGCAGCGTGGTCGGCGCGGCGAGCAGGTAGGCGGCGGTGAACGCGGGCAGCACCAGCAACGCCTGCCCCATCTTGGCCAGGAACGCGAACCCGACCGCGACGCCGGCCAGCGCGAGCCACCAGCCGGAACCCTTCTCCAACGCGCGCACGGTGCAGTACGCGGCGGCCACCATCAGCAGCACCAGCAGCGCGTCGGGCAGGTTGAACCGGAACATCAGCACGGCCACCGGGGTCACCGCGAGCGCCGCGCCCGCGATCAGCCCGGCCACCGCGCCGGACGTGCGCTTCACCGTGGCGTGCAACAACCACACGGCCAGCACGCCCTCGATGGCCTGCGGCGCCAGCACGGTCCAGCTGGAGAACCCGAAGACGCGCGCGAACAACCCGCTCACCCACAGCGCGGCGGGCGGTTTGTCGACCGTGATCACGCCACCGGCGTCCAGGCCGCCGAACAGCCACGCGGTCCAGCTCTGCGCGCCCGCCTGGGTCGCGGCGGCGTAGTAGGAGTTGCCCCAACCGGACGCGGTGATGTTCCACAGGTACAGCACCGCCGTGCCGGCCAGCAGCACGACCAGCGCGGGCGTGGTCCAGTTCCGGCCCGGCGGCGGCGCCTTGGCGGTGGGTGCGGGCGCCGTCAGGGTTGCGGTGGTCATGGAAGGGTTCCCTAGGGTCGACGGTGTGGTCATGGAGCGGTCTCCGCGGTGCGGCGCGGCCGGAAGACCCAGTTGCGCAGCAACAGGAAGCGCAGCACGGTGGCGAGGAGGTTGGCCCCGACGACCGCGACCAGCTCGGCCGGGTCGCCGGGCGGGGCGAACAGGTGCAGCAGGGCCAGCGAGCCGCTGGTCAGGGCGAGTCCGAGGCCGAACACGAGCAGCCCTTCGAACTGGTGGCGGCCCGCGCCGCGCCGGCCGCGCACGCCGAAGGTGAACCGGCGGTTGGCCGCGGTGTTGGCGACGGCGGTGACCAGCAGCGCCACCAGGTTCGCGCCCTGCGCGCCGAGCCCGCCGCGCAGCGACACGAACAGCAGCAGGTAGGCCAGCGTGCTGATCACGCCGACCGCGGCGAACCGGACCAGCTGCCGGAACAACCCGGCCGGCACCCCCGGTGTCTGAGGTTCCAACGGCTCCCTCCCCAGCTGCGCGCGGAGTTCGCCGATCGGGATCCGCCCGCTCACCAGACCGCGGGCCACCCGGACGACGCCCTTGAGGTCGGCCACGGCGGTCGACACGATGTCCACCCGGCTGTCCGGGTCGTCCACCCAGTCCACCGGCACCTCGTGGATGCGCGCGCCGGCCCGCTCGGCGAGCACCAGCAGCTCGGTGTCGAAGAACCACCCGGTGTCCTCGACGTGCGGCAGCAGCCGCCGGGCGACGTCGGCCCGGATCGCCTTGAACCCGCACTGCGCGTCGGTGAACCGGGTGGCGAGCGTGCCGCGGAGGATCAGGTTGTAGCAGCGGGAGATGAACTCGCGCTTCGGCCCGCGCACCACCCGCGCGCCGCGGGCCAGCCGGCTGCCGATCGCGAGGTCCGAGTGCCCGGAGATCAACGACGCCACCAGCGGCGCGAGGGCGGCCAGGTCGGTGGACAGGTCCACGTCCATGTACGCCAGCACGGCGGCGTCCGACGCGGTCCAGACCGCTTTCAGCGCCCGGCCACGTCCCTTCTCCGCCAGGTGGACCGCGGCCACGCCGGGCAGCTCGCGGGCCAGCTCGTCGGCGGCGGCGCGCGTGCCGTCCGTGCTCGCGTTGTTCGCGATGGTGATCCGGAACGTGTAGGGGAACGTCTGCGTGAGGTCGGCGTGCAGCTTGCGCACGCAGGGCGCGAGGTCGCGTTCTTCGTTGTGCACGGGCACCACCACGTCGAGCACGGTGGTCGTCGTGAGCGTGGTCATGAGCTCACCCTCGGGCGCTTGGCTGGGCGGCTCGTGTGTCATCGCTGTGCGCCGGCTGTGAGGTCGTAGACGTCGACGTCGTCGACGGTCGTCGCGGTGAACGTCTCCGCCACCCACTCGGCGATCCGCTGGGACGCGTCGCTGCCCGTCTCCGCGGGCATCAGGGCTCCGCCGAGGAAGTAGTGGATCCGTCCACTTCGGACCATCTCCTGGAACTCCTCCAGCGTCGGCGCGGGATCGGTGCCGTTGAACCCGCCGACGGCCATCACCGGCGCACCGCTGTCGAGCTGGTAGCCGGCCGCGTTGTTGGCGCCGACGGCCGCCGCGGCCCAGGTGAAGCCCTCGCTGTCGCGCAGCAGCGCCACCAGCTCCTCGCCCGGCGCCGGCGCGCTGAGCAGACCGCCCATCCGGCCACCGCCGCCGACGTTGTCCCCCGCGCCGCCCGGCCCCATGAGGACCAGCCCGCCGGGGCGGTTCGACCACGCCGGACCGGCGCTGGGGATCGCGCCGGAGTGCGGTGTCGCGGCCGTCGCCACGGAGTAGGCCCCCGGCCCGAGCAGCGCGGCGACGACGGCGACCGGCACGACCACGGCGGCGGGCGCGGAGGCGGCGAGGAACAGCCCCACCGCCGCGATGAGGCCGAGGACCAGCACGACGGCCGCCAGCGGGGCGGACCAGTCCAGCAGCAGCAGGTAGCACTGGAGCGCCGTCACGGCCAGCGCGCCGGACAGCGCCGCCGCCGCGACGGGCTCCTGCCGCTTGCGCCACAACGCGACCGCGCCGATCCCGATCAGCGCGCCGATCGCGGGCGCCAGCGCGACCGTGTAGTAGGCGTGGATGATGCCGTTCATGAAGCTGAACACCACGGCGGTGACCACCAGCCAACCGCCCCACAGCGCGAGCCCGATCCGTTCGGCCGCGCGGCCGGCCCACCACCCGGCGACCAGCAGCACCAGCGCGGTCGGCAGCAGCCAGGCGATCTGACCGCCCATCTCGTCGCCGAGCAGCCTGGCCCACCCGCCCGAACCCCGACCGCCGCCGCCGACGCTGCCGATCTCCTCACCGGTCAACCGGCCGAGACCGTTGTAGCCCAGCGCCAGCTCCAGCACGCTGTCCGCCTGCGAACCGCCGATGTAGGGCCGCGACCCGGCGGGCACCAGCTCCACCACCAGCACCCACCAACCACCGGCGACGACCACCGCGCCCAGCGCCGCGCCCAGGTGCCACACCCTGCGCAGCAGCGGGGCCGGCGCGAACGCCAGGTACACCAGGCCGAACGCGGGCAGCACCAGGAACGCCTGGAGCATCTTCGCCAGGAACGCGAACCCCACCGCCACGCCGGCCGACACGAGCCAGCGCACGGAGGCCTTCTCGGTGGCGCGGACCGTGGCGTAGGCGCCCGCCACGAGCAGCAGCAGCATCAACGCGTCGGGGTTGTTGAACCGGAACATCAGCACCGCCACCGGCGTCAGCGCCAGCACCGCGCCCGCGATGAGCCCGGCCGCCTCGCCGGCCGCGCGGCGCACCGCGGCGTGCAGCAGCCACACGCTCGCCACGCCCATCAACGCCTGCGGCACCAGGATGCTCCAGGCGTTGACGCCGAACAGCCGGGCCGACAGACCCATGACCCAGGTCGCCGCGGGTGTCTTGTCGACGGTGATCGCGCCGGCCGGGTCGGTCGCGCCGAAGAACCACGCGTGCCAGCTCTCGGCGCCGGCCTGGGCGGCGGCGGAGTAGTAGGCGTTGGCCCACCCGGAGTCGCCCAACCGCCACAGGTACAGCACCGCCGTACCGGCCAACAACAGCAACAGGGGGAGTCGCGCTCGCATGGGGTCGAGCCTGTCGGCGAACCCTGGGCGGTCCTTGTGCCCCGGCTGTGAGCGGGCTGTGCGCGGTCACCCCGCGGTCAGCCCCACGATCGCCCCGGCGATCACGCCGCGGTCAGCGCGGCAGGTGCACGGTGAACGTGGTCCGGCCGGGTGCGCTCGCCAGCCGCACGGACCCGTTGTGGGAGGCCACCACGGCGGCCACGATCGACAGGCCGAGCCCGGTGCTGCCCGCCGCCCGCGACCGCGAGGTGTCGCCCCGGCTGAACCGCTCGAACACCTCGCCCTGCAACCCGGCCGGGATGCCGGGGCCGTCGTCGCTCACCGACACCCGCACCCCACCCTCCACAGTGGACAGGGTCGTGGTGACGGTGGTGCCGGGCGGCGTGTGCGTGCGGGCGTTGGACAGCAGGTTCGCCAGCACCTGGTGCAGCTTGTGCGCGTCACCGGTCACCTCGACGGCGTCGGGCGGCAGCTCCATCCGCCACTCGTGGTCCGGCCCGGCGATGCGGGCGTCGCTGACCGTGTCGACCACCAGTCGTGAGAGGTCCACCGGGTCGCGCGCCAGCGGACGCCCCGCGTCCAACCGGGCCAGCAGCAGCAAGTCCTCCACCAGCGACGTCATCCGCACTGCCTCGGACTCCACCCGTCGCATCGCGTGCGCGATCTGCTCGGGCACCTCGTCGGACGTGCGGCGGGTCAGCTCGGCGTACCCGCGGATCGCGGCCAGCGGCGTGCGCAGCTCGTGGCTCGCGTCCGCGACGAACTGCCGGACCCTGGTCTCGCTGGCGTGCCGCGCCTCCAACGCGCTGCCCACGTGCCCGAGCATCCGGTTGAGCGCCAGGCCGACCTGGCCGACCTCGGTGCCCGGGTCGGCGTGCTCGTCGGGCACCCGTTCGGCCAGCGCCACCTCGCCCTCGTGCAGCGGCAGCTCGGCGACCCGGCTCGCGGTCGCGGCCACCCGTTCCAGCGGGCGCAGCGTCCGGCGCACGATCAGCGCGCCCGCCAGGCTCACCGCGACCAGCCCGGCCAGCGCCACCCCGCCGACGATCCACCCCATCCGCGACACCGTGCTGTCGACGTCGGCCATCGGCAGGCCGGTGATCACCCTGGTCCCGAACGGCGTGGTGAACGCCATGATCCGGTGGTCGCCGAGCTCGTCGCCCAGCCACACCGTGCGCGGCCTGCCGTCCGCCGGGACGGCCTCGGCCCGCTCGGCGACCTCGGCCGACAGCCGGGTCCGGTCACCGCTGCCCCTGGTCAGCCGCTCCGCGTTGGTGCCGCCGTCGTCGTGCTTGATCAACATCAGCGTGCCGGGCGCGAACCCGGGCCCGTCCAGCGGGTTGGGGAAGCCGCTGGGCACCGGCGGCCCGTCGGGCCGCGCCTTCGCCGCCGCCTCGCGCAACTGGCCGTCCAACTGGGCGATCAGCGAGTCCCGCAGCGCGAACCCGGTCGCCACGCCGATGATCGCGCACACGACCGCCAGCAGCACCACCTGGGCCGCCACCAGCTTGGTCCGCAGCGGCCAGCTCGCCGTCCGCGACGGGCGCTCAGGACGAGGGCTTGAGGACATAGCCCGCGCCCCGCATCGTGTGGATCATGGGCGTTCTGCCCGCGTCGATCTTCTTGCGCAGGTAGGAGATGTAGAGCTCGACGATGTTGGCCTGCCCGCCGAAGTCGTAGCTCCACACCCGGTCCAGGATCTGCGCCTTCGACAGCACCCGCTTGGGGTTGCGCATCAGGAACCGCAGCAGCTCGAACTCGGTCGCGGTGAGGTCGATCGCGACGCCGCCGCGGCGCACCTCGCGCGTCTCCTCGTCCAGCACCAGGTCGCCGACCACGAGCTCGGTGCCCGAGCCCGCCTCGGTGACGCCGGTGCGGCGCAGCAGGCCGCGCAGCCGCAGCACGACCTCCTCGAGGCTGAACGGCTTGGTCACGTAGTCGTCGCCGCCCGCGGTGAGCCCGGCGATCCGGTCCTCCACCGCGTCCTTGGCGGTGAGGAACAGCACCGGCAGCCCGGGCAGGTCCGCGCGCAGCCTGCGCAGCACCTCCAGCCCGTCGAAGTCGGGCAGCATCACGTCCAGCACCACCACGTCGGGCCGGAAGTCGCGCGCGATCCGCACGGCGGACGTGCCGTCCAGCGCGGTGCGGACCTCCCAGCGCTCCATCCGCAACGCCATGGACATCAGCTCGGCCAACGTGGACTCGTCGTCCACCACAAGGACCCGCACCGGACTCCCGTCCGGGCGGCGGAGCTCAGGGGACGTCCCCGAAGCGGACACTGGGCGCATGCTCCGATCCTGGACCCGGCGGTTGAGCCGGACCTGTGCCGATCCTGTGTACCACCTGTGAAGCCGCCCGACCGGTCGTGGCGCACGCACAGGCAGCGCCCAAGGGCCGCACAGCCGGCTCACAGGCTCGCCCGAGACCGTGGTCGCCATGACTACCGAAACCGAGCAGCACCCGACCTGGGGTGAAGAGCCGCCGCCGCAGGCCGCCGCTGCGGGAACCGGCTGGAACGGCCGCAAGAGCCTCGCCGCCGTCGCGATCGCCCTCGGCATCGCCGCCGTCGGCGGCGGTGTCATCTACGCCGCGAGCAACTCCGACGCGGCCAAGGGCATGGGCGGGCCCGGCGGGTACGGCAGGGCGAACGGCGGCCTGGTGATCATGGGCGGCCCGTTCGGCGACACCCAGCACGGCGAGTTCCAGAACGGCGAGGTCACCGAGGTCAGCGACTCGTCCATCACGGTGAAGAGCACCGACGGGTTCAGCGCGACCTACCTGGTCGACGACGACACGCGGGTCAACGGCGGTCAGGGCGCGCTCGACGACATCGCCGCGGGCGACATCGTGACCGTGATCGCCGGCGAGCCCGCCGGGTCCGCCGACGGCAAGGCCACCGCGGACAGCATCATGGAGGGCAACATGGTGCGCGGCGGGCCGCAGCAGAAGCAGGGCAACGGCCAGCCGCCCGCCAGGCAGGGCGGCCCGACCGACCAGCAGGGGACCCCGCCGACCCGGTAGAACTACCGCATGACCCGACTGGCGCTCTCGGCACTGCTGGCAACCCTGGTCCTGTTCGGGGCGTCGCCCCACGCGCACGCCCACACCGAGCTGGTCTCGAGCGACCCGGCGAGCGGCGCGTCGCTGGCGCAGCGGCCCACGCTGCTCACGCTGACGTTCACCGAGCCGGTGCCCGCCGAGAGCGCCGAGGTCACCGTCCTGGCCGCGGACGGCAGCGCCTGGCCGACGGGCGAGGTCACCGCCGACGGCGTGAAGCTGACCGTGCCCCTGCTGGAGTCCTCGTCGCCCGCCGGGCAGCACACGGTGTCGTGGCGGGTCGAGTCGCTGGACGGCGACTTCGTCGACGGCACGTTCGCCTTCACGGTGACCGCGCCACCGGCGGCGCAGCAGCCGCCGGCCGCCACGACGCCCGCCGTGACGTCGACGGGCGAGGCTCCCGCCACCTCGTCGACCACCGCCGCCACCGGCTCGGTGGCCACGCTCACCCAGTCGACCACCCGCGGGCCCGACCCGGCGTCCACCTCCGGCACGGACGACGACGGCGGCGTGCCGCTGTGGGTGTGGATCCTGATCGCGGCGGTTCTGTCGGTGGTCGGCATCGCCGTCGGCGTCGGCCTGAACCGGCGGGCGAAGGGCGACGACGCCGGGAAGCCGGCCGAGTAGTCAACGGTCAATGGCTACGGTCGCCCCATGACCGGATCTCCCCTGCACCGCCGCGCCCTGCTCGCGGGCGGCGCCGCGGCCGTGCTCGCCGCGGCCGGGTTCCGCACGGCGGCACACGCCGCACCCGACGACCGGGCCGGTGGGCGGCGGTTCACCCTCACCGTCCTCGGCACCACGGACCTGCACGGCAACGTCTTCAACTGGGACTACTTCGCCGACCGCGAGTTCGACGACAGCGGGCACAACGACGTGGGCCTGGCGAAGCTGTCCACGCTGGTCAAGGCCGTCCGGGAGGAACGCGGCGCGCACCGCACCCTGCTGATCGACGCGGGCGACACCATCCAGGGCACGCCGCTGGCCTACTACTACGCCAAGGTCGAGCCCATCGGCCGCCGCCGGGTGCACCCGATGGCCGCCGCGATGAACGAGCTCGGCTACGACGCCGCCGCGCTCGGCAACCACGAGTTCAACTACGGCATCCCCCTGCTGCGGGCGTTCGAGAAGCAGCTGGACTTCCCGCTCCTGGCCGCGAACGCGATCGACTCGGCCACCGGCGAGCCCGCGTTCCGCCCGTACGTGGTCAAGACCGTGTGGCGCACCGGCGCGGCGCCGCTGCGGGTCGGCATCCTCGGCCTGACCAACCCCGGCATCGCGATCTGGGACAAGGCGCACGTGGACGGGAAGATGACCTTCCCCGGCGTGCTGGAGCAGGCCCGCGAGTGGGTGCCGAAGGTGCGCGCGGCGGGCGCGGACCTCGTGGTGGTCGCCGCGCACTCCGGCGCGGACCTGTCCTCCTCGCTGGGCGACCTGCTGCCGTTCCCGGAGAACTGCTCTGCCCTGGTCGCCGAGGAGGTGCCGGGCATCGACGCGATCCTGGTCGGCCACGCGCACACCGAGATCGCGCAGCGGTTCGTCACCAACAAGGCCACCGGCAGGCAGGTGCTGCTGACCGAGCCGCTGTTCTGGGGCAAGCGGCTGAGCCTGATGGAGTTCGACCTGGCGTGGTCGCCGGGACGGGGCTGGCGCGCCGAGGCGTCCCGCTCGCAGGTGCTCAACACCAACACCGTGCCCGAGGACCCGGCGATCGTGCGCCGGCTGCGTGACGACCACGACAAGGTGGTCGCCTACGTCAACTCCAAGATCGGCACGTCGAGGTCGGCGATGTCCGCCGCGACCGCGCGGTACGAGGACACCGCCGCGCTCGACTTCGTCAACCTCGTGCAGGGCGCGGCGTTGAAGGCGTCGCTGACCGAGGCGCTGCCGGTGCTGTCGCTGGCCTCGCCGTTCAACAAGGCGGCGGCGATCCCGGCCGGCGACGTGTCGGTGCGCGACGTGGCGGGGCTCTACGTCTTCGACAACACGCTGTTCGGCGTGCGGCTCACCGGCGCGCAGCTCAAGGACTACCTGGAGCGGTCGGCGGGCTACTTCAAGGCGGTGAGCACGCCGGGGCCGCACCAGCCGGACGCGCTGACCAACGCGGGCGGCACGCCGGACTACCTCTACGACGTGGCGGCCGGCCTCGACGCGCCGCTGACCTACGACATCGACCTGGCGCGGCCGGTCGGGCAGCGGATCACCGGGCTGGCCTACGCCGGCGTCGCGGTGACGGCCGAGCAGGCGTTCGCGGTGGCGGTGAACAACTACCGGCAGTCCGGCGGCGGCAACTTCCCGCACATCGCGACCGCGCCGGTGCTGCACAACCGGCAGCTGGAGATCCGGCAGCTGATCATCGACTGGGTGCGCGAGCGCGGCGAGATCGACCCGGCCGCGTTCCACCGGGTCGACTGGCGGCTGGTCGTCGACGGCACGCCGGTGGTGGTCGGGTGACCGCGCCGGGTGGCCGCTGCGGCGCGGAAGGCGGCGGATGAGCAACGGGCGACCGACGCCACCGCACCTGCCGGACATCGTCGGGCCGGGGTTGGAGGTGCTGTTCTGCGGCATCAACCCCGGCCTGCTGTCGGCGGCCAAGGGGCAGCACTTCGCCCGGCCGGGCAACCGGTTCTGGCCCGCGCTGCACCTGTCCGGGTTCACGCCCCGCCTGCTGACGCCCGCCGAGCAGGACGAGCTGCCGCGGTACGGGCTGGGCATCACGAACCTGGTCGCCCGGCCGACGGCGCGGGCCGACGAGCTGACGGCCGAGGAGCTGCGGGCGGGCGGTGTGCGGCTGACGTCGTTGGCGCGGCGGCACCGGCCGAAGGTGGTGGCGGTGGTCGGCGTGACGGCGTACCGGGCGGCGTTCGGGCGCAAGGCGGCGGCGATCGGCCCGCAGGAGGAGACGATCGCGTCCTCGAGGCTGTGGGTGCTGCCGAACCCCAGCGGGCTCAACGCGCACTACCAGCTGCCCGCGCTGGCCGAGGTCTTCGGCCGGTTGCGGCTAGAGGTTGCGCAGGCCGACTAGCACGCGTTCCAGGAGCGTGAAGTCCGCGCCGGTGGCCGCGGCGGCGTTGTCGTGCATGGCGACCACACCCATCGAGATGAGGTCCCCGAGCAGCACCCGCGCCACCCCGAGCGGCACGGCCAGCAGCGCGGAGACCTCGGCGACCGACCTGGGGTAGTTGGCGCACAGCTCCACGATCGAGCGCTGCTCCGCGGTGCTCTCCCGCATGGCGATCGCGATGCCGTCCCTCTCCAGCGAGACCAGCGTCTCCAGCCTCAGGTCGTAGTCGGCCGCCGTGCGGCCACCCGTCCACGCGTAGGGGCGGACCAGCGGGCCGGAGAACTCCTCGGCGGCGGGTTCCGGCTCGTGGTCGGGCCAGGGCTCGTGGTCGGGCTCCGGCGCCCGGGCGGCCGGCGGCTCGACGTAGTCGTACGGGGCGTCGAACGGCGCGGTCTGCTCGAGGTGGTCGTCCGGCTGCTCGTCGAGGCTGCGCCGGAGCGCGGCCGAGCCGAACCGCGCGCCCGTGGCGCCGACCTCGCCCCGTAACGACCTCCGCCGGCGCGGCGGCTTGGGCTGTTCCGTAGGCTCCTCGTCGAGACTGCGCTGCAACGCGGGGGAGCCGAACCGGGCGCCGGTCGTGCCGACGTTCCCGCGCAGGGACCGGCGGCGTCTGCGCTCGCCGCCGGTCGGCTCCGGGTCAGAGCTGCCTGTGCTCACATTCCGGGAACCGTAGACCGAACCGCGTTCGGATGATGTCGGGCGTGTTTCGACTCCATGCAAACCTTGTTAACGGCGGCACGTGCGGACGCACGTGCACGCTGGAGGATGATGGGACGATGCGCATCCGCGAGGTCGAGATCTCCGACGACATGATCAGGTTGGGTCAGTTCCTCAAGCTGGCCGGCTTGGCGGACAACGGCGCGCACGCCCGTGACCTGGTCGAATCCGAGGAAGTCACGGTGAACGGCCGCCTGGAGACCCGCCGTGGCGCCCAGCTGCACCACGGCGACGTGATCGCCGTGGGCGAGGAGAAGGCCCGCTTGGTTACCGGTCGCTAGCACCCGGGCCCTTGCGGAGTCCCGCAACCGGCTCCGAGGCCCCGGTCAGGCGGCGCGGCGGTGGGCCGTGATCGGTCGATAACCCGGGCGGGCCGTTCGGCGGTCGGCCGCGACTCGGTCGATCAGCCGCCGCGGCGGGCCGAACAGGCTCGTGCGCGCCGGGCACGTCCGTGCTGGACGCACTCGCCGACCGGGAGCAGGCGCTGCCGGCGGGGTCGGACGGTCGACGTTCAGCGCGGTGGGGTGCCCTGGCGGCGGTAGGCCCACTCCTCGTGCCAGCAGTGCGGGTAGACGCCTCGGCGGAAGTAGGGGGCCACGCCGTCGATCGGCGCGCTCGCCCGGTCGTGGTAGAGCAGCCAGTAGGGCAGGACGGTGGCGACGATCCAGTTCACCACGACCAGCGGCAGGTAGGCGGGACCGAACAGGCGCGCCTGGAACACGTGCACGGCCTCGTGGTCGTCCACGCCCATCGCGATGCCGGCCTGCACCGGGCCGACCGTGGTGGCGAAGCCCTTGATCACCCCGTCGCGCAGCCCGAGCGTGCCCCGGTGCCTGCTGAACGCCACGTCCACCCGGTTGCCGCGCGCGAGCGCGTACGCCAGGAACGCCGCGCCCGCCGCCGTGTTCGGCAGGCTCCACGTGGCGTCCACCACAGCGAGCCCGACACCGCGGCGACCGGGCGGGTACAGCCGGGTGCGCCACGCCCACGCGCAGTGGAACGCGCCCAGCAGCCCGCCGATCACCCACACGACGACCACCGGAGCATTGTCACCCGAAAAGTGGCCGTGGTCACCCTCGAACGACCGACTTCGGTAAATGTCGAACAGTTCCTGGCCCGAAGTGCCCGATCCGTTGCGCCGAATAGCTGCTACCGCACTGTGAATGGGTGATCGCAGCCCGCCACGGTGCGGTCTCCGGGCAGGGCCTCAAGTCCTTTTTCGGACGCATTCCGGCTCGCCCAGGACCCCGCGCGGAAACTGGCTGTAACGGAAGCCGTCCCAGATCCGATGGACGTGCCTCCGCGTGCCCGCGGGCAGTCGCCGGCCACTGTGGACCGAGGTGTCCCGGCGGTCGGGCAAGCCTTTTCCGCCGAACGGGGCGGTGACCCGAAGTCACTCGATGACGCTTCTCGGTGTGCGTCGACTGTCGCGCCGCGGAATGACCGCCCAGTCGACGTGCACCGTGTGTAACGCGCGCCGTCGGTGCGACGAATGACGGTTTGGCGAGGCGAAAATCGCCGGCCGAACATTTGCCGTATACCACGCGGGTCCGTCGGGGATGCCCTGCGAACGTGCAACGTCCGAACCGGCCCACCCGGGGGAGTACCACGATGAGCGAGCAGGTCCAGCCAACGCGACACAGACCGGTCGCGGGGCTCGGCGCCGACCGGCGCACCGCTGAGCCCACCGCTCAGCGCACCACCAGCCCCACGGTCGGCAGTTGGGAACCCGCCTACCGCTACGGCGTCATCGCCGCGGACGTCCTCTGCACCGTCCTGGTCGTCGTGCTCGCGGGCTTCGCCCTGTCCGCCCGCCACGCCTCGGTCGGCCCGCTGTCCCTGTTAGGGCTGCAAGCGGTCACCGTCGCGGTGATCGTGGGATCGCTGTTCCTCAGCCGCGTCTGGAACCCGATGGTGCTCGGCCAGGGCGCGGAGGAGTTCCGCCGCCTCGGCCGCGGCCTGTTCGGGTCCGTCGTCGCGCTGGGCCTCGGCGCGCTCGCGGCCGGGCTGCCGGGCGCCCGCCTGTGGGTGTTCGTGGTCGGACCGGCCGTCGCGCTGGTCGCCTTCCCGGTCCGCTACCTGCTGCGCCGCCCGCTGCACCGCGCCCGGGGCGAGGGCCGCTGCCTGCTGCCGGTGCTCGCCGCGGGCAACATCGACACCGTCGCCGACCTGATCGGCCGCACCCGTCGCGCGCCCCACCTCGGCTGGCGCGTGGACGCCGTGTGCACGGTCGACGGCCGCGCCGAGATCGGCCTCGAGCTGGACGGCGTGCCGGTCGTCGGCCGGTTCGGCGACCTCGGCGAGCAGGTCCGCCGCGGCGGCTACCGGATCGTCGCGGTCACCGCCGACGCCTACTGGACACCGCGCCGGCTCCAGCGGCTCGCCTGGGACCTGGAGGGCACTGGCACCGAGATGGTCGTCGCGCCCGCCCTGATGGACTTCGCCGGACCCCGGCTGCACGTCACCGGAGTGCTCGGGATGCCGCTGCTGCGGGTGAGCGAGCCGTCGTTCACCGGCTTCCGCCGCGTGGTCAAGACGGCCGTGGACAAGGTCGGCTCGTTGCTGCTGATCTCCTTGCTGAGCCCGGTGCTCCTGGCGGTCGCGGTGGCGATCATGGTCGACACCAGGGGCCCGGTGCTCTACCGGCAGCGCCGCGTAGGCAAGGACGGCACGCCGTTCACCATCCTGAAGTTCCGCACCATGGTCACCAACGCCGACGCGCTGCGCGCCCAGCTGCAAGCGGTGAACGAGGGCGCGGGCGTGCTGTTCAAGATGCGCCGCGACCCCCGCGTCACCGCCGTCGGCCGGTTCCTGCGGCGCTACTCGATCGACGAGCTGCCGCAGCTGTTCAACGTCCTCACCGGCGCCATGTCGCTGGTCGGCCCCCGGCCGCCGCTGCCGGAGGAGAGCGCGAAGTACGGCCCCGACATGCGCCGCAGGCTGCTGGTCAAGCCGGGCCTGACCGGGTTGTGGCAGGTCTCCGGGCGCAGCGACCTGTCGTGGGAGGAGTCCGTGCGGCTCGACCTCCGGTACGTGGAGGAGTGGTCGCTCGCACTGGACGCGTTGATCTTGTGGAAGACCTTCCGGGCCGTGTTCGGCGGCCAGGGGGCCTACTGATGACCCGCCGACGCACGTCTCCCAGCGGAGGCGGCCATGAGAGGGAGAACCAGATGGACCAGCCGATCGGCATCGCCGTCATCGGCGCCGGCTACTGGGGGCCGAACCTGGTGCGCAACGCACAGGCCACCCCCGGCCTGAAGCTGCGCTACCTGTGCGACCTGGACGTGGAACGGGCCCGGCGCGTGCTGGGCGACTACTCCACCGTCCGGGTGTCCGGCTCGCTGGACGACGTGCTCGCCGACCCGGCGGTCGACGCGGTCGCCATCGCCACCCCGGCCGCCACGCACCTGCCGGTCGCGCTGGCCGCGTTGCGCGCGGGCAAGCACGTGCTGGTGGAGAAGCCCCTGGCGGCGAACTACGCCGACGGCCTCGAACTCGTCCGCGAGGCCGAGGCCCGGGGCCTCACGCTGATGCTCGACCACACCTTCGTCTACACGCCGACCGTCCAGCACCTGCGGCAGCTCGTGCGCGGCGGAGAGATCGGCACGGTGCAGTACCTCGACTCGGTGCGGGTCAACCTGGGCCTGGTGCAACCGGACGTGGACGTGTTCTGGGACCTCGCGCCGCACGACCTGTCGATCTTCGACGCGATCCTGCCCGACGGCGTGCGCGTGACGCGGGTCGCCGCGCACGGCTCGGACCCGATCGGCGCGGGCCGCGCGTGCGTCGGCCACCTCACGCTGGAGCTGTCCGACGGCGTGATGGCGCACGTGCACGTGAACTGGCTGTCCCCGAGCAAGATCCGCACCATGATCGTCGGCGGCTCGCGCCGCACGGTCGTGTGGGACGACCTGAACGCCGTGCAGCGGCTGTCCGTGCACGACCGGGGCGCCGACCGGATCGAGGACGACGAGGACCGCCGCCAGGCGATCATCTCCTACCGGCGCGGCGACACCGTGGCGCCCGCGCTGCCGGAGAAGGAGGCGCTGCGCGGGATGATGGCGGAGTTCGCCGCCTCGATCACCGAGAAGCGCCCGCCGCTCACCGACGGCTGGTCGGGCCTGCGCGTGCTGGCCACCCTCGAAGCCGCCTCCGCCAGCCTCGCCGCGGGCGGGGAGTTCGTCACCGTCGCGCGCGTCGACCAGCCGACCGCGCTCCAGCTCGTCACCGCGTGATCCAGCAGATGGAAGGAACAAGCACCATGTCGGACGCGGCTCAGCCGATCACCGGCCAACGGGCCCTCGTCACCGGAGGGGCGGGCACCATCGGCTCCGCGGTGGTGGACCAGTTGCTCGCCGCCGGCGCCGCCGAGGTGGTCGTGCTGGACAACTTCGTCCGCGGTCGCCGGGAGAACCTCGCCGACGCCGCCGCGCTCGCGGGCGACCGGCTCAGCGTGGTCGAGGGCGACATCAACGACCGGGCGCTGCTGGCCGAGCTGAGCCGGGGGACCGACCTGGTGTTCCACCTCGCCGCGATCCGGATCACCCAGTGCGCCGAGGAACCGCGGCTCGCGCTGGAGTGCCTGGTCGACGGCACGTTCACGGTGATCGAGGCCGCCGCCGCGGCGGGCGTGAAGAAGGTCGTCGCCTCTTCGTCGGCGTCGGTCTACGGGCTGGCCGAGGAGTTCCCGACCACCGAACGGCACCACCCGTACAACAACGACACGTTCTACGGCGCGGCCAAGGCGTTCAACGAGGGCATGCTGCGCAGCTTCCACGCCATGCACGGCCTGGACTACGTCGCGCTGCGCTACTTCAACGTCTACGGGCCGCGGATGGACGCGCACGGCAAGTACACCGAGGTGCTGATCCGCTGGATGGAGCGCATCGCCGACGGCAAGCCGCCGCTGATCTTCGGCGACGGCGCGCAGACCATGGACTTCGTGCACGTGCACGACATCGCCCGCGCGAACGTCCTGGCCGCGAAGGCGGCCGTCACCGACGAGGTCTACAACATCGCCAGCGCGCAGGAGACCAGCCTCAAGGACCTGGCCCACGCCCTGCTCGTCGCGATGGACTCCGACCTGCCGCTGGAGCACGGCCCGGAGCGCGCGGTCAACGGCGTCACGCGCCGGCTCGCCGACATCTCCGCCGCCGCCCGCGACCTCGGCTGGAAGCCCGACATCGAACTCGTGGACGGCCTGCGCGGGCTGGTGTCGTGGTGGCGGTCGGCGATGGCCGAGGTGTCCCCGTGATCCCGGTGATGAAGCCGTGGCTCGGCGCGGAGGAGGCCGAGGCCGCGTCCGCCGCCGTGCTGTCCGGCTGGGTGGCGCAGGGTCCGAAGGTCGCCGCGTTCGAGGACGCCTTCGCCCGCCGCGTCGCCGCCCTGCACGCCGTCGCCGTGTCGTCGTGCACGACCGCGCTGCACGTCGCGCTGCACCTGCTCGACGTGCGGCCGGGTGACGAGGTCGTGGTGCCGTCGCTGTCGTTCATCGCCACGGCCAACGCGGTCCGCTACTGCGGCGCCACGCCGGTGTTCGCGGACGTGGAGCCGGAGACCGGCAACCTGTCCGCCGCCACGGTGGAGGCGGTGCTCACCGAGCGCACGCGCGCGGTGATCCTGGTCCACCAGGCCGGTGTGCCCGCGGACGTCGACGCGATCCGCGCGCTGTGCGGACCGCGCGGCGTCACGGTGGTGGAAGACGCCGCCTGCGCCGCCGGTTCGACCTACCGCGGCGTGCCGGTCGGCGCGGACGCCGAGATGGCCGCGTGGTCCTTCCACCCGCGCAAGCTGATCACCACCGGTGAGGGCGGGATGCTCACCACGAACCGCCCCGAGTGGGCGGCGCGCGCCAAGCGCTTGCGCGAGCACGGCATGAGCGTGAGCGCCGCCGAGCGGCACAGCGGTGGCGGCGCGGTCGTGGAGAGCTACCTGGAGACCGCGTTCAACTACCGGATGACCGACATCCAGGCCGCCGTCGGCCTGGTGCAGCTGTCCAAACTGGACGCGATCGTGCGTCGCCGGCGCGAGCTGGCGGCCCGCTACCACGAGCTGCTCGCCCACGTGCCCGGCCTGCGCCCGGTGCGCGACCCCGAGCACGGCACGACGAACTACCAGTCGTTCTGGGTGATGCTCCCCGAGGAAGTCGCGGTGACGCGCAACGACGTGCTGGCGCGCCTGGCCGAACGGGGCGTGTCCGCGCGGCGGGGGATCATGGCCGCGCACCTGGAGCCGGCCTACGCCGGGCACCCGCACGTCGAGCTGCCGGTGACCGAGGCGTTCACCGCGAGGTCGCTGATCCTCCCGCTCTACCACGATCTCACGGCCGAGCAGCAGGACACCGTGGTGGCGGAGCTCAGAGCGGCGCTGCGGCTGCCGCTCCCGTCGCACTAGAGAGCACGCCCCGCACAGCCTGCGTTCGGCGGTACGGATCCTTCCGTTGTGGTGTAACGCGAAGCCGGCTTCCAGCGACGATCGGAGCAACGAGGCTCCGCTGGTCGATGCAGTGCGCACGCGATCACCACCCGTCACGACAGCTTGTGTTCGAAAGGTGAACCCCATGACCGCCGACCGGAAGCGGGCCAGACCCGTTCTCGCGGTGACCCTGCTGCGCTTGGCGGTGGTGGCCGCCCTCGTGGCGTCCACCATCGCGGTCGTCGGTCTGCTCCGCGCCCCCGAAGCCGCCGCCGCGCCGTGCGACGTGCCCGTGGTCAACAAGGTGGCGTGCGAGAACACCAAGCCGGGCACGCCCGACTGGCAGGTGTCCTACCGGGACGACAGCATCCTCGGCTTCACCACCGACATCAGCGCCAACCCCGGCGGCCGGGTCGACTTCAAGATGCTCACCAGCGCGTCGTCCTACTACATCGACATCTACCGGCTCGGCTACTACGGCGGCGTCGGCGCCCGGTTCCAGGAGCGGATCACCCGCGGCAGCGCGCAGAACCAGGACCCGTGCATGCGGGGCGTGGACGGCAGCGCGTTGATCGACTGCGGCAACTGGCAGGTGTCGCTGAGCTGGAACGTGCCGCCCACCGCGGTCTCGGGCATCTATTACGCGCGCACGCACCGCAACGACACCGGTGCGGAGAACGAGATCGTGTTCGTCGTCCGCGACGACACCAGCACCTCGAAGGTCCTGTTCCAGACCTCGGACTCGACCTGGGTGGCCTACAACCGCTACGGCGGCAACAGCCTGTACTTCGGCGACGGCCCCGGCCAGGGCGGGCAGGCGTACAAGGTCAGCTACAACCGCCCGTACACCGGCGGTGACGGCGACGACAACTTCATCTTCAACGCCGAGTACCCGATGCTGCGCTTCATGGAGGCCAACGGGTACGACGTCAGCTACACCACGGACGCCGATTCGGCCCGTCGCGGCCACCTGATCAAGAACCACCAGGTGTTCATGGCCGTCGGCCACGACGAGTACTGGTCCGAGGAGCAGCGCGACAACGTGGAGGCCGCCCGTGACGCGGGCGTGCACCTGGCGTTCCTCACCGGCAACGAGATCTTCTGGAAGCACCGGTGGGAGAAGAGCATCGACTCCTCCCGGACCGACTGGCGGACCATCGCCTGCTACAAGGAGACCAAGGGCACCCAGAACGACCACCTGAGCGACTGGACCGGCACCTGGCGCGACCCGCGCTACCCCGATCAGGACGGTGGCGATCCGGAGAACGCGCTGCTCGGCAACATCTTCACGGTCAACGGCCGCCGCGAGGACTCGCTCCAGGTACCGGCCGCCTACGGCAAGATGCGGCTGTGGCGGCACACGGACCTCCAGTGGATGGCCGCCGACACCACGTACACGTTCCAGCCCGGCACGCTGGGCTACGAGTGGAACTCGGTGGAGGACAACGGCTTCCAGCCGCCGGGCGTGGCCCAGCTGTCCCGCACCACCGTGAACATGCCGGACGGCCCGTACGTGCTGCAGAACCACGGCGACCTCTACACCCCGGACACCAAGACCCACGCCATCACCTACTACAAGCACCCGAGCGGGTCGCTGGTGTTCGGCGCGGGCACGGTCCAGTGGGCGTGGGGCGTGGACGACGAGCACGCGTTCCTCACCAACACGCCGACCTCCGACGTGCGGATGAAGCAGGCCACGGTCAACTTCCTGGCCGACATGGGCGTGCAGGCCACCACGTTGCAGCCCGGTCTGACGCAGGCGACCAGGAGCACCGACACCCAGGCGCCGACGGTCGCGTTCACCAGCGTGCCGCCGATCTCGACCGTCGGCGCGCCGTACACGTTCTCCGGCACGGTGTCCGACGTCGGCGGCCAGGTCGGCGGCGTCGAGGTGTCCACCGACGGCGGCGACCGCTGGCACCCGGCGGTGTGGCAGGCCGGGAAGACGGCGTGGAGCTACACCTACACCCCGAGCAAGTCCGGGCCCGCGAGCCTGCGCGTGCGCGCGGTGGACGACTCGGCGAACCTGTCCACCCCCGTGGTGGCCACGCCCGGCGTGAACCCGCGCACCTGCCCGTGCGGCCTGTGGACCAACGCCGACACCCCCGACGTGCCCGACAGCGGTGACGCGTCGCCGTTGGAGCTGGGCGTGAAGTGGCGGGCGAACAGCGACGGCTACGTGCGCGGCGTGCGGTTCTACAAGGGACCGGGCAACACCGGCACGCACACCGGCACGTTGTGGGACAAGGCGGGCAACCCGATCGCCACCGGCACGTTCACCGACGAGACCGCGAGCGGGTGGCAGACGCTGACCTTCGCGATGCCCGTGCCGGTGTCGGCTGGTGTCACCTACGTCGTGTCGTACTTCGCGCCCAACGGCCACTACTCCTACGACCTGGAGTACTTCTTCCAGCGGCCCCGCTACCTCGAACCGCTCACCGGTCCGAAGAACGGCGAGGACGGCCCGAACGGCCTGTTCCGGTTCGGCGGCACCGGCTTCCCGACCCAGTCCCACTGGGGCAGCAACTACTGGGTGGACGTGGTGTGGGCGCCGGACCCCGGACCCGACCAGCGCGCGCCGCTGCTCGCGTCCACCACGCCCGTCGGCGGCGAGGGCACGGTCGCGCTCACCCCCGCCGTCTCCGCCACCTACGACGAGGCGATCGCACCCGGTTCCGCCCAGTTCACCCTGACCGGCCCGAACGGCGCGCTGTCCGGCTCGACGGCGCTGTCGAACGAGAACAGGACCGTGACGTTCACGCCGAGCCAGGCGTTGACCCCGAACACGGGCTACACGGTGGCGCTGCGCGTGTCGGACGCGGCGGGCAACCAGACGCCGCAGTCGACGTGGTCGTTCACCACCGGCGCGACCCGGCCCGCGACGTGCCCCTGCACGATCTGGGACGACTTCGCCCGGCCCGCCGTGTACGCGGCGAACGACACCGCGCCGATCGAGGTCGGCACCAAGGTCCGCTTCAACGGCAAGGGCGAGGTGCTGGGCGTCCGGTTCTTCAAGGGCACCGGCAACACCGGCACGCACACCGGCTCGCTGTGGTCGTCCACCGGCCTGCTGCTGGCCACCGGGACGTTCACCAACGAGAGCGCGAGCGGCTGGCAGAAGCTGACGTTCGCCTCACCGGTGGTCGTGCAGGCGAACACCACCTACATCGTGTCCTACCACGCGCCCAACGGGCGTTACGCGGTCAGCCCCGGTGACTTCGCGGGCAAGGGCGCGAGCTACGCGGGCCTGCGCGCCCTCGCCGACGGCGTCGACGGGCCGAACGGCGTGTACCGCTACGGCAGCGGCGGCTTCGCGCCGACCTCGACCTACAACGCGACCAACTACTGGGTCGACGTCGTCTACCGCAACGGCCTCAACGGCGACACCACACCGCCGACGCTCACCGGCCGCACGCCGGCCCCGGACGCGACCGACGTGGTCGCCGGCAGCCCGGTGACGGTGACGTTCAGCGAGCCGGTCGACCCGGCCAGCGCGCAGATCTGGCTGACCGACCGGCGCGGCGCGCAGCTGACCGGCTCGCTGTCGCTGTCCGGCGACCAGCGGACCGTCACGTGGACGCCGTCGGGCAAGCTCATGCCGTTCACCCGGTACACCGCGAACGTGCTGATCGCCGACGTCAACGGCAACCCGATGCCCGACCCGGTGACGTGGTCGTTCACCACCACCATGGTGGTGATCTGCCCGTGCTCGCTGTTCAGCTCGGCGACCGTGCCGACGGTCGCCTCGGCCGATGACGGCGGCGCTTATGAGCTGGGCGTGCGGTTCACCCCGACCGCGGGCGGCCGGATCACCGGCGTGAAGTTCTACAAGGGCGCGGGCAACACCGGCACGCACACCGGCTCGCTGTGGTCGCCGAGCGGTCAACGACTGGCCACGGGCACGTTCACCGGGGAGACCGCGTCCGGCTGGCAGACGCTGACCTTCGCCGCGCCGGTGTTCGTGTCGGCGGGCCAGACCTACACGGCGTCGTACACCACGACCACCGGCCACTACGCCGTCGACGCCGGGTACTTCGACGGCTACTCGGTGTCCAGCGGGCCGTTGAGCGCGCCGGCGGGCCTGGACGGCGGCAACGGCGTCTACCGCGCGGGCGCGGGCCACCCGACGAACTCGTACGCGGGCGGCAACTACTGGGTCGACGTCGTCTACCTGCCCAACGACGACAACTCACCACCGGTCGTCAACGGGCGCACGCCGCTCGACGGCGCGGGCGAGGTGGCCCGCACGTCGCCGCTCACCGCGGCGTTCGACGAGCCGGTGGACCTCAGCACGGCCCAGTTCGCGCTCGCCGACTCCGGCGGCGCGAAGATCGCGGGCACGTTGTCGCTGTCGGCCAACCAGCAGCAGGTGACCTGGACGCCGGCCGCGCCGCTGGGCGGCGGCATGACCTACACCGCGAGCCTGCGCGTCGCCGACGTCTACGGCAACCTGATGGCCTCGCC
The DNA here is from genome assembly GCF_040639675.1 of Actinosynnema sp. NPDC023794. NCBI lineage: Bacteria > Bacillati > Actinomycetota > Actinomycetes > Pseudonocardiales > Pseudonocardiaceae > Actinosynnema > Actinosynnema sp. NPDC023794. Next base: position 641,162 of record NZ_JBFAFR010000001.1, on the reverse strand, counting down.
CACGACCTGGTCCTTCACCACGACCACGGCCGGGAACTGCCCGTGCTCGCTGTTCAGCGCGGCGACCGTGCCCACCGTGCCGGCGGCCGACGACACCGGCTCCTACGAGCTCGGCGTCCGGTTCGTGCCGTCGGTGAGCGGGTCGGTCACCGGCGTGAAGTTCTACAAGGGCGCGGGCAACACCGGCACGCACACCGGCACGCTGTGGGACGCGGCGGGCAACCCGCTGGCCACCGGCACGTTCGCCGACGAGGCGGCCACCGGCTGGCAGGCGCTCACGTTCTCCTCGCCGGTGACCGTGATCGCCGGGACCACCTACGTGGCGTCCTACACCGCGCCGAACGGCCGGTACTCCGTGGACACCGGGTACTTCATGGGCAACGCCGTGACCAGTCCGCCGCTGAGCGCGCCGGCCACGGCCGAGGGCGTCCGCAACGGCGTCTACCGGGCCGGTCCCGGGTTCCCGGAGTCGTCCTACGCGGGCAGCAACTACTGGGTCGACGTCGTGTTCGCCACCGGATGAGCGACGCCCGGATGAACGCACCCCGACCGCTGCTGCTGGTGGGTGGCGGCGGACTGGCCCGCGAAGTCCTCGCGGCCGTCCGCCTCCTCCCGCGGCTGTGGCAACCCGTCGGCGCGCTGGACGACGACCCGGCCCGGCACGGCGCGGACCTCGACGGCCTGCCCGTCCTCGGCGGCACGGACCTCGTGCGCTCGACGGACGCGGCGGTGCTGGTGTGCGTGGCCAACGCGCACCGGCCGCGCGGCAGGTTGGACCTCGTCGCCCGGCTCGGCCTGCCGGAGGACCGGTGGGCGACCGTGGTGCACCCGGCGGCCTCGGTGGCCGTCGGCGCGGAGGTGGGGCCGGGCACGGTCCTGCTGGCCGGTGCGGTGGTGACGGCGCCGTTGCGCTTGGGGGCGCACGTCGTGGCCATGCCGCACGTGCTGATCACGCACGACGACGAGGTGGGCGACGGCGTCACGTTCGCCGGCCGCGCGTCGCTGGGCGGGTCCGTGCGGGTGGGGGAGGGCGCGTACCTCGGGCAGGGCAGTGCGGTCCGCGAGGGCGTGTCGATCGGCGCGGGGGCGGTGGTGGGCATGGGATCGGTGGTGCTCGCCGACGTGCCCGCGGGTGAGGTCTGGGCGGGCAACCCCGCCCGGCGACTGCGAGAGGGGAACGGTTCGTGATCGACATCCCGCTGGTCGACCTGCGCGCGCAGCACGAGCAGGTGGCCGACGAGGTAGCCGACGGCTGGGCGGACGTGCTCAAGAACACCTCCTTCGTCGGCGGCCGCCAGGTCGCCGAGTTCGAGGCGGAGTTCGCCGCGTACCAGGAGGTGCCGCACTGCGTCGGCGTCGGCAACGGCACCGACGCGATCGAGCTGGCGTTGCGCGCCTTGGACATCGGGCCGGGCGACGAGTGCGTGCTGCCGGCCAACACGTTCATCGCGACCGCGGGCGCGGTGGCGCGGACGGGGGCCACGCCGGTGCTCGTCGACTGCGTGGCCGACACCGGCCTGATCGACGTCTCACAGGTCGCGGAGGCGGTGACGCCGCGCACCAAGGCGTTGCTGCTGGTGCACCTGTACGGGCAGGCCGCGCCGGTCGAGGAGCTGAAGTCGTTGGGCGTGCCGATCGTGGAGGACGCGGCGCAGGCGCAGGGCGCGCGGCGGCACGGCGTGCCGGTCGGAGGGCTCGGCGACATCGCGGCGACCAGCTTCTACCCGGGCAAGAACCTCGGCGCGTACGGCGACGGCGGCGCGGTGCTGACCACGTCGGCCGAGCTGGCTTCGGCGGTGCGGCTGCTGCGCGAGCACGGGTCGCCGCGCAAGTACGAGCACTCGGTGATCGGCTTCAACAGCCGGCTGGACACGCTCCAGGCCGTGGTGCTCTCCGCGAAGCTGCGGCGGCTGGAGGGGTGGAACGCGCTGCGCCGTGCGGCGGCCGACCGCTACTCGTCGCTGCTGGCCGACGTGCCGGGCGTGACGCTGCCGGTGGTGCTGGCGGGCAACGTGCCGGTGTGGCACCTGTACGTCGTGCGCGTGGCGTCCCGGGACCGGGTCCTGGCGTCGTTGCACGAGGCCGGGATCGGCGCGGGCATCCACTACCCGACGCCGGTTCACCTGACGGGCGCCTACGCGCACCTGGGCCACGTGCCGGGTGACTTCCCGGTCAGCGAGGCGGTGGCGGGGGAGATCGTGTCCCTGCCGCTGTTCCCGGAGATCACCGTGGCGCAGCAGGAGCGTGTGGTGGCGGCTCTGACCGAGGCCGTGCGATGAGCGTCCACGTCCACCCGAACGGCCTGTGCGAGAGCTCCGACGTGGGCGACGGCACGCGCGTGTGGGCGTTCGCGCACGTGCTTCCGGGCGCGCGGGTCGGCCGGGACTGCAACATCTGCGACGGCGCGTTCGTGGAGGGTCGCGCGGTGCTGGGCGACCGGGTGACGGTGAAGAACGGCACCCTCGTGTTCGACGGCGTGGTGTGCGAGGACGAGGTCTTCCTCGGCCCGAACGTGCTGTTCACCAACGACCTGCGGCCTCGTGCGGCGATCAAGCGCACCGGCGACGCCCTGCTGTCCACAGTGGTCCGCCGCGGCGCGACCCTGGGCGCCGGCACCGTGGTCGTCTGCGGGGTGGAGATCGGCGAGCACGCCTTCGCCGCCGCCGGCTCCGTCATCACGAAGGACGTCCCGGCGCACGCGTTCGTCGCGGGCAACCCGGCCACCCACAAGGGCTGGGTCTGCGCGTGCGGCCAACGCCTGGACCCCACCCTCACCTGCCCCGACTGCCACTCCACCCACACCAAGACGGACCGCGGCCTGACCCAGACCCCCTAACCCCACCCCGCGCGTGTCGAACACTCAGGTCCCGCGTGTCCTACCTCCAGGTCCCGAGAGTCCTACGTTCAGGACCCCCGAGTTCAACGCTCAGAACACGCGATCTGCGGTTTCCACGCCTCCTGAGTCGCCAAGAGCCGTACGTGGGAGGGAAGCAGTGGACCTGTGTTCGATGGAGGCCGAACAAGCCCCGCGCGCGGCCGGGTTGTACCCAGGGCGACAGGTGGACACGACCTCGTGGCGGGTCCACTTCGAGCCGGTCGGACTGCACATGCGGCGTCATGGGCGAACGCGTCGACCTCTGACCTGCGCCTTCACGCCTCCGTGGTCGCCGGCTCCGCCGCCGCACGCCGCCGCTGCTCCTTGGCCACCCGCAGCAACGCCCCCGTCGCGCCGATCATGGTGAACACCAGCCCCGTCGCCACGCCGAAGCCGAGCAGGTCGAACGTCACCGACGCGATCCCACCCGACACCACGGCCGCCACCAGCGCGCTCGCCAGGCTCCGCAGCTGCTCGTCCTCGCTGATCATCCGCACCCGGACCGCCGCGAACGCCGCCGCCAGGAACATCCCGATCAACGCGAACAGCCCCAGGTAGCCGTTCTCGATCAACGTCAGCAGGAACTGGTTGTCCAGGATCGTGTACTTCGTCGGCAGGTACGTGCCGAACCCGCGCCCCAGCAACGGGTTCAGGTCGATCTGCTCCCACGCCGCCTCGTAGTCCGCCGTGCGCGCCTTCACGCTCGGGTCGTCCTCGATGTTGGAGAACATCCCGCGCAACGTCCCGAACAGCCCCGGCACCACCAGCGTCGCGCCGAGGAACGACCCGCCGCCCACCACCGCCGTGGCGATCTTGCGCGGCCTCGGCAACGTGATGATCATGATCACCGCGCCGACCGCCATGCACAGCAGCGCCGTCCGCGACAACGACAGCAACGCCCCCAGCCCCACCAGCGCCAGGCACACGAACCAGCGCACGTGCGGCGTGCCGTCGTCCCGGGCCTTGAACACGTAGTGCACCCCCAGCGGCACGGCCATCGCGCACACCAGGCCGAACTCGATGGGGTGGTTCGTGGTGCCGGTCGGCCGGCGGAAGATCGACCGCGCCTCCATCGCCGAGTACCCGTTGTCCTGCACGCGCAGCCCCGGCAGCGACACGTACGAGGCCAGGTCCACCCCGAGCCCGAACTGCACCAGCCCGACGAACGCGATCACCGCCGCGCAGCCCAGCAGCAGCTTGAGCACCCGGTCCAGCCGCTCCTTCGTGCGCACGGCGTCGCACACGAACACCGCGACCGCGATCATCGACGTGATCCGGATGATGCTGCTGTCGGCCACGGTCAGCTCGTCGGTCGGCAACCAGCGCCGGGTCGCCACGCCGTAGGTCGCCAGCTGCGACGCCAGGTACAGCGCCACGGCCGTGCGCACGACGTTGCGCCCCTTGCCCATGCCGACGTCGTCCACCATCTGCCCGGACACCCACAGCACGCCGAGCAGCAGCGCCACCACCAGCGCGGGTGGCAGCGTCATGGGCACGAACGACAGCACCAGCCGGGCCGGGATGATCAGCAGCGCCAGCAGGAACACGCTCATCACCGTCGCGCCGTCCGCCCGCCGCCGCACGGGCCGTTCCGGCAGGAACCGCTCGGTCACGGTCAGGTTTTGTCGTCGCTGGTCGGCCACGCCGGAGCCCCCGGGTTGCCGAGGTTGCGCGGACCCGGCGCGGCGATCTTCACCGTCTGCTCGCTGGCCGTGGGCTGCGGTCGGCGGACCGGTGGGCCGGGCGGACGGCGCGGCGCGCCGTTGGGCGACGGCGGGGGAGAAGCGGACGGCGGAGAAACGGGCGGCGGGGCAGCAGGCGGCGGGGTGGTGGTGGCCGGGGGAGGCGTCACGGCGGACTCGTCCGCGCCATCGCCCTCACGCGCCTCACGGCGCCGCCGCAGGTGGTTCAGCACGCTGTCGCCGCCGAACGTGGCCGCGGTCGTCAACAGCATCAGCAGCACGAACGCCGCGCCCGCGTACCGGACCTTGCCGCCGATCTGCGCCTCCGCCTCGGTCGGGTTCACGATCACCTGCGAGGTGATGAACGTCGACGCCGGCGCCTTCAGCGCGGTCTGCTGCTCGTCCAGCTCCTTGGTCGCGAACTCCATCACCGTGGTGACCAGGCGCTCGGCCGCCTCGGGGGTGCTGCCGTCCGCGGTCACGAACAGGAACGGGCCGCTCATGCCCCCGCCGGCCGCGGTGAAGTTCTCCGTCGAGTCCTTGTCGAGGCCGAGCGACTCCTTGCGGGTCTTCGGGTCGGCCAGGATCTGCGCGAGGATCTGCGCGGTGGTCGTCAGGCTGCCGTCGAACGCCAGCAGCGGGTTGACCTGCACCGCGTCCTCGGGGGAGAGCTTCTCCGAGAACGTGCCACCGGCCGACGGCGACGTGAGCACCATGACCCCGGTGGACTGGTAGCGCGTCGGGATGGACAGGAACACACCGGCGGCCACGGCGACAGCCGTGATCGCCGCCGGCAGGGCGATGTACCACCGCCTGCGCAGCGTTCGCACGGCGCCCCAGAAGTCCATCCGCTCCCCGATCCACGTCTACCCGCGGGCGTGCGCGCGGGGTGTTGTTACTCTGAAATCGGCCGACTCGCGCCCAGTCGTTACAGGTGGTGATGGACTTGACCCACCGGCGCGTGGTGTTCGCCGTCCTGGCCATCGTACTGGTCGTCGGCGCCTCGGCGGCGTACGTGACGTCGGTCGTGCGCGACACCTCACCCGTGCCGGTGGCCGCGGTCGACGGTGACCTGATGTTCGTGGCCCTGGCCGACGGCCGCGGCCGGGTCGAGCAGGTGCGCCTCGCCGATCCCGCCGCCCGCAGCGCGACCCCGATGACGTGCCAGCGGGTGTACCGGGCCGCCGGCACGACGGTGTGCCTGAAGCTGGCCGGTCCGGGCCCGACGTACGCGGCCGAGGTGACGCGGGACGGCGGCGTGGTGCGGACCGTGCCGCTGCCGGGGGTGCCGAGCCGGGCGAAGGTGTCGGCGTCGGGGCAGGTGGTCACGTGGACGTCGTTCGTGACCGGCGACTCGTACTCGGTGCCCGGCGGGTTCTCCACCCGGACCGGGTACCTGGACCTGCGGTCCGGCGACGCGGTGGAGTCGCTGGAGGGCTTCGCCGCCGTGGTCGAGGGGCAGCCGCACGCCGCGCAGGACGTGAACTACTGGGGCCTGACGGTCGCCGCCGACGACCGGACGTTCTACGCGACCCTGGCCTCGGGCGGGTACACCTGGCTGGTGAAGGGCGACCTGGTGGCACGTCGCCTGGAGTCGCTGCGGCGTGACGCGGAGTGCCCGTCGCTGTCGCCGGACGGCACGAAGGTCGCCTACAAGAAGCGCATCGGCCGGCTCGGGCCGTGGGAGCTGGCCGTGCTGGACCTCGAGACCGGCGAGGAGCGCAGGCTGCCGGGCACCGCCGGGGTCGACGACCAGGCCACCTGGCTGGACGACGAGCGGCTCGCGTTCGCCGCCGTGCCGAAGGACGCCAAGCTCGCGTCGATCCACGTCGTGCCCGCCGACGGCTCGGCCGCCGCCGTGCTCGTGATCCCCGAGGCCACCTCGCCGTCCCCGAGCTGATCTTCGGCTAACGCCCTTCGCGGCACCGCGATTTCCTTGTGGCAAAAGGAAATCCTGCTGCATCGGAGGCAGAAGTTGTTATTCCTGGCGGGAAACGAATATACGACCGCAAGAATCGTGTTACGCGGCAACGGTGGCACGGCCCGTTCCGCCGGTCGGGCCAAGCGCCGATGACGAACGCGCCGGCACCGCTCCCGTCGTCCGCGCCGGCGATCCCGCCACTGCCGCCGGTCCGGCTGCCCTCGCTCACCGGGCTCCGCTTCCTCGCCGCGTTCGTCGTCTTCGGCTTCCACCTGCACGCCGGCGGCCTGTTCTCCGGGACCGGCGCGGAAGGCGTCCTGGAGGTGGTGTTCGGGCAGGGTGCGACCGGGGTCGGGTTCTTCTTCCTCCTGTCCGGTTTCGTGCTCACGTGGTCCGCGCGGGAAGGCGTGCCGGCGAACGTCGGCATGCGGCGCCGGGCGGCCAGGGTCCTGCCCAACCACGTGGTGGTCTGGGTGGTCGTCTTCGCGGGCCTCGCCTGGCTGGGCGGCGCGTCCGTCCTCGCCGGCGTGGTGGGCCTGTTCCTGCTCCAAGCGTGGGTCCCGGTGCAGTCGATCTACTTCGGCGTCAACACACCGGCCTGGTCGCTGTCGTGCGAGGCGGCGTTCTACGCGGCGTTCGCGTGGCTGCTGGCGCTGGTGGACCGCGTCCCGCACCGGCGGCTCTGGGCGTTCGCGGTCGGCCTCATGGCCGCCGTCATGGCCGTCCCCGCGGTCGCCCTGCCCCTGCCTGACGGCCTGGAGTACTGGTTCGTCTACGTCTTCCCGGTGACCCGCGCGCTGGAGTTCGTGCTGGGCATGGCGCTGGCCCGGATCGTGCGCGCGGGCCGCTGGATCCGGCTGCCCCTGTGGTGGGCGGGCGCGCTGGCGGTCGCCGGGTACGTCGTCTCCGGCCACCTGCCCGGCACGTTCGGCTACGTCGCCGGCACGGTCGTCCCGCTGGCGCTGCTCATCCCGGCCGCCGCGGTCGCCGACGTCACCGGCGCGCGGTCACCGTGGCGCAACCGCGCGGCGGTGTTCCTCGGCGAGGTCTCGTTCGCCTTCTACCTGGTGCACCAGGTGGTGATGCGGGCGGCGGAGGCGTTCGGACCGCACGACGTCGACCTGGCCAGGGCGATCGGGATCGCCGTCGCCCTCCTGGCCGTCTCGCTCGGGCTGGCGTGGCTGCTGCACCGGCTCGTCGAACGGCCGGCGCAGCGCCGCCTGCTCAGGCCGGCAGCTCCCGCCTGAGCACCTTCTCCAGCTCGTGCCCGGCCGCGTCCCACGACCGGCCGGTCACGCTGGCGGACGCGGCCCGCGCCAGCGCGTCGAAATCGGGCGAAGCGACCACATCGGACAGCGCGCGGGCCAGGTCGTGCGGTGTCGCGGGCGCGTACCGGACGTGGTCGTTGTCCAGCACGACCCGGTTGTGCTCGGCGTCGTTGACGACCGGCAGGCACCCGGCGGCCAGCATCTCGTGCGGCACCAGCGAGACGTTCGTCATCGACAGCGTGAGACCCGCGTAGCACCGGTTGTAGATCTCGTTGAGCCGGTCGGGCGTGACCAGCCCGTGGTCGACGTGCCGAGGTCCCAGCGACCCGATCTTCTCCCCGTACGTGTGGATCGCGATGTCCGGGTGCCGCTCGGCGAAGATCTCCAACGCCAGCAACCCGATCTCGATCGCCCGCCGGGGCGCCAGCCGACGAGCGTAGAACACCACGCCGTCCCGCAGCACGCCCTCGGTCAGGCGGTAGCGGTCCGCGTCGCAGCCGAAGTCGAAGAAGTCGGCCGCCATCCCCGTCTCGGCCCGCACCTTGTCGGCCAGGAACCGGCCGGCGGTGAAGCCGTGGAACCCCATCCGGTAGGTGTTCTCCGCCAACGCCGACAGCCCGCCGACCGGGAAGAACCACGGCTCGTAGTCCTGCACCAGGTAGAACCGCTTGCCGGCGCACGGGTCGTTGAACGCCGGGTAGGCCGTCATCCAGGCGGTGGCGAACACGGCGTGCGCGTCGGCCATCCCGTCCGCCACGTCGTGCACCGAGCCCCGGAAACCCGGGAACGCCGACCTGATCACCCGCTCGTGGTCGGCCGCACGGCTGCCGTACACGTCGTACAGGTACAGCCGGCACGTGTGCCCCACCGACTCCAGGTGCTCGATCAGCCGGAACATCGTGGTGTGCCCGCCGGAGCCGGGTGACGGCGGCGTGCTGACCCAGTTGACCGTCAGCCGCCCGTCTTCGGGCACCGGCGGCACGACCACCGGCCGCCGCGCGCCGATGTCCGCCGCGCGCACGTCGTCCAGGCGCACCGGGAACACCTCGGCGTCCGCGCCGAACCGCCGTGCCGCGCGCCCGAGCGCACGGGCGCCGACCTGACGCACACCCTGTTCACGCATGATCCGCGTGACCTGGTGCGCCCGTCGTCGCAACTGCTGGACGACCCTCACGCGCCACTCCTCCGCAACAGGCCCAGCACCTCGTGGCGCAGGGGGAACACCACGGCCGCGTACGCCAGCGACGCCAACGCGCCGCCCACCAGCAGCCGCCACAGGGCGCCGTCGACGACCCACTGCACGCCCGACGCCACCAGGACCATCACCACACCGCCGGCCACCGGCCGCGCGACCGCCGCGCCCAACGCCCGCGCCCGCAACCCGTAGGGCCGGAACGCGATCAGGTAGGCGGGCACGATCACCACGAGCACGACCACGCTCTGCGCCAGCGCCACGCCCCGGATGCCGTCCAGGTGCGCGCCCAGCGCCAGCAGCGGCACGAGCGCGACCAGCCACACCAGGTGGATCACCAGGATCGCGCGCGACCGCCCGGCGCCGGCCAGGTAGTCGTACCCGAGCTCCAACGCCACCCGCAGCGCTCCCAGCAGCACCAGCAACGCCAACGCCTGCGCGGCCGGGGCCCACCGCTCGCCGTACACCGTGCGCACCAGCGGGTCGGCCAACGCCGCGAGCAGCACGCACGCGGGCACCGTCACCAGCGCGAGCAGCCGCAGCGCACGCGAGAACGTCCGCGCGAACAGCTCCGGATCATCTCTGACCTGCGAGAACGCCGCGAGCGACACACTGCGCACCGGTTGCGAGAACGCGCCGACCGGCCAGTTCGCCAGGTTGAAAGCGAGCAGGTAGAACCCCAGCGGCACGGTGCCGAGCACGCTGCCGACGATGATGTAGTCGACGTTGAGCACCCCGAACACGAGCAGGCTCGCCCCCGCCAACGGCAGCCCGAACGCCAGCACCTCCCGTGCCTGGACCGCGTCGAACCCCGGTCGGTAGCGCGTCGGCGTGTAGGCGAACATCACCACGGCGGCGACCAGGTTGGTGGCGATCCGCGACCACGCCAGGCTCCACGCGCCGAAGCCCAGCAACGCCAGCACGACCACCACGGCCGTGCCGACGACGAACGCCGACGTGTCCGCGACGAACTTGTGGTCCTGCCGGAACTCGCGTTGCAGCACCGCGCCCGGCACCGCCGACGCGCCCGCGATCACCAGCGACAGCGACATCAGCTGGATCACGCCGGTCGCCTGCGGCGTGTCCATCACCTCGGCGAACCACGGCGCGCCGAGCACGCACAGCAGGGCCAGCAGCGCGCCGGACGCGATGGAGAGCGTCGTCACCGTGGGCGCGAGCTCCTCGACCGGCCGTTCGCTGCGCACCAGGGCGACGCTCACCCCCATCTCGCTCACGCTCATCACGATGTTGAGCACCACCAGCGCGACCGCGAACACGCCGAACTGCTCCGGCGCGATGAGCCGGGCCAGCAGGACGCCGACACCCACCTGGCCCAACCGCTGCACCAGGCTGTTGACCACGCTCCACCGGATCGCCGAACCGACCTTGCGCCGCAGCTCCGGCCGCCCGGTCCCGGTCGGCTCCACCTCGGCGGTCACTGGCCGCGCCACTTCCAGACCTGCTTGCCCACGACGCCGGCGCCCCGCTTGACCAGGTGGCTGCCGACGAACAGCTGCGTGCGGCTGCACACCCGCGGCCCCAACGCCCGCCGCCGCCGCAACGCCCGGTACTCGGGCAGCCGCGCCGCGTCGGGGAACACCCGCCGGGCGAACGCCACCAGCTCGTCCACCGGGATCTCGTCCAGCTTGTCCCGGTCGTAGGCGCGCACCGCCCGCCACAACGCGTCCTTGGCGATCGACCGGTCGGCCAGCGCCCGCAGCCGTGCGGGCAGGTCGGGGTGCTCGGCGAAGAACCGCTCGAACACGGCTTGCCGCTGCTCCAGGTCGGCGAACAGCGACGAGAACTGGGTGCGCATCATGCTCTGCTGGTGCACCCGGTAGTACGCGGCGGGCTTGCCGCGCACGTAGCCGATGTCGGACACCGCGGCGATGCGCATCCACATCTCCAGGTCGCCCGCGTGCGGCAGGTCCGGCCGGTAGCCGCCGACCTCCTGCTGCACCGACGTGCGCACCACGGCCTCCGGCGAGGACAGCACGTTCTGCCCCGTGCGGCAACGCGCCTCGATCCAGTCCACACCGGACCAGACCGTGCGACCGGGCGGCGGAGCGATCACGGACGGCAGGTCGTCGTGGTCGGTGTAATAAACAACACGTCCGTACACCATGCCGACGCTCGGGTTGGCCTCGAAGACCTCGGCGGCACGGGCCAGCGCGCCCGGCGCGAGCAGGTCGTCGGCGGACAGCAGCACGGTGTAGTCGGCCTTGGCCCACTCCAGCAGGCCTTCGTTGTAGGTCGCGATGTGGCCCTGGTTGACCTCGTGCCTGCGGCCCTCGACCCGGGGGTCCTGCGTCAACTCGGCCATGACCTCGGGCGTCTCGTCGCTCGACGTGTCGTCGATGATCAGCACCCGCACGTCGACACCGGGCTGGTCGAGCACGCTCTGCACGCACGCGCGCAGGAATCGCGCGTAGTTGTAACACGGGATGACGACGTCGACCGTTGGTCGTGCCGGGGGCTCAGTCACGCTCTACTCATCGTGTTCGACCGCGGATCGTTAACGGCGCGGCCCCGATCCCGATGTAGGAGGAGATACGGGAAGGGGTTCCATGGACCACGTCGTGCTGACGCGCTTCAACCTGCCGTCCGTCGGCGCGGAGAGCGTCGTGCGGGCGCGGGAGGGGTGGTTGACCGAACGCGTCGCGCTGTTCGAGCGGTACTGCCTGCCGTCCGTGGCGGCGCAGACGTCCTCGGACTTCCGGTGGATGATCTACTTCGACCCGGAGAGCCCGCAGTGGCTCAAGGACCGCATCGAGGCGCACGGCGACGCGTACACGCCGGTGTTCCGCACGCAGGTCAGCCGGGACGAGCTGATCGAGGACATCGCCAAGCTCTTCCCGGTCAGGGGCGACGAGCTGATCACCACCAACCTGGACAACGACGACGGCCTCGCCGCGGACTTCGTCGCCCGGCTCCAGGCCCAGCGGTCCACGGGCCGCCGCACCGCCCTCTACCTGGCGAACGGGCTGGTCAAGAGCCCGACCGGGTTGTTCGCGCACCACGACCGCGACAACGCGTTCGCGTCGATGCGGGAGAGCTGGGACGCGCCGGTGACGTGCTGGGCCGACTGGCACACCCGGCTGCACCGGCACGCCGAGGTGGTGTCGTTGGGCGGACCGCCCGGCTGGCTCCAGGTCGTGCACGGCGGGAACGTGAGCAATCGCACCCGCGGCAGGCTGGTCGCGCCCGCGCCGCACCGGCCGCGGTTCGGCGCGGCGCTGGACGACGTGCCGGAGCCCGCCGGCGGTGTGCTGGCCCGTGACAGGTTCATCGGTCACCCGCTGCGGTCGGCGCGTGACGGCGCCCGGTACCTGGCCAAGACCGCGGCGCTGCGGCTGCTCGGCCCGGACGGCTTCGAGAAGGCGAAACGAGTGCTGGCCGCGCGGGCGTCGAGGTGACCGGGACCCGCGCGGTCCTGGCCGTCGCCCTCGTCCTGACCGCGTGCACGGCCGAGGCTCGGCGGCCGGCCGACCCGACGCCCACGCCCGTCCCCGCCGGCCCGTCCGTCGACTACTACGAGCAGTGGGCCAACGGACCCAACCCGACCGGCGACCCGGCCGTGTTCCCGATCAACGTCTGGATGCAGGACCCGTCCGGCGTCGAGAACGGGAAGAAGCTCGGCCGGGCGTTCCCGGAGATCGGCGTCGACTTCGGCATCGGGCTCTGGGAGGACGAGTGGTGGTACCTCCGCCAGGAAGGGCTCCACGAGACCGACTGGCGCGTGTACGTGGACGGCACGCGCGTCGACGAGGTCCTGGTCGACACCGCGCACGCCCGCAACTACGTCGGCTACCTGATCGCCGACGAGCCGGACATGACCAAGGTCTACGGCGACGTGTTCCACCCGGACATGCAGCCGTCGGCGATCGTGAAGGCCGCCGACGCGGTGCGCGCCAAGGACCCGTCCCGGCCGACGTACCTCAACTTCAGCCCGTGGATGGGCACGCCGACCGGCGAGATCGGCTACGGCTACATCGAGGAGTCGTACGAAGAGGACATGCGGACCTACTGCTCGGCCGCGGACATCGCGTCGGCCGACTACTACGGCTGGACGCACCCGGACCGCAACCACACCGTGGGCGCGTACAGCTACGGGCAGGTCATCGACACCATGCGCAAGTGGTGCGGCCCGGACAAGCCGCTGTACGGGTTCGTCGAGACGGGGCACCCGCACGACCGCGGCGAGATCATCGATCCCGACCAGCTCGAATCGGCGGTGTGGAACACGATCCTGCACGGCGCCACCGGCATCAACTACTTCGCGCACAGCTTCTACACCGACGGGACGGGGGAGTACTCCAGCATCCTGACCCGCCCGGGGATCACTGCTCGCGTCGCCGCCGTGAACGCGCGGCTGAAGTCGTTGGCACCGGTGCTCAACGCGCCGAACGCGCCGGGCGTGACCGCGTCGAGCGACAACGGCATCCCGGTCCCCGTGCTGCACAAGCAGCTCGGCGACACCCGCTGGGTGCTGGCGCAGACCGACGGCACCAAGGACCACCCCCGCAGCCTCGCCGCTCGCGTCACGCTCACCGTGCCGGTGTCGTCGGGCACGGCCACGGTGGTGGACGAGGACCGGACCGTGCCGATCGTGGACGGCCGGATCGTGGACGACTTCGGTCCGTACCAAGTTCACGTGTACCGGTTCTGACGGGCTAACGGCGCGGAGCCGGCCGGCGATGGGGGCAGTGCGGGGACCCGAACCCACGGAGGCCGATCGTGCTCAGACAGATCCGCAAGACGCCGGCGGTGTGCGGCGCGGTCGCTTTGGGTGCGGCGCTGCTGCTCGCGCCGTCGGGGACGGCCGTCGCAGATCCCGTGCGCGTGCTCGGCTACGTCGCCAACAACGGCGGCGGGGTGTCGGTGCTGGACACCGCGACGAACGCCGTCACCTCCACGCTCATCGACTCCGCCGGCGACTCGCCCTACGGCGTCGGCGTCGCGTTCGACGGCACGCGCGGCTACGTGACCAACGTGCGCGACGACACGCTCACCATCATCGACACGCCGACCAACACCGTGGACGCGTCCGTGCCGGTCGGCGACGGCCCCGCCGGCGTCGTCGTGTCGCCGTCCGGTGGGCACGTGTACGTGTCGAACTACCTGGCCGGCACGGTGTCCGTGGTGGACGCGGCCACGGTGGCCACCACCGAGACCATCCCGGTCGGCGCGAACGCCGACGGGATCGCGATCACGCCGAACGGCAGGCGGCTCTACGTCGCGCACGACGTCGCCGGCCCGGGCACGGTCTCCGTGGTGGACACCGCGACGAACGCGAAGATCGCCGACATCGCGACCGGCAACACCCCGACCGCCGTGGCCGTGACCCCCGACGGCGCGAAGCTCGTCGTGGTCAACAAGCTGTCGAACAACGTGTCCGTGGTCGACACCGCGTCCAACGCCGTGATCGGCACGGTCCCGGTCAGCTTCATCCCGCACGGCGTCGCGATCTCCCCGGACGGCACGCGCGCCTACGTCACCAACAGCGAGGGCCACAGCCTGTCCGTCGTGGACATCAACACCCTCACGCCGGTGGCCCAGGTCCCAGTGGGCAGCAGACCGATCAGCGTCTCCTTGACCCCGGACGGCACGAAGGCCTACGTGACGAACTTCAACAGCGGCACGGTGTCCGTCGTGGACACCGCCACCCTGGCCGTCGTCGGCACCGTCCCCGTGGGCGTGAACCCGGTGGGCATCGCGATCCACGCCGTCCCGCCGGCCCCCACCGAGCTGACCGCCGGCCACGCCCAGCTGCAACTGCGCCTGCTGGGCTTCACCGCACGCGGCCTGGACGCCACCCTCACCGAGTCCCACACCGGCAAGCCGGTGGCGGGCAAGCGGATCACCTTCCGCACGGTCAAGGGCCACCCCCTCTGCACCGCGACCACGAACGCCTACGGCAAGGCGCAGTGCGACGCCAACGTCCCCCTGCTGGTGGGCCTGGCCACCCTGCTCCAGGGTTACACGGCGAGCCACGCGGGCGACCTTACCCACGGCCGTTCAGTGGCACACGGCTCGATCGGCCTGCTCTAGGAGGCGAGGCCGGCCCCTTCACGGGGGCCGGCCCGCTTGTTGAGCCGCCACGCCACCACCACGGCGACGAGAAGTGAGCCGATGGCCGCGTACACCGCCGTGCCGAAGGCGGCGAACTGGAGCAGGAAGCCGAACGCCACGGACGACACCAGCCGCGCCAACGCCTGGCCCGTCTGCACCACCGCCAAACCGGACGCGCGCAACGACTCCGGCACGAGCGCGCTCACCCGTGCGGACAGGACGCCGTCCGTCGCGGCGTAGAAGAGGCCGTGGAGCACCAGGGCCGCACCCACACCGAAGTAACCGGTGCCGGGAGCCAGCAACAGGACGTACACGGCCAGCAGCAGCACGTGCCCGCCCAGGAACACCGGCCACCGGCCGATCCGGTCCGCCAGCCGCCCCACTGGCGCGGCGGCCACGAGGAACACCAGAGCGGTGCCCAAGGGCAACAACGGCAACAGGTGCAGGGGCGCGTTCGTCGCCTTCTGCACCAGGATGAACACGAACGCGTCCGACAACGTCGCCAGGCCCAGCACCGCCGCCCCGACCGCCAGCCGCCGGTACCCCGTCTCCCCCAGCAACGCGAACCCCGCGCGCAGCGACGGACGCGGCCCGGTCGACACCGGCCGCGGGTTCTCCCGCACGAACGCCACCAGCACGATCAGCCCCACCGCCGCGAAGCACGCGCTCACCACGAACACCGGACCCGCCACCGTGCCGACCCAGTACAGCAGCAGGAACGTCACCAACGGCCCGAGCAGCGCGCCCACCGTGTCCATGCTCCGGTGCAGCCCGAACGCCGCGCCCAACCGGTCCGGCGGCGTGGCCAACGAGATCAGCGCGTCACGCGGCGCGGTGCGCAGACCCTTGCCCGCGCGGTCCGCCGCCATGGTCGCGCCGATCCCGAATGCCGACGCGCCCACGAGCGGGAAGATGAGCTTCGTCACCGCCGACAGCCCGTAACCGACCGCGGCGACCGCCTTGTGTCGGTGCGTCCGGTCCGAGAGGTGGCCGCCGACGAGCCTCAGCACGGCCGTCGCACCGGTGTACAGGCCGTCGAGCACCCCGAACTGCGCGTAGCTCATGTTGAGCGTGAACAGCAGGTAGACCGGCATGAACGCGGTGACCATCTCGGCCGAGACGTCGGTCAGCAGGCTCACCGCGCCGAGCGCGACGACCGTGCCGGGAACCCGGCCCCTCACCCGCTCGCCGGGCCGGACGGACGCAACGTACATGCCCCCGATATCGGTCACGTGCGGTAACCGTTACCGCCATCCGGGCACCTCGTAACGGGGACCACCCGGAACCCGATGACGCGGGTATGCCGGACATTGCGCAGGCCCGCGTTCGCGTGGGCGCCGTCGACGTGTGGTCCGTCCGCGAGTCCGGTGTGGCCGACCACGTCGCCGAAGCCTGGCGACGGGCCGAGGGCGGCGCGATCGTCACGGCCAACGTGGACATCGTGCGCGCGGCGACCCGCAGCCCCGAGCTCGCGGCGCTGATCGCCGAGTCGGAACTGGTCGTCGCCGACGGGATGCCGGTGGTGTGGGCGGGCAGGCTCGCGGGCGTCCCGGTGCCCGAACGGGTCACCGGGTCGTCACTGGTGTTCACCCTCGCCGAAGCCGCCGCCCGCGAAGGCCGTTCGCTCTACCTGCTCGGCGGTGAACCGGGCGTGCCGGAGAAGGCCGCCGACGTGTTGTGCGCCAAGTACCCCGGGCTGCGCGTCGTGGGCACGGACTCGCCGGCGTTCGGGTTCGAGACCTCCGCCGACGCCACCGCCGAGACCGTCGCCAAGGCCGTGGAGGCCGAGCCGGACCTGGTGTTCGTCGGCCTCGGCTTCCCCAAGCAGGAACGCCTGATCCGACTCCTGCGCGCCGACCTGCCCGCGTCCTGGTTCCTCGGCTGCGGCGCGGGCATCCCGATGGCCGCGGGCGAGTTCCGGCGCGCCTCCGGCGTGGTGCAGAAGCTCGGCGCGGAGTGGCTGCACCGCCTCGCGCTCGAACCGCGCCGCCTGGCCAAGCGCTACCTGCGCGACGACCTGCCGTTCGCGTTCCGCCTGCTCGGGGGCGCGCTGCGCACTCGGTTCCGCCGCCCTGCCGCGGACGGCGTCGGCAATCAGACCGATGTCGACGGCGTCGGCAATCAGACCGAAGTCGACCGAGTCGGCAACCGGACCGGGGAGTAGGACGTGCCGCTAGCCGTCGTCGTCGTGACCTACCACAGCGCCGAGGTCGTCGAGGACTGCCTGAAGTCCGTGGCCGCCGCGTTGGAGTCCGTTCCGGACAGTCGAATCGTGGTGGTGGACAACGCTTCCACCGACGACACCCTGGCGGTCGTCGCACGGGTCGCGCCACACGCCCAGGTCGTCGCGCGCACGTCCAACGACGGCTTCGCGGCGGGCGTCAACGCCGGGTTCGCCGCCGCGCCGGACTGCGACGTGCTGGTGCTCAACCCGGACATCCGGCTCCACCGCGACGCCGTCACGCTGCTGAGCGCCGCGCTCGCGTTGCCCGGGACCGGCATCGCGGTGCCCCGGCTGGCGGGGCCGGACGGAGCGCCTCAGCTGTCGCTGCGCCGGGCGCCGAACCCGTTGCGCGCCTTGGGTGAGGCGCTCCTCGGTGGCACGCGGGCCGGCCGGTCCGAGGCGCTCGGCGAGCTGGTGGTCGATCCCCTCCGGTACGAGACGGCCGGCACGGCGGACTGGGCGACCGGCGCGGCGTGGCTGATCTCCCGCGAGGCGCGTGAGGCGACCGGCGTGCTGGAGGAGCGGTACTTCCTGTACTCGGAGGAGACCGAGTACATGGTGCGCGCGGGCAAGCGCGGTTACGCCATCCGCTACGAACCGCGGGCACGCGCCGTGCACCTCGGCGGCGAGCAGTCCACGTCGCCGGTGCTGTGGTCGATGGCCACCACGAACCGGGTCCGGGCGGTCCGCGAGCGCAACGGACGCCTGGCCGCGTTCGCGATGTGGTGCGCCGTGCTGCTGAACGAGCTGCTGCGCGTGCCGCGCGGCGCCAAGCACCGCAAGGCCGTCGGCGACCTGCTGCGCTGGCGACGGTGGCCGGCCCGCCCCGGCGCGGGCCCCGAACCCGGCTGGGTGTGCTTCTCCGCGCAGGACTGGTGGTACCACAACCGGGCGCACTCGGACTTCCAGCTGATGCGGTCGATGGCCGCGCACCGCAGGGTGCTCGTGGTCAACAGCATCGGCATGCGGATGCCGACCCGCGGCAACAGCACGCACGTCGCCCGGCGCATCCTGCGCAAGCTGCGCAGCGTGGCCAAGTTCGTGCGCCGGCCGATGCCGGACTTCTACGTGATGTCCCCGTTGCCGCTGCCGTTCTACGGCTCGCCGTTCCTGCGCAAGGTCAACGCCGTCCTGGTCCGCGCCCAGGTGCGGCTGGTGGCCCTCGCGCTGGGTCTGCGCACGCCGGTGATCATGGTGACGATCCCCACCGCGTGGGACGTGGTCGCCCCGATGCGGCGGCACAGCCTGGTGTTCAACCGCTCGGACCGGCACTCGGACTTCCCCGAGGCCGACCGCGCGTCCATCGAGGCGTTGGAGGACCAGCTCCTGGCCAACGCCGACCACGTCGTCTACGTCAGCCACGCGTTGATGGACGAGGAGCTGCCGCGCACCGGCTCCCGCGCCCACTTCCTCGACCACGGCGTGGACGTCGACCACTTCACCGCGCGGCCGGAGCACGAGTGGCCGGACGACGTCCGCGCGATCCCCGGCCCGCGCATCGGCTTCTTCGGCGCCCTGGACGACTTCGTGGTGGACTTCGACCTGCTGGAACGCGTTGCCGCCGAGCTGCCGCACGCGTCCCTGGTGCTGATCGGCGACGCCACCCACCCCATGGAGCGCTTCGACAAGTACCCCAACGTGCACTGGCTGGGCTTCCGCCCCTACACCACCATCCCGGCCTACGGCTCGGCGTTCGACGTGGCGATCATGCCGTGGCAGGACAACGACTGGATCAAACGGTCCAACCCGATCAAGCTGAAGGAGTACCTGGCCCTGGGCCTGCCGGTGGTCAGCACCGACTTCGCCGAGCTGGCCGGCTACACCGACCGCGTCCGCGCCGCCCGCACCCACGCCGACTTCGTCGACGCACTCCGCACCACCCTCGCGACCGGGCCCCTCCTGCCGCCGCACACCCTCCGCGCCTCGGTCGAACCGCACTCCTGGCAAGCCCGCACCCTGACCCTCCTCACCCTCACCACCCCGTGAGTCCTACCTCCAGCACCCGCGTGTCGTACCTCCAGACCCCGCGTGTCCTACGTTCAGAACCTGCGTGTCCTACGTTCAGGTACCCCGAATTCAACGCTCAGGACGCGCTGACCGGTCCCTGAGCCACCCTCGACTCCGCGACCGCATCCGAGGTTGCGTCGCTGTGTGCTGCGCCGCGAACCTCGCCGTCTTGCCCAAGCGGGGTGGCCGGCGCATCTAGTGTGGGTGTCGTGCAGCCACTGCCCCCGAACGCCCCGTCGCGGATCGGCGACTACACGCTGCTCGCCGCCCTCGGCCGCGGCGCGATGGGGTCGGTCTACCTGGCGCGGTCACGCGGCGGGCGGCCGATCGCGGTCAAGGTCTCGCGCGCCGAGCTGGCCGACAACCCCGAGTTCCGCGAGCGCTTCCGCCGCGAGGTCGAGATGGCACGCGCGGTCGGCGGCTTCTGGACCGCCACCGTGGTGGACGCCGACCCCGACGCCGAACGGCCGTGGATGGCCACCGAGTACATCCCCGGCCCGAGCCTCCAGCAGGCCGTCCAGGACCACGGCCCCCTGCCCGAACGCGCCGTGCGCCGCCTCGCCGGCGGCCTGGCCGAAGCGCTGGTCGCGATCCACGGCGCGGGCCTGGTGCACCGCGACCTCAAGCCGTCCAACGTGCTGCTGGCCGACGACGGCCCCCGCGTGATCGACTTCGGCATCGCCCGCGCCCTGGAGCACTCCGCGCTCACCGAAGCGGGCATCGTGTTCGGCACCCCCGGCTACCTGTCACCCGAGCAGGTCGTCGGCCACAAGATCACCACCCAGAGTGACGTGTTCGCGCTGGGCTCGGTGCTGGTCTACGCCGCGACGGGCGGTGGGCCGTTCGGCGAGGGCGCCACGTCCGCGCTGGTCTACCGCGTGGTCCACCAGGAGCCGGACCTCTCGCGCGTGCCGCCGAGCCTGGTGCCGCTGATCGTGCCGTGCCTGGTCCGCGAGCCGGCGAACCGCCCGACGCCCGCACGCCTGCTGGAGGCGATCGGCCCGCCGTCCGCCGAACCGTCCTGGCTCCCCGCACGCGTCCGCACCATGGTCGAGCAACGGCACACCGAGCTGGGCAAGCTGCCCGCCAAGCCGCCGACCCGCGTGATGGTGGACGACCCACCGCCCAAACCGCCGACCCTCGTCACCCCCGCGCCGGTGCAGCCCAGGCCCCCGACCGCGGCACCCGTCCGCGTCGACCCCGCGCCCAAGGAGGTCCGCCCCACCGGCGTCCGGTTCAAGACCTCCCGCGCCGTCGGGCTGAGCTGGGCCGGTGCGAACGCGCTGGCGGCCGTCGTGACGGGTTCCATCGCCGACGCCGCCTCCGGCGCGCCCGACGCCGTGCGGGCGGCGGCCTTCCTCGCGTTCCTGGCGTTCGCGCTGGCCGGCATCCGCCTCCTGGTCGGCGTCGCGCGCTCGCCGCTCACCCTCGACGTCGGACCCGACGGCATCACGCTGTCCAACGGCGAGGAGTCGCGCCGCCTCCCGTGGTACGCGATCGCCCGCGTGAAGGTCGAGGCGCACCACGCCCGCCCGTGGCTCGTGGTCTGGTTGGTCGCCGCCGCCAAGACACCGGACACGCTGGGACGCGGCAGCTTCACCAAGCACAAGGGCGGCCTGCGCGTCTACCCGATCTCGCACGAGCGCTACCGCAAGCGCCGCGACCGGGACGTGGTCGAGCTGCGCTCCGCCCTGGCCTGGTACGGCTCCGCCGCCTACGACCCCCGATAGGGTGCCCGCCGTGGAAGAGCCTGAAGAGCAGCCGGTGAAGTCGGGCCTGAGCCCGCACGAGCTGGCGCAGGACCTGCTGGGCCGCATCGACCGCGCCCGCGACTACGGTCGGGTGCGCGCGGCCAGGTTCAGCCGCCGGGCGACCGCGCTCAAGGTCGGCCTGCTGTCCATGTCCGCGACCGCGACGATCATCCTGGGCTGGCAGGACCTGGACTTCTGGACGGGTCTCGCGTTCTCGCTGGTGGCGTTGACCACGGTGTTCGCCGTGCTGGAGCCGTACTTCGCGTGGCGGCCCCTGTGGGTGCTGATGGAGGAGTCCATCTCCCGCTTCCACCGGCTGCACGACGACGTCAGCCACTACCTCGCGGCCACGCCGAGCGACCGGGTCGACGCTGCCAAGGTCGCCGAGATGTTCGCCAAGTACCGGGCGATCTGGGACCGCCAGAACACCCGGTGGGGCGAGTTCCGGCGGATCAGCGACCGCTGAACGTCGCCTTGCCCGGACCGTCGGCCAGGAACGACCGCACCGCGCCGCGCAGGTCCTCGGTCTCGAACAGCTCGGCCGCGATCGCGGTGACGTGCTGGTCCGCCTCGGCCACGCCGCCGCTCTCGAAGTGCGCCAGCACCCGCTTGGTGGCCGCGTGCGCCACCGTGGGCCCGGTCGCCAGCGCCGCGGTGAACTCCAGCGCCGCGTCGTCGAAACCCCCGTCCGGCAGCACCCGGTTGACCACGCCCCACCGTTCCAGCGTGGCCGCGTCGTAGCGCTCGCCGGTCATCACGAGCTCCTTGGCCCGACCGACGCCCGCCCGCGCGGCCAGCCGCTGCGTGCCGCCCATGGTCGGGGTCAGCCCGACGACCTTCTCCACCAACCCGAACGTCGCCCGCCGCGCGGCCAGGACGAGGTCGCACGCCACCGCGACCTCGAACGCCCACGTCAGGCACAGCCCGTGCGCGGCGAACACGGTCGGGAACGGCAGCGCGGCCACCCGTTCGGTCAGCTCCAGCATCTGGTCGAGCTGGGCCTTGGCCTGCGCGGACGTCTCCTGCGCGGCGAACAGCCCCACGTCGACGCCGCCGCTGACGACCTTGCCCTCGAAGCGGATGAGCAGCGCCCGCGCGGGCCGCTGCTCCAGGTCCTCGACCGCCGCCTCCAGCAGGTCGTGCAACTCGGCGTTGTAGAGGTTCAGCGGGGGAGCGTCCACGGTGAGCACCGCGAGCCCCACGGCGTCCCGCTCCAGCCGGACCTGTTGCGCTGCCACGGGCGGGGACTTTACACGCGTCCGGAATGCCGAAAACCACGTGTCCGAATGGCCCAACGCGGGTGAGAATCTGCCAATGAGTTCCTGGACCGTTCAGCCGGAACCGGTTGACAGCCCGACCGCGGTCGCGGTGATCCGCACCTACTTGGCCGACATCATCGCGCGCTACTACGGCCGCCCGGCCGCGCCCGAGGAGGTCGACCAGGCGATCGCCGAGGACCCGACCGACGACCTGGCGCGGTTCTTCGTCGGGCACCGCGACGGGGCCGTGCGAGGATGCGTCGGCTTCCGCATGGTTGACCGCGAAATGGCGGAGATGAAGCGGATGTTCGTCGATCCGGCGGCTCGCGGCACGGGCGGGGGAGCGGCGCTGCTCGCGGCGGTCGAGGAAGCGGCTGTCTCATTTGGTGCTGCGGCCATTCGCCTCGACACCCGTACTGACCTGGTCGAAGCGCGGGCGTTGTACGCGCGGCACGGCTACCGTGAGGTGCCCGCGTTCAACGACGACCGCTATGCGGAGCACTGGTTCGAAAAGCGGCTATAGGGGCCATTGGGTTCCCATATCACCGTTGTGATGTGTCTCACTTGACACTGAATAAACGTCACAGTTGAGTATGTGGCGAAAGTCGGCCGCGGAATGAAATGGGGATCAGTCCAGTGGCTTTCGCCGTTGAGTTGACATTTCGTGATGCGCGCCAGGTGCGGAGATCCATTCATCTCGCACACCGGGAATATTGGCGTCCGCTGGCCGAGCAGGGTGTGCTCGTCGGAACCGGCCCGTGGGCCGATGGTTCCGGCGTGCTGCTCATCGTTCAGGTGCCCGACGACGCCGCGGCCCGGGACCTGGTGCGCGGTGACCCGTACGTGCGATCGCAGTCGATCGCCGAGGTGCGCATACGCCAGTGGCACGTGCTGCTGGGTGTGCCGGAAGGTGAGCGCGTGCCGGGCATCGTCCGGCCGCGTGACGGGCAGAGCGCCGAGGCGCGCTCGCGCGAGCCGTTGACGCCGCACGAGCACCGGATCGCGCTGATGATGTTGGAGGGGATGACGAACCGGCAGATCGCCGAGCACTTCTCGGTGTCGACCCGGGCCGTCGAACTCCACATCACCCGCATCTACCGCAAGCTCGACATCGGCAGGCGGGCGCAGCTCGCCGCGGCGATGCCGTGGGGCCAGCGCTCGTACCTTTAGGCGCACGTACCGGTCATGGACAGGCCGTGAGGACCGCTGGGCGACCCCCGGCGGTCCTCACGGCGTCTGCTCTTCTTGTCGGTCGGTGGATCGGAACCCGAAGCGTTCGGTTCGGGGCGCACTCCTTGCGCTTCGTGACGTTATGGGGACTGATCGGGTGGCAGGCGCGGCGAACGGGTGCGAACTGCTGCGGGAAACGTCACCGACCGTGCGGTATGTCACATGATTAGGCGAACCGGGCGACTTCTGTCGATACTCCTTACCCGTCGGTAACGTGAGTGGTGGGAGTCCTCGTTGGTGCGCAGCTTCGTCGTCGGATCCACCGTGGTCGCGGTGCTGCTCGCCGGTTGCGGCGCGGCGGAGGAATCGCCGGTCGAGATGGGCCCCGGCGTCACCGACGACACGATCTCGCTCGGTGTGCTGACCGACATGACGGGACCGTTCTCGGCGACGTCGCTCATCCGGATCAAGGGCTACGAGCTGTTCCTGGCCGAGCTGAACGAGCGCGGCGGCATCTGCGGGCGCGAGGTCGAGCTCAAGCAGGCCGACCACGGCTACGACGTCGACCGGGCGTTGCAGGCGTACTTCGAGCTGGAGCCGGAGGTGCTCGGGTTCATCGACGTCACCGGCGCGCCGATGACCGAGGCCATCGAGCCGGACCTGATGCAGACCCGCGCCATCGCCGCGCCCGCGTCGTGGTCGGCGAGCCTGCTCGGCAACCCGCACATGGTGATCGTCGGCACGACGTACGACCTCGACGTGATCAACGGGCTGGACCACGCCAAGCGCTCGGGCCTGATCGGCGCCGGTGACACCATCGGGCACATCCACGTCGAGAGCGACTACGGCGTCAACGCGTTGGAAGGCAGCACGTTCGCCGCCGAGCAGTGGGGCATGGAGCTGGTCTCGAAGGCCGTGCCGGAGACCGCGGACGTGGCCGCGCAGGTCGGCGAGCTGCGTGCGGCGGGGGCGAAGGCGGTGTTCCTGAGCACGTCGCCGCAGCAGACCGCGACCGCCGTCGCGACCGCCGAGCGGCTCGGCTGGGACGTGCCGTTCCTGGTCAACGCGGTGGGGTACGACCCGTTGATCCTCCAGTCGCCCGCGGCGGCGGCCGTGGTGAAGCGGGTGCAGGTGGTGTCGCCGATCGCGCCGTTCGCGACCGACCTGCCGGGGCCGCGCGCGGTGGCGGAGGCGTTCACGCGCAAGTTCCCGGAGCTGGAGCCGACCGGGTCGGTGGACCACGGCTACGTGATCGGGATGGCGTTCGCGGCGATCCTGGAGAAGGCGTGCGGTGCCCGTGACCTGACCCGTGACGGGGTGCTGCGGGCGTTCCAGGACACCAACCAGGTGGACACGAAGAGCCTGACCGGGCAGTTGCGGTTCTCGCTGGTGGGGCGGCCGTCGGCGACGCAGTCGTACATCGCGCGGCCCGACCCGGCGACACCCGGCGGGCTGGCCGTGGTCGCCAACCTGTTCGAGTCCGACCTCGTGAAGCTCAAGGGCACGCGCGCCAAGTAGCCCTGGTGGGTAGTTTTCGCCGGTCCGGGCGGGGAATCCGAGGCGCATGATCGAGGTGCGCTTGGCGGTGCCAACGTCGGTGGAGCGGGTGTTCGCGGTGCTGGCCGACGGCTGGTCCTACGCGGGCTGGGTGGTCGGCGCCGCGCACATCCGCGAGGTGGACGCGGGGTGGCCGGGCACCGGCACGCGCATCCACCACAGCGTCGGCGCGTGGCCGTTGGCGGTGGAGGACGTGACCACGGTGCTGGACGTCGACCCGCCCCGGATGGTGGAGCTGGAGGCGCGCCTGTGGCCCCTCGGTGCGGCCCGCATCCGCTTCGACCTGAAGGCCACCTCCGACGGCTGCGAGATCACCATGCTCGAAGAGGCGATCAAGGGCCCCCTCTCCCTCCTCCCCGACCCGGCCCAGTCCCTCTTCCTGACCCCTCGCAACCGTGAAACCCTGGCCCGCCTCGCCGCCCGCGCCACCCGCAAACCCACCTAACCGCGCGTGTCGCACCTCCAGGTCCCGCGTGTCGAACCCTCAGACCCGGCGTGTCGAACCCTCGGGTCCCGCGTGTCGAACGCTCAGGCCCCCTGAACTCCACATCCAGGACCGGCACGACGCGAACGCAGGACTCGGTGGTCCTGAAGGTTCGACACGCGGGTCCTGAAGGTTCGACACGTGGGACTTGAGCGTTCGACACGCGGGTTAGTAGAGGTGGTGGTGGAGGGTGCGGAGGAGGAGGCGGTAGGCGTCGCCGGCCAGGGCGTTGCGGGTCAGGGCGGCGCGGGCGGCGTTGGCGCCGGGTGCGCCGTGGACGCCGCCGCCGGGGTGGGCCGAGGCGGAGGTCAGGTACAGGCGGTCGATGGGGGTGTCGGCACGCGCCAGGCCCGGGGTCGGGCGGAACACCAGCTGCTGGTGGATGGCGGCGGTGCCCGCGTTGATCGAACCGCCGACCAGGCTGCGGTTGCCGGTCTCCAGGTCGGACGGGCCGTGGACCGCACGGGCGCGGATCAGGTCGCGGAACCCCGGCGCGTGCCGCTCGATCAGTTGCTCGACCCCGTCGGCACGGCGGCGCACCCGGTCGGCGGGCCACCGCTCACCCCGCGGCACGTGCGTGTACGCCCAAGCGGTCTCCGTGCCGGCCGGTGAACGGCTCGGGTCCGTCGTCGTCATCTGGCCCATGATCACGAACGGCACCTGTGGCGTCCGCCCGCACGCGATCTCGGCATTGAACAGGGACAACGCGTTGAAATCCCCTCCCAAGTGGATGGTCCCCGCACCCCGGGCCCCACCCGCCGTCCACGGCACCGGCCCGTCCAACGCCCAGTCCACCTTGATCGTCGCGTCGTCCCACTCGAACGCG
Source organism: Actinosynnema sp. NPDC023794 (assembly GCF_040639675.1). Lineage (NCBI taxonomy): Bacteria > Bacillati > Actinomycetota > Actinomycetes > Pseudonocardiales > Pseudonocardiaceae > Actinosynnema > Actinosynnema sp. NPDC023794. The sequence goes on along the minus strand of NZ_JBFAFR010000001.1, from coordinate 614,874 downwards.
GCCAGGTCCGACACCAGCCGCGACGGCAGGTGCTCCGCCCCCACCAACCCGAGGTACAACGCCGGCGCCGGCACGTCCGCCAGCACCGCCTTCCGCGCCCGCACGTACCCACCCGCCGCGTCACGCACCCCCAGCGCACGCCCACCGGCCACCACCACCCGCTCCACCGCCCGGCCGCACTCCACCACACCGCCGAGCCGCCGCACCAACGCCCGCGTCAACGAACCCGCACCGCCCTCGGGCACCGGGTACCCCACGTCCTGCCCCAACATCGACAGCAACCACCCGAACGCCGCACCGCCCGCCTGGTCCGGCCCCAGGTCGGTGTGCATCGCGTTGCCCGCCAACAACAACGGCGCGCCCTCACCCGAGAACCGCTCGTCCCCGAACGCCCGCACGGACTGCAGGAACGACCGCGCGAGCCGCAACGCCCCACCCGCGCCCAACGCGCCCACCAACCCGGCGCCCGCGCGCACCGGCGGGAACGGCCGCATCAACACCTCGACCAGCTCCGCCCGGACCCGCTGCCACAACGCGAACTCCGCCCGCCAGACGTCACCGTCACCCGCGCCGAACGCCTCCACCGACGCCGCCGTCCGGTCCACGTCCTGCGACAGCACCACGGCCCGGTCGTCCGGCAGCACGTGCGCCAGCACCTCCGGCGCCCGCCGCCACCGCAACCCGTGCCGACCCAGGTCCAACCCGGAGATCACCGGCGACGCCGCGCCCAGCGGGTAGAACGCGCTGAACAGGTCGTGCCGGAACCCCGGCTCGGTCAACTCCGCCGTCCGCACCGCCCCACCGGGTTCGTCGGCCGCCTCCAGCACCAGCACGTCCCACCCGGCGTCGGCCAGCAGGTTCGCCGCCACCAGCCCGTTCGGACCGGAACCGATGACCACCGCGTCCACGACATCGCTCAACGCACGTCTCCCTGGCTCTGCTGCACCGGCCGACCGAACCGCAGCCCCTGCCACCGTCCCACATCACGCGGCGCGAGCGGACCCCACGTGCCGCGCCCTTCCGCGATGGCCGCCACGAACTCCGCCAACGCCTCCCGCGGCGGGTGCGCGGGCGCCCACCCCAACGCCCGCACCCGTGAACTGTCCACAACGGACACCTGATCCGCCAGCCGCAACCACCCGGGGTGCACGGGCTGCAGACCCAGCCGCCACGTCGGCCAAGCCACCGCCCGCAACAAGGCCAACGGCACCGGCACCAGGAACCCGCCGAACAACGGGGCCAGCTCACGCGCGCCCAACGGCGGGTCGGCTGCGACGTTGAACGCGCCCAAGGCGTGCCGCGCGAGGACCACCCGGATCGCCCGCGCCACGTCCTCGGCGTGCACGACCTGCGCCCGCAACCCCCGCCACAACGGCACCGGCAGCCACCGCCGCCCCACCACCCGGACCGGCGCCAACGGGCTCAACGCCCACCGGCCCAGCTCACCGGCCGCGTCCGGCTGCACGATCGCGCACGGCCGCAGCACGGCCACCCCGGGACGACCGGCGAGCAACCGCTCCAGCTCGGCCTTCTGCGCGCTGTACGCGCTGCCGGGCACCCCGCCGCACGGCCACGACTCGTCCACCGGCGCGGGAGCGGGCGTGTACGCCGCGACCGAGGACATCACCACCACGTGCGGCACACCGGCGCGTTCCGCCGCACGCAGCACGTGCGCGGTGCCGGTGATGTTGGTGCGCCGCATGGCGGCCTCACCCGACGTGGGCTGCACCGCCCACGCCAGGTGCACCACCGCGTCCGCCCCCGCGAACGCCCTGCCCAACACCACCTCGGCGGCCGGCGCGCCCACGTCGCAACTCACCCATCCGGGTGAACCGACGGGTATCCGCCGCGCGATGCCGACCACCGGGTCGCCCGCTTCCGCGAGCACGCGGCGCAGGGCCGTCCCCACGTTGCCGCTGGCACCCGTGACGACGACCCTCATGGCCGCCGGGTACCCCTACTTCGCGCCGCCAAGCCCCGCGCGCCGCAGCGCCTCGGCCATCGCGCCGTTCGCCGGCGGGCGCTCCTGCTGACGGGGCTTGCCGCCACCGCGGGGCGCGCCACCGCCGCGCTGACCGCCACGCGGCTCGCGCTGCTCGCGGGGCGGCTTGCGGCCCGGCTCGTCCTCCAGCCGCAGCGTCAACCCGATCCGCTTGCGCGGGATGTCGACCTCCAGCACCTTCACCCGCACCACGTCACCGGACTTGACGACGTCCCGCGGGTCCTTGACGTAGGTGTTGGACAGCGCCGAGATGTGCACCAGGCCGTCCTGGTGCACGCCGACGTCCACGAACGCGCCGAACGCGGCCACGTTCGTCACGACGCCCTCCAGCACCATGCCGGGCTTGAGGTCGGCGATCTTCTCCACGCCTTCGGCGAACGTCGCCGTCTTGAACGCGGGCCGAGGGTCGCGTCCCGGCTTCTCCAGCTCGCGCAGGATGTCGGTGACGGTCGGCAGGCCGAACGTGTCGTCCACGAACTCCTGCGGACGCAGCGACTTCAGCACCGCCGTGTTGCCGATCAGCTGCTCACCGCCCGCGCGCTCCTGCATCCGCCGCACCACCGGGTACGCCTCGGGGTGCACGGAGGAGGCGTCCAGCGGGTCGTCGCCGTTCGGGATGCGGAGGAAGCCCGCGCACTGCTCGAACGCCTTCGGGCCCAGCCGCGCCACGTCCTTCAACGCGCGGCGCGAGCGGAACGGGCCGTTGCTGTCGCGGTGCTGCACGATGTTCTCGGCCAGCCCGGGGGTGATGCCGGAGACGCGGGTCAGCAGCGGCGCCGAGGCGGTGTTCAGGTCCACGCCGACCGCGTTCACGCAGTCCTCGACCACCGCGTCCAACGACTTCGACAGCTTCGTCTCGGACAGGTCGTGCTGGTACTGGCCGACGCCGATCGACTTCGGGTCGATCTTCACCAGCTCGGCCAGCGGGTCCTGCAGCCGGCGGGCGATGGACACCGCGCCGCGCAGCGACACGTCCATGCCCGGCAGCTCGGCCGACGCGAACGCGGACGCCGAGTACACCGACGCGCCCGCCTCCGACACCACGGCCTTGGTCAGCTTCAGCTCGGGGTGCCGCTTGAGCAGGTCAGCGGCCAGCTTGTCGGTCTCGCGCGACGCGGTGCCGTTGCCGATGGAGATCAGCTCGACGTCGTGCTTCTTCGCCAGCACGGCCAGCTTGGCGATCGACTCGTCCCACCGGTTCGCGGGCACGTGCGGGTAGATCACGTCGGTGTCGACGACCTTGCCGGTCGCGTCGACCACGGCCACCTTCACGCCGGTGCGGAAACCGGGGTCCAGGCCCATCGTGGCCCGGGTGCCGGCGGGCGCGGCCAGCAGCAGGTCGCGCAGGTTCGACGCGAACACCTTCACGGCCTCGTCCTCGGCGAACGCCCGCAGCCGCGACCGCAGGTCGATGCCGAGGTGCACCAGGATCCGGGTGCGCCACGCCCAGCGGACCGTGTCGCCCAACCAGCGGTCGGCGGGCCGGCCCTGGTTGTCCACGCCGAAGCGGGACGCGATGCGCGCCTCGTAGCCGGTGGGCTCGTCCTCGTCGGCGGGGTCGAACTGGAGGTCGAGCACCTCTTCCTTCTCACCGCGCAGGAGCGCGAGGATGCGGTGCGAGGGCAGCTTCGTGAACGGCTCGGAGAAGTCGAAGTAGTCGGCGAACTTCGCGCCGTCCTCCTCCTTGCCCTCCCGGACCTTGGACGCGAGCCGGCCCTGCGTCCACATGCGTTCGCGCAGCTCGCCGATGAGGTCGCCGTCCTCGCCGAACCGCTCGACCAGGATCGCCCGCGCGCCCAGCAGCGCGGCGGCGACGTCGGCGACCTCCTCGGTCACGAACGCCTTCGCCACCTCCTGCGGGTCCTGCGTCGGGTCGTCCAGCAGGCCGTCGGCGAGCGGTTCGAGGCCCTGCTCGCGCGCGATCTGCGCCTTGGTCCGCCGCTTCGGCTTGAACGGCAGGTAGAGGTCCTCCAGCCGGGCCTTGGAGTCGGCGGCCAGGATCGACGCCTCCAGCGCCTCGTCGAGCTTGCCCTGCGACCGGATGGACTCGAGCACAGCCGCCCGGCGGTCCTCCAGCTCCCGCAGGTAGCCGAGCCGTTCCTCCAGCGTGCGGAGCTGGGTGTCGTCGAGCGCGCCGGTCGCTTCCTTGCGGTAGCGGGCGATGAAGGGAACGGTGGAACCACCGTCGAGCAGGTCGACGGCGGCGCTGACCTGCCCGGCCCGCACCCCGAGCTCGTCGGCGATCCTCTGGTGAATGGCTGTGGTCACAGCGAGCCATTGTGCCCTGCCCGCCGGTCCACGTTCGGGCACCCCGACCGGGTCGCCCGGCCGATCGGTTGGGGAGCGGCTGACCCGACCGGATCAACTGCCGGGACCGGTGATTCCCTTCCCCGCGTTCTCCTTGTGCGCCACCGAAGGGTGAAATGCGTTCCGCGCGAGTCTCCGATCGCGGGGCCCTCGGTGGCGTGTGCTCGGGCTGCTGGTGCCGGCCCGGCGGCGAGACCGTGGCCAGGCGAGACCCGGTGGACGCGCTGTGGGGCGACCGGCCGCCGCGTTCGGCGAGCTGCCCGAGCCCGAACCCCGCCGGCCCACGACCGGCTGAGGTCGCGCTCGACGCGGCGCGGCCGTCCACCCGGTCGTCACATCAGGGTGGTGAGGACGGCGACGTCCGACTCGTCGCCCGGCAGGTACTTCACCCGGACCACCATGCCCCGCTGCACCTGCGGGATGGACGGCGGCGGGAGCTCCTTGTCCTGCGTGACGTCGAACGTGGTGCCGTCCGGGCGGGTCACGCGCAGGGTCAGGCGCAGCGCCGTCCGGCCGTCCGGCGTGTGGCCGGTCGGCACCATGTCGAGCACGACGGCACTCGCGTCCACGCCCTGCTCGGTGATGCGCAGCTGGTGCGGCGTCAAGAAGCCCTTGGCCACGTGCACGCGGTCGAGGGCGGCTTGCAGCTCGTGCGGCGGAGCGTCGGTGGCCAGCACCGCGCGCCCGTCGGGCAGGTAGCGGACCGGCAGGATCGCGCCCGGCTGCACGACGGACAGGTCGGTGAGGTCGACGATCTGCCGCGCGGTCGCGGGGAACGTGCGGCCGTCCGCCGTGTCGACCTGCAGCCGGATGTCCAGCTGCGGCTGGTCGTTGACGGACAGGCCGGTGCGCGCCACGCCGACCACCGTGCCCATGCCGATCGGCGCGCCGCGGAACTGCTTGGGCACGCCGCCGGTCAGCGCCGCGAGACCGCCGCCGAGCAGCCGGTCCACCGAGAACAGCGACGGCACGACGAACAGCAGGATGATCGGGCCGGCCAACCAGCCGTTCAGCCAGGCGGACTCGTCGTCGCCCGCCAGCCCGCCCGCGACCCACGTCGCGGTGAGGGCGAGCCCGACGGTCAGCCCGAGCCAGGTGAGCACCTTCATGGTCGTTGGTCCCTCTCTGATTCAGCGGTGGGAACCGAAGAAGTCGGCCGAGCCGACGTCGAGGGGTACGACCCGGCCGTCACCGCGGGCGGCGGCGAACACCTCGCCCGCCGTCAGCGCCGTGATGCCGTCGGGGCCGACGAGCGCGCGTTCCACCCGGGTCTCGACCGCCAACGTCGCGGTGACCTGCCCGGTCGCCAGGGACACCAGGCTCAGCGCGACACCGGTGTCGTTCACCGAGCGCTGGTGCTCGACCAGCACGTGCCCGGTGGCCGCGGCGACCGCGGTCACGCCGTCGACCACCAGCCGGGCGCCGTGGAACGTCGTCGAGCCCACCGGCAGCTCCCGCCCGTCGGGCGGGACGCGGACCAGCACGCTGCCCGGCACGCCACCCGGCGCCTGCCGCAGCGCGATCCGCTCGCCGCCGGCCAAGGCGGCTTCGGCGCCGGTCGCCGCGGTCGGCGCCCCGGGGCCGCGCTGCACGGACAGCCGACCGGACCAGGCGGCGGCCGTCTGCGGGTCGACGGGCTCGGCCACCACTTCGTCCAGCCTGATCGCCAACACCCCTCCGGTGGCGTTCATGGCCATCATGCGGCGGTTCTCCCGGTCGTACGCGTAGGCGGTCCGCGCCGTGGCGAACGCGTCGCCGAGCCCTTGGACGCCCGCGCCCTCGGCCACCACCGACCCGTCGGCCAACTCGACCACGATCAGCCCGGAGTCCGTGGCCAGGTACGCGTAGCGCTGCCCGGCGGCCAGCACCGACGCCTCCCAGACCAGCCGGTCGGACAGCTGCGTGTCCCACAGCACCTCGCCGGTGGCCGGGTCCGTGGCCGCCAGCCGCACCTGGAACAGGTCCTGCGTCATCAGCTGGAACATGCCGCGCACGCCGTGCCGCGCGTACGGCGCCAGCACCACGTCCCGCCCGTCGATCTCGGCGAAGGCGAAACCGGCCTGCATCTCGACGTCCGGTTCCGGCGAGATCGCGTAGGACCCGCCGAAGAACAGCAGTGCGAACAGCACCGGCGGCAACAGGAGCAGCGGAAGGACGCGTCGCCGCCGAGGCGACGGGGTGTCGTAGGGCATCATCGGCGAGTACTGCTGCGGTGTCGGGTACATCGGTTCCCCCGTTCGGTCGTGACGGGGTGAGCTTCGGCCGGGCGTCTCGCCTACCGGTCCCAGGAACCGGGTGCGCGAGTCCGCCACCAGCGGTGATCGGAGTTCGACTAGGCTCGGGCAGGTGAGCACCGTCCGAGCCGCGACGCTTCCGCGCGGTGCGCTGGTCGCCCGGGCGTGGGCCGCGTTGGGCGACGCGGTCGCTCCGCTGAGCAACGCGTCGGGCCGCCCGCTGACCCGCACGGTGAAGCTGATCCTCGACCCGCTCGTGCTGCGGCCCGTGCTCAACCCGGAGTTCGCGGCGGGCGCGATCGCCGCCGAGCACGCCGACGCCCTGACCTCCCGCATCGCCGACGCGGGCCCCGTGCTGGTCGCGACCGCGAGCTGGTTCGCGGTGCTGAAGAAGGAGCGCCGCCGCCGCTGGATCACCGACGGCAACCCGCAGGACCTCTACTTCCAGCGCTGCTTCGAGCTGGCCACCGCGCACGGCGAACCCGGACCGGACGCGGCCGACGTCGCCGGGACCGTCCTGGAGGAGGTCCACGAGCAGGAGGGGCCGACCGTCGCCGCGCTGCGCGACTTCGTGACCGACCCGGTCAACGCGGCCGAGCTGACCCGGCTGCTCGACGCGGCGTGGGCCGCTCCCCGCCCCGCCGCCGCGGTGCCGACGGCGACCTCGGAGTTCCTGGCCACCTGCGCCGTCACGCCCGACCGGACCCTGTTCGACGCGCTGGTCACGGGCTCGGCGGGCAGCGCGGGCGCGGCGGACCTCGACCGGCCGGGCGTGGCGCTGGCGCACGGGCTGACCTCGCGTGACCGGCCCGTGCGACCCGAGCTGGGGCGCGGCGCGTCGAAGGCGAACCTGCCGAGGCCGTTCGACCGGTCGATCGTGGAACGCCTGTTCGCGCCGCTGACCAACGCGTTCCAGCGGGCCGGGCTGGCGGACGTGCCGACGTTGGTGCGGCGGGAGATCACCCGATCGGCCGGGCCGTGGCAGCTCGCCGAGGAGGAGAGCAGGCTCGTCGTGGTGCTGGGCCGGGACGCGTCCGCCGACCTCGCGGGCCGGCCGGCGGGCGGACCGGGCTCGGCGGCGGCCAGGCTGCGGTCGAGGTGGGAACGCGAGGCGTACGTGCACCGCGTGCTGCGGATGCCGTCGGCCGCGCCGCCGGAGGTCCGCGCGGACGTGCGCGGCGTGCGGGAGGCGTACCTGAGGCGGTTGTGGGTGCGCGTGCACGGCCGGGAGCTGCGGCACGAGACCGTGACGTTCGACCAGGTGTGGGACGTGCTCGACGGCGTGCTGCGATCGGTGATCCTCGACCAGCGCGACCGGTTGCGGTCCGTGCTGGAGCGGGAGGCGGTGGCGTGAGGGTGACGCGCGAGTCCGACCTCGTCGTCGGCGACTGGCCCACGTCGCCCGAGGTCGTGGCGCTGCTCGAAGGTTCGGGCGCTTCGCTCGCGTGGGACGTCCTGGCCGACGCCGCCGTGCCCGCCGCACGCGTGCACGACCCGGAGCGCGCGTCCGAGTGGTTGTGGGAGGTCTACGGCGACGCGGCCGAGGCGATCCTCGGTGGCGCGGCGGAGGTGGAGGTGCCTGGTGACGGTGATTGGCGCGTCCGGGACGCCTGCCGCCGGGTGGCGCAGCTGAACTGGGCTCGTGCGTGGTGGCCCGCGTCGGTCACGGCCGGTGTGCCCGCGTTGGATCCCGCCGTGCTGCACGCCGAACGCGCGGTCGCCGTGTCCACTGTGGAGCACCTGCTGGACGACCCGGACGCGGTCGGGCGGGCGTTGGCCCCGGTCGTGCCGCTCGACGTGTCCGATCCCGCGTTGGCCGCGTTGGCCGAACGCGTCGCGGAGCTGGCCGAGGACTACGGGGTCGAGCTGCGGCCGGCGGAGGTCCCGAGCAGGGCGGGGTTCGCGTTGGCCGCCGGAGGTGTGGACGGCGGCGGCGTCACGGCCCTGTCCGGTTCGTCCGCTGTGGACTGGGCGTTGGTGCCGCACGGCGTGGTCGACGCCGCCGCGCCCGCCCGGTGGGCCGTCGTGCGGCGGCAGGGGAGCACGGTGCTGGAGGTGTCCGTCGTGCCAGGACCCACGCCGGGGCCGCGGTTGGCGGCCCGGTTCGGCGAGGTCGAGGTGACGTTGGAGGTCGACGCGACGGGGTGGCTCACCGGGTCCGCGCCGGTGTCGGCGGCCGTGCTGTTGCTGCCGCCGGACCGGCGCGCGCTGACCGTCTACGCGCCGGACTTCGCCGAGCCGACCGCGCCCGATCCGGACGCCGGGCCGCGCCGTGCGGCGATCATCTCGTACGCCAGGTCCCGGATCGGCTCGCCGACCTCGACCGTGACCGAGCGGACGGCGCGGTGAACGACTCGTCGGACCTGAACGACGAAGGCGTGCGACTGGCCGGCGCCGGTGACCTGGTCGGCGCGCGGTCCGCGCTCGAAGCGGCGCTCACGGCGTCCTCAGCGGAGGACCGCGCGCAGGTCCTGGTGAACCTGGCGCACGTGGTGGACATGGCCGGCGAGCGCTCGCGCGCGGTGGACTTGCTGACCGAGGCGATCGAGGCGGGGGAGGGGACGGTCAGGCTGACGGCCATCGCGGCGCGCGCGGACCTGCTGCCCTGGCTCGACCGGTGGGACGAGGGGTGGCGGGACGTCGAGGACGCGCTCGTCGGCGCCGAGCCGTCGCAGCAGGTGGTGCTGCGCAACACGCGCGTCGGGCTGCTGATGGTGGCCGGTCACCTCGCCGAGGCCGAGGCGGAGGCCGTCGAGGCGGTCGAGCTGGCGGCTTCTCACGCGCCCGAGTACCTGGAGAACCTCTACACGAACCTGGCGCTCCTCGCCGACGAGGCGGGGGACGAGGGGCGCGCGACCACGTACCGGCTGCTGGCGGACAACCCGGGCCGGAAGCCGCTCGGGCCCCGGTGGCGGCGGTTCGTGGAGCTGAACGCCGAGGGCGCGGTGCTGCTGTCATCAGGCGATCGCGCCGCCGCCAGGGTCGCCTTCGAGGCCGCGTACCGCGAGACGCTCGAAGCCCCACACCGCGACCCGGCCACCGTGGACGACGTCGAAGCCGTGGTCTGCCGCGCCGGAGTCGCCGGCAACCTGGCCGGAGTCGCCGACCACCCCCGAGAAGCCGTCCGCTGGAGCACCGAAGCCATCGAAGCAGCCCGAACGGCGCTCACGATCGTCGGCGACGCCTACGGCTCGGCCTCCGTCCTGGTCAACGCCTTGATCTCCCGAGCCGCGGCACGGCTCAACCAGACCCACCTCCCCGACGCCCTCACCGACCTGGACGAAGCCCTCGACCTGGTGACGGAAGTCGACAACGCCGAACCCGTCCGCGCCACCGTCCGCGCCACCCGCGCCCGCGTGCTCGCCACCGGGGGCTGGTTCGCCGAAGCCGCGGACGAAGCGCGCACCGCGCTGGACCTCGCCTACACCTCCGCCCCCGCCATGGCCGCGTCCGTCCACGCCACGTTGGCCGAGATCACGAGCGCCACCGGCGACCTCCCCGGCGCCGTCGAACACCTCGCCCTCGCCCGCGACCTGAGCGCCGCCACCGGAGACGTCGCCGGCGTCGCCACCGCCCTGATCAGCTCCGCCCGACTGGCCTACCTCGCCTCGGACACCGACCGGGCGGACGCGCTGTACGGCGAGGCGGAAGCCCTCCTCGCCGACGACCCCCGCCGACGAGCCGCCTGCCTGCACGGTCGGGCCGCCGTCGCGGTCCTGCGCGGCGAGCCCCGGGAAGCCCTCGCCCTGTCGGACCGGGCACTCGCGCTCCTGGGCACGGCGACCCCGCTGGAGTCGTTGTCCCTGCACCAAGTGCGGGGCTCGGCGTTCGAGGCGGCGCAGGAGTTCGCCGAGGCCGAGTCCTGCTACGCCGAAGCGGCGGCGTTGTGCGAGGCGGCCGGACTGTGGCACGTCGCGCTGGGCATGGCGTGGTGGCGCGCGGACGCCCTGATCCGCCGCGCCGCCACCACCACAGGCGACGAACGGCAGCAGCTCGGCCGCCGGGCACTGGACCTGGCCCTCCCCGCCGCGCTGGCCTCCGAAGCGATCCGGCAGCGGTTCCCGCACGGCCCCCTGCGCGAACGGTGGGTGGCACTGGCCTCCGCACCCGCCACGCGGTCGGCGTTCCTGGCCATCCGGGCGCTCGGCGACTCCACGTTGGCGGCGGAGTACATCGACCACCTCGCGGGTGCGGTGTCCCTGCACGCCGAGGGCATCACGACACCCGTGGAACGCGCCGACCTGATCGGGTTGCCCGAGCCGCCGACCGCCGGAACGCACCTGCCCTACGCGGCCTCCGGCTTCGCCACGGGCACGGACCCGGCCTTCCCCTCCACCGGCTTCGAACTGCCGCCGAGGGTCCGGCTCGACCCCGCCACGCCGACCGCCCTGGACGCCTGGATCGACGTGGCCGAGCGGCGGTACGGGTTCGCCGTGCGGTCGGAACGGGCGGTGGCGTCGTGGTGACCGTGCAGCTCAAGTTCGTGGACGCGGGCGACCTGTACGTGTCGTGGCGGTGGGAGCACGCACCGGCCGAACCCCGCGTCATCGCCGTGCCGCGCGACCTCGTGCGGGCCACGTTGGACGAGTGGGCGGCGGCGGTGCCGTCGCCGTTGCCGGGCGAGACCTCCGACCAGGCGCTGCGGCGCGCGCTCACGAACGGCCCGCTGGTGGACCACACGCGCGAACTCGACCTGTCGACCCGGATGGCGCGCGCCCTGGTGCCGCACCGGCTGGCGGCCGAGCTGAACTCCTGGCCGGCACAGGGGATCCGGCCCCACCTGCGCGTCCAGCCGTCACCCTCGACCGCCCTGGTGCCCTGGGAAGCGCTGCGGGTCGACGAAGGACAGCGGGCGGTGCACGACGCCACCATCTCGGTGCTGCCCCCGGCGACCGTCGGCAACGCCGCGGAACGCCGCGTGCACGCCTTCGACCCGCGAGGACCCGTCGTCAGCGTGCTGGACCCCGTCGTGCCCGGGTTCCCCGACGCGTCCGGCCTCGGCTCGGTGCTCAGCCACCCGACCCCGGACCTGACCGCGCTCGCACCCGGCGGCCTGCGCCGCGACGACATCGACCGCGACCACCTCGAACGGGCGCTGGCCACCGCCTCGCGCTTCCTCTACGTCGGCCACGTCACCACCGGCGGGCACGGCCTGGACGCACGCCTGCACCTGTCCTGCACGGCCGACACCACGGGTCGGGCCGCACCGCTCGGCGCGCACCGCCCCCTGGCCGCCGCCGACATCGTGCTGGGTCACCGGCCCGGCCCGGTGCGCCCGTGGCGGATACCGGCCCGGGTCGCCCTGGTGGCCTGCGAGAGCGGCGGCGACGTCCGCTTCGCCGAACCGTCCGGCCTGGTCACGGCCATGGTGCACGGCGGGGCGGAGCACGTGACCGCGACGAGGTGGACGTTGCCGACCGACGAAGGGCTGCGCCGCCTCGTGCCCGGCTTCCCGCCGACCCCCGTCCTCGCGCCCACCGTGGTCGCCATCGACGCCGCCCACCGCGCGCCCGACCCGGTGACCGCGCTCAACGACTGGCAACGCGCCGCGGCCACCCGGTGGGAGGAAACGGGCGACCTCACCTGCTCACCGCTCGTGTGGGCCGCGTTCACCACCACCTGGGCGCCACCGCGCGGCCGAGTCGGGAACGGCGGGGCGTCGACCGCGTCTTAGCGTCATCGAGGGTGTTGCCGCAACGCGACAAGGGGTGGGGACGTGTCCGCGCCGAGGGACGAAGTACCGAGGGACGAAGCGCTGTACGCCCGGATCCGGGAGCTGGAAGGCCGCGTCGAGCAGCTGACCGACCTGCTGGGCGAGCTCACCGGGAACGGGGAGCGGCCCACGCGGACCGCCGAGCCGCGCTTCCGAGCCGCCCTGGACACCGTCTACCAGGCCAGGACGTTCGGGTACGTGTCCGTGCACTTCGTCACCGGTCGGACGGCTCGGGTGCGGTTGCTGGTCGGGCCCCAGAGCCCGCCCACGACCAGCGTCGGCTACGTCAGCAGCTGCTGCCTGGGCGGCGTCGTGCGTCCCGGCGAGTTCTGGATGGCCGCCACGCACAAGCCGGGGTTGAGAACCGGTTTCGAGTGCGTCTTCACGCCCATGTCCTGACGTTGAAACCGGTACCGCGGTACAGGCTTACCGTGGCTTCATGAGCACAGACGAACGCTGGGCGCCGGCGGTGTGCACGCTGCCGACCGCGGAACGCCCGCTGCGTGAAGCGGAGTTCGACGAGCTGGTCACCACCGGCGACGTGGAGCGCCCGGACCCGACCCACCTGCGCATCACCCTCGACCCGACGCCGGAGACGGCGGCACGGGCGGCGGCGCTGGCCGTGCGCGAGACCACGTGCTGCTCGTTCTTCACGTTCGCCGTCGTGGCCTCGGCCGGGCGGGTGCGGCTGGACCTCACGGTCACGGACACGCATGTCGACGTGCTCGACGCCCTCCAGGAGCGGGCGGGTGAGGCGAGGTGACCGGGTTGCGCAGCGGGCAGCTCGCCGAGGCCGCCGGGGTGAACCACCAGACGTTGCGCTACTACGAGCGCCGAGGCCTGCTGTCCGAACCGGAGCGCACGCCGGGCGGCCACCGCGTCTACCCGCCGGAAGCGCTCACCGTGTTGCGGATGATCAAGGCGGCGCAGCGGCTCGGTTTCACGCTGGACGAGATCTCCGACCTGCTCGACGTGCGCCGCCGACGGCTCGGCCCCCGCCGCGAGCCGGGGCTGCGGGACCGGGTCGCGGTCAAGCTCGCCGAGGTGGAGGCCAGGATCGTCGACCTGGAGGTCGTCCGCGACACGCTGCGCACCGCTCTTGACTTCGGCTGCGACGACCTGGTCACGTGCGCGCACGCGCCGTCCTGCCCGATCCCGTTCGCGGATCCGGGCGACGACGCCGGTTGCGGGGCGTGCTGACCTACTTTGAGCGGTTGTGGCACACCGGACCTCTGCTCCATGGAGGGCGTTTGAGCGCCTGAATGAGTGGCACGGGCCAGCTCGGAGAGTTAGTGGGCGCGCGATCACCGGTCACGAACCGGTGGGAGAACCGCGACAACTGATGAAACCGCGCCCGGGGCCGGGACGTGGCGGTGCGGCGGCGTGTCTGATGGAAAGGATGAGTTTTCGCCGCAGACCGCCGCAGAGGGGAACGTCGTCGTGAACGTCCGGACGCACGACCGAGAGGCGGTGTCGAGCTGCCCCTTTCGTCACGACGAGGCCTTGGAGCCCGACCCCTTCCTGACCCGGATGCGGACCGAGTCGCCGGTCGCCAGGGTCCGCCTGCCCTACGGCGAGGGCGACGCGTGGCTGGTGACGCGCCACGACGACGTCCGCGCGGTCACCTCGGACCGGCGGTTCAGCCGGGCCGCGCTGGTCGACCGCGACTTCCCCCGCATCACCCCGGCCCCCATCACCCAGCGCGAGGCGATCAACCTGATGTACCCGCCCGCCCTCAACCGGGTCCGCCGGCTGGTCCTCAAGGTGTTCTCGACGCCCCAGGTCGAAGCGCTGCGACCGTGGGCGCGGCGGACCGTGGACACCCTGCTGGACGCGATGGTCGAGCACGGCCCGCCGGCGGACGTGGTCGAGCACCTGGCGGACCGGCTGCCCCTGATGACGATCTGCGAGCTGCTGGAGATCCCCGAGCCGGACCGGCCGGCGCTGCGGCGGTGGGCGACCGCGATGATGTCGATGAGCCCCGCCGACCGCGAGGCCGCCACCGCGGCCAAGACCGGGATGCGCGCCTACTTCGACCGGCTCACCGCCGCACGCCGCCGCGACCCCGGTGACGACCTGGTCAGCGCCCTCGCCACGGCCCGGGTCAGCGACGAGGTGCTGACCGACGCGGAGCTGTCCGTGCTGGTCATGCTGCTGGTCGTCACGGGCCACGACACCACCACCTACGAGATCGGCGACATCACGTACACACTGCTCACGCACCCCGAGCACCTGGAGCGGCTCCGGTCGGGACCGGAGTCGCTGCCGCGGGCCATCGAGGAACTGCTGCGGTTCATCCCGTTCCGGCAGGGCGGCGGCATCCCGCGCGTCGCCCTGGAGGACGTCGAGGTGGGCGGCGTGACGATCAGGGCGGGCGACGCCGTCCACGTGTCGTACCTGACCGCCAACCGCGACGGGTTCGCCTACGAGCGGCCCGACGAGATCGACTTCGACCGCGAGAACCCCGTGCCGCACCTGACGTTCGGCCACGGCAGCCACCACTGCCTCGGCTCCCACCTGGCCCGCATGGTCCTCCAGGTGGCCGTCGGAGGGCTGCTGGCCCGGTTCCCCACGCTGCGGTTGGCCGTGCCGGCGCGGGACGTGCGGTGGAACACCGTCTCGATCTGGCGGTGCCCGCTCGCGCTGCCCGTCGCCTGGTGAGGGCGGGCTCGTGGCCACGCTGTGCCGACCCGCCGTCGCGGTGCCCGAACACCTCATCACCCGTGAGCAGACCCTGGAACTCGCCAGGGTCCTGCACCGCGACCACCCGCAACTCGACCTCGCGTTGCGGCTCATCGACAACACCGGCGTCCAGACCAGGCACATCCTCCAGCCGATCGAGGACACCCTCAGGCACCCCGGCTTCGCCGTGCGCAACGCCCTCTACGAGAAGGAGGCCAAGTCCAGGGTGCCGGAAGTGGTGCGACGGGCGCTGGAGCACGCCGACCTGCCGGCGGCCGAGATCGACCTGATCGTGTACGTCTCGTGCACCGGTTTCATGATGCCGTCGATGACGGCCTGGCTGATCAACACCATGGGTTTCCGGTCGTCGACCCGCCAACTCCCGATCGCGCAACTCGGGTGTGCCGCAGGCGGTGCGGCGATCAACCGCGCGCACGACTTCTGCACCGCCTACCCCGGGGCCAACGTGCTGATCGTGGCGTGCGAGTTCTGCTCCCTGCTGTACCAACCGACCGACCTCGGCGTCGGCAACCTGCTGTCCAACGGCCTGTTCGGCGACGCGCTGGCCGCGGCCGTGATGCGGGGCGAGGGCGGTGAGGGCGTGCGCGTCGAGCGGAACTGCTCGCGCCTGGTGCCCGACACCGAGGACTGGATCGCCTACGAGGTCCGCGAGACCGGGTTCCACTTCCTGCTGGACAAGCGGGTGCCCGGCACGATGTCCATGCTCGCGCCCGCCATGCGGGAGACGGCCGAACCGCACGGCTGGGACATCGCGGGCCTCGACTTCTACATCGTGCACGCGGGCGGGCCTCGGATCCTGGACGACCTCGGCAAGCACCTGCGGCTGCCGGCGGAGACGTTCCGGTACAGCAGGATGACGCTCACCGAACGCGGGAACGTGGCCAGCGTCGTCATCTTCGACGCGCTCGAACGGCTCTTCGCCGACGGCGGGGCGGGGCACGGCGCGCGAGGCGTCATCGCCGGTTTCGGCCCCGGCATCACCGCGGAGATCGCTCTCGGCACCTGGAGCGCGCCACTCCTGGCGGGGACGACGTGACCACGTGTGGGAGGCTGCCGGCATGCGTTGCGGGATCGTGCTGCCGTTCTTCGACGCGCCGGAGGTGGCGTCGTGCGCGGCGTTGGCCGAGAGGTGCGGCTGGGACGGCGTGTTCCTGGCCGAGTCGGTGTGGGGCGTCGACGCCTGGGTGGCGTTGACGGCGGCGGCGATGCGCACGTCGTCGGTGAGGTTGGGCACGATGCTGACGCCGTTGCCCCGGTTCAAGCCGTGGGACGTGGCGTCCAAGGCGGCGACGCTGGACCGGTTGTCCGGCGGGCGGGTGCAGCTGTCGGTCGGGCTGGGCGCGCTGCACCCCGGGTGGACGGCGTTCGAGCGCGCGACGAGCCGGGCGGAACGGGCGTTGCTGCTGGACGAAGGGCTCGCGGTGTACGACGGGCTGATGCGCGGGCAGCCGTTCTCGTTCCGCGGGCAGCGCTACGACGTGCGGGAAACGGACTTCTTCCCACCACCGCCGCCCGTGCAGCGGCCACGGGTGCCGGTGTGGGTCGTGGGCGCGTACGGCCGCCCCGCGTCGATGAGGCGTGCGGTGGCGTGGGACGGGTTGCTGCCGAACGTGATCGACGGCGGTGAGGCGCGTGGTCCGGCGAACCCGTCGGAGTTGGCGGCGGTGGTGGCGCGGGCGCGGGAACTGCGCGCGTCCCTCGGGCTGCCGTGGGAGGGGTTCGACGTGATCGCCGAGGGCGTGGCGACCAGCGTCGGCGAGTGGGCCGACGCGGGCGCGACCTGGTGGGTCGAGTCGGACTGGGAGACCACGGTCGACGCCGTGCGCGACCGCATCACGGCCGGGCCGCCGTCGTCCTAGAGCGCGGCGAGGACCTGGTTCGCCAGCTGCTCCGGGGTGTGCAGGTCGCCTCGGAGGACCAGCGTGTCCGCGGGCAGGTCGGCCCGTGCGGCGACGCAGCGGTCGACGTTGCCCAGGCGGAAGGCGCGGATCTTCGTGTCGGCGTCCGGGTTGTGCGGGTCCATGACCTGGTTGTTGATGCGGCGGCGCAGCTCGTCGGCCGGTACGTCCAGGAAGACGTGCAGGAGCGGGACACCCGCGGCGGCGAGGAGCCCGAAGATCTCCTCCCGGTAGGCCGGCTCGACCAGGGTCATCGGCGTGATCAGGTGACGCCCGTACTCCCGGTGCAGGGTTGCGGCGAACTCGGCGGTGAGCTTGCGCCACGGCGGCATGTCCTGGAAGTCGCCGCTCTCCGGCAGGGGAGCCCACTGTCGCAGCAGGTAGCCGACGTACTCGGGGTCGAACGACAGGGCGTCCGGCAGCCGCCGACCCAGCTCCTCGGCCAGGGTCGTCTTGCCGCCGCCGAACGCGCCGTTGATCCAGACGATCATGTTCACCACATTAGGTGACTTCGGGCCCCCGTCCGGAGGCGGGCCCGGCCGGGACATACTGACCGGTATGACGACACTCGACCACTGGGGCGGCACGAGCCGGCACGTCGACCTGGACGGCGCCCCGGTGCACTACGTCGACTTCGGCGGCGACGGACCGCCGATGGTGCTCGTGCACGGCCTGGGCGGCTCGCACCTGAACTGGTGCCTGATCGCGCCCCACCTGGTCGACCGGCACCGCGTGCTGGCCGTCGACCTGGCCGGGTTCGGGCTCACCCACCCCGAGGGACGTGCCACGACGGTGCCCGCCAACGCGCGGCTGCTGGAACGGTTCCTGGCCGAGGTGGTCGGCGAGCCGGCGGTGCTCGTCGGCAACTCGATGGGCGGGATGATCGCGATCCTGCACGCCGCCCGCCGTCCCGCGTCCGTGACCGCGCTGGCGCTGCTGGACCCCGCCGTGCCGCTGGCGTTGGGCGCGCGGTTGGACCCGCAGGTGACGGCGGCGTTCGCGATGTACGCCGTGCCGGGGCTCGGGCAGTGGTTCCTGACGAAGTCGCGGACCGGGGTGTCGACGCGACGGCAGGTCAAGCGGGTGCTGAACCTGGTGTGCGCGAACGCGAAGTCGGTGCCGGAGGAGATGGTCCTGGCGTCGATGTCGTTGCTGGAGCAGCGCGCCGAGATCCCGGGGCTGGACGAGGCGTTCCTGACGGCGGCGCGCTCGGTCGTGTGGACCGGCGCCACCAGACGGCGGTACTACGCGGCGATGAGCAGGGTGCGCGTGCCGGTGTACCTGATGGCGGGCGACGAGGACCGGCTTGTTCCCGTGGCGTCGTCCCGGGAAGCCGCCCGCCGCAACCCGTCGTGGCGCTTCGAGGTCCTGGAGGGCGTCGGCCACGTGCCGCAGCTGGAGGTGCCGGAGCTGGTGGCGTCGCGGATCAAGGACTGGCTGACGAACCCGGGCGGTTGAGGAACTTCGCCCAGGCGTTGCGCGGGAAGGACAACGTCGGCCCAGTGGGGTTCTTCGAGTCGCGGACGTCGATCGCGTCGGGCACGAACCTGACCTCGACGCACGCGGGGTTCTCGGCGCTGCGACTCGACTTGAACCAGTCGGTGCGGTCGCTCACTCCAACTCCTTGCCGATCTGCTCGATCAGACCCAGTGATTCGACCCGGTCGAGCGCGGAATCCATCGCCTGGCTGTGGGCCAGACTGTACTCGCGGATCCGCATGGGCTGATCGATCAGATCGGTGGTCGACACCGTCTCCTGCCACACCAGGTCGGGCAGCCTGCTGCTGGCGAAACCCAGGAGGTAGAAGGTCGACCCGCCGATGGCGTTGTGGTAGTCGGCGCTGAACGGCACGATCCGGACGTCGAGCGTCTCCGGGTGCTGGTCGATCTTGGCGGCCAGGTGCTTGAGCTGCGCCGCCATCACCTCCCGGCCGCCGACCATCTGCCGCAGTCCCGACTCCGTGATCACCGTGGTGAGCCGGAGCGGGTCGTCGCCCTCCAACCGCTCTTGTCGCTTCATCCTCACTTCGACCCGGCGGTGCGCCTCGGCCAGCCGGATGCTCGGCGCGCCGCCGTTCATGATGGCCATCGCGTAGTCCCGGGTCTGGAGCAGGCCGGTGATCATGCCCGCGCTGTAGGCGCGAATGCTCTCGGCGCCGGCCTCGAAGCCGAAGTACCGCAGCACTTCGGCGCTGAACATGGCCGAGTAAGGGCTCCACCAGGCACGCTTGCCCGCCGCCTCGCGCAGTTCCTGCAGTTCTTCGACTTCCGCTTCGTCGAACTCCAAGATGGCGGCGAGTTCGGCGAGCTTGCTCGCGTTGATCTTGAGCTTCCCGTTCTCGACGCCCGAGATGTACGACTGGCTCGTGTCGATGGCCTGCCCCGCCGACACCGCGGTGACATCCATGAGCTCACGGCGCTCTCGCAGGCGGAGACCCAGCTCCCAGCCGGCTACAGATGGTGACATTGCCATGATTCATCACCCGATCGAGTTGTGCTACTTGCTAATATTAGCTCCACTCGTCACGATCATAACAGAGGCGGAGACGGGAGAGGTCATGGGTCGGGCTCGGGTGCACTTGTGGGCGCAGGTTCCAGGCGATGTGTGGATCAACTACGAGGTGGAGCCGGGGGGAGGGGCGGTGGTGTTCAAGATCGGTCAGGACGTGGAGCTGTTCATCGATCCGAAAGCCCTGACGAAGATCAGTGAGGCGGCGGCGGAGGCGGCCGAGTTGGCGGGCGCGGTGGCGGCCGACCACCTCAGCTCGCGGTCGAGGTGACCAGTTCGTCGAAGCCCGCGCGGATGCCGTCGGCGAGCACCTGGACGTCCGGCACGCCGTCGAAGTCCGCGTTGATGCCGAAAGTGATCTGATCGAGGTAGGAGAAGATGCCGACACTGATGCGGACGGTGCTGGCGATCGGCACGTACGGGTAGATCTCGGACAGCCGCCTGCCCAGCATGAACAACGGGATGCGGGGGCCGGGGACGTTCGTCGTGACCGTTTGCAACAGCTGCTGCGGGAAGCGCATGGCGGTGCGTGAACCCAGCGCCAGCAGGGTGGGTGCGGCGAAGTTCGACAGGTTCGTGAGGACGTCCGCGCCGGCCGCCTGACGGCTGCTCTTGAGGTCGTCCATCTGTTCCCGGATCGACGCCAGTCGCGCCAACGGGTCCGACTCGCTGACGGGGAGGTTCACCAGCACCGCGCTGACGCGGTTGTTCAGCACGCCGCGCTCGGCGGACGACCGCATCGACACCGGCACCATGCTGCGCACCACCTGACCGTCGGCCAGGTCGTCGCGCTTGGCGAGCAGGTCGCGGAAACCGCGCGTCACGGCCGCGAGGATGACGTCGTTCACCGTGCCACCGGTGACCCGGCGGACGGCCTTGATCTCGGCGAGGTCCGCGCGGGCCCACACCCACCGCCGGTGCGGTCCGATCGGCCCGTTCAAGGTCTTCGGGGTGCCGACGGCGAGTCGCCGGGCGGTCGTCGGCAAGCTGCCCAGCACGGCACGGCCGACGTCCAGCACCTCCGAGCCGCTGCGCAACCGCTTGGCCAGCGCCGGGAACTTGGCCAGGTGGGTGACCGGCGTCAGCACCGCGTCGCGCACGCCGTCCACGACGAGGTCCAGGGTCGACGGGCCGGCGGCGGGCCGCCACCGCACCGGCTCGGGCAGGGGCGCGTCCTCACGCCAGTCCAGCAGCACCTGCATGAGGTCACTGCCCGCGACGCCGTCGATCAGGCAGTGGTGGACCTTGGAGATGATCGCCCACCGACCGTCTTCCAGGCCCTCGACCAACCAGACCTCCCACAACGGCTTGGCCAGGTCGAGGCGTTGCGCGAAGAGCCGTCCGGCGAGGTTGCGGAGCTGGTCGTCCGCGCCCGGCGACGGCACGGCGGTGTGCCGGACGTGGTAGAGGATCTGGAAGTGCTCGTCGTCCACCCACACCGGTCGGCCGACGTGCAGCGGGAGCGCCTTGACCCGTTGCCGGTAGCGCGGCACGGTGCCCAACTTGGCCGCGAACAACCGCACCACGTCGCCGTACGACGGAGCCGGGCCTTCGAACACCAGGACCGACCCGACGTGCATGGGCACGTTCTCGTCCTCGATGAAGAAGAAGCCCGCGTCCATCGCGCTCATCCGGTCCATCGCCCGACCGTAGGCCTGTACCGACCCGGCGGTCCAGGACAGCGCCGCGCAAGAATCGAGACTTGCCGGTACTGGCGGAATCAACCGCCACGAAACATCATGGTCACCTGGGGTTCGCGCTCGACGCGGAGCGGGGGAGGGGCCATGTCTGCACTGCCGCACGTCCCACCGGATGACTCTGACCTGCGTGAAGAGCTGTCGTCCGAGCCAGGTCCGGCGCCGGGCCTGCTCTGGTACCTCACCGAACCGACCCGCACCGCCGTCGCCATCGGCCAGTTCGCGGCCACCCGGTCGTTGTTGCGGGCCGCTCCCAGCGGCGACGGCCACACCGTCCTCGTGCTGCCGGGCCTGGGCGCGACCGACGCCTCGACCGCGACGCTGCGCAAGTTCCTCGCGGGCCTCGGCTACGACGTCCACGGCTGGGGTCTCGGCCTGAACATCGGCCCGTCGGTCGGCGTCGTGCGCGGCATGCGCGACCTGCTGAGTGAACTGGCGGTGAGCGGCAAGGTGAGCATCGTGGGCTGGTCCCTGGGTGGCATCTTCGCCCGCGAACTGGCCCGTGAACATCCCGGCATGGTCCGCCAAGTGATCACCCTGGGCAGCCCCTACGCCATGACCGACCTCCGCCAGACCCGGGTCAACCCGGTGTACCGACTACTGGCCCGGTTCTACGTCGCCGGCGCGGACATGCCACCACCGGAACACACCCGGCCACCCTTCCCGGTCCCGTCCACGTCGGTCTACTCGAAGTCCGACGGCATCGTCGCCTGGCAGACCTGCGTCTGCACCCCCGCGGCCCGCCAGGAGAACGTCGCCGTCACCTCCAGCCACCTCGGCTACGGCTACAACGCCACCGTCCTCTGGCTGATAGCCGACCGCCTCGCCCAACGCCGGAACCGCTGGCACCCCTTCACGCCACCGCCGGGGATGTCCCGGATGTTCCCGGCCGCCTGACCCCACCCCGAACCGACCGAAAGCACCACCCCCAACCGCTCCGAACCCCACCGGCGTTCCGCCCGATCCTCGGCGCGACCGAGGAGCTGGCCTGGGAGAAGGCCCACCGGACGGTGGACGCGATCAAGTCCCGCACCGGGGGAGCGAACCCGCTGACCCGCAGGCACTCGCTGAAGAACCCGGAGAACGCGGGCTCGCAGCGGCTGCTGGAGATCGCCGGGCGCGGTGATCGCTTCGACCGCGCCCTGTGGACGCCGACCGCCGCCGCGACCGGTGGCGCGGGCAACTCCAACGCGCTGGTCGGCACGCCGGAGACCGTGGCGCAGGCGTTGTTGGACTACTACGACCTGGGCGTGGGCGTCATGTCCGCGCGCGGCTACGACATGGTCGACGACACGATCGACTTCGGTCGCCACGTGATCCCGATCGTGCGGGAGGAAGTGGCCAAGCGGGACCGGGAACGCGCCGCCGCGGTGGTGGCGTGACGACCCTCGTCGCCCGCCGGGTCGGCTGGGAGGACCCGGCCACCTCGCCGTTGAGGGAAGAGCTGACGCACGAGTACGTGTCCCGCTACGGCGACGCCGCCCGTGCGGAGCTGACGCGGTACGACCCGGCCGTCTTCTCCCCGCCGCGCGGCACGTTGGTGCTGCTGTTCGAGGGCGGCGCGGCGGTGGCGGGCGGTGCGTTCATGCGCCACGACCGGCGCACGCCGAGTTGAAGCGGATCTGGACCCACTCGCGGCACCGCCGTCGCGGCCTTGCCCGCCGCGTGCTCGCGGAGCTCGAGCGCGAAGCCGTCCGCTTCGGTTACGCGCGGCTCTACCTGACCACGGGGCCTCGGCAACCGGAGGCCCGCGCGCTGTACCTGGCGACCGGGTACACGCCGCTGTTCGACCTGACCGCGGAAGCCCTTCCGCTCCTGCCGTTCGAGAAGGATTTGAGGTGATCCATGCGCACGCGCTGCCTGTTGCTGCTGACCTCGGTGCTCGCGCTCGTCGTCTCGGGGTGAACCCGGGCGGGCCGCGGTCGCGGGTGGACCGGGGTTCTTCGACATTCCCCGTCCGCCCGCCTGCGGTGTCCCGAAGCGTTTCCGCGGTCTCGCGGGCTTTCCTGGGCACTTCGGAGGCGCCTCCACGGTAATGATCACCTGTTCCACCCCTTGTGTTGACCACCGCTTCACCCCAGGGTTCAGCGCGGCCCGTTGGCTCCGACGGGCATCCCTGACGGAGGTGGAGCATGTCCCCTGCACGCAAGATCGCCGCGTCCCTGTTCGCGGCCGCCGCGCTCTCGGTGTTCCTCACGACCCCCGCGCACGCGGCGACCGACGCCGAACTCGCCTTCCACTGGGCGCCGGTGCACTACCAGGACACCGACTCGTCCGACTACGACGCCGACTACCTGTCCACTGTGGACTTCGACGGCGAGTGGAACACGTTGGACAACTGGGAGGCGCAGGACGACTCGTTGGCGCGTCTCACCGGTGCGGCGTACTACTCGGTCGTGGAGACGTCGACGCACTGGTTCCTGGTCTACAGCTTCTACCACCCGCGTGACTGGGAGGACTTCGCCGACCCGTTCGAGCAGTTCACGCACGAGAACGACATGGAGGGCCTGCTGGCGACCGTGCGCAAGGACGGTTCGGCGTTCGGCAGGCTCGAAGCGGTGGTCACGGTGGCGCACAGCGACTTCTACTCGTACGTGCCGGCCGGCAGCACGTTCACGTCCGGGCGTGAGGGCATCGACGGCACGCTGCGGCTGCAGGGAACCCGGCCGACCACGCGCCAGGAGGCGAAGGGGCACGGGCTGTACGCGTGGAACGGCGCGGAGTTCCCGGGTGGTGACGGTGTGGTGTACGTGCCGAGCACCACGGGCGAGGTGCCCTCGGGCGGCAACGACCGTTCGGTCGGGTACCGGCTCGTGGACACCTTCGCGGCGGGCGGGTTGTGGGCGCAGCGCAACAGCTCCACGACGTTCGCGAGCTGGGGCACGTTCCGGGGCGACAACGGCAAGGACAACTCCGCGAACAGCGCGTGGGGCTGGGACGACGGCAACGACGGCAGCGACCTCCAACGAGGCCTCCTGGCCACCGACCCGGCCTACCTGGTCTCCGTCTACTTCGCCAACCGCGGCACCTTCAGCCTGACCTACACCCGCAACTCCTACCGCTGACCCCCTCGCGTGTCGAACCTCCGCGTCCCGCGTGTCGAACGTTCAGGACCACCGTGTCCTACGTTCAGGACCGCCGAATTCAACGCTCAGAACACGGCCGGCTGTCCTGGGTGTTGAACTCGGGGGTCCTGGAGGTTCGACACGCGGGGCCTGGAGGTTCGACACGCGGGGGTGGTGTGAGAGTGGTTACGTACGGTCACGGCCGGTGAGGATCTAGTCTCCGGTGATGACGCTGAGGCTCGACACCGCCGGCCCGGTCGCCACGCTGACCATCGACCGCCCGGCCAAGCGCAACGCCATGAGCTACGACATGTGGTCGGCGCTGCCCGGCCTGCTGGCCCAGGTCCGGCACGACGACGACGTGCGCGTGCTCGTCGTCCGCGGCGGCGAGCACTTCTCGGCCGGCGCGGACATCAGCGAGTTCTCCACCCTCCGCAACGGCGCGGACGGCGCCGCGAAGTACAGCGAGGCCGTCCACAACGGCGAACGCGCGATCGCCACCCTCGGCAAGCCCACCATCGCCGCCATCACGGGCTTCTGCATCGGCGGCGGCTGCGAGATCGCGCTGGCCTGCGACCTGCGCGTGGCGGCGGCCGACGCCCGGTTCGGCATCACGCCCGCCAAGCTCGGCATCGTCTACAACTTCACGTCCACCAAGCAGCTGGTCGACGTGGTCGGCCCGGCTTGGGCCAAGCAGATCCTGTTCAGCGGCGAGATCGTCGACGCGGCCACCGCGCTGCGCATCGGCCTGGTCAACGAGGTCCACCCGGCCGACGCCCTGGACGCCAGGGTCGGGCAGCTGTCCGAGACCATCGCGGCACGCGCGCAGGTCAGCGTCCGCGGCGCGAAGCAGATCGTCAACCGGATCACCGACGGTCAGCACGACGAGGACGACGCCGTGCGCGCGCTGTACGACGAAGCCGTGCACAGCCGGGAGTACGCGGAGGGCGTGGCGGCCTTCTTGGAGAAGCGGGCGCCGAGGTTCTGAACCGCCGGCACGCGGGTACCTCGACCGCATGACCGAACAGCCGCTCGAAGGCGACCCGAACGACCCGGACCAGCACATCAACCCCGACCCGCCGCACTCGCCGGGCACGCCGGAGCCGCCCGACCTCGACGTGGACCCGGAGCGGTTCCTCGCCGAGGGCGAGCGGCGCGGGCAGGAAGACGAGCCGCCCTCGTGAGAGGACCCTCCCGGTCTCGGGAGGGTCCTCCGGGACGAGGTCCCCTGGCGGGAGGGTCAGTCGTCGTACTTGTTCGTGTCACCGGGCCATTCGCCGGTGAGCCGGTCGTAACCGGTCGCGCCGCCCCGGTCGATCGCGGCCTTCACCAGGCCGAAGATCGCGCCCTGGACGGACGCCGCCAGGAGCACCTCGCCCCAACTCCGGTCCTTCTGGGTCGGGGTCGGCGCCTCCTTGGTGCCGGTGATCAGCTTCCACACCTGGCCGAACAACGCGCTGGCGGCCAGACCGCCGAGCACGCCGAACAGCATGCCGAGGGGCCGGTACAGGAGCTTGTTCACGTTCACCGCCCCCTCCGCAGGAGCCTCCACAGCACCAGCACGACCGCCGCGACCCCCGCCGCGACCGCCGCGGGGTGCCGGCGAGCCTGCTGCACGCCCCGCTCGACGCGCTGCTGCACGGGCGGCGGCAGCGCCTCGACCGCCTGCGCGGCCTTCGTGCCGACCTGCTCCGCGACCACACCGGCCTTGACGCTGACCTGATCGGCCACCTCGCCGGCCTTGTGGCTCACCTGCCCGGCCACCTCGCTCGCCTTGTGGCCGACCTGCTCCGCCACCTCGCCGGCCTTGTGGCTGACCTGGGACGCCGCGGCACCCGCCTTCTCGCCGATCACGGCGGCCTTCTCGCCGACGGCCGCACCGGCCGCGCCGGCCGCCGCGCCCGCCTTGCCGACCTGCTCGCCCGCCTTGTCGGTGGCGCGGCTCACCTTGGCGGTGGCCTTGCCCGCCGCCGCCGACACCGCCGCGTTGGCCCGCGTAGCGGTCTCCTTCACCTGTTCCACTCCTTCATGCGCCTTGTCCTTCACCCGTCCGGGCACGTCGGTCTTGTGCACGAGCGCTTCCACCGTGTCACCGAGCTCCCGCCGGGTCTGCTCGACGTCGGCGCGCAACTCGTCCGGGTCGGTGGGGCCGTTCTTGCCGCTCATCGGTGTGCCCTCTCGCTCACGGTGGCGATGTCCTGCTTGACACCCGCTATGGCTTCCTCCGGCACCGGCGGGGTGCCGCGTTCGAGCTGCTTGCGGCCGATCAGCGCGAGCACGCCCGCGACGACGAGCACGGCCGCCGCGACGACGAACGCCGCGATCCACGCCGGCATGACGGTCGCCAGCAGCAGCACCAGCCCCGCGAGCACCGTCATCAGGCCGAACCAGGCCAGCACGCCCGCGCCGCCGAGCAGCCCGGCCCCCGCGCCGACGCGCTTGCCCTTCGTGCGCATCTCGGACACGGCCAACCGGATCTCGTCCCTGGCCAGCCTGCTCACCTGCTCGGACAGCCTGTTCACCAGTTCCGCGGTGGACGGTTCCCGCCCGGCGACACGTTCGGTGCCGCGGTCGCTCACGCGACCGGTCCCGCGGTCGGTGATCCGCGCGGCGGCACCCGCGGTAACCCGATCGGCGCCCGTGTCAGCCGCACGGGTGGCGGCGACGTGACTCATGGCCGTCTCCTCTCTCCACTCGCCCTCCGACTACCCGGAAACGCGTGGGTGTACGCACCGTGTTCGGGGGAAACCCGTCGCCCATGGCGCACGCACCGGAGGTGCCCACCCAGCTGCCGAGGCGCTCGTGGTGGGCCGTGCTGAAGAGGACGGTCAAGGAGTTCGGAGACGACAACCTCACCGATTGGGCCGCCGCCCTCACCTACTACGCGGTGCTGTCGCTGTTCCCCGGTCTGCTGCTGCTGACCGCGCTGCTGGGGTTGCTCGGCCCGGACGCCACACAGTCCATTGTGGACAGCCTGGACGCGCTGGGGCCCGGCGAGGCAAAGGACACCATCGCGGGCGCGATCGAGAACCTGCAGAGGTCACAGGCCAGCGGCCTGCTGGCGATCGTCGGCCTGGTGACGGCGCTCTGGTCGGCCTCGGGCTACGTGGGCGCGTTCATGCGCGCGTCGAACTCGATCTACGACGTCGAGGAGGGCAGGCCGTTCTGGAAGGTCATCCCGCTGCGGCTGGGCCTGACCGTCGGCGTGGTCGTGCTGCTGGCGCTCACGGCGCTCGGCGTGACGCTCACGGGAGGCGTGGCCGAGTGGCTGGGCGAGGTGCTCGGGCTCGGTTCGACGTTCGTCGCGGTGTGGGACGTCGCGAAGTGGCCGGTGCTGTTCGTGCTCGCGAGCCTGGCCATCGGCCTGCTGTTCTGGGCCTCGCCGAACGTGCGGCAGCCCAGCTTCCTGTGGATCACGCCCGGCGGCCTGCTGACCGTGGTGGTGTGGGTCGCGGCGTCGCTCGGCTTCGCGTTCTACGTGGCGAACTTCGGTTCCTACAACAAGACCTACGGCTCGCTGGCCGGTGTGATCATCTTCCTGGTCTGGCTGTGGATCTCGAACCTGGCCCTGCTGCTCGGCGCCGAGCTGGACGCGGAGCTGGAGCGGGGCAGGCGGATGGAGGCCGGACAGCCCGCGGGGCGGGACCCGGTGGCCCCGCCCCGCGACACGGCTGCGATGGACTGACTGAGCTGCTGGAGACCCGACCCGGTGGAGGTCAGGTGGAACCCGGCCCGGTGGAGGTCAGGCCTGCTGCTCGGAGACCTGCTTGCGCACTTCTTCCATGTCGACCTTGCGCGCCTGCTCGATGAGGTCCTCGAGCGCCGCCTCGGGCAGCGCGCCCGGCTGCGCGTAGAGCACGACGCCGTCGCGCACGATCATCAGGGTCGGGATCGACCGGATCTGGAACGCCGCGGCCAGCTGCTGCTGCGCCTCGGTGTCGACCTTGCCGAACACGATGTCGGTGTGCTTCTTGGCGGACTTCTCGTAGGTCGGGGCGAACTGGACGCACGGCCCGCACCAGCCCGCCCAGAAATCGACCAGGACCATCTCGGAGCCGCCGACAACCTCGTCGAAGTTCTCCGCGGTCAGCTCCACGGTGGCCATAGGTCCTCCTTGCTGTGGACGCGGGGGTCGCCCCCCTTGTACCCGGATCAACGATGGTCGCTCGCCGACAATTCCCTTCAACAAGCAGTGGACGCCTTCAACAGAACGTTGTAGCTTTCGGTTCACCCGAATGCAGGAGGTGTCCCGTGCGCAGGACCGCAGCCCTCGCCCTGTCCCTGTTCGCGCTGGTGGCGTGCGGTACGCCCGCCGAGAACCCGCCGGCCGGGTCCGGCGACGACCTGCCGTCGTCCTCGGCGATCGTGGACGCTGTCACCAAGGACGACGCCCTGGCCGCGACCCTGCCGGCCGCCATCGCCCAAGCGGGCAAGCTGCGCGTCGGCTCGAACATCCAGAACCCGCCGAACAACTTCTACGCCGCCGACGGCAAGACCCCGGTCGGTTCGGAGGTCGACCTGGCCAAGGCGCTCGGCGCCAAGCTCGGGCTGACCGTCGAGCACCAGGACATGGCGTTCGGCTCGCTCATCACGAGCCTGCAGGCGGGCCGGATCGACGTGACCATGGCCGCGATGAACGACACCCCGGAACGGCAGCAGGCGATCGACTTCGTCGACTACTTCACCTCCGGCATCACGATCATGGTGCAGAAGGGCAACCCGGCGGGCGTCAAGAGCCCCGACGACCTGTGCGGCAAGTCCGTCGCGGTCAACCTCGGCTCCAGCCAGGAGACCTACGCCAAGCAGTTCCAGTGCCTGTCCGGCGAACCCATCAAGGTGACGGCCACCGACAGCGACACGCAGAACCAGAACCAGCTGCGCACCGGCCGCGTCGCCGCCATCCTCAACGACCTGCCCACCGCCGTGTACGTGGCCAAGACCGCCGGTGACGGCGAGTTCTTCGAGGTCGTGGACCTGGCCCCGATCAACGGCGGCCCGTACGGCATCGGCGTCGACAAGAACACCCCGGAACTGACCGCAGCGCTGCAGAAGGCACTGCAAGCACTCATCGACGACGGCACCTACGGCAAGATCCTCGAAGCCTGGGACGTCGAGCAGGGCGCCGTCACGAAGGCGACCGTCAATGGCCGGTGAGGACGAGGTGGACGACCTGGTCGTCGTTCCCCTGCGGCACTGGGGGCGGTGGGTCGTCGGCGCGGTGATCCTGGCACTGCTCGGCGCGCTCGGCTGGGCGCTGGCCGACGCGAAGATCGACTACGCCGCGGTGCCGGGGTTCTTCACCCACGACATCATGCTGCGCGGCCTGGTCAACACGGTCGTGCTGGCGCTGGCCGCCCAGGCGGGCGCGATCGTGCTCGGCGTGCTGATCGCGCTGCTGCGCCGGTCGGCCAACCCGGTCGCCCGCTGGTTCGCCGCCGGGTACGTGTGGCTGTTCCGCGGCCTGCCGGTGCTGTTGCAGATCCTGCTGTGGTTCAACCTGGCGCTGGTGTTCGAGAACATCTCCATCCCGGGGCTGTTCGAGGAGAAGACCAACGTCCTGGTGACCGCGTTCGTGGCCGCGCTGCTCGGGCTGGGGCTCAACGAGAGCGCCTACATGGCGGAGATCGTGCGGGCCGGGCTGAACAGCGTGGACCACGGCCAGGTCGAGGCGGCCAAGGCGATCGGCATGACGCCCGCGACCACGTTGCGGCGCGTCGTGCTGCCGCAGGCCATGCGGGTGATCATCCCGCCGACCGGCAACAACTTCATCAACATGCTCAAGGGCACGTCCATGGCGTCGGTCATCGGGTTCCTGGAGCTGATCCACGCCGCCAACAACATCGCCTCGCGCAACCTCCAGATCATGGAGACGCTGCTGGCCGCCGCCGCGTGGTACATGGTCGTGGTCAGCGTGGCGAGCGTCGGGCAGCACTTCCTGGAGCGCTACTACGGCAAGGGGGTGGCCCGGTGACCCTCGTGCGGGCGGTAGGGGTCCGGAAGTCGTTCGGCCACACCGAGGTGTTGCGGGGCATCGACCTGTCCGTGGACGCGGGCCAGGTGGTGTGCCTGCTCGGGCCGTCGGGCGCGGGCAAGTCGACGTTCCTGCGCTGCGTGAACCACCTGGAGACGATCGACGCCGGTCGGATCTGGGTGGACGGCCAGCCGGTCGGGTTCACCTCGCGCGGCGGGAAGCTGTTCGAGCTGCGCGAGCGGGAGGTGGCGCGGCAGCGGCGCGGTGTCGGCATGGTGTTCCAGCGGTTCAACCTGTTCCCGCACCGCACGGCGGTGGAGAACGTCGCCGAAGGCCCGGTGCACGTGCTGCGGACGCCCCGCAAGGCGGCCGTGGACGAGGCGCGGGCGTTGCTGGACCGGGTGGGGCTGGCCGACAAGGCCGACTCCTACCCGCACCAGCTGTCCGGCGGCCAGCAGCAACGGGTGGCGATCGCGCGGGCGCTGGCCATGCGGCCCAAGCTCATGCTGTTCGACGAGCCGACGTCGGCGCTGGACCCGGAGCTGGTCGGCGAGGTGCTGGACGTGATGGCGGACCTCGCCCGCGACGGCATGACCATGATCGTGGTCACGCACGAGATCGGGTTCGCCCGGCAGGTGGCCGACGAGGTGGTGTTCCTGGTGGACGGCGCGGTGGTCGAGACCGGACCGCCGGGTCAGGTGCTGGACAATCCGCGACAGCAACGCACGCAGCAGTTCCTCGCGAAGGTGCTCTAGGTGGTCATGCGCATCCCGTCGTCCTACCTCGTCCAGTTCCACGAGCCGGAGGGGTACCTGGACTTCGCCCGCTTCGGCCCGCCGTCGTTCGCGGTGGTGGACGCCTCCACGCGGCTGGTGGAGGCGTCGGTGTCGGCCGGCCCGTCCACGGTGGACGACCTGATGCGACAGGAGCTGCGCGCGAAGGCGGCGGTGGCCCGGCTGTGCCGCGGCGACACCGACCACGTGACGTTGCTGCCGAACACGAGCACCGGCCTGTTCCAGGCGGCGCTGGGCGTGACCGGCGAGGTGCTGGTGTCGTCGGGGGAGTTCCCGGCGAACACCTACCCGTGGGCGCGGTCGCCGTCCGTCGACGTGTCGTGGCTGCCGCCCGGTCCGGTGACGGCCGACGTGGTGCGGGCGGCGTTGACGCCTCGCACGACCGCCGTGTCCGTGAGCGCGGTGGACTTCCGCACCGGTTACCGGGCCGACCTGGCGGCGTTGCGCGAGGTGGTCGGCGATCGGCTGCTGGTCGTGGACGGCATCCAGGGCTTCGGGGTGGTCGACGAGCCGTGGGAGGTGGCCGACGTGCTGGTGGTCGGCGGGCAGAAGTGGCTGCGGGCGGGCTGGTCGACGGGGTTCATGACGCTGTCCGACCGGGCGCTGAGCAGGCTGGACCCGGTGCTGTCGGGCTGGACGGGCGCCGAGGACCCCGGGTTGTTCGACAACGGCATCCACCCCGTCGGCGAGGGGGCGGCGGGGTGGTCGATCACGAACCTGAGCCCGATCGCCTCGGGTGCGCTGGCGGCGGCGTTGGAGCTGGTCGAGGTGGCCGGCGTGGAGGCCATCCACGCGCAGGTCGTCGAACGATCCGACGAACTGGCCGAGGTGATCCGCGCGGCCGGCGGCGCGGTCGTGTCCGCGCTGGACCGCCGCGCGGGCATCCTCGCCTTCACGCTGCCCGATCACGCGCCGTCGGTGATCGGCGCGGCGCTGGCGGACGCGGGCGTGGCCGCGACCGTGCGGCCGGAGCACGTGCGCCTGTCACCGCACGCCTCCACGACCGCGGACACCGTCGCCCGCTTCGCCACCGCGTTGAAGGAGATCCGCAAGCCGGTCGTCGTCGAGGCGCCGGCGCCCGCTCCGGCGGTGACGTCCGAGGTGCTCACCGCACTGGTCCCGACGGTGAACAGCCTGGCCACCGCGCTGGGACCGGGCACCGAGGTCGTGCTGCACGACCTCGGCGCCCTGCCCGACTCGATCATCGCCATCGCGGGCGACCTCACCGGCCGCAAGGTCGGCGGCCCGATGACCGACCTGCTGCTCGGCCTGGTCCGCCGTGGCACGACGCAGGACCTGGCGGGCTACGAGACCTACGCGCCGGACGGGCGGGTGATCCACTCGTCCACCGTGTTCCTGCGCGACGCCGACGGGGTGGCGGTCGGCTGCCTGTGCGTCAACAGCGACCCTGGCCCGAACCGACGCCCGGAGACGGCGGTGTCGGGGGCGCCGGCGGTGGAGGCCTTCCCCGGCGACGTCGACACCCTCCAACGCCTCCTGGTCGAACGCGCCGTGACCGCCGTCGGCGTGCCCGTGGAGCTGATGAAGAAGTCGCACAAGTCCCAGGTGGTGCGGGTGCTGGACGAAGCGGGCCTCTTCCTGATCCGCGATTCGATCGACTACCTGGCCGGCGTGCTGGGCGTGACCCGGTACACGATCTACAACTACCTCAACGAGGTCAGGGGCTGACTGCCCTCGTGCACGGCCGCGTGGGCGGCGTCACGGGCGGCGTTGGCGTCGTCGTCGGTCAGGGTGCGGGTCGGGTGGCGCAGGACCAGGCGCAGCAGCACGTTCTTCTGGTCCGGCCGCGCGCCCAGCCTCGCCACGGCCACCGG
Organism: Actinosynnema sp. NPDC023794; assembly: GCF_040639675.1. Taxonomy (NCBI): domain Bacteria; kingdom Bacillati; phylum Actinomycetota; class Actinomycetes; order Pseudonocardiales; family Pseudonocardiaceae; genus Actinosynnema; species Actinosynnema sp. NPDC023794. Next base: position 582,147 of record NZ_JBFAFR010000001.1, on the reverse strand, counting down.
CGGCAGGGCGGACACCGGGGTCTCGCTGACCACCGTGACCTCCTCCACCAAATCGCCGACGGCCGCGCGCACGACGTCGCCGATCGTCTCGCCGTCGGCGTCCGCGCCGACCGCGACGGAGATGTCCCGCGTGACCGGCGGGTGCTTGGACACCGGCCGGTACGGCGCGAGGTCCAGCATCTGGGCGGCCACGCGCGGGTCGTCCGAGGACAGCAGGCGGATGTCCGGGATGCCCTTGCGCAGCATCAGCAGCCGGTCGAGGCCGACGCCCAGCGCCAGCCCGTGCACGTCGTCCGGCAGCCACGCGCGGCGCAGGACGTGCCTGGCCGCCAGGCCGCACTCGGCGACCTCCAGCCACTCGCCGTCCACCAGCACGTCCACCTGCCGTCCCGCCGTGGTGTACGGGTGGGTCGCGGGCGTCGTCCGGTACCGCATGCCGGGCACGGCGGTGGTGATCACGGCGTCGATCAACTCGTCCAGGTCGGCCCGGTGGTGGGAGATCCGCCACAGGTCGAGCTGGTGCGGCGTGCCCGAGTGCACCCGGTCGACCGCGTCGCGGCGGTACACCATCCCCACGCACGCCAGCAGCACGTCGTCCCAGCCGTCCTCCGTGCCGAGCAGCCGCAACGCGGGCGGCACCATCGCCGTCGTGTGGCTGCGCAGCATGCCGTTCTCGCTGGTGTAGCGCGTGTAGCGGGCGTCGCGGGTGATGGCGTCGGGTGGGTAGCCCAACGCGGTGTAGTTGTCGTCGACCGACACCTCCGGGTGGTCGCGCAGCACGCGCAACTCACCCGGCAGGGCGGCGAGGACGTCGTCGACCAGCAGTTGCACGGCGTGCGGCCCGTACGCGGGGTCGCTGAGGTCGCGAGGCATCGCGGGTGGTCCCTTCGACGGTGGTGGACATCGGCTGGAGGGATCCGCCGAGCCGGTCCGCCACCGGGACCGCGTGAACTAGCGCACGCCACAGGCCCCAGCGGCCGGGTCTCCCGGCCGGGGGCGGCTAAATCGGCGCGTCACGTTTTCCACGATAGCCCGCGCGTGCCGCATGATGCACGCATGTTGTCGAGCAAGGGCGAGGACTTCCGCGCGTTCTGGACCGAGCGCCACCTGTGCACGCTGACCACGATCCGCCCGGACGGGACGCCGCACGTCGTGCCGGTCGGCGTCACGCTGGACCTGGAGACGGCCACCGCCAGGGTGATCACCTCGGGTGGTTCGCACAAGGCGCGGCAGATCCTGGCGGCCGGCGGCGCTCCCGTGGCCGTGTGCCAAGTGGACGGACGCCGGTGGTCGACCCTGGAGGGACGCGCGGTCGTCCGCCGTGAGCCGGAGGTGGTCGAGGACGCCGAGCGGCGGTACGCCGACCGCTACCGCACGCCCCGGCCCAACCCGCGGCGCGTGGTGATCGAGATCGCCGTCACCCGCGTGCTGGGGACGGTGTGAGCGTCACGGTCATCGGCATCGGCGCCGACGGCTGGGCCGGCCTGCCGGACGCGTCGCGGCACGAGATCGCGTCGTGCGAGGTGCTGATGGGCAGCGCCCGGCAGCTCGACCTGGTGCCGGGGGAGTTCGACCGGGTGCCGTGGCCGTCGCCGCTGGCGCCCGCGCTGCCCGGCCTGCTGGCCCGCTACGCCGGACGGCGGGTCGGCGTGCTGGCCAGCGGCGACCCGATGTTCCACGGCATCGGCGCCACTCTGGTGCGGCTGCTGGGCGCCGCGCGGGTCCGCGTCGTGCCGCACCCGTCGTCGGTGTCGCTGGCGTGCGCCCGCCTGGGGTGGGCGTTGCACGACGTGGACGTGGTGAGCCTGGTCGGCAAGCCCGCCGCGCTCGTCGTGCCGCACCTGCACCCGGGACGGCGCGTGCTCGTGCTCGGCGGGAACCCGCGCGAGGTCGCCGCCCTGGCCCCGGACGCGCGGCTGACCGTGCTGGAGCAGCTGGGCGGGCCGGGGGAGCGGGTGCACCACTCGCTCGACGACGCCGACCCGCTGCACGTGCTCGCGGTCGAGTGCGGCGCGGACGGCACGTCGTCGACGCCGGGTCGGCCGGACGAGGAGTACGAGCACGACGGGCAGCTGACCAAGCGCGAGGTGCGGGCGGTCACGTTGGCGCTGCTCGCGCCCCGCCCCGGTGAGCTGCTGTGGGACGTGGGCGCGGGTGCGGGCAGCATCGCCGTCGAGTGGTGCCGGACCCACCCGAGCTGCCGGGCCATCGCGGTCGAGCAGCACCCCGAGCGCGCCGCGCGCATCACCCGCAACGCGACGAAGTCGGGCGTGCCGGGGATCGAGGTCGTCGTCGGCACGTCGCCGGGGGCGCTCGACCTGGCTGTGATGAACCAGGAAGGGCCGGACGCCGTGTTCATCGGCGGCGGCCTGACCGCCGACGGCGTGGTCGAGCGCTGCTGGGACGCGCTGAAACCGGGCGGGCGGCTGGTGGCCAACGCCGTCACGCTGGAGTCGGAGGCCGTGCTGACGCGGTGGCGCGGTCGGCTGGGCGGCGACCTGACGCGGCTGGAGGTGAGCCGGGCGACCGCGATCGGCGGCTTCACCGGCTGGCGACCGCAGCTGCCCGTGACGACCTGGATCGTGACCAAGGAGAACGCGTGACCGTGCACTTCATCGGCGCCGGGCCCGGCGCGGCCGACCTGCTGACCCTGCGGGCGGCGCGGCTCATCGCCGAGTCGCCGGTCTGCCTCTACGCGGGGGCGCTGGTCCCGGTCGAGGTCCTCGGGCACTGCCCGCCGGACGTCCACCTGGTGGACACCGCGAACCTGGACCTCGACCGGATCACCACCGAGCTCGCCGCCGCGCACGCCGCCGGCCGGGACGTGGCCCGCCTGCACTCCGGCGACCCGTCGGTGTTCAGCGCGATGGCCGAGCAGATGCGCCGCCTGGACGCCCTGGGCATCCCGTACGACGTGACGCCGGGTGTGCCCGCCTTCGCCGCCGCCGCCGCGTCGCTGAACCGCGAGCTGACCGTGCCGGGCATCGGCCAGACCGTGGTCCTGACCCGCACGTCGGCCCGCGCCACCCCCATGCCGCCGGGGGAGGACCTGGCGACGCTCGGCCGGTCCGGGGCGACGCTCGTGCTGCACCTGGCCGTGCAGCGGATCGAGGAGGTGGTCGCCGACCTGCTGCCGAACTACGGCCCGGGGTGCCCGGTCGCCGTGGTCGCCCGCGCCAGCCGGGAGGACGAACTGGTGCTGCGCGGCACGCTCGCCGACATCGCCGAGCAGGTGCGCGCCGCCGGGGTGAAGCGCACCGCCGTCATCGTCGTCGGCAAGGTCCTGACCGCCGAGGGCTTCCCGGACAGCCACCTCTACTCGACCACCCGCAGCCGTTCATGACCGGGCGCCCAGCGCCTCCGCGGTGGCCCGGTCCGCCGGGAAGTACGACTCGATCGCGATCTCCTCGAGCGTGATGTCGACGGCGGTGCCGAAGGTGGCGACCGTGTTGATGAAGCTCAGCACGTGCCCGCGGTGGCGGATGCGGATGGGCAGGGCGATGTCGTGCGCGCCGGGCGGCGGGTAGTCGCCCGGCGGGCCGTAGGACAGCAGCTCCTCGTGGAGCGCGGCCAGGTGCGGATCGCCCGCCTGGCGCGCGAGGCGGGCCATCAGCCGCGCGCGCACCTCCGGCAGGTTGACCACCCTGGGTGCGAACCCGTTCGGGTGCAACCCGAGGCGCATCACGTTGACCGGTGGTTCCAGCAGCGCCGGGTCGACGCCGTCGAGGAAGACCTCGGCCGCGGAGTTCGTGGCGAGGAGGTTCCAGCGGCGGTCGACGACCAGGGCCGGGTACGGCTCGTGCCCGTCGAGGACCTGGCGGAGGGCGTCACGGGCGGCGGCCATGTCCGGCGCGTCCAGGGCGCGCTCCCGGTAGACCGGCGCGTACCCGGCCGCCACGAGCAGGTGGTTGCGCTCGCGCAGCGGCACGGCGAGGTGCTCGGCCAGGTGCAGCACCATCCGACGGCTCGGCCTCGTGCGGCCGGTCTCCACGAAGCTGATGTGCCGGCTCGACACGCCCGACTGGACGGAGAGCTCGAGCTGGCTCACCCGTCGCCGTCGCCGCCACTCGCGGAGCAGCTCACCGACCGTGCCGGCCTGGGACATGTGGTTCCACCTCGTCGCCACGGTACGTCCCGGCCCGTCGGGACCGCCATTACCCGCCGGGTAATCGACGGGGTGATCACCGGCTGCCACGGTGGAGCCATGACCGACACCACCGCCCAGAGCCCCGCCGAGGCCAACAAGGCGCTGTTCCTCACCGCGTTCGCGCGGTTCGCCGCCGGCGACCACGACGTGCTGCACACCGTGCTGCGGGAGGACTTCGTCGACCACAGCCCCGGCAACCCGTCCGGTCGTGACGCGTTCGTGGAGTTCATCAAGGAGTCCCCGGTGGCCAGGGCGCGGCTGGAGCTCAAGCGCGTCATCGCCGATGATGAGCACGTCGTGGTGCACTACCACTTGGTCGAGGAGGAGGGCGCACGTGGCGCGGCCGTGGTCGACATCTGGCGGTTCGCCGACGGCCTCATCGCCGAGCACTGGGACGTGGTCCAGCCGGTGCCGGACGACGCCCACGTGCCCCACGGGATGTTCTGAGGCGTCAGGCGCGGCCGACGACCGTGCCCGCGCGGTCGATCACGATCACGTCCACGGCGACCGGGGCGCCGCGCAGCACGTCGTCCGCCGTCGCCTTGGCGCGTTCCGCGACCAGGTCGCCCAGCGGCACCCCCGCCGCCTGGCACACCTGCAACGCGCCGAGCGCGGTGTTGGCCTCGGCGACGGCCGTGGCCAGCGCCGGGTCGTCCACGAGGGACGCCAGGAAGCCCAGGTTCACCTGCGACCGGCCCGAGTGCAGGTCCAGGTGCCCGTCCGCCAGCTTGGACAGCTTCCCGATCCCGCCCGCGACGGTCAGCCGGGCCACGGGGTGGCGGCGCAGGTACTTCAGCACCGCGCCGGCGAAGTCGCCCATGTCCAGCAACGCGTCCTCCGGCAGCCCGTGCAGCGCCGCCGCGACCTTCTCCGACGTGCTCCCGGTGCACCCGGCCACGTGCTCGTACCCCTGCGCCCGCGCCACGTCGATGCCGCGCCGGATGCTGTCGATCCACGCCGAGCACGAGTACGGCACCACGATCCCCGTCGTGCCGAGGATCGACAGCCCGCCCAGGATCCCCAGCCGGGGGTTCCACGTCTTGCGCGCCAGCTCCTCGCCGTGCTCGACCGAGATCGACACGACCACGTCGCCGCTGCCGCCGTGCGCCGAGGCCACCCGCGCGATGTGCTCGCGCATCAGCTGCCGCGGCACGGGGTTGATCGCCGGCTCGCCGACCGCCAGCGGCAGGCCGGGTTTCGTCACCGTGCCCACACCGGGCCCGGCCTCGAACACCACGCCGCTGCCCGGCGCGCCGCGCCGGACGGTGGACCCGACCAGCGCGAGGTGCGTGACGTCCGGGTCGTCGCCCGCGTCCTTCACGATCGCGGCGAACGCCCGGTCGTCACCCAGCTCCTCGCGGGCCAGGGCGAACGACGGCGTCTGGCCCTTCGGCAGCACGATCCCGACCGGGTCGGGGAACTCGCCGGTGAGCAGCGCCGTGTACGCCGCCGTGGTCGCGGCGGTGGCGCAGGCGCCGGTGGTCCAGCCGAAGCGCAGGTTCGTGCTCACGACGACAGGATGCAACAGCCGTGAAGACCGTGCTGGTGCTGGGTGGCACGGGCGAGGCCCGTGAACTGGTCCGGCAGCTCACCGACGTCCGCGTGATCTCGTCGCTGGCCGGTCGGGTGGCCGACCCCAAGCTGCCCGAGGGCGAGGTCCGCATCGGCGGTTTCGGCGGCGTCGAAGGGCTCGTGGCCTACCTGCGGGCCGAACGCGTGGACGCCGTCGTGGACGCCACCCACCCGTTCGCCGACCGCATCACCGCCAACGCCCTCGCCGCCACCACCACGACCGGGACGCCGTTCCTCGTGCTGCGCCGCCCCGGCTGGCCGCCCGAGGACGGCTGGCGGTACGTGGACAGCGTCGCCGAGGCCGCCACGCTCGTCGCCGGCCGCCGGGCGTTCATCACCACCGGCCGCCAGGAGCTGGCCGCGTTCACCAGCGGTGTCGCGCGCACCGTCGACCCGCCCGACCCGCCGAACCCGCGCCTGCGCCTCGTCCTGGACCGCGGACCGTACACAGTGGACGGTGAGCTGGCGCTCCTGCGCGAACACCGGATCGAAGTCCTGGTCACCAAGGACAGCGGCGGCCCGATGACGGCGGCCAAGCTGACCGCGGCCCGTCACCTCGGCATCCCCGTCGTCGTCGTGCGCCGACCACCGCCACCACGAGCGCCGCTGGTGGAGACGGTGGCCGAGGCCGTCGACTGGCTCACCCGGGGTAGCGGCGCGGCGTGAAGACGGTGCCACGCGCGCTCACCCGCGTCTGCGACGACCCGACCAGCACCAGGCACCGCATGTCCACGGTGGACGCGTCCAGGTCCGCCAACCGCACCACCCGCACGGACTCCTCCGGCCCGCCGACGTCACGCCCGACGACCACCGGCGTGTCGGGGGAGCGGTGCCGCAGCAGCAGGTCGCGCGCCTTGTCCACCTGCCACGTGCGGCTGCGCGAGGCCGGGTTGTAGATCGCCAGCACGAGGTCGGCCTTCGCCGCCGCCTCCAGCCGCTCCTCGATCACGTCCCACGGCTTGAGCCGGTCGGACAACGACACCACGCAGTAGTCGTGCCCCAACGGCGCGCCGACCCGGCTCGCCACCGCGTGCGCCGCGGTCAACCCCGGCAGCACCGTCACCGGCACGTCCGCGAACTGCTCGTCGGTCGCCACCTCCAGCACCGCGCTGGCCATCGCGAACACCCCGGGGTCGCCCGAGGACACCACCGCGACCCGCCGCCCGCGCTTCGCCAGGTCCAGCGCGAACGCCGCCCGCTCGGCCTCCACCTTGTTGTCCGACGCGTGCCGCCGCTGCCGCGGGTTCACCGGCACCCGGTTCAGGTAGGTCACGTACCCGACCAGGTCGTCGGCCTCAGCCAACGCCCGCCGCGCCTCCGGCGTCAACCACTCGGGACCGGCCGGGCCGAGCCCGACCACCACCACCCGGCCCTCGGACTCCGGACGGGCCGCGGGCTTGCTCGGCAGCAACGCCAACGAGAAGTACGGCACGCCGTCGGCGTCCACTTCGGACAGCGGCGCGGTCCGCTGCGCGCCGGTCGTCGCCCGCTCCACGTACCAGGCCTCGTCCAACCGCCCCGCGCGCGCCAACGCCTCCCGCACCTGCGGGAACGTCCTGCCCAGCTTCATGATCGCCACCGGGTCGCCGCCGGCCAGGTGCTCCACCAGCGCGTCCGCCGACAACGTCCCCGGCAGCACGGTCAGCACCTCGTCCCGCTCCACCAGCGGCCGGCCGATCACCGCCGCGCCCGCGCTCACCGACGTCACGCCGGGCACGACCTCGGCCTCGTACCGGTGCGCCAGCCGCTTGTGCAGGTGCATGTAGGAGCCGTAGAAGAACGGGTCGCCGGCCGCCAGCACCACCACCGTGCGCCCGGCGTCCAGGTGCGCGGCCAACCGCGCCGCGCACTCCTCGTAGAACGCGTCGATCTCGCCCTGGTAGTCGTCGGAGTCCTCGGTGGTGACGGGGTAGACCAGCTGCTCCTCGACCTGCCCGTCCCGCAGGTACGGCGCGGCGATCTTGCGCGCCACGCTCCGCCCGTGCCGCGCGCTGTGGAAGACGACCACGTCGGCCTCGCCGATCAGCCGCGCCGCCTTGACGGTCACCAGCTCCGGGTCGCCCGGACCGACACCGACCCCGTACAGCTTGCCCGTCATTCTTCCTCGCTCGCGATCGCGTTGAGCGCCGCCGCGGTCATGGCGCTGCCGCCCCGCCGACCGCGCACGACCAGGTATTCCAGCCCCAGACCGTTGTCCGCCAACGCGTCCTTCGACTCGGCCGCGCCGATGAATCCGACCGGCACGCCCAGCACGGCGGCGGGCCGGGGTGCGCCCGCCGCGATCATGTCCAGCAGGTGGAACAACGCGGTCGGCGCGTTGCCGATGGCGACCACGGCGCCGGCCAGCTCGTCGCGCCACAGCTCCAACGCCGCCGCGCTGCGCGTGGTGCCCAGCTCCGCCGCCAGCCCCGGCACGCGCGGGTCGCCCAACGTGCAGACGACCTCGTTGTCCGCGGGCAGCCGACGCCGCGTCACGCCCGCCGCGACCATCTGCGCGTCGCAGAGGATCGGCGCGCCGGCCACGAGCGCCGCCCGCGCGTCACGCACGACGTCGGGTGAGAAGTCGACGTCCGTGACCAGGTCGACCATCCCGCAGGCGTGGATCATGCGCACCACCACCCGGGACACGTCCGACGGGAACCGCGCGAGGTCTGCCTCGGCGCGGATGGTGGCGAAGGAGCGGCGGTAGATCTCCGCGCCGTCCTTGACGTAGCTGGTCACTTGATCTCCTCGTACCCGTCGCCGGTCGCGACGAACTCCACCACGTCGCCGGCCGGCCTGCCGCACCGGCGTGCGCAGCCCGACCAGTGCACCCGGCCCGGCGTGGTCCGGGTGCCGAGCCAGCGGGTCGCGTCGGCGCGCACGTCGGCCAGCGACTTGGCGCAGCCCGGTCGCCCCGTGCACGCGCTGACGCCGTGCCACGGGGAGTCCGGCGAGGTGAACAGGCCGCTGGTATCGCTCCCGGCCGGCAGCACCACGCTCCGCCACGGCGTGAGCCGGACCGGCACGCCGGCCGGCAGCCGTGCGTCCCAGCGCCCGAACGGCACGCCCGCCACGACGACGGAGCCGTGCGAGCCGGGTGCGACGGGCGTCACACCCGGCTCGATCCGGGCGTCACCCGGAACGCCCAACGCCTCAGTGATCTTCCGCACACCGCCGTCCACTTCGGACAGCCGCCACGCGTCGCCGCGCAGCTCGCCGAACAGCCGTGCGGCGGTCACGACGGCCTCGACCGGATCGGCCACGCGCAGCCCTGAATCGTGGCCTGCCAGGAACAACGCGTCACCGACGAGCCCGATGTCACCCGCCAGGCCGCTCACCGCGCCACCCACCGTGACCAGGAAACGCCCTGGCAGGGACGCCAGCTCCGGGACGCCGCACAACGCCGCGTCGATCGCGTCGACCAGCGCCTGGTTGTCCTCCAACGGCGCGGCGACGATGTTCCGCATCCGCTCGTGCGTCATCGAGGGCAGCAGGCCGACCTCGGCCACCCGTGCGCCCAGCTCGTGCTCGGCGCCCGGTGCCAGGCCCCTGATCTGCACGTTCGCCCGTGAGGTCAGTTCGAGGAACCCGTCGCCCAACTCCAGCGCGGCGGCGCGCAGCGCGTCGACCTGCACGGCGTTCAGCGTCCCGCCGGGCACCCGCACGCGTGCCAACCCGCCGTCGGCGGCCTGGTGCACGTCGATGGCGCCGGGGCAGGCGTCCGGGTGAGTTCGATCCGCTGGCATGGATTGGATGCTAACTGCCGTTAGGGTGACCTCCGAACGGCGAAGCAGCAGGAGGAAGCCGGTGTGAATCCGGCGCGGTCCCGCCACTGTGACCGGGGGAGTCCCCGGGAGTCAGGAACTCCGCTCGCCGTCCCCTACGACCGGGGCGAGGACCCCCGAGGGATGGAGCCCGCACGTGATCCTGCTGTTGTCGACCTCCGACACGGACCTGCTGTCCGCCCGCGCGAGTGGCGCCGACTACCGCCTGGCCAACCCCGCCCGCACCGCCGTGGACGACCTCCCGGCGCTGGTGGAGGGCGTCGACCTGGTGGTCGTGCGCATCCTCGGCGGACGCCGGATGTGGGAGGAGGGGCTGGACCGGCTGCTCGCCTCGGGCCTGCCGGTCGTCGTGCTGGGCGGTGAGCAGAACCCCGACGCGCCCCTGATGGAGCTGTCGACCGTGCCCGGCGGCGTCTGCGCGGAGGCGCACGCCTACCTGGCGCACGGCGGCGCGGCGAACCTCGCCCAGCTGCACCACTTCCTGTCCGACACGGTGCTGCTGACCGGCCACGGCTTCGCGCCGCCCGCGCCGACGCCCACCTGGGGCCTGCTCGAACGGCAGGACGCGGGCGGGGGTCCGACCATCGCCGTCCTGTACTACCGGGCCCACCACGTGGCCGGGAACACGGCGTTCGTGCACGCGCTGTGCGACGCGATCGTGGCCAAGGGCGGCCGTCCGCTGCCGGTCTACTGCGCCTCCCTCCGCACGGCGGAGCAGGAGCTGCTGGCCGTGCTCGGCGAGGCCGACGCCCTGGTGGTGACCGTCCTCGCGGCCGGCGGCACCAAGCCCGCCTCCGCGTCCGCCGGCGGTGACGACGACGCGTGGGACGTGGGCGCGCTGGCCGCACTCGACGTGCCGGTCCTCCAGGCCCTGTGCCTGACCAGCAGCCGTGCCGCGTGGGACGGGAACGACGACGGGCTGTCCCCTTTGGACACCGCCACCCAGGTCGCGATCCCGGAGTTCGACGGCCGGATCATCACGGTGCCGTTCTCGTTCAAGGAGGTCGACGAGGACGGCCTCACGGTCTACGTCGCCGACGACGAACGCGCGGCGCGGGTGGCGGGCATCGCCGTGCGCCACGGCCGGCTGCGGCACGTGCCGCCGGCCGAACGGCGCATCGCGGTGATGCTGTCGGCCTACCCGACCAAGCACTCCCGCATCGGCAACGCGGTCGGCCTGGACACGCCGGCCAGCGTCGTGCGGCTGCTCACCGCCATGGAGGAGCACGGCTACGACATCGGCGACGAGCTGCCCGGCGTGGCCGACCTGGACGGCGACGCGTTGATCCACGCCCTCATCGCCGCCGGCGGCCAGGACGCCGACTGGCTCACCGAGGAGCAGCTCCAGGGCAACCCCGTCCGGCTGCCGGCGGCCCGCTACCGGCAGTGGTACGCCACCCTGCCCGAGGACACGCGGCAGGAGATGGAGCGGCACTGGGGCGAGGCGCCCGGCGAGCTGTTCGTCGACCGGTCGAAGGACCCCGACGGCGAGATCGTGCTGGCCGCCCTGCGCTCCGGCAACGTCGTGGTCATGGTCCAGCCGCCGCGCGGCTTCGGCGAGAACCCCATCGCCATCTACCACGACCCGGACCTGCCGCCGAGCCACCACTACCTCGCCGCCTACCGCTGGCTGGAGGACGAGTTCGGCGCCGACGCCGTGGTGCACGTCGGCAAGCACGGCAACCTGGAGTGGCTGCCCGGCAAGACCGTGGGCATGTCGGCGGGCTGCGGCCCCGACGCCGCCCTGGGCGACCTGCCGCTGATCTACCCGTTCCTGGTCAACGACCCGGGCGAGGGCACCCAGGCGAAACGCCGGGCGCACGCGACCCTGGTCGACCACCTCGTGCCGCCGATGGCCAGGGCCGACAGCTACGGCGACATCGCCCGGCTGGAGCAGCTGCTCGACGAGCACGGCACCATCGCCGCGATGGACCCGGCGAAGCTGCCGGCGATCCGGGCCCAGATCTGGACCCTCATCCAGGCCGCCAAGCTCGACCACGACCTGGGCCTTTCCGACCGGCCGCACGACGACGGGTTCGACGAGCTGATCCTGCACGTCGACGGCTGGCTGTGCGAGGTCAAGGACGTCCAGATCCGCGACGGCCTGCACGTGCTGGGGCAGGCGCCCACCGGCGAGACCAGGGTGAACCTGGTGCTGTCGATCCTGCAGGCCAAGCAGATGTGGGCGGGCCAGGTCGCCGCCCTGCCCGGCCTGCGCGAGGCGCTGGGCCTGACCGAGTCCGGCGACGACCGGACCGCCACCGACCGGGTCGAGGAGCAGGCCCGCGCGCTCGTCCGAGCGATGGAAGACGCCAATTGGGACGTGAACGCCGCCCGGACCCTCACCGACCGGGAGGACGTGGCGCGGATCCTGGAGTTCGCCGCGCTGGAGGTCGTGCCCCGGTTGGCCCGCACCACGGACGAGCTGACGAACGTGCTGCACGCCCTGGACGGCGGCTACGTGCCCGCCGGTCCGAGCGGATCGCCGCTGCGCGGCCTGGTGAACGTGCTGCCGACCGGCCGCAACTTCTACTCGGTCGACCCCAAGGCGGTGCCGTCCCGGCTCGCCTGGGAGACCGGCCAGGCCATGGCCGAGTCGCTGCTGGAGCGGTACCGCGCCGACACGGGGGAGTGGCCGCCGTCGGTCGGCCTGTCGGTCTGGGGCACGAGCGCGATGCGCACGGCGGGTGACGACATCGCCGAGGTGCTGGCCCTGCTGGGCGTGCGGCCCGAATGGGATGACCAGTCGCGCCGGGTGACCGGTCTGGAAGTGATCCCGCTCGACGAGTTGAACCGGCCGCGAATCGACGTCACGGTCCGGATCAGCGGCTTCTTCCGCGACGCATTCCCCCACGTCGTGGCACTGCTCGACGACGCGGTGCGACTGGTCGCGAACTTGGACGAGTCGGCCTCGGACAACTACGTCCGGGCGCACGCCCAAGCCGATCTGGCGCAGCACAACGACCCGCGCCGGGCGACAATGCGGATCTTCGGCAGCAAACCGGGCGCGTACGGCGCCGGCCTGCTCCCGCTCATCGACAGCCGCAACTGGCGCGACGACGCCGACTTGGCCGAGGTGTACGCGGTGTGGGGCGGCTACGCCTACGGCCGCGAACTCGACGGAGTCGAAGCCCGGCCGGCGATGGAGAGCGCCTACAAGCGCATCGCGGTGGCGGCGAAGAACATCGACACGCGTGAACACGACATCGCCGATTCCGACGACTACTTCCAATACCACGGCGGAATGATTGCGACCGTGCGCGCGCTCACCGGTAAAGCGCCCGCCGCTTATGTCGGCGACAGCACGCGGCCCGATGCGGTGCGCACCAGAACGCTGAACGAGGAGACGAACCGGATCTTCCGCGCCCGCGTGGTCAACCCGAGGTGGTTGGCCGCGATGCGCAAGCACGGGTACAAGGGGGCGTTCGAACTCGCGGCCACCGTCGACTACCTGTTCGGCTACGACGCCACCACCGGCGTGGTCGCGGACTGGATGTACGAGCAGCTCGTGGCGAGCTACGTGCTGGACCCGGTGAACCGGGAGTTCCTGGCCCGGTCCAACCCGTGGGCGCTGCACGGCATCTCCGAACGGCTCCTGGAGGCGGCCGAACGGGGTATGTGGGAGCACCCGGAGCCGGCGACGCTGGAAGCGCTGCGAAAGGCCTACCTGGAAACCGAGGGCGACCTGGAGGACGGCGGCTGAGCCGGCACGCCGCCCGTTCGCGGTCTATAACGTCGCGGAAACGCGTCGATCATGAGGGGTACCCCTAATATCCCGGGACGCCGCGCGCGTGACGAAACACTTCGGTGAATCATCGGTCCTGAACGGACGTCCCGTCGCGCGCCGCGGGTCGTCCGGGTGGTGACTCGGCCGGCCGGTGACGCCACCCGGTCGGCCGACTCGCGCTACCCGTCCGGACGACTCGGCGCGCGACTGTCCGCGACTCGCGGTGTGGCGCTGCCGGACACGCGCACACTTCCGGTGCAGACTGGTGGCGGGTGAGCGGGTTCGCGACTCGGGAATCGTTTCGGGCCGTTCGGCGCGAGATGAACCGAGCGTGTCCGGCCGGTCTACGAACAGTGCCTGAACGGACCACTGCACGCACGGCTAGCAGAATCGGTCCAGCAAGGCAAATGACGCAACATCGGTAACAGCGCGGACACGGGAGCTTGACACAACTCCGTGGCGCGAACCACACTCCCCCAAAACCTGGGAGCGCTCCCAGAACGTTCACCGCCGATCAACTGAGGAGTTCTCGTGCGCTACCGTCGAGCAGGCTTGGCCAAAGTCCTGGCCTGCACCGCAGTGCTTGCCGCAGTCGCCACGGCCTGTGGCTCGGGAGGGTCCGGCACGTCGTCAGATGGCAAGGTCGAGCTGACCATCGCGACCTTCAACGAGTTCGGCTACGAGGAGCTCCTCAAGGAGTACGAGGCCGCGAACCCGAACGTCAAGGTCACGCAGCGCAAGACCGGCCAGGGCGCGCCGCACCACCAGAACCTGTTCACCAAGCTGGGCGCGGGCTCCGGTCTGGCCGACGTCGAAGCCGTCGAAGAGGGCTTCCTGAGCCAGGTCATGGCCAAGTCCGGCCAGTTCGAGGACCTGAAGGAGATCGGCCCGAAGGACGTCCGCGAGGACCGCTGGCTGCAGTGGAAGGTCGACGCGGTCACGACCAAGGACAACAAGCTCATCGGCTACGGCACCGACATCGGCCCGCTGGCCATGTGCTACCGCAAGGACATGCTGGAGGCGGCCGGCCTGCCGTCCGACTCCGAGGGCGTGAAGGCCCTGTTCGCCACCTGGGACTCGTACTTCGAGGCCGGTGACAAGTACGTCAAGGCGACCGGCAAGCCGTGGTTCGACTCGGCCGCGCAGATCTTCAACCCGATGCACAACCAGGCCGAGGTCGGCTACTTCGACCGCGACGACAAGCTCGTGATCGAGACCAACACCGACAAGAAGATCTGGGACCAGGTCGTCGCCGCGGTCGCGGGTGGCCAGTCGGCCAAGCTCGCCGCGTGGAGCCCGGAGTGGCAGACCGGCTTCAAGGAGTCGGCGTTCGCCACCAAGACCTGCCCGTCCTGGATGCTGGGTGTCATCGAGGGCAACGCCGGTCCCGACCACAAGGGCAAGTGGGCCGTCACCGCGGCGTTCCCCGGCGGCGGCGGCAACTGGGGCGGCTCGTACCTGACCGTCCCGAAGCAGGGCAAGAACAAGGCCGAGGCCGCCAAGCTGGCCGCGTGGCTGACCGCGCCGGAGCAGCAGATCAAGGCGTTCAAGGCCAAGGGCACCTTCCCGAGCCAGACCGAGGCCCTGATCTCCCCGGAGCTGCTCAACCAGACCAGCGAGTACTTCGGCGGCGAGAAGGTCGGCATGCTGTTCGCCGAGCAGGCCAACAAGGTCGCGGCGGCCCAGTACAAGGGCCCGCAGGACGGTGAGATCCAGGACAACGTGGTCTCCCCGGCGCTCGCCTCGGTCGAACAGGGCACGGCGTCCGCCGACGCGTGGGCGAAGGTCATCGAGGGAGCCAAGAAGGCTGCCAAGTAATGACGACCGAGCTTTCGGTCGCGCGCGGGCGGGGCGCCGAGCCCCGCCCGCCGCGGCGCGACGACAACGATGACATCGGTACGGGCAAGCTGAGCTGGCGCTACCGGTTGAACCGGCTGGACGTGAAGTTCTCGCCGTACCTGTACATCGCCCCGTTCTTCGTCCTGTTCGCGGTCGTGGGACTGTTCCCGCTGCTCTACACGGCCTACATCTCCCTGTTCGAGTGGGAGCTCGGAGCGGACGAGCAGCCGTTCATCGGCGTCGAGAACTACACCAACCTGTTGGCCGACTCGCAGTTCTGGAACGCGATGGTCAACACGTTCAGCATCTTCGCGATCTCGACGATCCCCCAGGTCATCATCGCGGTGCTGCTGGCCGTGCTGCTGAACACCGCCCTGCGCGGTCGCACCGGCTGGCGGATGGGCGTGCTGCTGCCCTACGTCGCCAGCCTCGTCGCCCTGACCATCATCTTCGGCGACCTGTTCGGCGTCCAGTACGGCAGCATCAACGACATCATCGAGCTGCTCGGCTTCGAGCGGATCGACTGGCAGGCCGACCGCTGGTGGAGCCACGTGGCCATCGCCACCATGGTGAACTGGCGCTGGACCGGCTACAACGCCCTGATCGTGCTGGCAGCCATGCAGGCCATCCCGCGCGACGTCTACGAGGCGGCGTGGGTCGACGGCGCGAGCAAGGTGCGCCAGTTCTTCAGCATCACGCTCCCGATGCTGCGCCCCACCCTGATCTTCGTGATCGTCACGTCGACCATCGGCGGTCTGCAGATCTTCACCGAGCCGTTGCTGTTCTCGCCCTCGGCGGGCGCCAACGGCGGCGCGACCAACCAGTACCAGACGGTCGTGCTCTACATGTACCAAGCCGGCTTCCAGAGCCAGGACCTCGGCTACGCCTCGGCGATGGCCTGGATCCTGTTCATCGTCATCATCGCGATCGCGGGGATCAACTTCCTGCTCACCCGCAAGCTCGCGTCCAGTGGGGAGGCGTGATGGCCACCATCACCGATCGCCCGGCGCCGAGCGCGACCGGGTCCAAGCCAGTCAAGCGGAGGCGCTCGAAGGCGACGTCGCTCTCCGAGCGGCGGCCGGGCTTCGTCGTCTACGGAATCCTGATCGCCTTCATCCTGGGCTCGGCGTTCCCGTTCTACTGGTCGTTCCTGGTGGCCAGCCACGACGACGCGGCGTTCACCAAGGACTCGCCGATGTTGCCGGGCGGGAACTTCTTCGAGAACGCGAGCCGCGTGCTGGACACGATCCCGTTCTGGAAGGCGCTGGGCAACAGCATCATCGTCTCCGGCACGGTCACGATCTCCGTGGTGGTGCTCTCGACGCTGGCCGGTTTCGCGTTCGCGAAGCTGCGGTTCAAGGGTCGCGGTCCGCTGATGGTGTTCGTGGTCGCCACGCTCGCCGTGCCCACGCAGCTCGGCATCATCCCGCTGTACATGGTGATGGCGGAGTACGGCTGGTCCGGCACCCTCGGCGCGGTCATCGTCCCCAACCTGGTGACCGCGTTCGGCGTGTTCTGGATGCGCCAGTACATCGCCGACGCCGTGCCGGACGAGCTGATCGAGGCGGCCCGCATGGACGGGTGCAGCATGATCCGCACGTTCTGGCACGTGTGCCTGCCCGCGGTGCGCCCGGCCGCCGCCATGCTGGGCATCTTCACGTTCATGATGTCGTGGAACGACTTCCTCTGGCCGCTGATCGTGCTCAACGCGGACAACCCGACGATGCAGGTCGCCCTGGAGAAGTTGCAGAGCGGCTACTACGTCGACAAAACGCTCGTGCTCGCCGGGACCACGATGGCCACGGTCCCGATTCTAATCGTCTTCCTCGTACTCGGTCGGCAGATCGTCGCCGGGATCATGCAGGGTGCTGTGAAGGGGTAGCTGTGGAGTCGATTTCCTTTCCCGAGGGATTCGTGTGGGGCGCCGCGACAGCGGCGTTCCAGATCGAAGGCGCGACCACCGCGGACGGTCGCACCGCGTCCATCTGGGACACGTTCTGCCAGCTTCCGGGCGCGGTGGTGGGCGGTGACACGGGTGATCCCGCGGCCGACCACTACTACCGCGTGGACGAGGACGTCCAGCTGATGGTCGACCTCGGGCTGCACGCCTACCGGTTCTCCACCGCGTGGCCGCGCATCCGCCCGGACGCGGGTCCCGTCAACCAGCCCGGCCTGGACTTCTACTCCCGGCTGGTCGACAAGCTGCTCGAGAACAACATCACCCCGTGGCTGACGCTCTACCACTGGGACCTCCCGCAGACGCTGGAGGACGAGGGCGGCTGGGCCAACCGCGACACCGCGTACCGCTTCGCGGAGTACGCCGAGTCGGTCGTCGGCGCGCTCGGCGACCGGGTGGACAACTGGACCACGCTCAACGAGCCGTGGTGCTCGTCGCTGCTCAGCTACGCCGCGGGCGTGCACGCGCCAGGCCGCCAGGAGCCGGAGGCCGCCGTCGCGGCCGTGCACCACCTGCTGCTGGCGCACGGCCTGGCCACCTCGGTGATCCGCGAGCAGGCGCCGAACGCCAAGATCGGCATCACGCTCAACATGTACCCGATCATCCCGGCGGACCCGGACGACCCGGCCGACCTCGACGCCGCCCGCCGGCTCGACGGCCTGCAGAACCGGATCTTCCTGGACCCGCTGTTCAAGGGCGAGTACCCGGCGGACATCGTGGAGGACCTGGAGCCGTACGGCTTCTCGAAGCACATCCGCGAGAACGACCTGGAGATCATCTCCGCGCCGCTGGACCAGCTGGGCGTCAACTACTACGCCGAGCACTTCGTCAGCGGCACGCCGGAGCCGGAGGCCCCGGTCCAGACCAACGGGCGTCGCCCGACCGGGTCACCGTGGGTCGGCGCCGAGCACGTGTCGTTCCCCAGCCGCGGCCTGCCGCGCACCGCCATGGACTGGGAGGTGCAGCCGGACGGCTTGTTCAAGGTCCTCATGCGGGTGCACCAGGACTACCCCAGCATCCCGCTGTACGTCACCGAGAACGGCGCGGCCTACGTCGACTCCGTCAGCGACGATGGATCGATCAACGACCCCGAGCGCCTCGGTTACATCGAGTCGCACCTCAGGGCCGCGCACGCGGCCATCGAGGCGGGTGTCGACCTCCGCGGTTACTTCGCGTGGTCGCTCATGGACAACTTCGAATGGGCCGAGGGCTACGCCAAGCGGTTCGGGATCGTGCATGTCGACTACGAGACCCAGGTGCGGACGCCTAAGATGAGCGCCATGTGGTACTCACAGGTTGCCCGTGGCAACGTTCTCGCGGCGACGGTCGCTCCGTGACAGATGCCGTTGACCCGCCCAAGGCGCGACGACCCAACACCCGGCTCGAGGAGGTCGCTCGGGCAGCCGGGGTGTCGAAGTCGACCGTCTCCCGGGTGATCAACGGCGAGCCGTACGTCAGCTCCAGGGCGCGTGAAGCCGTCCACCAGGCCATCGGGAAGCTCGGGTACAGCCCGAACCAGGCGGCCCGGACGCTCGCGGGCAGCCGGGCGAACTGCATCGCCATGGTCGTGTCCGAGCAGGGCAGCCGGGTGCTGAACGACCCGTTCTTCGCCGGTGTGCTGCGCGGTGTGCACGCCGAGCTCGCGGGCAAGCGGGTCCAGCTCGTCCTCATGATGAGCAAGGAGGGCGACGAGCAGGACCTGGTGAACTACCTGTGCGGTGGCCACGTGGACGGCGTGCTGGTGATCAGCCTGCACGGCCAGGACCCGCTGCCCCGCACGCTCGCCGACGCGGGCCTGCCGACCGTGGTCTGCGGCAGGCCCCTCGGCGCCGGTGGAGTGCCCTATGTGGACTCGGACAACTTCAACGGCGCGATGGAAGCGGCTCGTTACCTGGTCGCGCGGGGTCACAAGCGCATCGGCACCATCGCGGGCCCCCGGGACATGGCGGTCGGCATGGACCGCCTCTCGGGCTGGAAGCGCGGCCTGAGCCAGGCCAGGGTCGACACCGGCCTCGTCGCCTACGGTGACTTCACGCCGGAGAGCGGCGCCGCGGCCATGGCCGACCTGCTCGAGCAGGCCCCGGACCTGGACGCGGTGTTCGTCGGCGCGGACATCATGGCGCTGGGCGCGTTGCAGACCCTGCACGCGCACGGCAAGAAGGTGCCCCAGGACGTCGCCGTGGTCGGGTTCGACGACCTGATGATCGCCTCGACCGCGGTGCCGCCGCTGACCACGATCCGGCAGGACGTGGAGCAGTTGGGGCGCACCATGACGTGGCGGCTCATGGCGGAGCTGGCCGGCGAGGAGAACCTCCCGCCGTTCCTGCTCCTCCCGACCTCGATGGTCACCCGTTCGAGCGCCTGAGTCGATCTCGGAGGACATGCCGCGACCCGGGCCCCTCGGTCCGGGTCGCGGCATTTCGAAGCGATTCGACGGTTCGTTCGACGCATTCGACGCCGGCCGGTCGCCCCGAGTCCACAGTTCACTCGGATGGCCTAGTCCCGACCCTTGCCGTCAGTCGATCAGCCTGGCTACGGTCCAATCCTGCCTGTTCTGGGAGCGCTCCCAGAACTGGTAACGGACGGCCACTTTCGCGTCCGGAACGCACGACCTCCAGACCCTGACTTCCTCAAGCCAGGGAGGAGGCGGATCCCTCTCGCCCACCGCCTCCTCCCACCCCGCGCGAAGGAGCGCAGCACCGATGGCCCGACGCACCCCGTCCACGGCGGCAGCAGCCCCGCCGGGCCCGGTGGGAGTCGCGGGCCGTCGGGCCGAGGGTCACCCGGACGCCACCCCGACCGCGAACTCGGCCGGGACCGGTGCGTTCGGGCAGGTCCGACCACGGGTGTGGCCGGACGCGAGCGTGCCCGTCACGGATGTGCCAGTCATGAATGTGGGGGTGGAGTCATGAAGCGGCTTCTCGCGTTGACCGCCGCGGCCGTCGCCGCGCTCGGTGTGGTGCTGGTGACCGCCGCGGCGAGTCCCGCGTCGCCGCCGCTGTCCGCCTCGGGCATCGTGCAGCCGCACAACTGGCGCAACGTGGAGATCGCGGGCGGCGGGTTCGTGCCGGGCATCGTGTTCAGCCCCGCGGAGAAGGACCTGATCTACGCGCGCACCGACATCGGCGGCGCGTACCGGTGGAACCAGGCCACCGGTCGCTGGATCCCGCTGCTGGACTGGGTCGGCTGGGACAAGTGGGGCTACAACGGCGTGGCGAGCATCGCGCCGGACCCGAAGAACGCCGACAAGGTGTACGCGGCCGTGGGCATGTACACCAACAGCTGGGACCCGAACAACGGCGCGATCCTGCGCTCCTCGGACCGCGGCGCCACGTGGCAGCGCACCGAGCTGCCGTTCAAGGTGGGCGGCAACATGCCGGGCCGCGGCATGGGGGAGCGGCTGTCGGTCGACCCGAACGACGGGCGGGTGCTGTACTTCGGCGCGCCCAGCGGCAAGGGCCTGTGGCGCAGCACGGACAGCGGCGTGACGTGGTCGCAGGTGGCGAGCTTCCCCAACCCGGGCAACTACGTCGCCGACCCGAACGACCCCAACGGCTACTCGAACGACATCCAGGGCGTGGTGTGGGTGACCTACGACCCGCGCTCCTCGACCGCCGGCGGCCCCTCCAAGACGATCTACGTCGGCGTGGCCGACAAGGAGAACACGGTCTACCGCAGCACGGACGCGGGCGCGACCTGGACCCGGCTGGCCGGCCAGCCCACCGGCTACATCGCGCACCAGGGCGAGCTGGACGCCGAGGGCGGCTTCCTCTACCTGGCCACCAGCGACACCGGCGGCCCGTACGACGGCGGCAAGGGCGACGTGTGGAGGTACGACACCGCCACCGGCGCGTGGACGCGGATCAGCCCGGTCCCGTCCAGCAGCTCCGACGCCTACTTCGGCTACAGCGGCCTGACGATCGACCGGCAGAACCCGGACACGCTGATGGTCGCCACCCAGATCTCCTGGTGGCCGGACGTCATCATCTTCCGCAGCACCGACCGCGGCGCGACGTGGACGCGGGCGTGGGACTTCACGAGCTACCCCGAGCGCAGCTTCCGCTACACCATGGACATCAGCTCCTCGCCGTGGCTGAGCTGGGGCGCGAACCCGCAGCCGCCGGAGACCTCGCCGAAGCTCGGCTGGATGGTGGAGTCGCTGGAGATCGACCCGTTCGACTCCAACCGGATGATGTACGGCACCGGCGCCACCATCTACGGCACGACGGACCTGCTCAAGTGGGACGACGGCGGCCGGATCACGATCAAGCCGACCGCCGCGGGGCTGGAGGAGACCGCGGTGCTCGACCTGATCAGCCCGCCCACGGGCGCGCCGCTGATCAGCGGCCTCGGCGACATCGGCGGGTTCCGGCACACCGACATCACCAAGGTGCCGCCGCTGATGTTCCAGCAGCCCAACTTCACCACGACCACCAGCCTGGACTACGCGGAGAAGAACCCGTCGGTGATCGTCCGCTCCGGCAACGTGGACGGCTCGCCGCACGTGGCGTTCTCCACCGACGGCGGCGCGAACTGGTTCGCGGGCTCGGAACCGGGCGGCGTCACCGGTGGCGGCACGGTCGCGGCGTCGGCGGACGGCAGCCGGTTCGTGTGGAGCCCGGCCGGCGCGGCCGTGCACCACTCGGTGGGCTTCGGCAACACCTGGACGCCGTCCACCGGCATCCCGGCGGGGGCCGTCGTCGAGTCCGACCGGGTGAACCCGAACAAGTTCTACGGCCTGGCCGGCGGTCGCCTCTACGCCAGCACCGACGGCGGCGCGACGTTCACCGCAGGCCCCGAGGTGGCGGCGACCAAGCTCAAGGCCGTGCCGGGCCACGAGGGCGACCTCTGGCTGACCGGTGACGGCTTGTTCCGGTCCACCGACTCCGGCGTCACGGTCCGGAAGAACAAGTGGGTCACCAAGGCCGTCAGCGTCGGGTTCGGCAAGGCCGCCGAGGGCAAGACCTACCCGGCCATGTACACCGTGCTGGCCTTCGAGGACGGCCGCCTGGGCGTCTACCGGATGGAGGGCTTCGGCTTCGACGGCCTGGCCGCGGGCTTCGTGCACATCAACACCGGGGTGAACCAGCAGTACGGCAACATGGGCGAGGCGATCACCGGCGACCCGCGCGTCTACGGGCGCGTCTACCTGGGCACCAACGGCCGCGGCATCCTCGTCGCCGACCCGGCCGGGAGCATCTCGACCACCGAGCCGTTCCCCACCACGACCACCACGATCCCGAACACCACGTCGAGCACCACCACGAGCACCTCCGGGACGACCACGGTCACCGACCAGCCGCCACCCGGCTGCTCGGTGCAGTACCGGGTCGCTTCCCAGTGGGGAGGTGGCTTCACCGGTTCGGTGAGGATCACCAACCGGGACACCAGGGCCGTCACGGGCTGGAACCTGGGCTGGTCGTTCGCGAACGGCCAGAAGATCACCAACAGTTGGAACGGCAAGGCGTCGCAGACCGGCGCCGCCGTGACCGTGAGCAACGAGGGCTGGAACGGGACCATCGCGGCGGGGAGCACGGTGGAATTCGGATTCCAGGCGAGCTGGCAGGGCAGCAACGTCGCACCCACCGGCTTCACGCTGAACGGCAGGACCTGCCTCGCAGGCTGACTGCCGTCGACTACCGCAGCCCTCGTTTGGCCTGGCGGCGCAGCTGCATTATCCGGGCTGCGCCGACCAGGGCCACCAAGATCGCGCCGGCGATCGCCGCGAACAGCAGTGCCACGCCCAGCGGCAGCGTGCCCGCCGCGCCGAGGAAGTGGATCGTGGCGTCGGCGAGGTTCTGCAGGATGAACACCAGCAGCACGATCAGCACCACGATCGACGCCAGCACGGCGACCCACGTGCCGCTGATCCTGGTCGGCTTCAGCTTGGCCTGCGTCCCGGTCCTCCGCTCCGGGACGTCGGTGACCGAGGGCTCGACCGCGCCGGGTCCGCCAGGACCCGCCGCCGGCGGACCGTCGGGGATGGGGCTCGTCGGCAACGCCTGGGTGTGGTCGTCGTCACGCGGAATGGTCACGCGGTGATTATCTGCCCGCCCGTGCCGGGCCGCCAATCAACCGCACGGGCGGCGGTACTCCAACGCGCCGACGTAGAGCTGCCACTCCTCGTGGGTGATGTGGGCGGTGACACCGGCGCACATCTCGCGCACCGCCGTGTCGAAGTCGAACTCCCACGCGCGCGTCGTGCCGTTCGACTTCGAGGTCACCACCTTGGTCGCGGTGTCGTCGAACTCCACCGCGTAGACGCCTTCGGTGACCCCGTTGATCCGGCCGCGCGCCACGGTCTGCCGCGGGTCCGACACGTCCCACAGCGCGACCATGTCCTGCGCGCCGACCGTGGCGAGCGCGACACCGGACCGGTCGAAGCCGAGCGCCTGCACCGCTCCCCGGTGCGCGCGGCCGGACCACAGCTCCGCGGGCTCGGCCCGGTCGGTCACGTCGTACAGCCGGACCTCGCCCTTCGCGGTGCCGAACGCCAGCGTGCGGTGGTCGTGCGACACGGCGACCGCGGTGACGTCCCGCGCGGTGTCCAGCCGCGTGACCGGCTTCGGGCTCTTGGGGTCGGACACGTCCCACAGCCGGATCACGCCCATGACGTCGAAGGTGATGACGTCGCGGCCGTCCGGGCTGTAGGCGACGCCGACGACCTGGTGCGGGTGGTCGCTCAGGCGCGCCACCTCGACCGGCTCGGCCGGGTCCGACGTGTCCCACACCGCGACACCGGCCGGCTCCGACACGGTGACCAGCGTGCGGGCGCGGGCCGGGTCGAACGCGATCAGGTCGACGGGGGAGCCGAAGTCGTGGATGACCTCGGGGGTCAGGTCGGTGACGTCCCAGACCTTCGCGGGCCCGTCCACCAACGTCGTGGCGAACGCCTGGCCGTCCTTGTTCACGGCGATCGAGGTCACGGTCTCGTTCGCGGGCCCGAACACCCGCGTCGGCGTCTGCCGGTCGCCGTCCGGGCTTCGGGCCAGGGCTGAGGCGAAGGCGGCGCGCGCGGCCTCGTTGAGCTCGCTCCTCGCCCGCGCGCTGAGCACGCCGTCACGCGTCTCGTCGTTCGGGTTGAGGCGGTGGGCGACGATGGCGAGCTGGTCGGCGAGCTCCGGGGCGCTGCTGCGCAGGCTCTGCGACTGGTTGGCCACGTACCAGCCGGCCGACGAGTTCCAGCCCGCCGCGGCCTCCTTCTGCGCGCTGATCGCGATCACCACGGCGGTGCCGGCGAGCAGGAGCAGCACGGCCAGCAGCGCCACCAGCTGGCGCAGCCTGCGGGTGTGCCGCAGCGTGACCAGCCGTTCCCGGTCCCGCGCCTGGAGGCTCTCGGCCAGGAAGTCGCGCTCCTGCGCGCTGGTGCGCACGCCGTCGCGCCGCGTCCACTCGACCGCGGTGTCCAGCCGCGTGCCCCGGTACAGCGCGTCCGGGTCGCGGCCGAGCGATTCCCAGGTGGCGGCGGCCTCGGTGAGCCTGCGCATGGTGCGCAGACCCTCCCGGTCCTCGGCCAGCCAGCCGCGCAGCCGCGGCCAGGAGCGGATCAGCGCCTCGTGCGCGATCTCCACGCTGTCGCGGTCCAGGGTGAGCAGCCGGGCGTGGGCGAGCCGGTCGAGCACCACGTCCACGTCCACGTCGTGGTCGAGCTCGGCGCGCGGCAGCCGGCGCTTGGTGTCCTCGGTGCCGTCGCCGAGCGCGGTGAGCCGCAGGAACACCTGCCGCGCCACCGCGCGCTGGTGCCGTTCCAGTGACGTGTAGGTGCGTTCGGCGGTCTGCGCGATGGCGTGCTGGACGCCGCCCGCGGCCTCGTACCCGGCCAGCGTCAACGTGGTGCCGCGCCGTCGCCGCCAGGTCTCCAGCAGCGCGTGCGACATCAGCGGCAGCACGCCGGCCTGACCGGTGGCGTCCGCGATGAGCCGGGACACCAGCGCCGTCTCCACCGTGCACGACGCCTTCACGGCGGGCTGCATGATCACCTGGCGCAGTTCCTCGGCGCCCATCGGCCCGAGCAGCAGCTGGGCGTCGGCCAGCGCCTCCACCAGCGCCGGGTGCTGCGCGCAGTGACCGTAGAAGTCGGCCCGCACGCCGACCACGACCTTGCACCGGGCGGTCAGCAGGGTGTCGATGTAGGCGGTGCGCCGGTCGGCGTCCGGCCAGAGCGTGAAGACCTCTTCGAACTGGTCCACGATGAGCAGGTCGGCGCCCAGGTCCGGGTCGGCGGTCTCGCTCGGCGAGGTCACCACGACCCGGCCGTCCACCCGCGGCACCAGGCCGGCGCGCAGCAGGGACGACTTGCCCGCGCCGGACGCGCCGAACACCGCGATGAACCGGCGGTGCGCCAGCCGCTGCTCCAGGTCGTCCAGCAGGTGGTCGCGGCCGAAGAACCACTCGGCGTCCTCGGTGCCGTAGGCAGCCAGGCCCGCGTACGGCGGGTGGCCCTCGTCGGGGGCCGGGTCGGCGCTGGGCAGCACCTCGGCGGCGACCTGCCGCCACCGGTCCTCCCACTCGGCCACGTCGCCCTCGCAGGCGCGCACGTAGGCCAGCGTCACCGCGAGCGTGGGCAGCCTGCGCCCGCCGGCCGCGTCGGACAACGTCGTCGCCGAGTAGTGGGCGCGCGCGCCCAACTGCCGGTAGCTGTGCCCGCCCGCCTTGTCCCGCAACGACCTCAGGTCGGCGGCGAACTTCAGCAGCGGGCTGTCGCCGACGTCCAACGGGCGTTCTCCGCGCGGCAACCGGTCCACCCCCTTGGCAGTCTCACGACGATTGTCCGCAGTGACAAACGTGCCGTCCAGGCTGTCAGACGAGCTCCCGCGGTGTGCCCGCTTCGGGTGACTGCATTCGGGTGAAGCGGTCCAGAGCGCTTCGGCAGTGCGTGCGCGCTGAGGTTCGAGGTGGCCGAGTGGGTGCGCCTCGCCGGCCGGCTGCCCGGTGCTCCGGTGCAGGTCAAGGGCCTGGGAGTCGCTCCCGGTCGCCCCTGGGTTAGGCTCGGCGGAGTGCCTCGCCTGATCGCTCTGAACGGTCCGCCAGGGTGCGGCAAGTCGACCATCGCGCGCCGTTACGCGGACGACCACCCTCCCGCGTTGGCGTTGGACGTCGACCGGGTGCGCGACCTGATCGCGGGCGACCTCGGCGAGGCCGGTCGCCTGGCGCGCGACATCGCCATCGCCGCCGCCCGCGTGCACCTGACGTCCGGTCACGACGTGGTCGTGCCCCAGTTCCTCGGCCGCCCGGAGTTCCTGGACCGCCTCTCCGCCCTGGCGGTCGACGTGGGCGCGGCCTACTGCGAGGTCGTCCTGATCGACACCAAGGACAACGCGATCCGCCGCTTCGCCGAGCGTGACACGATCCAGGCCACCCCGGCCGAGCTCTCGGCGATGTACGACAACCTGCAAACCATCATCGCCACGCGTCGCCCCACTCTCATCCGCTCCGTCGAAGGTGACCCGGCTCACACCTATCAAGCGCTCCTGGCCGTCCTGAACGGAACTCGGGGTACCTGAGCGTTCGACACGCGCGTTCTGAGCGTTCGACACGCGCGGGTTCGAGGGTCAGGTCAGGGCGGTGGTGACGTAGGGGTCGGGGTCGGCGAGGATCGCGCGGACGGCGGTGGTCGCGGCGCCGCGCATGGCGGCCTCCGCGCCCAGCGACGAGGCGACCACCCGGACGGGCGACCACTCGGCGCTGACGACCCGCCGGTCCAGCTCCGCGTGCAACGGCTCCTGCAGCCACGGCTCCAGGCGGGCGTACGTGCCGCCCAACACCACCGAGGGCAGGTCGAGCAGGTTCACCGCGCCGGACAGCGCCACGCCGAGCCACCGCGCCGCCGAGCGCACCGCCGTCGTGGCCGTCCGCTCACCCGCCGCCAGCCTGACCAGCAGCTCGTCCACCCCGGACACGCCCGCCGCGCGCACGATCTCGTCCTGCCCGGCCAACCGCTCCAGGCACCCGCGCGACCCGCACGCGCACTGCGGCCCGCGCGGGTCGACGGACAGGTGCCCGATCTCGCCGCCGAACCCGGACACGCCCTCGAACAGCGCGCCGCCCACCACGATCCCCGCGCCGATGCCGATCTCACCCGAGACGTGCAGGAAGTCCGTCGCCACGTCCCCGTGCCACAGCTCGGCCAGCGCGGCGAGGTTCGCCTCGTTGCCCACCAGCACCGGCACGTCCAACTCGACCCGACGGGTCAGCTCGCCCCTGACGTCCACCTCGCGCCAGCCCAGGTTCGGCGCGACCCGCAACGACCCGCCGGCCACCTCCACCAGGCCGGGCACGGCCACGCCGACCCCGCCGATCGGCACGTCCTGCTTCGCCGCCGTGCGCACCGCCGTCGCCACCTTGGCCAGCACCCGGGCGGGGGAGGAGGCACGATTGTCGCTGGGCCGCACCCAGCGCGCCCGCACCCGCCCGGTGAGGTCGACCAGGCACGTGGCCAGGTAGTCGACCCCGATCTCCACCCCGAGCCCGTGCGGCCCGGTTGGTGACAGGTGCAACGCCGTGCCGCGCCGTCCGGGACCGGATCTGGCCTGAGCCTCGCCCTCGGCCACGAGCCCGGCGCCGATCATCCGGTCGACCAGGCTCGACACGGTCGCCTTGGTCAGGCCCGTGCGGGCGGCCACGGCCGCGCGCGACGACCCGGGCGCCTCGGCGATGGCGTCGAGCACGAGGGCGGAGTTGTGCCGTCGCACGGTGCGCTGGCTCGCGGGCTGCGGTCTGGACACCACTGGATCCTAGCGGCTGAGTGCGATAAGTTCAGGCATCAAACTTATTGGAGGTGCCCTCGTGGACAAGTTCAGCTTCGGCCTGTGGACGGTCGGCTGGCCGGGACGCGACCCGTTCGGTGACGCGACCCGCCCTCCGCTGGACGCGCCGTTGGCGGTGCGCAAGCTCTCGGAGCTCGGTGCGTGGGGCATCACGTTCCACGACGACGACCTGTTCCCCTTCGGCTCCGACGCGGCCGAGGTGGGCAAGCGGGTTTCCGCGTTCCGCGCGGCGTTGGACGAGACCGGCATGGTCGTGCCCATGGTGACCACCAACCTGTTCACCCACCCGGTGTTCAAGGACGGCGGCTTCACCAGCAACGACCGCTCGGTCCGGCGGTTCGCGCTGCGGAAGGTGCTGCGCAACCTGGAACTGGCGGCCGAGCTCGGCGCCGAGACGATCGTGATGTGGGGTGGCCGGGAAGGCTCCGAGGTCGACGCGGGCAAGCCCGTGTCCGCCGCCCTCGACCGCTACCGCGAGGCCGTCGACACGGTCGCGCAGTACTCGGTCGACCAGGGCTACGGCTTCCGCTTCGCGCTGGAGCCCAAGCCGAACGAGCCGCGCGGCGACATCCTGCTGCCGACGATCGGCCACGCGCTGGCGTTCATCTCGACGCTCGAGCACCACGAGCTCGTCGGCGTGAACCCCGAGGTCGGCCACGAGCAGATGGCGGGCCTCAACTTCGTGCACGGCATCGGCCAGGCGCTGTGGCAGGGCAAGCTCTTCCACATCGACCTCAACGGCCAGAAGGGCCCGCGCTACGACCAGGACTTCGTGTTCGGCCAGGGCGACCTGCTGTCCGCGTTCTTCCTGGTCGACCTGCTGGAGAACGGTGGCTACGAAGGGCCTCGGCACTTCGACTACAAGCCGCTGCGCACCGAGGACTTCGACGGCGTGTGGGAGAGCGCGGCGGCCAACATGCGCACCTACAAGCTGCTGCGCGAGCGGGCGGCGGCGTTCCGCGCCGACCCCGAGGTGCAGGAGGCGATGAAGCACAGCGGCGTGTACGAGCTGGCCGAGCCGACCCTGAACGCGGGCGAGTCGATCGAGGACTTCCTGAAGGGCGAGGACTTCGAGCCGGACACCGCTGCCGAGCGCGGCTTCGGCTTCGTGCGCCTCGCGCAGCTGGCGACCGAGCACCTGCTGGGCGCGCGCTGATGGCGCTCGTCGCGGGCGTCGACTCGTCCACCCAGTCCTGCAAGGTTGTGGTCCGCGACGCGGACACCGGCGCCCTTGTTCGGCAAGGGCGTGCGGCGCACCCGACGGGCACCGAGGTGCATCCCTCCGCCTGGTGGGACGCGCTCCAGACGGCCGTCGCGGACGCGGGCGGCCTGGACGACGTGGCCGCCGTGTCGGTGGCCGCGCAGCAGCACGGCATGGTGACGCTCGACGAGGCCGGTGAGGTGGTCCGGCCGGCGCTGCTGTGGAACGACACCCGTTCCGCCTCGGCGGCGGCCGACCTCACCGACGAGCTGGGCGGTCCCGACCAGTGGGCCGAGGCGATCGGCAGCGTGCCGGTCGCCTCGCTCACGGTGACCAAGCTGCGGTGGCTGGCGGCCAACGAGCCGGAGTCGGTCGCCCGCACCGCGGCGGTCTGCCTCCCGCACGACTGGCTGACGTGGAAGCTGGCCGGCGGCACGTCGCTGGACGCGCTGACCACCGACCGCAGCGACGCCAGCGGCACGGGGTACTGGTCTCCGTCCACAGAGGACTACCGGCCGGACCTGCTCGAACTGGCCCTGGGCAAGGTCGTCGCGGTGCCACGCGTCGTCGGCCCGGCGGACCTGGTCGGCGGCCGGTTCGGCGCGGGCGCGGGCGACAACGCGGCGGCGGCCCTCGGGGTGCAGGCGCAGCCCGGTGACGTCGTGGTGTCCATCGGCACGTCCGGCACGGCGTTCGCGCGCTGGCCGAACCCCGTCGCCGACGGCACCGGCATCGTCAACGGCTTCGCCGACGCCGAGGGCGGCCACCTGCCGCTGGTGTGCACCCTGAACGCCTCACGGGTGCTCACGTCGACGTCGTCCGTGCTCGGCGTCGACCTGGCGGACCTGTCGGACCTGGCCCTGTCCGCGCCCGCGGGCGCCGAGGGCCTCGTCCTCGTGCCGTACCTGGAGGGGGAGCGGACGCCGAACAAACCCGACTCCACCGGCGCCCTGCACGGCATGAGGCTCGACACCATGACCCCGGCGCACCTCGCGCGCGCCGCGGTCGAGGGCCTGCTGTGCAGCCTGGCCGACGCGATCGACGCACTGCGGGCGCTCGGCGTGCCGGTCACCCGCGTGCTGCTGATCGGCGGCGGCGCGCGCATGCCCGCCGTGCGGCAACTCGCACCCGCGATCTTCGGCTGCCCGGTCCTGGTGCCGGCGCCGAGCGAGTACGTGGCCGACGGCGCCGCCAGGCAGGCGGCGTGGGCGGCGGGCGGCGCGGACACCCCGCCCCACTGGTCGGAACTGGCCTCGACCTCCGTCGAAGCCGACCCGACCCCGTGGGTCCGGGACCGCTACGCCTCGGCGCGCGACCTGACCGTCAACCGCTGACGCAAGCCGAAGAGGGCGCCTCCGGCCGCGGAGGCGCCCTCTTCGCTACGGCACGTCCCCGAGCACTTCCTCGAGCACGCGCCGTGACCGCTCGTCGCCCTCGGCGAGGGTGATGAGGGCCTTCCACAGCGCCCACCCGCGGGCCCGCTCCCACGTCGCGTCGTCCAACCGGACCGCTTCGCGGAAGACCCTCCTGCTCTCACCCGAGAACATGGTCCACGCGATGACGAGATCGCACGCGGGATCGCCGACACCGCACCCGCCGAAGTCGATCACGGCGGTCAGCTTCCCGCCGTCGACCAGCAGGTTCCCGCTCGCGATGTCGCCGTGGAACCACACCGGAGGCCCGGACCACCCCGGCGTGCGCAGCACGTCTTCCCACACGGCGGCGGCCTTGTCGACGTCGATCCGACCCTCCAACGCCGCCAACGCCCGCCGCGTCCAGTCGTCGTAGTAGCCCGGCGACGTGCCCCGGTAGAAGCTGTGCGCGCCCGCTCTCGGCCCGTCCGTCGCGTCGATGCGCCGGAGGGCGCGGAGGAAGTCGGCGATCGAGACCGCGAACCCCGCCAGGTCGTCGACGCGGTCCGGCGACGCCGTCTGCCCGTCCAGCCAACGCCGGACCGACCAGGGGAACGGGTAGCCCTCGCCCGGCACGCCCACGGCCAGCGACACGGGCACCGGGACCGGTAGCGACGGCGCGAGGACCGGCAACCACCGGTGCTCCTTCTCCACCGCCGGCGCGTAACCCTCACCGGTGGGCAGCCGCACCGTCATGTCGTCGCCCAGCCGGTACGTGCGGTTGTCCCACCCGTCGACCTCGACCGGCGTCACCGGCAGGCCCGCCCACCGCGGGAACTGGCTCGCGACCAGCCGCCGCACCAGCCCGGCGTCGATGCCGGCACGACCGTCGGGCGGGGAGATGTCGACCATCCCGCCAGCCTCCCGATCACCCCGCGTGCCGGGCAACGCATTTTCCCGTCCGCCGCGGGTAACCGGCGGTTGGCCGACCGGATGCGAGGTGCCCGTGATGAGGGCCGTGGTGCTCAACTGCTCGTTGAAGAAGTCGCCCGACACGTCCAACACGCAGCTGCTGGCCGACGTCGTGGTCGCGGCGTTGGAGCAGCGCGGCGTCGACGTCCGGACCTTCCGGGTGGTGGACCACGACGTGCCGCCGGGCGTCGTCACGGACCTGGGCGAGGGCGACGAGTGGCCCACCCTGCACGCCGAGCTGCTGAACGCGGAGATCCTCGTCATCGCCACGCCGACGTGGGTCGGCCACCCGTCGTCCATCGCGCAGCGCGTGATCGAGCGGATGGACGCGATGATCTCCGAGCAGGACGACGAGGGCCGGCCGGTCGCGTACAACCGCGTGGCGGGCGTCGTGGTGACCGGCAACGAAGACGGCGCGCACCACGTGATCAGCGAGGTGGCCGGCGCGCTCGGGGACATCGGCTACACCATCCCGGGCCAGGCGTGGACCTACTGGAACATGGGTCCCGGCCCGGGCCCGAGCTACCCGGACACCGTCCACGGCCACGACTGGTCGAAGAGCACGGGCGAAGCCATGGCCGCCAACCTCCACGCCGTCGCGCGGGCGCTGGCCGAGTCCCCGATCCCGCCCCCTCCGTCGTCGAGCTGATCCCTACCGCGCGCGGTCGAGGTACACGCAGGACAGCAGGGCCAAGGCGAACGACAGCGCGGAGGCGGAGTCGTCCGGGCGCGCCGGCCGGATCCCGCGCACCACGTCGGACGCGATCCGGTGCACGTGCTTGCCCCTGTCGGCCACGTGCGCGGGGATCACGTCCCTGGCGCGCAGCGAGTCCAGACCGGACACAGGGTCCGTGCGGTCCGCCTCGCGCGTCCCGACGGCCTCGACCAGCGACCTGACCAGGCCCAGGGTCGCCGCGTGCGCACCGGATGAGTGTGCCGTGCAGGCCGACTCGTAGATCGACACCAGGTCGTGCGGCGCGACCCCGGTCAGCGGGTTGAACGGCGGCACGCCGCCCGACTGGAGGTAGACCACGCCGCCCTCGGACGTGATGTTCGTGTTGCCGAACCGGGTGACCTGGGTGGGCGGCAGGCCGAGCTCCGAGCCCAGTTCCTCGGCGCGGTCGTCGAGCCCGAGGCGTTCGCTGTCGATCATCTCGTACAGCTTGCGGAAGCGGTCGACGTCCCCGTCGAGCGCGACGACGATGTCCTCGACGACCGACCAGCTCGAGATCCGGCCGGAGATCAGGACGTTGTGGATCGTCGACTTGCTGCGGTGGGACAAGTCGGACAGGAACTGCATCGACGGCCGGTTGCGGGAGGTGTAGAGCACCCGCAGTTCGTCCAGGAGCCGCTTCTCCGACTCCTTCTGGTCGTTCGTCGGCCGTAGATCCGTCATCGCACTCTCCCGTGTTGCCGGTTCGGCAGGTGTCAGCGTACCGTCGTTCGCAGCGTTCGCGAACGTTCGCGAATATTCGGAGGGAGAGTGTCGTGGTCGACTGGCGGCTGATCGCGTTAGTGGTGGTCTTCCTCGGTTTCGCCTGGTTCGCCCGCAAGAGGGAGGACTGGGTGCAGCCGATCCTGGTGGGTGTTGCCGTGGCAACGCTGTTCGGCGGCCTGGTGTTCCTCGGGATCCCCCTGATCAAGTAGCTCAGACGTGCGACAGCGCGAACGCGCTCAGGAAGCCCGCGACCGTGACCACGCCCACCAGCAGGTGGGCGTCGTCGAACGCCTCGGGGATCATGGTGTCGGCGATCATGGCCAGGATCGCCCCGCCCGCGAACGCCGTGATCGCGGCGAGCCACTGCGGCGACGCGTCGGCCGCCAGGCCGCGGCCCGCCATCGCCGCCAGGCCGCTCACCAGCGCTATCGCGGTCCAGAGGCCGAACACGTACCGCCGCGACCGACCGGCCCGCCGCATGCCCGCGGCCGATGACAGCCCCTCCGGCACGTTGCTGACGAACACCGCCGCCACGGTCACCGCGCTCACCCCGCCGCCGCCGAGCAGGCTCGCCCCGATCACCACCGACTCCGGGATGCCGTCCAGCAGCGCGCCGACCGCGATCGCCGAGCCCGACCCGCCGTGCTCCGACTCCGACGGCTGCAACCCGCCCGACCGCTTCCGGTGGCGCGCGCCGCGCTTGGCCAACGCCACATTGGCCGCCGTGTAGACCAGGGCGCCGAGCGCGGCGCCGGACGCCGTGGGCAGCAGTCCGCCCAGCTCGTGGGCCTCGTCGATCAGGTCGAACGACACCGCCGACATCAGCACGCCGCTGCCGAACCCCATCACGCCGGCGACCACACCTCGCGGCACCCGCGCCAGGTAGCCCACGAGCGCGCCGAGCACCAGCGCCGACCCGGCCAGCAACCCCCACCCAGCCGCCTGCAACACCCGACCTCCCCGTGTCGCACCCGGCCCGCGCGGGTACCCGACCGCCATGAGGATCGTCGTCACCGGCGCCACCGGCAATCTGGGCACCGCGCTCCTGCGCCGGCTCGCCCACGAACCGGACATCGCCGTGCACGGCACCTCCCGCCGTCCGCCCGCCGTCGAACCGCCGTACGACACCGTCACGTGGACCCCGGTCGACCTCAGCCGCGAAGGGGCGGAGGAACCCCTCGCCGAGGCCTTCCGGGACGCCGACGCCGTCGTGCACCTCGCCTGGCGCATCCAACCCGGCCACGACGAACGCGTCCTCTACCGGACCAACGTCGCCGGCAGCGAGCGCGTGTTCGCCGCCGTCGTGAAGGCCGGCGTCCCGCACCTCGTCCACATGTCGTCCGTCGGCGCGTACTCACCGGCCTCGAAAGACCACACCGTGGACGAGACGTGGCCCACCGACGGTCTCGTGAACTCCTACTACAGCCGGCACAAGGCGGCCGTCGAGCACCTGCTCGACCAGGTCGAACGCGAACACCCGCGCCTCGTCGTCACCCGCGTCCGCCCCGGTCTGGTCCTGCAGCCCGCGGCGGCGGCCGAGATCAAGCGGTACTTCCTCGGGCCCCTGGTCCCGCGCGCCCTGTTCCGGCCCGAGGTCCTCGCCAAGCTGCCCGCCCTGCCCCTGCCTCGCACGATGGTGCTGCAGTTCGTGCACGCCGACGACGTGGCCGACGCCCTCGTGAAGATCTTCACCACGCGGGCCGAGGGGGCGTTCAACCTGGTCTCCGAGCCGGTCGTGACCCCGCAGGTGCTCGCCGAGGTCATGGGCACGCGGCACGTGGCCATCCCACCGGCCGTCCTCCGCAACGCCGCGCGGATCAGCTGGCGCCTGCGGCTCCAACCCACCTCGCACGGCTGGGTCGACCTGGCCCTCACCGCGCCGCTGCTGGACGCCACGAAGGCGTTCGCCCGGCTCGGCTGGGCGCCGCGGCACAACGCCCGCGACACCCTGGCCCAACTCCTCGACGGCCTCGGCCGCAAGGAGGGCCTGCACCCCAGCCCTCCGCTGAAGCCCTGACCCGGCCCTTCCCGTGCGGACCCGTCAGTACCCCTCGAACAGGTTCGTCCACCCCATCACCTGGGCCACGACGAACGCCAGCGCCAGCAGCGTCACGATCAGCACGGCCACCAGCGTGATGATCGGGGCCCGCCGCGACGGCATCGGCTGCGGGTGGGACAGGCCGGAGGTCTGACCCGAATCGGGCGGTGTCTCGCCGGGCGCGACCCCGCCACCGGGCTCGAGACCGGGGGTGCGGGCCGGGTCCGGGTCGGGCGGTGTGGCAGTCATGCCGAGTGGACTACCCCGTGTGGACGGCGCTACCCGCAGCCGTGTGAAGACCCAGCCGTACGGGTAATCAGCAGGCATGAGCGGTGTCCAAGACGAGTTGCTGCGCACGTTGACGAAGGTCGCCAAAGCCCTGCGCGCGCAGGAGATCCCCTTCGCCCTGGCGGGCGGGTGCGCGGTGTACGCGAGAGGTGGTCCCGCGACGGAGCACGACGTGGACATCCTGGTCCGGGAAGAGGACGCCAGTGCGGCGGTGAGCGCGCTCGTCTCGGTCGGCATGCGTGCCGCGACACCGCCCGAGGACTGGCTGCTCAAGGTCTACGACGGCGACTCGCTGGTGGACCTGCTGTTCCGGCCCAACGAGGTGCCGGTGACCGACGCGACGCTGGCCCGGGCCGAGGACCTGCAGGTCGGCTCGGTGGTGCTGCCGGTCATGCCGGCCACCGAGGTGCTGATCGGCAAGTTGCTGGTCCTCGACGGCCACCGCTGCGACTTCAGCGAGCTGCTGCCGTTCGCCCGCGCGCTGCGCGAGCAGATCGACTGGGAGCACGTCCGCGCGGCGACCAAGCACTCCCCGTACGCCGAGGCGTTCCTCGTGCTCGTCGAACGCCTCGACCTCCTGCCCTCACCGATGACCAGGAGCGCCTGATGACCGCAGAACAGTACCTCTCCGCCCGGCTCCGCCAGGCGTTGGCCGAGGACCCGCGCACCACCGAGTTGGGCGTGCGGGTCACCGTGCGCGGTGACCACGTGCTGCTGTCCGGTGACGTGGCCAGTCCGGAACGCCGCGCCGAGCTCGAAGCCGTGATCCACGACGTGGCCCCGGAGTTGACCGTGCTCGACGACGTGAAGGTGGTGCCGTCCGAAGCGCCGGTCGGCCGAGAGGAGCTTCGATGATCCGCATCGCCGCGGTGGGTGACGTGCACCTGGGCGAAGACGCGCGCGGTCGGTTGCGGCCCGCGTTGGAGGAGCTCGGCGACTGCGCCGACGTGCTGCTGCTGGCCGGTGACCTGACCCGGCACGGCACGGTGTCCGAGGCGCGGGTGGTGGCCGACGAGTTCGGCGGCCTGGCCGTGCCCGTGGTCGCGGTGCTGGGCAACCACGACCACCACGACGACCAGCCGGACGAGGTCACCGCCGTGCTCCGCGACGCGGGCATCACCGTGCTGGAGGGCGAGGCGACCACGATCGGCGTGAACGGCCACACGTTGGGCGTCGCCGGCGTGAAGGGCTTCGGCGGCGGGTTCGCGGGCAAGTGCGGCAGCGCGTTCGGCGAGCCGGAGATGAAGGCGTTCATCCGGCACACCAGCGAGATCGCCGACTCGCTCGCCGCGGCCCTCGGCAGCCTCGACACCGACGTGAAGGTGGCGTTGACGCACTACGCGCCGGTGCCGGACACGTTGCGGGGCGAGCCGCCGGAGATCTACCCGTTCCTCGGGTCCTACCTGCTCGGCGAGGCGATCGACGCCAACGACACGCAGCTGGCCGTGCACGGGCACGCGCACTTCGGCAACGAGCACGGCATGACGCCCGGCGGCGTGCGGGTGCGCAACGTCGCGCAGCCGGTCATCCGGTCGGCGTACACGGTCTACTGCGTGGAACCAGCCGTGGTGGAGGTGTAGCCGCATGCAGGAGGAACCCAGGAGCGGCGGTCCGTCCGTGGTGTGGGCGGGGCCGCCCGACGCGCCGGCGGTGATCGTCCTCGACCCGGCCGGTGTCGGCAGGCATGGCGACCTGCCGGGCACGTGGCGGCCGTTGACGGAGTACCTGCAGGTCATGTGGTGCCGACTGCCCGCGGCGGACGAGCCGTGGCACGAAGTGGACGAGGTCCTGTCCGAGTTCGCCGACCGCGAGGTGCCGGTGCACCTCGTGGCGGGCGCGGCGGCCGGCGCCGGGGTCGGGGAGCTGATCCGGCGGCACCAGGACCTGATCAGCTCGGCCCAGACCTTCGCCGCCCCCGTGCCGCTCGGGCACCCGGAGGTGGTGTTGGAGGTGTTGCGCGAGTTGCTGGCCCAGGACGTGGACTCGGAGACCTCCGAGGCGGCCGAACGGCCCGTGAACGGCAGCCCTCCCGAGTCGGGCTCGCTGCTCGGCGACGCGGCCTCGGCGCTGCGGCGGTCGGTGGGCCAGCTGTTCGAACGGCTGAAGGACGGCTAGCGGAGCACGGCTGGGGACGGACGGCCAGGAGAACCCGGCAGGGAAACGCCCCTGGGAAGAACACTCGCAAGGCCCGCGGGTCCGGAGCACCCGCGGGCCTTGCGCATCCACGCCACGAGACCGACCCCCGACCACCCCGCCGCCAACCGCCGACCCCGCCGCCGACCGCGCCCGCCCACCGCGCCCGCCCACCGCCGCCCCGTTGTCCCCGCCCGCTCCGAACCGGCCGTCGACCGCCGGCCCATCGCCTCCGACCCACCGCCGTCCGCCCCCGACCACCGCCGTCCCGCGACCAACCCCGGACACGCGGAAGCCCCGCCAACCGAAGTCGGCGGGGCTTCCGCGCGTCGCTCGCGAACGGCGGTCGACCGGGAACGGTCAGCTGCCGTCGACCGGCGGCCGGGGCTGGGGGATCGGGGGGTGTGACCGACTCCGATCCCGCGGCTCCCGAACCGCCTGCCGGCTCATCGCAGCGGATCACCCGGGCGTCCGGCGTCCGGCAGGTCGTGGCGCGTCTCGCCGGCCTGCGGCGGTCGGCTCACGTCACCGCGCCACGCGCCCGTCTCCAGGCCGCGACCCTCGATGAACTCCTTGAACCGCTCCAGGTCGCTGGAAACGCGGTGTCCGATTACGCCCGTCGCCGCACCGGCCTTCTCGGTGAGCGTCTGCGGGTCGTACTCCATCTGCACGTGCACGCGCGTCCGGCGGTCGTCGAGCCGGTGGAACGTCACCACACCACCCTGCGGCGGACCGTCGACGGTGTGCCACGCGACCCGCTCGTCAGGGTGCTGCTCGGTGATCTCGGCATCGAACTCCCTGGTCACACCACCGATCTTGGTGACCCAGTGGGTCCGGGTGGGAGTGACCTGGGTGATGCGCTCGACACCCTCCATGAACTGCGGGAACGACTCGAACTGCGTCCACTGGTTGTACGCGGTCGTGACCGGGACCTCGACGTCCACGGACTTCTCGATCGTCGTCACTGCAACAACCTCTCCTCGGGAATCGAGTTCGACAACCGGGTACCCGTGAGGGCGGCTCCACACACATCCGCCCCACCTCGGGGTGACGGTGAGTAGCGCCTCACCGGGAAGCGTTTGCTTCTCTCCACACCGGCTAACTCTCCTCTGTGGACCAGTACCCCGACGCGGTTCTCTTCGACCGCGACGGCACGCTCATCAGCGACGTGCCCTACAACGGCGACCCGGACCGGGTGCGCCCGATGCCCGGCGCGCGAGACGTCCTACGGGTGCTCCGCGCTCACGGGGTGCGCACGGGAGTCGTCAGCAACCAGTCGGGTATCGGTCGCGGTCTGCTCACCCACTCCCAAGTGGACGCGGTGAACGCCGAAGTCGAGGTCCTGCTCGGCCGGTTCGGCACGTGGCAGGTGTGCCCGCACCACCCGGACGACGGCTGCGAGTGCCGCAAACCCGCGCCCACCATGATCCTCCGCGCCTGCGCGGCCCTCGGCGCACGCCCCGAGCGCACCTACTTCATCGGCGACATCGAGGCGGACGTCGAAGCCGCCCTCGCCGCCGGCGCGACGCCGATCCTCGTGCCCACTCCCGCCACCCTGCCCGACGAGGTCGACCGCGCTCCCCGCACCGCGCCAAACCTGCGATCCGCACTGGCGATGGTCCTATGAGGACACTGGTGGCCCGACTCGACAGCGACGGCGACGTGCTGCTCGCGGGACCGGCCGTGCGCGCCGCCGCGCACGCGGGCGAGGTCGTGCTGCTGTGCGGTCATTCCGGTGCGCAGGCGGCCGAACTGCTGCCCGGCGTGCAGCGCGTCGTGCGGTGGGACTGCCCGTGGATCGCCTACCCGGCGCCCGACGTGCGAACCCCGGACATCGAGGGGATCGTCGCCCTGCTCAAGGGGATCCGCGCCGACGTGGCCCTGATCCTCACCTCCTTCCACCAGAGCCCCCTGCCGCTCGCCCTGCTCCTCAAGCTCGCCGGCGTGCCGAAGGTCGTGGCCCGCTCCACGGACTACCCCGGCTCGCTCCTCGACGTCCGGCTGCGCGACGACCCCGACCTCCCGGAAGCCGAACGCGCGCTCGAAGTCGCCCGCGCCGCCGGTTTCGACCTCCCACCGGGCGACGACGGCCGGTTGGCGATCACCGCGCCACCGGAACCGACCGAGATCGGGCCGTACGTCGTCCTGCACCCCGGCGCCTCCGTGCCCGCCCGCGCCTGGTCGCCCGACCGGTGCGCCGAGGCCGTCACGGCGCTCACCGGAGCCGGGCACCGCGTCCTGGTCACCGGCGGGCCGAACGAGACCGCGTTGACCAGGCACGTGGCCGGCACGCACGGCGTCGACCTCGGCGGCCGGACGACGTTCGCCGAACTGGCCGGGCTGCTGGCCCGCGCGGACGCCGTCGTGGTCGGCAACACCGGACCGGCGCACCTCGCCGCTGCGGTCGGCACGCCGGTCGTGTCCTTGTTCTCACCCGTCGTGCCCGCCAGTCGGTGGGCGCCGCACGGGCCGCACGTGTTGCTGGGCGACCAGGGCGCCGCGTGCCGCGAGTCGCGCGCACGCGAGTGCGCGGTGCCCGGCCACCCGTGCCTTGACCGGGTGACGGCCGACCAGGTCGTCACCGCCGTCGCCGAACTCGCGGGGGTGCGGACGTGAAGATCCTGCTGTGGCACGTGCACGGCTCGTGGACGAACGCCTTCGTCCGCGGCGGTCACGAGTACCTGATCCCGGGGCCGCCCAACGGCATCGGCCTGTCCGGGCGCGACTGGCCCGCGGCCCGCGAGGTCGACGTGTCCGAAGTGGACGCGGACATCGCGGTGCTGCAACGGCCGGCGGAAGTCGGCCTGGTGCCCACCGGGATCCCGGTCGTGTACCTGGAGCACAACACACCCAAGTTCCCGAACCAGGCGCACCCGCTCAAGGACTGGTCCGGCACGATCGTCCACGTCACCCACTTCAACGACCTGATGTGGGACTGCGGCACCGCCAGCACGGTGGTCATCGAGCACGGCGTGGTCGACCCCGGCCTCCGGTACACCGGTGAGCTGCCCCGCGCGGCCGTCGTGGTCAACGACCCGGTGCGCCGCGGCCGGGCGGTCGGCACGGACCTGCTGCCGCGGTTCGCCGAGGCGGCGCCGCTGGACGTCTACGGCATGAAGACCCGCAAGCTGGGCGCGATGGGGCGCGGCGACCACGACCTGGAGTCGCTGCACCGGGAACTGGCCCTGCGACGGCTCTACCTGCACCCGGTGCGGTGGACGTCGCTGGGGCTGTCGCTGATCGAGGCGATGCACCTGGGGATGCCCGTGGTGGCGTTGGCGTGCACCGAAGCGGTGCGCGCGGTGCCGCCGGAGGCGGGCGTGGTGTCCACCGACGTGGACGAGCTGGTGCGGGCCGTGTCCGAGTTGGTCGCGGACCCCGCGCTGGCCAGGCAGAAGGGAAAGCAAGCCAGGGAGTTCGCCCTGGCCCGGTACGGGCTCGACGCCTTCCTGCGGAGTTGGGACCGGTTGCTGACAGGAGTGAGCGGATGAGGATCGCGATGGTGTCCGAGCACGCCAGCCCGTTGGCCGCCCTGGGCGGGGTCGACGCCGGTGGGCAGAACGTGCACGTCGCCGCGTTGTCGGCGGCGTTGTCGGCACTGGGGCACGACGTGGTGGTCCACACCCGTCGGGACGACCCGGACCTGCCCGAGCGGGTGCGCGCCGAGCAGGGCTACGAGGTCGTGCACGTGCCCGCCGGTCCCGCCCGCACGGTGCCGAAGGACGAGCTGCTGCCGCACATGGGCGAGTTCGCCCGCTTCCTGGAGCAGCGGTGGTACGAGGAGCGGCCCGACGTCGTGCACGCGCACTTCTGGATGTCCGGCTTGGCCTCGGTGCTCGCGGCGCGCAAGGTCGGCGTGCCCGTCGTGCAGACCTACCACGCCCTGGGCACGGTGAAGCGCCACCACCAGGGCGCGGACGACACCAGCCCGGCCGAGCGGATCGGCATCGAGCGGATGATCGGGCGCGAGGCCGACCGGATCGCCGCGACGTGCGACGACGAGGTGGCCGAGCTGATGCGCATGGGCGTGCGGCGCTCGCGGATCTCCGTCGTGCCGTGCGGGGTGGACCCGGTGCGCTTTCGGCCCGACGGCCCGACCGCCCGCCGCAGCCATCCGCACCGGATCGTCTCCGTCGGCAGGCTGGTGCCGCGCAAGGGCTTCCAGGACCTGATCACCGCGCTGCGGTCGTTGCCGGACACCGAGCTGGTCATCGCGGGCGGCCCGGTGGACGTCGAATCCGACCCGGAGGCCCGGCGGCTGGCGGAGCACGCGGAACGCGTCGGCGTGCGCGGGCGGCTGCGGCTGGCCGGACAGGTCTCGCGGGACGCCATGCCCGAGTTGCTGCGCTCGGCCGACGTGGTGGCGTGCGTGCCCTGGTACGAGCCGTTCGGCATCGTGCCGCTGGAGGCCATGGCGTGCGGCGTGCCGGTGGTGGCCACCGCCGTCGGCGGCCTGATCGACACCGTGGTGGACGGTGTGACCGGCGTGCTCGTGCCGCCGCGCGACCCGTCCGCGCTGGCCCGTGCGCTGCACTCGCTGCTGGCCGACCAGGCCCGGCGGGAGGCGTGCGGGCTCGCGGGCCTGGACCGGGTCGGCGTGCGCTACACGTGGAGCCGGGTCGCCGAGGACACCGAACGCGTCTACGAGCGGGTCACGGTGGGTCAGGCCGTGGCCGTGGGAGGTGCGCGATGAGCGTCGAGACCCACCTGCACGGACTGGCCCAGTCGCTGGCCGGGCTGCGCGCCCAGGCGCCGCGGCTGACCCGCTGGGGCGGCGTGCTGGCGCGCAGGCTCACCGACGGCGGGCGGCTGCTGGCGGCGGGCAACGGCGGGTCGGCCGCCGAGGCGCAGCACCTGACCGCCGAGCTCGTCGGCCGGTTCCGCGACGACCGGCGGCCGTTCTCGGCGATCGCGCTGTGCGCGGAGTCGTCCAGCGTCACCGCGATCGGCAACGACTACGGCTACGAAGAGGTGTTCGCCCGCCAGGTCACCGCGCACGCCCGGCCGCGGGACGTGGTCGTGCTGCTGTCGACCAGCGGGCGCAGCCCGAACCTGATCCAGGCGGCGAAGGCGGCCCGGCGTGCGCGCGCGCACGTGTGGGCGATGACGGGTCCCACCCCGAACCCGCTCGCGGAGGTGGTGGACGAGGTGCTGGCACTGCCCGGCGAGCCCGCGAACGTGCAGGAGGCCCAACTGGTCGCGGTCCACGCGC
The DNA here is from genome assembly GCF_040639675.1 of Actinosynnema sp. NPDC023794. Taxonomy (NCBI): domain Bacteria; kingdom Bacillati; phylum Actinomycetota; class Actinomycetes; order Pseudonocardiales; family Pseudonocardiaceae; genus Actinosynnema; species Actinosynnema sp. NPDC023794. The sequence goes on along the minus strand of NZ_JBFAFR010000001.1, from coordinate 539,738 downwards.
TGTGCGCGGCGTTCGAAGCTGCGTTGGATGGCCGCTGCTCCTCTGCCACTGCGCTGAACGACATCATGCCCACTCCGCGAGGTCGCGTCGGTCGTTCGTGACCCATCTTCCGGCGATCACGCTTCTCGATCGTCGGAAGATCAGGCGCGAGCGGCCCGCCCGCCGCGGAGCGGCAGATCGAACTCGGCCAGGCGACCGAGTCCGCCGTCTGCGGAGCAGCGGCGATCAAACACAGGAGGGTCTCGTGAAGCTCGTCGTCGTCGGCGACTCGTTGCTCGACGTGGACGTGCTCGGCACCGCCGAGCGGCTGTGCCCGGACGCGCCCGCGCCCGTGCTGGACGTGCAGGAGGAACGGGCGCGGCCCGGTGGCGCGGGACTGGCCGCCGCGCTGGCCGCGGCCGACGGCGTGAACGTCACGCTCGTCACCGCCGTCGCCGACGACGAGGACGGTCACCGGCTGCGCGACGAGCTGGCCCGGGTGCCGTCCGTGTTGGGGCCCTCGCCGACGCCGACGCCGGTCAAGACCCGGCTGCGCTGCGGCGACCACTCGATCGCCCGGCTCGACCGGGGCGGCGGCCCCGGCACGCCCCACGCCACCGACGACATGCTCGACGCCGTCCTGGAAGCCGACTTCGTGCTCGTCTCCGACTACGGCCGCGGGCTGGCGCGCGATGAACGGCTGCGCGGCGTGCTCGCCCGCCGCCCGGTGGTCTGGGACCCGCACCCGCGCGGTCCGGACCCGGTGCCCGGCGCCCGCCTGGTCACGCCGAACGCCGCCGAGGCGAAGGCGTTCAGCGGTCACGCCGACCCGATGGACGCCCTGGAGGCGCTGCGGGACCGGTGGCGGGCACGGGCCGTGGTCGTCACGCTCGGCGCCGACGGCGCGCTGCTGCACGGCGGCGGCACGCCGGTCGCCGTCCCCGCGCCGCGCGTGCCCGTGGTCGACCCGTGCGGTGCGGGCGACCGGTTCGCGGCGACGGCCGCGGCACGGCTCATGCAGGGCGCGGCCATGGACGACGCGGTCGCCGACGCCGTGACGTCCGCCGCCGAGTTCCTGCGCTGCGGCGGGGCCTCCGGCTTCCGGCCCGTGGACCGGCTGTCCACAGCAGACGCGGTGCGGGCGCGCGGCGGCACGGTCGTCGCCACCGGAGGCTGCTTCGACCTGCTGCACGCGGGCCACGTCCGCACGCTGCGCGCCGCCCGGTCGCTCGGCGACTGCCTGGTGGTGTGCCTGAACTCCGACGCGTCCGTGCGCCGGCTCAAGGGCCCGGACCGGCCGGTCACCCGGGAGCAGGACCGGGTCGAGGTGCTGCGCGCGCTGGGCTGCGTGGACGACGTGGTGGTGTTCGAGGACGACACGCCGGAGCGCGTGCTGGCCGCCCTGCGCCCGGACGTGTGGGTCAAGGGCGGCGACTACACCGTTGATTCGTTGCCGGAGGCGGACCTGGTGAGGGGCTGGGGCGGGCGGACCGTCGTCGTGCCCTACCACCGGGGCCGTTCGACCACCGAGATGCTGTCGAGGAGGGGCTGATGCTCGGCCAGGTGTTGGTGACCGGAGGCGCGTCCGGCTTGGGCGCGGCCGTGGTGCACGCGGTGCACGAGCTGGGCGGGCGCCCGCTGGTGCTGGACAAGGCCGCGCCGTCCTCGCCGGAGGTGGCCGACTTCGAGTCGGTCGACCTGTCGGACACCAGGGCGGCGGAACGCGCGGTGCGGGCCATCGCCGAGCGCAACGGCGGCCTGCGGGCCGTCGTCACGGCGGCGGGCACGGACGCGTGCGGCCGGCTGGACGACGTGTCCGGCGCGGACTGGGACCGCGTGGTGATGGTGAACCTGCTCGGCACCGCGGCGGTGGTGCGGGCGGCGTTGCCGATGCTGGACGGCGGTCGCGTGGTGACCATCGCGTCGACGCTGGGGTTGCGCGCGGTCAGCGACGCCACCGCGTACTGCGCCTCGAAGTTCGGCGTGGTCGGCTTCACCAGGGCGCTGGCCGCCGAGACCGCCGGGCGGGTCGGCGTCACGCTGGTGATCCCCGGCGGGATGCGCACGCACTTCTTCGACGACCGGGCCGAGCAGTACCGGCCGCCGGACGACAGCAAGCTGAACCCGCCGGAGCGGGTCGCCGACGCGATCGTGTTCGCGTTGCGCCAGCCCGAGGGCTGCGAGGTGCGCGAACTCGTGGTCGCCCACGCCGAGGAGGGGTCTTGGCCGTAGCGTCCCGGCTCGACACGGGTCGGGCGTTCGCCAGGGTGCTGCTGCCGACGGCGGCCAACGGCGTGGTCGTGCGCCGGCCGGCCGTGATGGCCATGGCCGAGAAGGTGCGGGCGGACGCCGCCGCGGTGGCCACCATGAGGCGGTTCCGCGCGCGGTACGGCCCGGAACCCCTGCGGCTGCGGGTGACCGGTCGCAGCATCGCGCTGCTGCTGGACCCCGTGGACGTGGCGCGGCTGCTGGCCGACTCGCCGTCTCCGTTCGCCCTGGCCACCCGCGAGAAGACCGCCGCGCCGGCGCATTTCCAGCCGCACGGCGCGCTGATCTCGACGGGGGAGGAGCGGGCGCGGCGGCGCGCGGTGAACGACGACGCGCTGCGGCCGGACCGGATCGACGTGCCGGGGATCGTGGCCGACGAGGCGGACCTGCTGCTGCGGCACGTCCGCAGCACCGGCGGGCTGACCTGGGACGCGTTCGCCCAGGCGTGGTGGCGCGCGGCGCGGCGGGTCGTGCTCGGGTCGTTCGCGAGGGAGGACGTCGAGCTCACCGACGCGCTGAGCACGTTGCGCGGCAACGCGAACCGCTACCTGCACCCGCGCCGGGACGCGCTGCGCGAGCGGTTCGAGGAGCGGTTGCGCGCCCACCTGGTCCGCCGCGAGCCCGGCAGCCTCGCGAGCCTCGGCGCACCTGAGGAGTTGCTCGGCCAGGCGCCGCACTGGCTGTTCGCGTTCGACGCGGCGGCCATCGTGACCATGCGCGCGCTGGCGATGGGCGGCGAGGGCGAGGCCGGGATCTGGGAGTCGGCGCGGTTGTGGCCGACGACGCCGGTGATCCTGCGCGAGAGCGCCGAACCCACCCGCTGGCACGGCACGTGGCTACCGGCCGGCACCACGTTCGTCGTGTTCGTGCCGTACTTCCACCGCGACCCGGACCGGTTGCCCTACGCCGACTCCTACGCGCCGGACAACTGGCCCGCGCCGAACGATCCCGGCCTGGTGCCGTTCAGCGGCGGTCCGGGCATCTGCCCCGGACGCGACCTCGCGCTGGTCGCCGGCAGCACGATGCTCGACGCCTTGCGCGACCACCTGGACGTGCCGACGGTGCGCGCGCCGCTGCCCGTGACGCTGAACCACTTCGGGCTGTCGTTCGTCACCCGTAGTAATGGTTGAACGGCCCCTCCAAGGGGTACGTGGGGGCGGTGAGTCAGGCTGAGGAGTCACACCAACGGAGATTGGCCCGCAACCTCAACGAGTTGCTGCAGGAACTGCGCGTGGCGCAGGCCGGCGTGCAGATCCTGTTCGGCTTCCTGCTGTCGATCGCGTTCACCGAGCGCTACGCGACGGCCGACGGCTACATCCGCGCCACTCATCTGATCACCGTGCTGTTCGCGGCGTGCGCCGTCGCGCTGCTCACCGCGCCCGCGGCCTGGCACCGGCTGCTCTTCCGCCGCGGCAGGCGGGAGGACGTGATCGAGGCGGCCAACCGCTTCGCGATCGTCGGGCTGGCGGCCCTCGCGGTCGCCATGACGGGCACGATCCTGCTGCTCGCCGAGGTCATCGTCGGCGGCTGGGTGGCCATCGTGCTCGGCGTCTTCGCGGCCCTGCTGTTCGGCACGTTGTGGTTCGCGTGGCCGTGGCGCGAGCGCAGCCGGGACACCATCGCGGACGACGACGTGGACGACGAGGACCGCCTCGAGTGAGCGGCGGTGCCGGTCAGCCGGTCTCGTCCGTGCTGTTGTGCGGGGTGCCGACGGGCTTGGACTCCGGCGATCCCCGCTGGCGCAGGTAGACGCTCAACACCACCATCGAGCCGATGGCCAGGAACTCGGACTGCCAGTTCTGCAGCGACCGGTTCCAGAAGTCGGCCGACAGCACGTACTCCCACCACGTCACCGGGTCTTGGAACGTGTTCAGCTGGTCGTTGTTGTACGCGCTGCGCCCGGCGATCGACTGGGTCAGCCACGAGCCGATGAACAGGCCGAGCATCACCAGGCCGAGCGAGTTCGAGTACAGCGCCGTGCGCCAGCCGCCCGCCTTCGCCCACGGCGGCGACTGCTCCTTCGCGTGCTCGCCCAGCAGTTGGTCCTCGTCGGACTCCGAACCCATGCGGTCGGCCGGCTTCGACTCGGGCGAGCCGCGCTGCATCAACCACACCGTGGCGAAGATGAACAGGAAGAACTGGAGGTACTCGGACTGCCAGTTCTCGGCCACGTCGACGGCGAAGTCCGACGAGGTCACGTACTGCCAGAAGCCGATCGGGTCACCGCCGTCGGTGAGCCGCCGGTTGTTGAGGTCCGCGTTGCCCGCGAACGCCTGCCCGACCAGCGTCGCCAGGCACAGCAGGCCGAACACCAGCCCCAAGCCGTTGTCCCGCAGGAACCTCCTCACAGGCCCACCAGCCCGATGACGCTGAAGTACACCAGCAGGCACAGCACACCCAACAGGTAGGCGTAGAACATCCCGCGCTGCGTCACGGTCCACCCACCTCGCACGCGTACGGCCGTTCCTCCTGCGACTCGCAGCCCGCGCCCGCCACCCGCCACCCGTCCGCCAGCTCCCGCAGGAACAGCACGTCGTCGGAGGTGTGGACCTGTGCCGCGTCACCCCAGACCTCGACCGCCTCCACCGTCCCACCGGGCACGTCGAGCGACGAGCACTCCACGTCCTCGCGCGCGCGTTCGGTCAACAACCCGCAGGCCCGGTCGGCGTCGCCCGAGGCGACCGCCGCCGTGAACTCCTCCGCCGCGCGCCGGACCAGGTCGTCCGAGGCCGTGCCGCACCCGCCCGCCACCAACACCACCGGCAACGCCACGGCGCGCAACCACCGAAAGCGGATCATGGTGGGACGATAACGCCTCACGGGCGCAGCAGCACTTTGACGGCGTTGTCCTGCTTGCGCTGGAAGATCTCGTAGGCGTGCGGCGCCTCGTCGAGCGGCAGGTGGTGGGTGGCGAAGGCGTCCACGCCGAGCGGGTCGTCGTCGGTGAGCAGCGGCAGGATCTCCGGCACCCAGCGCCACACGTTGGCCTGGCCCATCCGCAGCTGCACCTGCTTGTCGAACAGGGTCAGCATCGGCATCGGGTCGGCCATCCCGCCGTACACGCCGGAGATCGAGATGGTGCCGCCGCGCCGCACGGTCTCGATCGCCAACCGCAGCGCGTGCAGGCGGTCCACGCCCGCGGTCCGCATGAACGGCGCCGCGATGGCGTCCGGCAGCAGGCCGACGGCCTGGTGGGCGAGCTTCGCGACGGGCGCGCCGTGCGCCTCCATGCCGACGGCGTCGATCACGGCCTCCGGCCCGCGCCCGCCGGTGAGCTCGCGGATGTGGTCCACCAAGTGGCTGTCCCGCACGTTCAGCACGGTCACGCCGTGCCCGCGGGCCCGCGCCATGCGCTCGGGCACGAGGTCCACCCCGATGACCGTCTCGACGCCGCGGTGCTGCGCGATCCGGGTCGCCATGTCGCCGATCGGGCCGAGCCCGAGCACGACCAGGCTGTCCCGCGTGCCCGCGTACTCCACCGCCTGCCACGCCGTGGGCAGCACGTCGGAGAGGTAGACGAACCGGTCGTCCGGCGGGCCGTCCGGGACCTTGATCGGCAGCGTGTTGCCGAACGGCACCCGCAGGTACTCGGCCTGCCCGCCGGGCACCTGCCCGTACAGCTTGGTGTAGCCGAACAGCGCCGCGCCCGACCCCTGCTCGCGCACCTGGGTCGTCTCGCACTGCGACTGCAGGCCGCGGTCGCACATGAAGCACGCGCCGCAGGAGATGTTGAACGGCACCACGACCCGGTCGCCCGGCGCGACCTCGGTGACCTCGGCGCCGACCTCCTCGACCACGCCCATCGGCTCGTGCCCGAGGATGTCGCCCTCGTCGATGAACGGGCCCATCACCTCGTACAGGTGCAGGTCGGAGCCGCACAAGCCGGTGGACGTGATGCGGACGACGACGTCGGTCGGCTCCTTGAGGATCGGATCCGGCACGGTGTCCACGCGCACGTCCCGCTTGCCGTGCCAGGTGACGGCCTTCATCGGTGCTCCCGGGTTGGACGGCCGCTGCTCCGCAGACGGCGGGCGAGGGCGGTGGATCGTCCACGCCCTGTGTTCCCGACGATCGATCGAACAGCGTGATCGCCGGGAAAGAGCGCGAACGATCGACGCGACCTCGCGGGTGGGCTCGCGATCGAGCCCTCGGGTTCCCGGCACGGCGTGTGGCAAACACCGCCACGGGTACCCGCAGCGCATGAGCGCACCACTTCCGCAGGACCGGGCGGGCGCGCCCCAGCGCGCGGTCGTGACCGGCTCCGACTCCGGCATCGGCAGGGCCGTCGCGGTCGCGCTGGCGGGTGGCGGCGTCGACGTCGGCATCACGTTCCACGCCGACGCCGACGGCGCTTCGGCCACCGCCCGGGAGGTCCGGGAGAAGGGCGTCCAGGCGGCCGTGCGCCGACTCGACCTGACCGACCTGCCCACCGCCGCGTCCGCGGTCGACGACCTGGCCGCCGAGCTGGGCGGCATCGACGTGCTGGTGAACTGCGCCGGCACCGGCACCGCGCAGAAGGCCATGGACATGGACTTCGACACCTGGCGCGGTGTGCTGTCGGTCGACCTCGACGGCGCGTTCCTGTGCGCGCAGCGCGCGGCCAAGCACATGATCAAAGCGGGTCGGGGCGGTCGGATCATCAACATCACCAGCGTCCACGAGCACCAGCCTCGGGTCGGCGCGGCACCGTACTGCGCGGCGAAGGCCGGGCTCGGGGCGTTGACCAAGGTGCTGGCGCTGGAACTGGCCGAGCACGCCATCACGGTGAACTCGGTCGCGCCCGGCGAGATCTCCACGCCGATGACGGGTCAGGAGGACGTGGACCCGCGCACCGAGCCCCGGCCGGGCGTGCCGCTGGGCCGTCCCGGGCACGCCGGCGAGGTGGCGGCCGTGGTGGCGTTCCTCGCGACGCCGGCGGCCGGGTACGTGACGGGCGCGTCGTTCGTGGTGGACGGCGGCATGACCTTGATGGGCCCGCAGGCGAGCCAACTCCTCACCGATCGGAGCTGGTTGCAGCCCTAGCGGGCCAGGTGGACGTCAGGCCTCTCGGGTGGAGCCCCGGTCGGCCCGGGTGGCGCGGCGCGTCGCGGAGGCGGCCACCGCCAGGGCCAGGAGGCGGAGCAGGTTGCCGCGGTGCCAGGTGGTCGTCAGCCGGCGGCGGTCCTCGTCGGTCAGCGGTTCGTCGTCGCGCAGCAGGCGCAGGTTGACGGTCCTGACCAGGTAGCCCGTGAGCGCCGCGGCCACCAGCGTGCCGGCCGTCGCCGCGGCGACGGCCCGCCGGTCGCCGCCGGAGCGCGCCAAGGCCACCGCCGTGGCCGCCAGCGTCACCGGTGCCGCCGGCACGTAGTAGCGGACGGGGCTCCCGGCCGCCAGGAGCCCCGGCGCCCGGTTCGGTCGGGCGTCCACGAGGAGCCGGGGCACGTCCACCACCGCCTCGTAGACGTTGCCGAAGAACCAGTGGGCCTGACCGAGTCGCGCGATCGCGGCCCACGGCATCTGGAATCCCATCCGCCGATCCTACGACCGGGCGTGCCGCGACCGGACTACGAGCGGGCCTTGGCGGTCTTGCGGTTGTTCGCCTTGCCGATCGCCTCCACCAGCTGCTGCTTGGTCATGCTCGACCGGCCCGGCACGTCCAGCTTCTTGGCCAGGTCGTAGAGGTGCTGCTTGCTCGCGTTGGCGTCCACGCCGCCCGCCGTCCGGCCCTGCTTCGGCGTGCTGCGCGCGGCCTGCTCGTCGGACGGGCCCTTGCGGTCCTTGGGCTCCCAGTGGTCGCCGACCTTCTCGAACGAGTGCTTCAACGCGGCGAAGGCGGTCCGGTGCGAGCGCTGGCCCTCGCCGTACGTCTGCACGGCCGAGTCGTGCGCCTTGATCCACGTCCGCTGCGCCTTCTTCGGCGAGCGGGCGATCGTGCTCGGCAACTCCTCACGTCCGGGCATGGCTGTCCTCCTCGGGGCTTCGCCTCGGGTTTCACCTCGGGCACCTGGGTACCCGGAGGCCATGACGGACATGCGTGCCGACGCACTCGACGTCCACAGCCCGGTCGACGGTCAGCTGATCGGCTGGCTGCCCACCGCCACGGACGAGGACGTGGCGGGCTCGGTGCTCACCGCGCGCGAGGCGCAACCCGGCTGGGCGGCCACACCCGCCGCCGAACGGGGAACCGCGCTGAAAGCCGCCGCCCAGGCGATCCGGGAGCACGCGGCGGACCTGGCGAACGTCCTGAGCTCCGAGACCGGCCGCCCGTTCACGTCCGCACGGGACGGTGTGCTGGCCGGCGTGTCCACGTTGGAGCAGTACGCCGAACTGGGTCCGGTCCACCGCGGCCGGTCGCTCCAGGGCTCCCCCGACGCGGCCGACTTCATGATCCCGGAACCGCGCGGCGTGGTCGTCGCGCTGACACCGTGGAACGACCCGGTCGCCGTGTCCTGCGGCCTGCTCGGCGCGGCCCTGGTGACCGGCAACACGGTCGTGCACAAGCCGAGCGAACGCTGCCCGCACACGGGCGTGCTGCTCGCGCAGCTCATGGTCGACCACTTCCCGCCGGGCGTGCTCCAGAGCCTCACCGGCGACGCCTCGGTGGGCGCGGCGCTGGCCGCGTCACCGCACGTGGACGTCGTCGCGCACGTCGGCGGCACGGCGACCGGCCGCTCGATCGCCGCCGCGTGCGCCCGGACCGGGACGAAGGCGCTGCTGGAGAACGGCGGCAACGACCCGCTGCTGGTCGACGCCGACGTGGACCCGGTCTGGGCCGCAGAGCAGGCCGCGATCGGCGCGTTCACCAACGCGGGCCAGCTGTGCACCTCCGTGGAACGGATCTTCGTGCACCAGGCCGTGGCCGACGGGTTCCTGGCCGCGCTGTGCGAACAGGCCCGGCGGTGGAACGCCGACCCGCAGCCCCTGGTGGACCTCCGGATGCGGGAGCACGTGCACGCGCACGTCGCCGAGGCGGTGGCGGACGGCGCGCAACCGCTGGTCGGCGGCGAGATCCCGGACCGCGAGGGCGCGTACTACCCGGCCACCGTGCTCGACCGCTGCACGCCGGACATGCGCGTGATGAGGGAGGAGACGTTCGGCCCGGTCGCGCCCGTGCGCGTGGTGCCGTCGTTCGAGGAGGGCCTGGCCGAGGCGTGCGTGGACGAGCACGGCCTGGCCGCGACCGTGCTCACCGGGTCCATGGCCCACGCGCAGCACGCGTGGCGGGCGCTGCCCGTCGGCACGGTGAAGGTCAACGCGGTGTTCGGCGGTGCTCCCGGCGGCGCGGCCCAGCCGCGCCGGCTGTCCGGCACCGGGTTCGGCTACGGTCCCGAGCTGCTGGACGAGATGACGACGGTGAAGGTCGTGCACCTCGGGCAGGCTCAGATCCAGCCCTCGTCCCAGGCCAGCCGGGCGGCTTCGTAGCGGGTGGCCACACCGAGCTTCGTCATCGCCGACGACAGGTAGTTGCGCACCGTGCCCGCCGCCAGGTGGGCCTCACCGGCGATCGTGGCCACCGTGCCGCCCTGGAGCGCGTACCGCAGCACGTCCAGCTCCCGCGCGGTCAACGGGCACACGCCCTCGGTCAGCGCGGCGGCGGCGATCTCGGAGTCGACGTAACGCCGGCCGGCGTGCACGTCGCGCAGGATCGAGGCGAGCTGCGCGGCCGGCGTCGTCTTGGGCACGAACCCGCGCACACCCGCGCTCAACGCCCGCCGCAGCACGCCCGGCCGCGCGTGCCGGGTCACGATCACCACCGCGACACCGTCCAGCCCGCGCACCGCCTCCGCCGCGAGCACGCCGTCCCGCCGCGGCATCTCCAGGTCGAACACCGCGATGTCGGGCCTGTGCGCCCGCACCGCCGCGACCGCCGCGTCGCCGTCGCTGGCCTGCGCGACCACCGAGATGTCGTCCTCCAGCTCCAGCAACGCCGCCAGCGCGCCCCGGATCAGGTCCTCGTCGTCGGCCAGCACCACGCGGATCACCGGCCCACCCCCGCCTTCCCGACCAGCTCGAACCCGTCCGGACCCGCCGGACCGACGTCGACGCGCCCGCCGACGGCGGCGAACCGCTCGCGCAGCCCGGCCAGCCCCGCGCCGCCCTCGTCCTCCGTGCCCGGGAAGTCGGCCGACACGCCGTCGTTGCGCAGCCGCACGCACACCTGCCCGTCGACCACCTCGATCAGCACGGCGCAGCGCCGTGCCCGGCTGTGCCGCAGCACGTTCGTCGTGCCCTCCCGCACCAGCGCCCCGAACAGCGGCTGCAACGGCGGCGGCACGCCGGCCGCGTCACCGGAGACCGTGGTCTCGATGCCCGCCGCCCGCAGCACGCCCACCGCGTTCGTGATCTCCGTGCCCAGGCTCGCCCGCCGGTAGCCCTGCACCACCTCGCGGGTCTCCTTCAGCGCCGTCCGCGCCAGCTCCGCCACCTCGCCCGCGTGCTGCCTGGCCAGCTCGTCGTCCCGGCCGATCAGCCGCTGCGCCAGCTCGCCCTTCAGCGCGATGGCCTGCAGGTGGTGGCCCTGGATGTCGTGCAGGTCGGCGGCGAACCGCAGCCGCTCCTCGGCCACGGCCAGCGCCTCGGCGGTCTTGCGGGTCTGCTCCTGCTGCACCGCCATGTCCCAGATCCACAGCTGGGCCAGGTCGGCGAACACCAGCGCGACGACCATCACCCCGGCCATGAGCATCGCCGGCCAGGCGTCGTCACCGCCGAACAGCCCGCCGACCGCGATCGACAGCACCGCCATCACGGTCACCACCGGCCAGCGGCTGCGCGACGGCAGGATCGCGCCCACGTGCGCGACCACCAGGGCGGGCAGCATGGCCCAGGCGGGCATGAAACCACCGGTGCCGCTCGTCACCGCCCACGCCACCAGCGCCACCGCGAACGTCGCCGCGTGCTCCCACGGCGGGCCGTCGCCGCGGCCGAGCCCGAGCATGGCCTGCCGCATGTACCGGGTGTGCTGGACGATCACCACGGCCACGGCCGACGCCAGCAGCACCGACTGGAGCACGCCGCGGTGGTGCGCGAACAGGTCGGCCACCGTGCCGAGGCCGGCGACCGTGCCGCCCGCCACGACCGTCCACCACGTGTAGCGGCGGAGCCTGTTCAGAGGAGTCACGAGCTGAATCTACGGCCGGATCCCACCGGTGTCTGCTGACATCTGTCACACGGACCGGTGCGCGTCGGCACTGGGTGCCGCCCGTGCCCGCGACCACGATGGTGGCATGGGAGAAACGGTGATCGACGTGGCGGACCTCAGGTGCCGCTACGGTGACTTCGAAGCCGTGCGAGGGGTGGACTTCGAGGTTCGGCGGGGTGAGTTGTTCGCGCTCCTGGGCACCAACGGCGCGGGCAAGACCACGACCATGGAGACGTTGGAAGGGCTGCGCGCCCCGTTCGGCGGCACCGTGCGGGTGCTGGGGCTCGACCCGTTCCGGGAACGGGCGGCGTTGCGCTCGCGCACCGGGATCATGTTGCAGGACAGCGGGTTCCCGGCCGACCTGACCGCGCGCGAGATGGTGGCCCTGTGGGGCGTCACGAGCGGTCGGCGCGCCACCGAGGACGTGCTCGAGCGGCTGGACCTGGCGCACCGGCGCGACGTGCGGATCAAGCAGCTGTCCGGCGGCGAGCGGCGGCGGCTCGACCTCGCGCTGGCCGTGCTCGGCCGGCCGGAGCTGCTGTTCCTGGACGAGCCGACGACCGGGTTGGACCCCGAGTCGCGGCAGCGGACGTGGGAGGTGGTGCGCGGGCTGCTGGCCGAGGGCACGACCGTGGTGCTGACCACGCACTACCTGGAGGAAGCCGAGTCGCTCGCGCACCGGCTCGCGATCCTGCACGAGGGCCTCGTCGCGGTGTCCGGCGCGCTGGTGGACGTGCTCGCCGCCCAGCCGGCGCGCATCGAGTTCGACCTGCCGGACCGGCTCGACGTGGGCGCGTTGCCGATGTTGTCCGGCGACGTGGTGCACCGGCCGACCGGCCGGGTCGAGGTGCGCACCGGCGAGCTGCAGGACGACATGGCGGAGCTGCTGGCGTGGGCGCGGCGGGAGGGCCTGAGGTTGGGCCGGATCCGCGCGCACCACGCGTCGCTGGAGGACGTGTTCCACAGTGCCCGGACGGGCAAGGAGGTAGTGGCCGCATGATCGCCGCACTGGGCGTGGCCGAGCTGAAGCTCTTGCTGCGCAACCGGACCGCCGCCGCGTTGGCCGTGCTGATGCCGCTGGCGACGGGTGTCTACTTCGCGCTGACGATGGACGGCGAGCAGTCCGGCTGGACGATGGTCGTCACGCTCCAACTGCTGTTCTCGTTCGGGTTCACCGTGTACGTGACGGTGACGACGTCGTTGACCGCCCGCAGGCAGGACCTCTACCTGAAGCGGCTGCGGACGGGCGCGGCGTCGGACGTCGTCGTGCTGACCGGCGTCCTGCTGCCGGTGGTGGTGCTCGGCCTCGCGCAGGCGTTCGTGCTGCTGGGCATCAGCGTGGCGGCGGGCGCGCCGATGCCCGCCCGGCCCGAGCTGCTGGTGCTCGCCATGGTCGGCGGCGTGGCGCTCAGCTGCGCGGCGGGCGTGTGCACCAGTGGCGTCACCGGCACGGCGGAACTCGCCCAGATCACCACGGCGCCGTTCTTCTTCGCCCTGATCATCGGAGGGCTGTTCGGGTCGAACGGCAACCTGGAGCTGCCGGTGTTCCTGGTGCCGGGCACCGGCCTCGGCACGCTGGTCGGCGCGGCGTGGGGCGGACCGGCCGACCAGATCGGCCCCGCGGCGCTGTCCGTGGCGCTGTGGACGGTCGCCGCCACCGCCCTGGCCGCCCGCTTCTTCCGCTGGGACCCGCGCGGGTAGGCCGTCAGCCGACGGGGGAGAAGTCCGTGCTCTGGACGTACTCCATCGCCGCGACGAACGCGGGGTCGACCATCCGGGCCGCCAGCTCGTCCGGGGTCGGCTCCGCGACGCGCTGGTGGACCCACCACAGGTTCCCGAACGGGTCGCGCAGGCGGCTCACCCGGTCGCCCCAGAACAGCTCGGTCGGCTCGGTCACCACGACCGAGCCGCGGGCGACGGCCCGCCGCAGCACCTCGGCGTCATCGGCGACGTAGAGCCGCAGGAACGCCGGGGTGGCCGGCCACCCCGGCGTGTCGAACATCATCACCACCGAGTCGCCGACGCGGACCTCGGCGTGGCCGATCACCCCGTCGACCTCCACGCGGCCCAGTTCGACGGCGTCGAGGACGGCGACCGTGAAGTCGATCAGTTCGGCCGTGTGACCTGCGGTGATGATCCAGGGCGTCACGGTGTGGTAGCCGTCGGGCACAACGTTCACTTGATCGTCTCCTCGTTCCGCGTGGCGGTTCTCCGACGAGGACGACGGTAGTGACGATGTAGGTCAGGTCCGGTCCTACCGGGTCGGTCCGGGGTGTCGCCGGCCCAGCGAGACCAGGTGGAACCCCGCCTCGGCCACCTTCTCGGCCGGCAGCAGGTTGCGGGTGTCCACGATGACCGGACGGGTCATCGCGGCGGCCAGGTTCGGCCAGTCCAGCTCCGCGAACTCGGGCCACTCGGTCAGCACCACCAGCCCGTCCGCGCCCTCGGCCACCGCCTCGGCCGAGTCGAGCACCCGCACCGGACCGCAGTCCTCCGCGACGCACGGGTCGTAGCCGGTCAGCCGCGCGCCCTCCGCCGCCAGCAGCGAGGCCACCGCCAGGGCGGGCGAGTCGCGCAGGTCGTCGGTGCCGGCCTTGAACGTCAGCCCGAGCAGCCCGAGCCGCACGCCGGCCAACGCGCCGCCCACCGCCTCGCGCACCATCGCGACCACGCGGTGCGCCTGGTGGCCGTTCGTGCCGATGGTCGCGCGCAGGAGTGGGAAGTCGACCCGCGCGTCCTCGGCCGTGGACAGCAGCGCCCTGGTGTCCTTGGGGAAGCACGAACCACCCCAGCCCGGACCCGGCTCCAGGAACGACGACCCGATCCGGTCGTCCAGCCGCATGCCCTCGGTCACGTCGCCGATGTCCGCGCCGACCCGCTCGCACAGCTCGGCCAGGCTGTTGACGTAGGACAGCTTCATCGCCAGGAAGCAGTTGCTCGCGTACTTCACCAGCTCGGCGCTCGCGCTGCCGGTGACCAGCGCCGGCGCGCCGGTGCCCGCGTACAGCGCGACCACCCGCCGTGCCGCGTCCTCCGCTTCCGACCCGACCACGACCCGTTGGGGTCGCAGGAAGTCGTCCACCGCGTGCCCCTCGCGCAGGAACTCCGGGTTGGACACCACCTGCACGTCCGGCCGGCCCACCAGCTCCGCCACCCGCTCGGTCGTGCCGGCGGGCACCGTCGACTTGATCACCAGGACGCAGCCGGGCCGGACCGCGTCCCGGGCCTCGCGCAGCACCGCGTGCACCGCGGTGAGGTCGGCCGCGCCGTCCGCGCCGGTCGGCGTCGGCACGCAGAGGAACACGAAGTCCACATCGGACAGCGCGTCGGCGTTGCCGGGCACGAACCGCAGCCGCCCGGCCCGCAACCCCTCCGCGACCAGGTCCGCCAGCCCCGGCTCGTGCGCGCCGATCTCGGCCCGGCCGAGCGCCGCCACCTTCGCCTCGTCCACGTCCGCGCACACCACGGTGTGCCCGAGCCGCCCGAAGCACGCCGCGGAGGTCAACCCGACATAGCCCGCGCCGATGACGCCGATCCTGGCCACGGTCCACCTCCCAGTAGCGATCGCGCGGCGTCCAACACCTCGTCCACGGTGATCCCGAGCAGCCCCGGGTCGGGTCGGTCGGCGAACGTGTCGCCGGTCGTGCCGTGCCACAGCACGCGGTGGGGCCCCGACCTCGGCCCCCACTCGGCCGGCGGCACCGGCCCGAACAGCACCACGGACGGGGTGCCGTAGGCGGTGGCGACGTGCGCCACGCCGGTGTCGCCGCAGACGACGAGTCGCGCGCCGGCCGCCAGGTCGAGCAACCCCGCCAGGTCCCCGATCCGCGTCCGCCCCGGCGCGACCGCGCGGACCAGCGGCTCTTCGGCGGGGCTCCCGGTCACCACCACGTCCGGGCCCAACGCCCGCGCCACCGCCGCGAACCGGTCGGCCGGCCAACGCCGGGCGGCGTGGCTCGCGCCGGGGTGCACGACGATCGCGTCGTGGCGCGGCAACGGCGGCAGGCGCAGGTCGGCCGGGTCGCAGGCGATGCCGAACTGCGCCAGCAGCCGGCACCACCGCAGCACCTCGTGCTGGTGCCGGGGCCACGGCACGTGCACCCCGTGCGTGATCAGCCGGGCGGGGTGGGTGGCGCGGAGCAGCTCGGTGCTCTGGGGCCCGCGTCCGTGCAGGTTGACCGCCAGGTCCGGCGAGGCGTAGTCGATGGGCACGAGCCCTTCGGTGGGCAGCAGCCGGTCGACCGCGTCGATCCGGGCCACCGCGTCGGCCAGCCAGCCCGGCGCGGCCAGGGTGATCTCGGCGTCGGGGTGCGCGCGGCGCAACCCGCGCAGCGCGGGGACGGCCGTCAGCAGGTCGCCGAGCCCGAGCGCGCGCAACACGAGCATCCTCACGACCGCACCGTCCCGGACCCGGGATCGATCCCGGCCTCACGCGCCGCCCCGGCCGCTGGTGCGGACACCCCGGGCCCGCCTGCTGTCCTGCGCCTGACTGTGGTCCCGGATCCCTCCGCCGCCGCAGACCTGCCTGCCGCCCGGCGCCCGTCTGCCGACCCGGACCCGCGCGGCGAGGCCGCGGACCCGCGCGTCGTCCGCGTGCCCGTCCTGCTCGCCGCCGCCCTCGTCTCGACCCGCGAACGCAGCCGATCCAGCGCGTCGGCCACCAGCACGACCCGCCGACCCGGCCCTCCCGCAGCGGGCACGGCCCGGTGGCGCACCTCGCCGCGCAGCCGGTGCCAGCACGCCGCCGGCGGGATCGCGAGGCTGGTCACGACCATCCTCGCCACCTCGTCCCGGGTCCGCGGCCCGGGCGCGATGCGCCGCGCGGCGAACCACCCGGTCAACCCGGCCCACGCCCCGCCGAACGCCACCGCCGCCTTCCACCACCCGAGAAGTCCGCAAAGGACCGCCACCCCACCGGCCCCCGTGGTCGCCACGTGCCAGGGCAGCCTGCCGGGCGCGCCACCGATCCGCTCACGCCACCGCGGCCCCAACAACCGCCGCACCAACGCGTCGTCCGCGTTGCCCCGCTGCTGCTTCAGGCTGGCGAGGAACCCCGCCTCGCGCACGGGGTGCGTGGTCACCCGATCACCGTTCACGATCCGGTACCCGTGCGCCTGCACGCGCAACGCCAACTCGGCGTCCTCCCGGTACGCGCGCGGGAACCGTTCGTCGAACCCTCCCGCGTGCACCAAGGCCGCCCGCCGGTAAGCCATGTCCGCGGTGATCCACCGGGCGTCGGCCAGGCCCGCCGTGCCGCGCTCCCAGTCGGTCGGCCTGCGGTCCTCGGGCAGCGGCACGACGATCCGCGCCTGCGACGCGCCGACGTCCAGCCCCAGCCCCGCCAAGTCCCCGGCCAGCCGCAGCTTCCAGTCGCGCGGCGGCACCACGTCGTCGTCCAGGAACGCGACCCACTCGCAGCACGCGGCACGCCACCCGGCGTTGCGCGCGGCGGCCGGGCCGCGACCGCCGGAACGCAGCACGCGCGCCGAGTGCGTCGGCGGCAGGGGTCCGGCCTCGGGCCGGTCGTCCACCACGATGATCTCGCGCGGAGGCGGGCCGACACCGTGCTCCACCGCGTCCAGCACGACGCGCAGGCTGTCCCGGCCGACGGTGGGGATCACCACCGCGTAGTCGACGCTCACGGCCGCCGCCGCACCACGAACCGGCCGATCGCCAGCAGGTCGACCGGCGCCGAGCCGAAGCACTCCAGCGCGTCGCGCGGGTCGTCCACCATCGGCCGCCCGGCCGTGTTCAGGCTCGTGTTCACCACGACGGGCACGCCCGTGCGCCGGTCGAACTCGCGGATCACCCGAGCCATCAGCGGCTCTGCCCCCGGGTCGACGGTCTGCACGCGCGCGGTGCCGTCCACGTGCACGACCGCCGGGATCCGGTCACGCCACTGCGGGCGCACGTCGTGCACGAAGAGCATGTACGGGCTCGGCAACGGCCCCCGTTCGAACAGCTCGGCCGCGCGGTCGGCCAGCACCATCGGCGCGATCGGCCGGAACTGCTCGCGCCCCTTCACCTCGTTGAGCCGGGCCAGGTTCTCCGCCCGCCCGGGGTGCGCGAGCAGCGACCGGCGGCCCAACGCCCGCGGCCCGTACTCGCTGCGACCCTGGAACCAGGCGACCACCTGGTCGTCGGCCAACGCCTCGGCCACCGCTACGGCCACGTCGTCCGGCTCCTCGTAAGCGATCTTCGCGGTGCGCAGGTAGTCCTCGACCTGCGCGTCGGTCCACGACCGGCCGAGGTCCGCGCCGGGCATCGGGCCGGCGGGCTCGCCCGCGTCCGCGACCACCTGCAACGCCGCACCCAGCGCGGTGCCGGCGTCACCGGCCGCCGGCTGCACCCACACCTCGTCGAACGGCCCCTCGGCGAAGATCCGCGTGTTCGCCACGCAGTTGAGCGCCACGCCGCCCGCCATGGTCAGCCGCTTCTGCCCGGTCCGCTCGTGCAGCCACCGGACCAGGTCCAACAGCACTTCCTCGACGCGCACCTGCACGCTGGCCGCCAGCTCGGCGTGCTCGCGCGTCACCTCGCCGTCCGGGTCGCGGCGCTTGGCCAGCGTCGCCCAGTCCAGCGGCGTCACCGCGAACCCGCCGTCCTCGGTCGCGCGCACGTGCTCGCGCAGCAGGTCCAGGTGCTTGGGCTCGGCGTAGGAGGCCAGCGCCATCACCTTGTACTCGTCGCTGGAGCGCAGGAAGCCGAGGTGCTCGGTCAGGTCCTCGTAGAGCAGGCCGAGCGAGTGCGGCAGGTGCTGCGCGGCCAACGTCTCCAGCTTGTGGTCGCGGTAGCTGCCCGCCAGGTGCGAGCGGCACTCGCCACGACCGTCGTTGACCAGCACGGCGCAGTCGCCGTCGAACGGCGCGGCCAGGCCCGTCGACGCGGCGTGCGCCACGTGGTGCGGCACGAACCGCACGATCGCCGGGTCCAGCCCCGGCAGCGCGGTGGCCAGGAAGTACGGCGCGCGGCGGGCGTACTCGGTGCGCAGGTCCTCCCACGGCACGTCGTTCGGCTCGACCAGGTCCGGGTCGTAGGAGTAGGCGACGGCGTCGAGGTCGGCCGGCGTCAGCCCGGCGTGCTCCAGGCACCAGCGTGCCGCCTGCTCGGGCTGTTCCCACGCGGAGAACGGCACCGGCCGCTTGCCGTGCTTGCGCCGCGAGAACCGTTCCTCCTCCGCGGCGGCCACCACCTCGCCGTCCACCACGAGGGCGGCGGCGGGGTCGTGGAAGACCGCGTTGACACCGAGCACCCGCACGGTTCTCCCCTTTCGCTCGACTCCTGTGTGGACCGGACCCGGTGCGACCGTCGCGGACCGGTGTCGTCCGACTACCCGACGAGTTGACGGTCAAACGACCGCCGCAGCCCCTCGTCCAACCCGATCTCCGGCTGCCAGCACAGCACCCGGCGGGCCAGCGAGATGTCCGGGCGGCGTCGGCGGGGGTCGTCGGTCATCGCGTCGACGTGCTCGATCGTGGACGTGCTGCCGATCAGCTCGATGACCTTGCGCGCCACCTCCAGCACGGTGACCTCCTCGGGGTTGCCGAGGTTCACCGGACCGGGGTGGTCGCACTCCGCCATCGACAGCAGGCCCCGCACCAGGTCGTCCACGTGGCACAGCGACCGCGTCTGCGTGCCGTCGCCGTGCACGGTCAGCGGCTCTCCCGCGCGGGCCTGCCGCACGAACGTCGGGATCATCCGGCCGTCGTCGGGCCGCATCCGGGCGCCGTAGGTGTTGAAGATGCGGACGATCCCGGTGTCCACGCCGTACTCGCCGCGGAACGCGGAGGTCATCGCCTCGCCGAAGCGCTTGGCCTCGTCGTAGACGCTGCGCGGGCCGACCGGGTTGACGTTGCCCCAGTACGTCTCGCGCTGCGGGTGCTCCAACGGGTCGCCGTACACCTCGCTGGTGGAGGCGATGACGATCCGCGCGTTCTTGCGCCGCGCCAGCTCCAGCGCGTGCAGCGTGCCGAAACCGCCCGACTTGAGCGTGTCGACGGGCATGCGCAGGTAGTCGACCGGTGACGCCGGGCAGGCCAGGTGCATCACCAGGTCGACGTGGCCGAGCAGGTCGAGCGGTTTGGCCACGTCCTCGACCACCACGCCCAGCCTCGGGTCGTCCGGCAGGTTGTCCGGCGACCCGGTGCGGAAGTCGTCGACGCACACCACCCGCGTGCCGCGCTTGAGCAGCGCTTCGCACACGTGCGAGCCGAGGAACCCGGCCCCACCCGTCACCACCGCTCGTTCGAATCCCATGAACTGGGCCTACCCGTGGAGCCGATGGGTAACCACCACTTCCCGGGGTAGCACTCGGTGGTGTCCCGAACGACGGTGGTGACAGCGACCCGTGACCGCGCGGACGACCTCGCGCCCACGCTCGCCCGCCCCCGGGAGCTGGACGTGCCGGTCGTCGTGGTCGACAACGGCTCGTCGGACGACACGGTGGCGCGCGTACGGCGGGGGTTCGACGAGGTCGACTTGCCGGCCTTGGGGCACAACGAGGGCGCCTTGGCGCGCAACCGCGGCGTGCGGCACGCGACCACCCGTACGTCGCGTTCAGCGACGACGACTCGTGGTGGGCGTCCGACGCCCTGCCGCGTGCCGAGGACCTGTTCGCGCGACACCCGGGCTGGGCTTGATCGCGGCTCGCACGATCGTGGAGCCCGGTGGCGGGCTGGACCCGGTGTGCGCCGAGATGGCCCGGTCGGCGCTGGACGGTGAGGACGACCTGCCCGGACCGTCCGTGCTGGGGTTCGTGTGCTGCGGCGCGATCGTGCGGCGGTCGGCGTTCCTCGGCGTCGGCGGGTTCCACTCCGTGCTGTTCCGGCCGAGGGAGGAACGGCTGTTCTCGTGGACGTGGCCGCGTCCGGCTGGGCGTGCTGCTACGTGGACGACGTCGTGGCGCACCACCGGCCGTCGTCGTCCCGGCTGCCGTCGGCCTGGCGGCGGCGCGTGGAGCTGCGCGACGACCTGCTCACCGCCTGGCCGCGCCGCCCGGCCGGCGTGGTGCTCGGCGAGGTGGAACGACGGGTGGCGATCATCAGCTGACCGGCGTCTCGGTCTCCACGACGACCTCGCCGACGTGGTCCACCCGGTAGCCGACACCGCGCACGGTCGTGATGATCGACGCCGCCTCGCCCAGCTTGTGCCGGATCCGCCGCACGTGCACGTCCACCGTGCGGGTGTCCACGGTGCTCGTCGTGCCCCACACGCTCGCCATCAGCGCGGTCCGCCGGTGCACCCGGTGCGGGTTCGCGCACAGGTGGTGCAACAGGTCGAACTCCAGCCGGGTCAGCTCCACGGCCACGCCGCGGCGCAGCACGCGGCGCGAGTCGGCCAGGATCCGCAGCTCCGGCTCGACCCGCGCGACCGGCAGGTCGACCACCACGTCCGCGGCCGGCAGGTCGAGCGCCGCGCGCAGCGCCTCGGCCAGCCGTCCCGCCGCGTCCACCACCGGGGTGCCGGTCGCGGAGACGCGGATGACCACCCTCACCTCGACCTCCGCCACCTCGGACAATGCCGTCACGGTGGTGATCGGACCAGTGGGGCGTGCCGCAGGTCAACGCGTTCCAGCACGTGGGAGGCGTTGACAGCGGGCATGATGAGGCCCATGAGGACCATCACCCTGAACAACGGCGTCACCATGCCGCAGCTCGGTTTCGGCGTGTTCCAGGTGTCCATTGAGGACACCCCCGGTGCGGTGGCCGAGGCGTTGCGGGTCGGCTACCGCAGCATCGACACGGCCGCCGCCTACCGCAACGAGGAGCAGGTCGGCCGGGCCATCGCCGACTCGCCCGTGCCGCGCGACGAGATCTTCGTGACCACCAAGCTGTGGAACTCCGACCAGGGCTACGACGAGGCCCTGCGCGCGTTCGACGCGAGCGCCGAGCGGCTCGGCCTCGACCGGGTCGACCTGTACCTGGTGCACTGGCCCGCGCCCAAGCAGGACCGGTACGTCGACACCTGGCGCGCACTGGCCAAGCTGCACGCCGACGGCCGGGTGCGGGCGATCGGCGTGTCCAACTTCCAGCCCGCGCACCTGGAGCGGATCGTGGAGGCGACCGGCGCGGTGCCCGCGGTGAACCAGGTCGAGCTGCACCCGCGGCTCCAGCAGGCGGAGCTGCGCGCCGTCCACGCCCGGCTGGGCATCGCGACCGAGGCGTGGAGCCCGCTGGCGCAGGGCGCGCTGCTGTCCGACCCGGTCATCACCGGGATCGCGGCCAAGCACGGCCGCACGCCCGCGCAGGTCGTGCTGCGCTGGCACGTGCAGCTGGACAACGTGGTCATCCCCAAGTCCGTGACGCCGAGCCGGATCGCGGAGAACTTCGCCCTGTTCGACTTCGAGCTCGACGACGAGGACATGGGCCGGATCGGGGAACTGGACCGGGGCGAGCGCACCGGTCCCGATCCCGACACCTTCGGCTGACCGGCCGGACACCCGACGATCCCACCACCGAACGACACACGACCACACGTCCGAAAGACATCACGCCACGGGTGTCGACGACCGCTAGACGCTCACCGGGCCGCCGGTACGCCAGTACACGCCGTCGTCCCGGCTGAGCAGTCCTTCGTCCACGAGGTACCGGCGCACGGTCACGTGGTCGACCTCACCGCCCTCGCACCACCGCTTCAGCACGTCCACGACGTCCCGCTCGGGGTACCGTCTACCCGGCTCGAACGCGGTGCTCACCTGTTCGAGCACCGCCCGCCTGCGCCCGCGCTGCGCGGGGAGCTTCACCAGCCGCCCATCTCGCACGAACGGGTCCTCCTGGACCCGGTTCGCCTGTTCGACCCGGGTGGCCTCTTTGAACAGCTCCTCGCGCAACCGCAAGCCCGAACCGTCGGTCACGACGAGACCGGCCGACCGCAGCCGGCGCAACGAGTTCTCGACCCGCCGAGCGTCCAACCCGGTCGCCGCGGCGATGTCCGCCGTTGTGCGGGCGCCGAGCACCAGAGCGGCGGCCACGCGCAACCGCTCGGGTTCGGCCAGCAGTCCGATCAGTGAATCAGGGGTCACGCTTCGAGCTAACCGAACCCCGCGGTCTGGTGCACGCCCATTTCGGGCGGACCTTAATAGCCGTGCGCACTGATCACCTCTTCCCCCTGGCGTCGGTGGAGTCGGTTTTCGGCATGCCGACCGAGAACGCCCGCAAGTTCCAGCAGGTGGCCGCCGAGCAGGACCTCGTCATCGACGTGCGGGCCACGAACCCGCACGCGGTGGCGTGGTTGCGCGAGGGCGCGCTGCCCAAACCCGAGGCGGTGAAGGCCAAGACCATCGACGACCTCGACGTCCGACTGGGCGCGGCCCGCCGCCACCGGGGTCTCGTCGGCTACTTCCGGCCCGAGTTACCCCGCCACGACCTCCACGACCGGCTGCTGCGCCGGTACGACCAGCGGCGCGTCGAGTTCGAGGCGTTGCGCGACAAGATGGACCGGTTCGAACGACGGGGTGAGTACGTCGTGCGCGACGGCGTGGTGCACGGTGTCGACCGGCGCGGCTGGCTGCGGCCCCTGACCGGCGACCACGACGTGTTCGACATCCGCGCCTCCGGTGGCGCGGACCTGAGCCGCCGCCGGTACGACCGGGCGGTGGCGACCATGATGTCGATGGACATGGGCGTCACCCACGGCGCGCACATGTACTGGCGGCCGACCACCAAGTCCGACCTCGCGATGTTCGAGTCGATCGCCCTCAGCGGCGACGCCAAGCTGCGCTTCCACCCGGACGGCACGATGACCGCGGGCGACTACCGCCGCTTGAACGCCGGGATCAGCGCGATCACCACGCCCGCCAGGGCGGCCCGGCCGTACGCGAGCGTCTCCCACGTGGGCAGGCCCATGGCCCCGGTGTCCTCCGCGTCGGTGATGAACATCTGACCGTAGAGCAGCAGCAGGAGGACCCCGTAGCACCGCGCGTGCAGGTGATGCCACGCGAGCGCGACGCCGGCGAGGCCCGTGCACACGTACAGGGTGTGGATGGCGCCGTCGCCCATCGGGAGGAACGGGATGGAGGCCGTGACGACCTGGAGCAGGCCGACCACGAGCGCGAGCAGCTGTGCCCGGCTGAAGCCGCGTTCGCCTGCCTCGGGCCGTTGTCCGGCCTTCTTCCCTGTCCGCCGTTCACGCACGGCCGCCTCGTTCCGCATGACCTGGGGTTACCCGCGCCCGTTCGGCTCATCCTCGCCGCCAACCGCTTCCCCCTACGGGGCATATCGCCCAACACGCTCCGGCATTACGGCTAATCCGCGGGTCACGGGTCGCGGCTCCGCGTGTCACCTGCACCGGCGCGGCACTAGCGCAGTAGCCGGTCGATCTCCGCCCTGGCCTCCGCGGTCGCCTGATCGGGTCGGCGCTCCCCGGTGAGCACCCGCGTGGCCATGGTGGCGAGGGCTCGGGAGATCTCCGGGTACTTCGCGCCGTACGCGGTGCGGGTCCGCGCCGACCGCAGCTGTCCGGTGAAGCCTGCCACGTTCGGATCCCACTGCCAGGCCAGGTCGTCCACGGTGTCCGCGCGGTTGGGCAGCGCGCCGAGGCCGCCGCCGAACTCGGTGGCGTTGTCCGGGTGCTCGGCCAGCCACGCCAGCACGTCCCACGCCCGGTCGACCCGACCGTTGCGGCCGATCACCCACGCCTCGCCGCCGAGCTGGCCCGCGCCGCCCGCCGCCCCGTCGGGCAGCGGCGCCGCCGCCCAGTCCAACCCCGCCTGGTTGAGGGCGGGTATCGCGGCGGGCCCGGTGATCGCCATCGCGCACCGGCCCTCGGCGAACCGCTGCCGCGCGTCGGCGTCCGTCCAGCCGAGCGCCTCCGCCGGGGTGCTGCGGTCGGTGTTCACCAGGCCGTCCAGGTGGGCGAGGGCGTCGAGCGAGGCCTGGTCGCCGATCCCGTCGACGTCACCGCCCGCCTGCCACAGCAGCGGCAGGAACGAGACGGTCAGGTCGTCGCCCTTCGCGCCGAAGCACAGGCCGGCCCGGTCGGCGGTGGTCAGGGCCTTCGCGGCGGTCCGCAGCCCCTCCCACGTCGTCGGCGGGTCCGTGAGGCCGGCCGAGGCGAAGTGGTCCCGGTCGTAGACCAGCGCGGTGGTGGTGCTGCGCAGCGGCACGCCGTGGACGCGTCCCCCGTGGGTGACGCTCTCACGCACCGGCGCGAGGAACTCGTCCGCCAAGTCCCACCGGTCGAAGCGGTCGGTGAGGTCGGCCAGGGCTTTCCCCTCGGCCAGGCGCGGCAGGTCGGTGGAGTCGACCGCGGCGATGTCGGGGAACACGCCGGACGCGGTAGCTTCGGCGAGCTTGGCCTGGAACTCGGGGTAGGGCAGGGAGGTGCGCTCGATCCGCACGTCGGGGTGCTCCTGCCGGTAACGGGTGAGGAGGCTGTCCACGGCCTCGTTCGCCATGGGGGAGTGATTGAGGTAGTCCCACCAGGTCAGTGTCACCTGGTCGGGGGTCTCAGTCTGCTCTGCGTTGCACGCACCGGCGGCGAACAGGATCGCTGCCAGGAGCAGCGCTCGTCCACGCATTCCGCTCCACCCTTCGGGGTAGGCGACCTTTACGGGCTGCGCTCGTCCTACTCCGCTGCGTGAGGCGATGTCAAGATCGGAGGTGGTTCAGACCTTCGGTCGGGGGCGTGGCTGCGGCCGGTCGGGTGCTCCGGTGGTGGGCGCGGGCGCCTGCCCGTCCGGTTGCTCCGGCCCGGCGGGCTCGCCGGGCGCGGGGATGAGGTCGGCGAGGTACGTGGCCGCCAACTCGTCGTAGATCGGTGTTGAGCTCACGTTTGGGCATCCTGTCCGGCCGCGGCCCGCGGCGCTGCCCCTCTCACTCCTGTGGGTTACCTACCGCTCGGGGCGGACCGGCGGGCAGCGCGCCGCCGTCCTGGTGGTGCGGAGATCGTCCGCGCTGGTCACCGGGCCTGCCGGGCGAGCGTGAACGGTCGTGCGGGCACCGTGATGACGAGGATCACGTGGCCGCTATCGGATTCCCTGATTGGACCCCGGTAACAGGGGTACCCGCCCCTACGATGAGGCCGTAGGCGGCTGCCGCCCCCCAGCAGGCCGCCTGACAAGTCCCGGCCGGGCTCCCCTCCCCCCAAGAGTCCGGCCGGGCACCTCATCGTCGATCTTGTTGCGACGCCGTGGTTTCCGTTCCGGGACCCCCCGGAACGACTGTGAACGACCCGCGGACCGAGGGCGACCTCCGGGCGGGCGCGCGGTGCGGCGGCTGGCGCAGCTCGGGCGGCTCGGGCGGGTCCGGTGTGGACATCGTGACCGGCGCGCCCGGCTCCACCGCGATCGGCTGGCCGTGGTGGCTCGCGCGCAGCGTGTCGCCCGCGACGATCCGGTAGGTGACCGAGCCCTCCTCGACCTCCACCGCGAGCCGGGTGCCGCGGAACGACATGCGGAACGCCATCCTGGTCAGCCCCGGCGGCAGGCGAGGCGCGAACGACAGCTCGCCGTCGTGGTCGCGCATGCCGCCGAACCCGGCCACCAGCGCGATCCACGCGCCCGCGAGCGACGCCATGTGCAGTCCGTTGTGGACGTTGCGGTGCAAGTCGTGCAGATCGGTGAACGCCGCCTCGGCCAGGTAGTCGTAGGCCAGCCGCACCGCGCCGACCTCGGCGGCCAGCACCGCCTGCGTGCCGGCCGACAGCGACGAGTCGCGCACCGTCCGCTGCTCGTAGTAGGCGAAGTTGCGGGCCTTCTGCGCGGGCGTGAACGCGTCACCGCGCACGTGCATGGCCAGCACCAGGTCCGCCTGCTTGACCACCTGCTTGCGGTACAGGTCGAAGTACGGCCGGTTGAGCAGCAACGGGTACTCGTCGGGGTCGGTGCCCTCGAAGTCCCACTCGGCGTGCGACGTGAACCCCTCGTTCTGCTGGTGCACGTCGAGCAGCTCGTCGAACGGGACCAGCATCTTGTCGGCGGCCTCGCGCCAGCCCCGCACCTCGTCGGTGGTGACCTCGAGCCGCTCGGCCACGTCCGGGCACCGCTCGCACGCGTCCGCCGCGCCGCGCAGGTTCTTCTGCGCGATGAGGTTGGTGTAGACGTTGTTGTCCGCCACGGCCGAGTACTCGTCCGGCCCGGTCACGCCGTCGATGCGGAACCCGCCGTGCTGGTCGTGGTGCCCCAGCGACGTCCACAGCCGCGCCGTCTCGGCCAGGATCTCCGTGCCGCACTCGCGTTCGAACGCCTGGTCGCCGGTGGCGTTCACGTACTGCGCCACGGCGTGCGCGACATCGCCGTTGACGTGGAACGCGGCCGTGCTCGCGGGCCAGTACGCCGAGCACTCCGCGCCGCTGATCGACCGCCACGGGAACGCCGCGCCGAGCTGGCCGAGCACCCCGGCCCGCTCGCGCGCCTTGTCCAACGTCGAGTGCCGCCACCGCAACGCGTCCCGCGCCGCCTCCGGCACGGTGTAGGCCAGCACGGGCAGCACGAACATCTCGGTGTCCCAGAACGCGTGCCCGTCGTACCCCGGCCCGGTCAGCCCCTTGCCGGGGATCGCCCTGGTCTCGCCGCGCACCGCCGCCTGCATGATGTGGAACAGCGCGAACCGCAGCGCCTGCTGCAGCTCGTCGTCGCCGTGCAGCTCGATGTCCGCGACCTCCCAGAAGTCGTCCAGGAACCGCCGCTGCTCGGCCAGCAGCCCTTCCCAGCCGGTCTGCCGCGCGCCCGCCAGCGCCGCCTCGACCTGCGCGCGCAGCGCGGGCACCGACCGTTGCGCGGACCAGCCGTAGCCCAGGTACTTCACCAGCCGCAGCCGCCCGCCGGCCGGCACGTCCACGGCCGCGGTGAAGCGGGCCAGGTCCCCCTCGGCGCGGATCTCCGTGCGCACACCGTCCTCGACGTCGAGCTCGTGGTCCATGGCGGCGGCCATCCGCAGCCCGGAGTTGCGCGCGTGGTGCGCCAGCACGGCTCGGTAGTCCTCGGCGTGCGCGAAGTCCGCGACCAGCGGCTCGTTCAGCGCCGCGGCCACGCGGGGGTCGTCGCCCTCGTTCTCGACCGGCTCGTTGGCCAGCAGGTCCGACTGCACCACCAGCTGCAGGTCCTCGGTCGGCACGACCTCGTAGTGGATCGCCGCGACGGCCCGCTGCGTGAGCGACACCAGCCGTTCGGTGCGCACGGTCACCCGGCGGCCGGTCGGCGACTCCCACTCCGTGCAGCGGCGCAACGTGCCGGTGCGGAAGTCCAGCTCCCGCTGGTGCGCGTGCGCCCGGCCGTAGCGCATGTCCAGCGGCTCGTCCTCGACCAGCAGCCGGATCACCTTGCCGTCGGTGACGTTGACGACGGTCTCCCCGGCCTCGGGGTAGCCGTAGCCGGATTCGCCGTACGGCAGCGCGTGCTCCTCGTAGAAGCCGTTGAGGTAGGTGCCGGGCAGCCCGCGCGGCTCGCCCTCGTCCAGCGTGCCGCGCATGCCGAGGTGCCCGTTGGACAGCGCGAACACCGACTCGGTCCGGCGCAGCTGGTCGACCGCGAGGCCGTCCCAGCGCACCATCCAGGGGTGGATCTCCCAACCGGTCACAGCAGCTCCGCCAGGTCCTCGACCACGACGTCCGCCCCGTGCGCGCGCAGCGCCTCCCGCTGCCCGGTCCGGTCCACGCCCACCACGTGCCCGAACCCGCCCGCGCGCCCGGCCTCCACGCCCGCCAGCGCGTCCTCGAACACGGCGGCGTGCTCCGGGCTCACGCCGAGCAGACGCGCGCCCGCCAGGAAGGAGTCCGGCGCGGGCTTGCCCTTGAGCCCGTCGCGGCTGATCACCACGCCGTCCACCAAGGCCTGCACGAACGGGCTCAGGCCGGCCGCGTCGAGGACCTTGCGCGCGTTCGCCGACGACGTCACCACGCCGATGCCCAACCCCTCGGCCTCGACCGCGCGCAGGTACGGCGCCGTGCCCGCGTAGGGCGTCACGCCCTCGTGCCGGATGATCGCCTCCAGCAGGGCGTTCTTGCGGTTGCCGACGCCGTGCACGGTGTCGGCGTCCGGCGGGTCGTCCGGCTCGCCCTCGGGCAGCGTGATGCCGCGCGAGGCCAGGAACTCGCGCACGCCGTCGTAGCGGGGCCGGCCGTCCACGTACTTGAGGTAGTCCGATTCGGCGAACGGCGGCTCGCCGTGCGGGCGCAGGAAGTCGTCGAACGTGCGCCGCCACGCGCGGCGGTGCAGCACGGCCGTGCTCGTCAGCACGCCGTCGAGGTCGAAGAGGCAGGCGGTGATCGCGTCGGGCAGTCCCAGGGCCATGCCCAGTTGTCTACCCCTTCTCCGTCCCGGGTACCCGCTGGCGGAACGGACACCGGCGGAGGGATCGAGACATGGGCAAGCCGCGCGTGCTGGTCGTCGGAACGGGCTTCGCGGGCTACCACTGCCTGCGCACGCTGGAACGCGTGCTCCCGGCCGACGCCGCCGACCTGGTGGCGGTCAACCCCACCGACTACATGCTCTACGTGCCGCTGTTGCCGGAGGTCGCGGGCGGCTCGCTCGACCCGCGTCGGGTGGCCGTGCCGCTGCGGCCCAAGCTGCCGCGCACGCGGCTGGTGCAGGCGCACGCCACCGGGCTCGACCTGGCCGCGCGCACGTGCACGGCGGTCGACGTCGAGGGACGGGAGCACGTCCTGGAGTGGGACCGGCTCGTGCTGACGGCGGGTTCGGTCACCCGGTTGATGTCGATCCCCGGCGTCGCCGAGCACGCGTTCGGGTTCAAGTCGGTCGCCGAAGCCGTGTTCCTGCGCGACCACGTGCTGCGGCAGGTGGAGCTGGCCGAGCAGGCGGACGACCCGGCGGAACGGGCGGCGCGGGCGACGTTCGTCGTGGTCGGCGCCGGGTACACGGGCACGGAACTGGTGGCGCAGGGCCTGCAGCTGACCCGGTCGGCGTTGCGCGGGCGCAGCGGGTTGGCGGAGTCCGACGTCAAGTGGGTGCTGGTGGACCTGGCGCCGCGCGTGCTGCCCGGGCTGGACGAGCGGCTGTCCGGGCCCGCCGCGCGGGTGCTGCGGTCGCGCGGCGTGGACGTGCGGTTGGAGACCAGCGTCGAGGCGGTCACCGCGAACTGCGCGAAGCTGACCGACGGCAGCGAGATCCCGACGCGCACGCTCGTGTGGTGCGTCGGCGTGCGGCCCGACCCGTTGGTGGAGTCGGTCTCGCTGGCCACGGTGAAGGGGCGGGTGGTCGTCGACCCCACGCTGGCCGTGCCGACGCACCCGCACGTGTTCGCGGCCGGTGACGTGGCGGCCGTGCCGGACGTGTTCAACGACGGCGAGCCGACCCCGATGACCGCGCAGCACGCGCAGCGCCAGGGCAAGCTCGCCGGGCGCAACGTCGCGGCCTCCCTCGGCCACGGCCCGGTGGGCACGTACCGGCACCGCGACCTGGGGTTCGTGGTCGACCTGGCCGGCGCGCAGGCGGTGGCCAACCCGCTGCACGTCCCGTTGACCGGCCTGCCCGCGAAGGTCGTGGCGCGCGGCTACCACCTGCTGGCGATGCCGGGCAACCGGCTGCGGGTCGCCGTCGACTGGCTCACCGACCTCCTCGCCCGCCGCCAGGTCGTGCAGTTCGGGCTGGTCCCCGAGGCGGGCGTGCGGCTGGGGGACGCCGAGAAAGCCGGCGTCGCCAACCGGGGGTGAGGCTCAAGCCGGCTTGAGCGGGTCGTGGCCGATGGACATCAGCCGGTGCCTCCAGTGCGCCTCGCCCGCCGTCGGCTCCAGGTCGTCGCGCCGCTGCGCCCGCACCCGGTCCACGACCTTCTGCATCACCTTGACGTCCTCGGTGGTCAGGTCGGTGCGCCGCTTGCGCAGGACGCGCAGCACGTCCTGGCCGGTCGGCGTGCCCGCCTGGTCGGGCACGGTCTCGCTGTCCTCGTCGGCCGAGCGGGTGCGCAGCCAGTCCTCCAGTTCGTGCGAGGTCATGTTCACCACGCGGTGGAAGTCGTCCCACAAGCTGTCGGTCATGGGGGAGAGGGTTGCCGCTGCGGCAGGGGGTGAAACGCGGGCCCGCGGCGCGTTCTTTGCGCGATCCGAACATTCGCCGCACGCGCTCCACACCGTGACCGGTGATCGTGGTCGCCATGAACACACCGATTCGCCTCGCCGTCGTCGTCACCGCCGCGTTCGGGCTCTGCTCGGGCGGGGTCGCGGCCGCGCAGGAGAGCAGCTACTCGCCCGTCACGATCAGCCCGGACCAGGTGAAGCAGCTGTGCGAGAAGCGCGCGCCGCGGATCGAGGAGCGCGTCACCCGGCTCACCACCCGCATCAACGGCGGTCCGGAAGTGGCCGGGTCGACGGCGTGGTTGCGGGCGCAGGCGCAGCAGGCGCGCGACGCGGGCAACACCGCCCGTGCCGAGCGGTTGCAGCGGCGGCTGGAGCGGCGCGAGGGGCAGTCGACCAGGCTCGGCGACGCGCAGCGGCGCGTGGACGAGTTCCAGGCGTCGCACTGCGGTGTGAAGTGAGGGCGCTGGTCGCGGCCGTCGTGCTGCTGTTCGCCCTCGCCGGGTGCCGCGCCGAGGGTGCGCCGCCCGCGGACCCCGGCTTCGACGGGATCGAGACGACGCTGGACGCCGTCGAAGCCGAGGTCTCCGAGCCGTAGGGCGTCAGCCCACGTCCGGCGTGTACTGCGCCTTCGCCACCGCGACCGCCCCGGCCAGCTCCTCCTCCGAGGCGGTGCCCGACTCGCCGACGACCGCCGTCCACGCGTCGATGGACCCGACGTTGAACCGCTGGGTCTCCGGCGAGTTGGCGGCGGCGATCGGGTCGAAGTCGTCGCCCACCTCGCCCGCGAGGTACAGGCCGAGGCCGAGGAACGCGCCGTCCCAGCCGGGCCCGACGTACAGCGCGCCCGCGCCGCTGCCCGCGATCGCCTTGGGCACCGTGTGCTCCAGCTCGACCGTCGTCCGCTCGTCGCCGTCCTCGGTCAGGCGCAGTTCGACGATGCTGGTCTCGGCGCCCCACGTCAGCCGCAGCAGCTTCGGCGGCGCGCAGGTGAGGACGGTGCCGCTCGCGTTGTGCTCCACCTGGAAGCTCCCGCCCTCCCGCAGGTCGCCGCTGACCGGAAGGAACCAGCGCTTGAGCCGGTCCGGGTCGGTGAGCGCGTCCCACACGTCCGCCGCCGCCGCGTCGTACGTGCGTCGCAGCAGCACGCCGATCGTCTCGTCCGAGCCCGCGCTCACCTCCCGGTGGATGGCCTTGAGCTGGTCGGCGATGTCGATCACTGTTGTTCCTCCTTGAGTCGCCTCTCGCGCTTGCCGCGCGCGAGTTCGGTGGCCAGCGCGTCGAGGTGCCCGCTCCAGAACCGGCGGAACCGGTCGAGCCACTCGTCCACCTCGCGCAGGCCTTGGTCGTCCACCGCGTAGAGGCGTCGGGTGCCTTCGGCGCGGACGCGGGCGAAGCCGTTCTCGCGCAGCACCCGCAGGTGCTGGGAGACCGCGGGTTGCGAGATGCCGAACTCCCGGCGGACCACCTCCGTGACCGCGCCGGAGGTCTGCTCGCCGTCGGCGAGCAGCTCCAAGATGCGGCGACGGACCGGGTCGCCGAGGACGTCGAACGCGTGCACGACCAGCATCTTTCAGTCTGGGCTTATATAAGTCAAATCTAAGGCTCGGGAATTGTCGGTGGTCGGTGGCACTATCTCGAACGGATGTTCGGTACGCGTTCGAAGGGAGCCATGCGATGCGAGTTCGACTAGATCCCCGTCAGTGGCCCGGCCGTGTCATCCCCGAGACCGACGCCGAGATCGACACGGCGGTCGAGGCGCTCTGCCTGCGTGCGACCTGGCCCGATGCCCACCGCGCCGCCGTGCGCCGGGTCGTCGAGCCCTGGTTCGCCGAGGGGTGGAGCGTCGATGCCCTGCTGGCGGCGGTCGACCGCAGGCCTGACGGCACCAGGCAGGGCAGCCCGAGAAGCCGCGACCAGGTGGCGCACGACTTCCTCCGTGCGCGGCTGAGGTCGTGGTGGCAGGGGGGCGCGCGGCGTGCGCGCCCCCCGGTGGCGGGCATGACGCTGGGCGCCTGGTGGCGCATCAACCGGCGCAACGCCCGCTTGACCGAGCCGCGTGCCCGGCGGCCGTTGAGCACGGCGGGCAGCCTGGCCCGCGAGCAGTCGCGGGAGCGGGTGCGGGCGCGGTTGAAGGACCCGGTGGAGCGGTCGCGCGAGTTGGCGCGGCGGCGGCAGGAGGTGCTGGACGGGCTGCTGGTGCAGGGGCAACGGGTGCCGACGTTCGACGACGCCCGCAAACTGCTGGCCGACGTGCGGCTGCCGGCGCACCCCGTGTGCAGTCGGTGCGGCTGCCGGCAGGGGGTGCTGCCGAACGCCGCTTGACGCGTCCTTAGTCTGTGGTACCCGACACGGTGAATTCGGCCGACGGGTCGTGTGCGTTCGGGTCGAGCTGGTGGTGTGGCGTCGTGACTTCGGGTGGCAACGCCCGTGGCGCCCGGCCTGCGGACCGAGCTGCGCGCGGCCTGTCGTGACGCGTCCGGTCGACGTCCCTGTTCCGCAAGCTGTGGCCGTAGGAGTTGGCAGTGTCCTGGTTGTTCACCATCATCCTGTGCGTGGCGGCATTCCTGGCCGGCGCGGCCGTCGTCTGGCTGCGCCTCGACCCCACCATCCGCGACCTGCGCGCCCGCCTGGACCAGTCGGCCGCCCCCAAGCCCGCCACCGACACTCCCGCCACGACCGCCGCTGACACCTCCGCCACCGAGACTCCCGCCACCGCGACCCCTGCCGCCGAACCCACTCCGGAGCCCGCCAAGGCCACCGAGACCGCAGAGGCCGCCGAGGAACCCGTGGCAGCCAAGGCTTCCAGGACGGTCGAACCCGAAACCGCCGAGGAGCACGAGATCGCGGCGGAAGCCGCAGCACCCCAGGCCATCGAGGAAGCCGCCGAGGCCGAGGTCGCCGAGCCGGTCGTGCAGCCCTCCGAGGAAGCCGCGCCCGTCGCCTCCGAGGAAGCCGCCGCCGAGGCGGAGGTCGCCCAGCCGGCTGAGGAGCCCGCCGCGATCGAGGAGCCGGTCGCGGTCGAGGAGCCTGCCGAGGAAGTCGCCGCCGCAGACCCCATCCCCGCGCCCACCACTGCCGCCCCCGCGCCTGCCGCCTCTGCCGCCGCGACCACTGCGCCCGTTGCCGCCCCCGCGCCCGCCGCGCCCACCTCCGCGCCCGTTGTCGCAGACACCGCCGAGGGGTCGCTGGAGGTCAAGGCGAACTCCAAGTCGATGATCTTCCACACCCCCGACTCGCCGTACTACAAGCGCATGAAGGGCGACGTCACCTTCAGCTCGGTCGCCGAGGCCGAGCGCGCCGGCTACACCCAGTGGACCCCGAAGCCGAAGGTCGCCTCACCCGCGCGATGAGGTAGGGCGTCCGGACCAACCGCGAGTCGCGATCAGGCGAATAGCGTTACACCGCTCGGGTATCCACCGAGCGGGGTGACTTGATGCCAACGCGAGATGGTGAGCGGGAAATCCGCACCGTGGCCGCGCTCGCGCTCCACCGCACGGACGTCGACGGCGCGGCGGTGGTCCGTCCGACCGGTCGGCTCGACCTGACCACCTATCGCGAACTGCGCGACGGGCTGCTCAAGTGCGCCGTCGACGAGCCGACCGCCGTGATCGTGCGGCTCGACGACGACTTCGAGTGCGTCACGCCCGCGTTCATGTCGGTCTTCACCACGGTGGGGCTGCGCGTGTCGGAGTGGCCGGGCGTGCCGTTGATGCTGGTCGGCGAGTCGCCCGGCCACCGCCGTGCACTCGCGGCAGGAGCCACGGGCGCGGTGCCCGTGTTCACCGCGCTGAACTCCGCCCTGGCCGCCGTCGAACGCCCGTCCGAACGCACGCGCGACGAAACGCAACTGCCCGCCTCGCTGCTCAGCGGTCTGCTGGCGAGGCACTTCGTGCGCGAGACGTGCCAACGCCGGCAGGTCACCCACTTCGTCCACGACGCGGTCACCATCGCCACCGAGCTCGTCGAGAACGCCGTCCGCCACGCCCGCTCCGCGCCGGTGCTGCGCTTGGAACTCCGGGGTCACCGGCTGACCGTCGCGGTCCGCGACGAGAGCCCCGACCCACCCCAGGCCCCGGCCGCCGAGCCGCTGCGCCCCGGCGGCCGGGGCCTCACGATCGTGTCGTCGCTGAGCCGCACGTGGGGCTGCTACCCGTGGCCGCACGGCGGCAAGGTCGTCTGGGCCGTCCTCGGCGACTGAACGCCGAGCCCGTCAGCTCGCCTCGCTCACCGCCGACACGATCGTGAAGTGGTCGAGGAGGTCCGTCAGCTCCAACGGGTGCAGCACGACCTTCGTCGTCGCGACCAACCGCAGCGCCGCGCCGACCGACTCGCACGCCGACCGCAGCGCGATCAGCAGGTTGATGCCGGTCGACCCGAGGAACGTCACCCCGGAGAGGTCGAGCACGAGAGCCCGGCTCGCGTCGCCGAGCCTGCGGTGGACGTACTCCTCCACCACCGGCGCCGTCGCCATGTCGAGCTCACCGGCCACGACGACGACCACCACCCCAGCGGACACCTCGCGCGCCGCGAGCGTGACGGCGTCGGTGAAATCTTCCATGTCCACCCCTGGGTGTGGTCGGCAGAGTGCGGCTGCCTGCTCAACCGCGTTCAGCCTAGGCCCAGGAGAACTGTGAGCGCCCGTCAGGACCGGTGCAACTCGCCCTCCGACCAGGCTGCGACCTCGTCCACCCAAAAGCGTCCTCGGTCGGCCGTCGCGGTGGGCTCAGCCGACCACGCGCCGGATGACGTCCACGGGTCCGATGGACTCGATGTCCTGCACCTTCACCGGCACGCCCTCGGTGGACGCGTGCACGGCGCGGAGGCCGTCGATCGCCATCGCCACGTGCGTCTGGCCGGAGTAGTAGATGATCAGGTCGCCGGCCCTCACGTCGTTGCGCGACACCGACCGGCCGATGGTGGCCTGGCCGTACGTGGTGCGCGGGATCGCGATGCCGACCGACAGGTACGCGGCCTGCATGAGGCTGGAGCAGTCCCAGGTGTTCGGGCCGTTCGAGCCGTACACGTAGTCCTTGCCGCGCTGGGAGAGCGCGAACGCCAGCGCCTGACCGGCCTTGCCCGCCGGGACGGGGATCGCGCTCATGTCGCCCGCGTTGTTCAGCGCCGCGCGCTCCGCCGAGCTCAACGAGCGGTAGGCCTCGCGGGCTTGGGTGATCTGCCCGTCCAGGGCGGCCTTGCGCTGGTCGATGTCCGCGATGGCCTTGTTCGCGGTGTCGGCGGCCTCGTTCGCGCGGCGGGCGGCGTCGTTGGCCAGGTCGACGGCGTCGCTGAGCCCTTGCAGGGCTTCCGCGTTGTCGCCCGCGAGCACGCCGAGCGCGGACATGCGGTTGAGGAAGTCCTGCTGCGAGTCGCTGACCAGCAACGCGGACAGCTGGCCGAACCGCGCGCCCTCGAAGGAGGCCTCGGTGAGCAGGTCGACCTGGCCGCGCAGCGCTTCCTGCGCCTGCTGGGCGCTGGTGATGTCGCGGTTGGCCTGGTCGAGCGCGCCCTGGGCGTTGGCCAGCGTCTCCTGCGCGCGCAGGTGCTCTTCGTTCAGCGCCTCGGCCTGGTGGGAGAGGTCGGTGTACTTCTTCAACGCCGCGGAGGCGTCGGAGGGCGTCTCAGGGTCGGCGGAGGCCTGGGGGAGGGGCACGGCGGCCCCGAGCAGCGCGGAGACGGCCGTGGCCGTCAGGGCTGCGCGGACGGTGCGCTGAGCGGATTTCGACGCCACGGTTCGCGCAATCCTCCTTGAGCCGGCTGGGCCCCGAACGAGTTACACCCGCCCAGGGTCTCGGACAGGTTACGGAACCCGCCGGAGCCAGTCCATAAGGGGTCCACTTCCACCGGTTCCCGGGACGTCCGCCGTTCCTCTTCGCCCGCGGAGGGACGATGTCGGACGACCCGTCGCGGCGGAACGGTCTGGTGGGTCAGCTCGCCCGCGCGACGACGGCGGAGTGGGTGAACTCGCCCGCCCGCACGCCGCGCATGAACATCTCCCACTCGCCGCGCGTGTAGCGCAGGGCCGCCTCACCATCGCGCGCGCGGAGGATCGCGCCGCCGCGCGGTCCGGGCAGCACGGCCAACGCGCCGTCCGCCTCGGCCGAACCCGATACCAACCGGCGGAGGAAGTCATCCCACGCCGGGGCCTCCACGGTGATCACGGGTCCCGTGCCCTGGTCCTTGGTGTCCCGCACCTGGACCACGCCACCGTCGAACCTGACCTCGACGCAGTCGCCCGACGCCGTGCTGAAGCTGCTCTTGAACCAAGTGGCCGAGGGGGTGTGAGGCATCAGAACCGCTCCATCTCGTGGTAGACCGCGTCGATGAACCCGCGCGAGTCGCGGTCGTCGAGCGCTCGGTCGAACGTCTCCGCGAAGCTCGCCGTCGACTCGAGTATCACTTGGCGCTTGTCGATGATGACACCGCTGATCGCTGTCTCCTGGTACAGCAGGTCGCCGAGCCTGTTGGAGCGAAAGGAAAGGATCTTCAACGCCGCGCCGAGCAACGGGTGCGCCCCCGCCGCGAACGGCATGACCCGCACCCGGACGTGACCACCCTTGCGGTCGAGGACGTCCAGCAGGTGCGCCAGTTGCCGCCGCATGACGCCGGCGTCGCCGACGAGTTGCCGCAACGCGGCCTCGCCCAGCACGACGTCGAGCCGCAACGGGTCGTCGCCGGCCAAGCGGCCCTGCCGCGCCAGCCTCGTCTCCAACCTCGGGCCGACGTCGACCGGCCGGATGTACGGCGTGCCCGCCCGCACCACCGCCCGCGCGTAGTCGGCGGTCTGGAGCAGTCCGGGGATGATGTCCGGCGCGTACTCGAAGACCTTGTCGGCGCCCGCCTCCAAGCCCAGCAACCGCAGGAACTCGTCCGAGTAGAGACGGGCGTAGTCGTACCACCACTCCCGCCGCTCGGTCTGCGCCCGCAGCGCTTCGAGTCCGGCGCGCTCGTCTTCGGCCAGCTCGTACGCGTCGGCCAGGTCACCGAGCTTCGCCGCCGTGAGCCGGCGCTTGCCGGACTCGATCGCGGACAGGTTCGTGCCGCCGATGCCCGTCGTCTTGCCGACCGCCGCCGCCGTGAACCCGAGGCGTTCCCGGTGTTCCCGGAGCCTCAGCCCGAGTTCCCACGCCTGCACCGTGCTGGAGATCGGGGCATCGTCGCCCATGTCCTTCGTCCCGTCGGATCTTGTGGCCCGGAGCGATACAGAGCGTAGCGACACCGCACCCGTCCGATGAGTCGACACCGGGATAATTATCAATATAGCTTCAGGTCAAGGACGTGAAGTGTCTCGCGGTTCGAGGTGATGACCCGATGGACCACAAGCCGACGCTGCGTGGCCGCCTGCTCGGCCGGGAACTGCGCCGGGTCCGCGAAGCCTCCGGCCTGACCGTGGCCGAACTCGCCGCGCGGACCGAGCAGTGCCCGCAGCGGATCCAGCGGCTGGAGGACGGCATCGCCGCCTCGCCGACACCGGCACCGGACCCGACGCTGTGGTGCGCCTGGGGCGCCGAGGCGACGACCGTGATCAACGTGCTGTGCCGCACCGCCGAGCGGATCGACGTCTTCGCGCCGCTGGGCGTGCACCCGTCCCTCGAACAGCTCGACGCCGACCGCTGCACGGCCTACGTCCTGGAGGGCGTCACCGTCGACCGCGCCGACGTCTCGGTCCGCGTGATCCCGCCCGGCGCGGGCCACTGCCCCGGCGTCGAACACCCGTTGACCCGGTTCGTCCTCGCGGACGGCCCGGCCGTCGTGTTCTACGCCTACCTGCACGGCGCGATGTTCACCGACGACCCGCGCCACCTCCGGTCGGCGCAGGAGTTCTTCCGACGCCTAGCCGAACTGACGCGCGCCTAGCGCGAGCCCGGTGAGGTCCGTGCGCCCACCGGGGTGGCCCACCGCGCGACCCGCGGCGGCCGTCGCGAGCCGACCCGCGTCACCCGGGTCGTCACCGCGCACCAGCGCCACGGTCAGGGCGGCCACGAACGCGTCGCCGCCACCGGTCGTGTCCACCACGTCCTCTTCGGTCAACGGGATCACCGCCGAATTCCCGTCCCACGTCAGCACGTTCGCCTCACCCGGCACCTCCAGCGCCACCACCGACGGACCCCTGGCCAGCAGCTCGCGTCCCGCCCGCACGGCCGCGTCCGTCCCGGTGATCGACCGCCCGGTCAACGCCTCCGCCTCGCGGTGATCGGCCCGCACCACGTCCGCCGCGGCCAGCAGCTCGGCCGCACGCCCGCCCGGCGCGCCGTCCAGCACGACCAGCCCGTTCGCCGCACGGGCCGCCGCCAGCGCCGCGTCGGCCGGCTGCTGCAACTGCACGATCACCGCGTCCGCCCCGCCGAGCATCGCCGACGCGGCCCGCACGTCCTCCGCCGTCAGCAGGGTCGGCCCGGGGACGTCCTCCAGGTACCGGTAGGCGCCGTCGCACACGACGTCCACGAGCAGCGCCGTCCGGACGCCCTGCCGGCACACCACGGCGGCCGTCGCTACGCCGTCCGCGTCGAGCCGCTCGACCAGCAGACGGCCCTCCCGGTCGTCCCCGACGACGCCGACCACCGCGGCCGTTGCGCCGAGCTGCCTCGTGCCCCGGGCGATGTTCGCGCCCTTCCCGCCGAGCATTTCGCGGCGTTCCAGCACGCTCGCCCGGGCACCGGATCCGGGCACCTCCGGCACCACCAAGACCAGGTCACGGGCTATCTGACCGACCACCGCGATCCGCATGGTCGAGCGGTACCCGGTGGCCACCAGTTGAAACGGGTCGTTGACGTGGCGTCACCGGTAATGCGATCGTAATTCTGGGAGCGCTCCCAGTCCGTGGTTCACAGATCACCGTCGATCTGAAGGAGAAGGTCCTTGCGACTCAAGCGCTTTGGGGCGTTGGCCGTTGCCGCGCTCGGTATCGTCGGTGTGACCAGCGTTTTCGTCCAGAGCGGCGTAGCGGTGGCACACGGGTCGATGACGTACCCCCCAAGCCGCACCTACGCCTGCTACGAAGACGGCAGGGCCGGCAGCGGCGGTGGCGACCTGAACCCGACGAACCCGGCGTGCGTCGCCGCGGTGCAGATCGGTGGCAAGCAGCCGCTGTGGGACTGGTACGGCAACCTGATCAGCCAGGCCGCCGGCAAGCACCGCGAGATCATCGCCGACGGCGACCTGTGCGGGCCCACGACCAAGTACGACGCCTACAACCTGGCCCGCAGCGACTGGCCCGTGACCACGCTGCAGGCCGGCGCGCGGATCAACTTCAAGTACAACGCGTGGGCGCCGCACCCCGGCACCTGGGACCAGTACGTCACCAAGGACGGCTTCGACGTCACGCAGCCGTTGAAGTGGTCCGACCTGGAGCCGGCGCCGTTCGACAGCATCACCAACCCGGTCGCGTCCGGCGGCGAGTACTCGTGGCACGGCACCCTGCCGAACAAGTCCGGCCGCCACATCATCTACTCGATCTGGCAGCGCAACGACAGCCCCGAGGCGTTCTACAGCTGCTCGGACGTGATCTTCAGCGGGGGCAACAGCGGCGGTGACACCCAGGCGCCGACGGCACCGGGCACGCCCACCGCGACCGCGACGGCGAACTCGGTGTCGTTGAGCTGGCCCGCGGCCTCGGACAACACCGGCGTCAGCGGCTACACGGTGTACCGCGAGGCGGGCGCCACCGACGTGTCGGTCGCGACGACCTCGGGCACCACGGCCACCGTCACCGGCCTCAGCGCGGACACGGCGTACCAGTTCTACGTGGTGGCGCGGGACGTCGCGGGCAACACCTCGTCGCCGTCGATCGCGGTGTCGGTGCGGACCAGCACCGGCGGCACGACGCCGGGCGCCTGCGCCGTGACGTACAACGTGCCCAGCTCGTGGTCCGGTGGCTTCACCGCGAACGTGTCGGTGAAGAACACGGGCACCAGCGCGGTCAGCGCGTGGCAGTTGGTCTGGGACGTCCCGGCGGGTCAGGGGATCACCCAGGCGTGGTCGGCGGAGGTCGCCGTCGCGGCGGGCAAGGCCACCGCGAAGGGCGCCAGCTGGAACCAGAACATCCAGCCGGGCCAGACGGTGAGCTTCGGGTTCAACGGCACGTCGCAGGGGACGCCGACGAACCCGTCGTCGTTCGCCCTCAACGGCGCTTCCTGCGCCGCGGCCTGATGTTGGGGCGGTGCGCGGCCCTGGTCGCGCTCCTGGTGGGGTCGGTCGCCTGCTCCTCGGCGGCGACCGACCCCACCGGCCTGGGCTCCAACGCCCTCGGCCCGCCGCTGGCCACGTCGGCGGAGGTGGGTGAGTGGGTGCGGGAGAAGACCGGGCAGTGCGACGAGGTGGTGTCCCGGACGATGGACGAGTTCGCCGAGTTCGTCGGCCCGCTGCGGGCGAAGCTCTACGCGCCGTACGTGGCGGAGTGGGCGACGTGCGAGGCGGGGCCGTACGAGCGGCTCGGGCTGGTGGTGTTCCAGCGCGAGAAGCTGCCGGACTTCCAGCGCTCGTGGCAGGGCGCGCTGGCGGGCGGCGAGGTGTCGGACAACCCGGACTTCGGGTTCGGCAACGGCTTCGCGTTGAGCGGCACGCTCGGCCTGGAGCTGTTGGGACTGCACGAACTGCGTTGCACACCGGTGGGACCCGGCGAGGAGGTGGGGCACACCCTGCCCGCGGAGGCGGAGGGGTGCACCTACGTCCAGAAACCAGGCCACCACCACTAGAGGCGGCTCGTCAGCGTGGCGCGGCGGTGCTCTGACGCACCACCAGCGTGGTGGCAAGCTCGATTCGGCGGTGTTCGGGCTCTTCACCACGTGCCAGCGTGATGGCGAGACGGGTGCCCGCCGCGGCCATGTCCTGCAGCGGCTGTCGGACCGTGGTCAGCGGCGGGCCCACCCATTGCGCGACCGGCAGGTCGTCGAAGCCGATGACGCTGAGGTCTTCCGGGATGCGCAGGCTGGCGGCGCGTGCCGCCTCGTAGACGCCGAGGGCTTGCAGGTCCGACCCGGCGAAGACGGCCGTGGGCGGGTCCGGCAGGTCGAGCAGCGGCGCGAACTGGGCGCGTCCGGACTCGACGTGGAAGTCGCCGTACCGGACCAGGTTCGGGTCGTAGGCCAGGCCCGCGGTCTCCAGCGCGGCGCGGTAGCCGTCCACGCGGGCGCGGCTGCACAGGACCCGTTCCGGGCCGCCGATCATGGCGATGCGGCGGTGGCCGAGTTCGATCAGGTGGCGGGTGGCGGTGAGGCCGCCGTTCCAGTTGGTGGCCCCTATCGAGGGCGTCTCCAGCTGGGGTTCCCCGATCGGGTCGACCACGACGACCGGGATGTCCCGCGCGCGGAGCTTCGCCAGCTGCGAGGACGTGAGGTCGGAGAAGACGGAGATCACGGCGAGCGGCTTGCGCGCGATGACGCCTTCGAGCCAGCCGTGGCCGGGGGTGAGCCTGCCCTGGGACTCCGACAGCACGAGCGCGAGGCCCTGCTCGGCGGCGACCTGCTCGGCGCCCCGGATGATCTCCAGCGCCCAGGCGCTCTCCAGCTCGTGGAACATCAGTTCCACCAGGTTGGACCGCCGCGACCGTTCGTCCGCCCGCCTCTGGTAGCCGTGCCGCCTGATGATCGCCTCGACCCGTTCCCGGGTGTGCGGCGCGACGTCGGCGCGCCCGTTCATTACCTTCGAAACAGTCGGAACCGAGACCCCGGCCTCTGCCGCGATGGCGGCAATGGTGATCTTGCCCGAGGCTGTGCCATCCGAGGGTGACGGGTCGGCTTTGGTCGGCATGGGGGCAGTCTACGGCAGCCCCGCCCAGTTCCGGCCGCTAGACGCGGGGGAGCGGTGGTGGGTTGTTCGTCACTCGGAGTGTCCGTAACACGTTCGAAACAATCGATATTTGAATCGAAACTGTCGAATGTCCGGTTTGCTCCCACCCAGCCGCACACCGAGGTTACCGCACCGTGACCCGTGCCCGACCGCCGAAATGAGACGTCCTGAACGTTGAACTCGGGGGTCCTGAACGTAGGACACTCGCGTTCAACGTTGGGGAGGCTCGGGCCCGTCGGGAGAGTGACGGGCCCGAGCCCGGTCGGGTCAGCTCCGGCGGCGTGCGCCGCCGAACGAGAGGTCGTCGCGCAGGGCCCGGTGAGCGGGCTTGGAGGCGAAGTTCTCGTCGAGGATGTCGGCCGCACCTGCACCCTCGAACCACCCTGGCACCCAGGAGTACTTGTCCGTGTACCCCCAGACCGTGAACGACAGGCAACGCGGCGTCTGCAGGCAGGCGCGCAG
Organism: Actinosynnema sp. NPDC023794; assembly: GCF_040639675.1. NCBI lineage: Bacteria > Bacillati > Actinomycetota > Actinomycetes > Pseudonocardiales > Pseudonocardiaceae > Actinosynnema > Actinosynnema sp. NPDC023794. Next base: position 497,158 of record NZ_JBFAFR010000001.1, on the reverse strand, counting down.
CAGCGACCGGTACACGTTCGCCTGGGCCTGCAGCTTCACCGGATCGGACGGCATCACCATCCGCACGTCGACTTCCGTCAGCGCGGTGTGCAACCCGAGGGCGTCGAACCGCCCCAGGTTCTCCGGCAGCGTCGTCGGCGGGCTCTCCACCGAGCAGTGGGCCTGCACGCCGACGCCGTGGATCGGCACGTCCTGTCGCTTCAGCTCGCGCACGAGGTCGTACACGCCGTCGCTCTTGGCGTTGACGTCCTCGATGTCGTAGTCGTTGTAGAACAGCAGCGCGTCCGGGTCGGCCTCGTGCGCCCACCGGAACGCGTCCGCGACGTAGCCGGGGCCGAGTGCCCGGAGCCAGACGGTGTCGCGCGGCGTCCCGTCGTCCTCGAACACCTCGTTCACCACGTCCCACTGCCAGACCCGGCCCCTGAACCGCCGCACGGTGGTCTGGACGTGGGTCTTCAGCACGTCGCCCAGCTCGTCGGGCGCCACGTCCGCCAGCCACGCCGGGTTCTGGTTGTGCCAGACCAGCGTGTGGCCGCGCACGCGCTGCCCGTTCGCCTCGGCGAACGCGAAGAGCGCGTCGGTCGGACCCCACTCGTACCGGCCGCGGTCCGGCTCGAGCTCGGCCCACTTCATGGCGTTCTCGGCCGTGACGGTGTCGAACTGCGCCGCCACCCACGCCCGGTACGCCGGGTCCTCCGCCAACGCCGTCAGGTTGACGGCCGTGCCGAACGCGAGGCCGTGCGGCGCCGCCAGCCGGCGGAGCGGGGGTTCCGCCGCCGCCGCGGGTGCGACGGCGGCGGAACCGGTGACCGGAACGGGCGGGTCGTCGGGCATGAGCGTCCCTCCAGTCCGGACGTGCTACTTGCCGAAACCGGCCGTGAGGCCGCTGAGCAGGAACCGTCGCCCGATCAGGTACACCACGAAGATCGGCAGCACGGACAACGTCACGGCGGCGAGGAGCGCGGGCACGTTCGTGCCGAACTGCCCTTGGAAGTCCCACAACCCGAGCGTGAGCACCCGCGACGATTCCGACTGGGTGAGCACCAACGGGAAGAGGAACCCGTTCCACGCGTTGAGCGCCGTGTAGACGACGACGGTCATGATCGCCGGCCGGGCCAGCGGCAGGACCAGCGACACCAGCACCCGCATCGGGCCCGCGCCGTCGATCGCCTGCGCCTCGTACAGCTCGCGCGGCACGTCACGCAGGCTGTTGACCAGCACGAGCATCGCCACCGGCAGCGCGAACGCCGCCGTCGGCAGGATGATCGCGGTCAACGTGTCGTACAGCTGCATCCGGGTGATCATCAGGTACACCGGGATGATCGTGGCCTGCGCGGGGATCGCCAACCCCATCAGGAGCAGGGTGAACCCGCGCTGCACGAACTGGCTGGTGTTGCGCACCACCGCGTACGCGGCGGGCACGGTCACGAGCACCACGATCGCCACCGTCGCCACGGTCACGATCACGTTGTTCAGCAGGTACTGGCCGAAGCCGCCGGTCAGCACGGTGACGTAGTTGTCCAGCGACAACGCGTCGGGCATCTCCCACACGCTCTTGCCGAGGTACTCGGCACGCGTGCGCAGCGACACCGTGACCAGGTAGAGCAGCGGTCCGACGACGATCGCCAGCCACACCAGGGCGAAGATCCCGGCGGGCCAGTTGGGACGAGACTTCACGACCCCTCCTGCTGGCTGCTCATCTGGCGGAACCCGCTCCAGCGCATGACCGCCAGCGACAGCGCGGTGCCGAGCACGACCAGCACGACCGCGATCGTGCTCGCGTAGCCCATCTCGAACCCGCTGAAGCCGGTGATGTACATGTGCAGCGGCAGGATGCGGGTCGCGGTGCCCGGTCCGCCGTTGGTCAGGATCAGCACGGTGTCGAACGTGGTCAGCGAGCCGACCAACATGAGCACCGACGACGTGACGATCGTGTACCGCAGCTGCGGCAGCGTGATGTGCCGGAACTTGCTGACCCGCGAGGCGCCGTCGATGGTCGCCGCCTCGTACAGCGAAGCAGGCACCGCCCGCGCCGCGCCCTGGTAGAGCAGGGTGTGGAACGGGATGAACTGCCACGAGATCACGAGCACCACCGTGTAGAGCGCGATGTCTGGGTCGCCCAGGAACAGCGGTCCGCCGACGAACGCGCCGAAGTTCGGCTCGAGCAGCGCCTGCCACAACAACGCGATGGCGGCCGTGGACAGCAGCAGCGGGAGGAAGAAGATCGAGCTGAGCACCGCCCGGGACCGCTGCTTGCCGGCCGCCCAGACCCCGATCAGCAACGCGATCGGGGTCTGGACGAGCCACGACACGACCATCAGCACCAGGGTCCGCCACACCGAGGCCCGAGCCTCGCTGTCTTCGAGCAGCCGGGACCAGTTCTCGCCCCCGTTGATCGCCGGTGAGCCCAGACCGTCCCAAGCGGTGAAGCTCAGGTAGATCACGAGCAGCATGGGCAACGCGGCGAACAGGGCGAAGAACGCGAACGCCGGCACGGCATACCAGGCCGAAGGCCGCTGGGACGACATCAGCGCGCGGCCACCGCGTCGACGAACTGCTGCGGCGAGACCTTGCCCAGGAAGAACTCCTGGAGCTGGGTCAGCATGAAGGTCGCGTCATCGGCGGGCAGGTCCTGGTCCCAGGACAGCTGGAAGTTCTTCGAGTCCAGCACCAGCTCGTAGATGAACGACGCATACTCCGGGTTCGGCGACTTCTTGAGCTTCTCCTCGGCGCCCACCACCGGCGGGACGTCACCGGCCTCGATCAGCGCTTCGACGTAGGAGTCCTTGTGCAGCTCGGTGGTGACGAACTTCTTCGCGGCGTCCAGGCTCTTCGAGTCCTGGGTGGCGGAGTAGAAGTTGCTCACGTTGCCGACGAGGTTGCCCGCGTCGCCCTTGCCGCCGGGGACCGACGGGAACGCCACCCAGCCCAGGTCGCCGTTCTTCACGAAGTCCGGGCTCTGGTCGAGCTGGTTGGTGTACTCCCACGAGCCCATGAGGTGCATCGCGGCCTTGCCCTGCGCCAGGATGGTCGACGCGCCACCGGCGTCGTAGCCGACGGAGGCGAAGTTGCTGCCGAACGCGCCCCGGTCGATGAGGTCCTTGAGCTTGGTCATGGACTCGACCACGGCCGGGTCCTTCCAGCCCTCGGGGCCCTTGTCCCGGATGTTCTTGAACACCTCGGGGCCGGCGACGCGGTCGAGCACGTACTCGGCCCACATCAGCTCGGTCCACGCCTGCGTGCCGGCCAGGGCGATCGGGGTGATGCCCTTGGCCTTGAAGGTGTCCACGGCGGTGAGCAGCTCGTCCCACGTGGTCGGCGGCTGCGTGCCCGCGTCGCTGAAGACCTTCTTGTTGAAGAACAGCAGCACGGGCTGCATGCCGCGCATCGGCACGCCGTAGTACTTGTCGCCCAGCTTCGCGCCGTTGAGCACGCTCGGGATGAACGCGTCCTTGGCGGCCTTGTTGTCGTTCAGCACCTGGGTGAGATCGGCCACCTTGCCGGCGTCGACGTACTCCTTGAGGTTGCCACCGCCCCAGTTGAAGAAGAGGTCGGGGGCCTGCGGGGAGCCGATGGCCACCCGGAGCCGCTGCTTGTACGGGTCGTTGCCGAACGTCTCCAGCGAGGCGTTGCCGCCGCCCGCCTTGAACGAGTCGATCGACTTGTTCTCGATCTTGTTGAGCACCGGGTCTTCCAGTGCCCAGATCTTCAGTGCGCCGGCGTTGGTCTCGCCCGGACCGGACGTGCCACACGCGGACACCACTGCTGTCACGGCGACTAGCCCCATCGCGATGAGGGGACGCACCCATGAACGGCGGGACATGCGACCGCCACCCTTCTGCCACGCTGCGGATTTGTTCGTGGCATCGAAACATTTCGAAACATCCACGACTTGCGCAGACCTTAGGCCCGCGTCCAACCGGTGTCAAGCGTCACCATTCGGCGTGTCCGAGTGATGTTTTCGCACGTCAGGAGGTCACTCTTGTGTTTCGATCGAGTTTCGATACTATCGGACCATGCGTCGAGCCACGTTGGCCACGATTGCTGCAGCAGCGGGGGTGTCTCTCCCGACGGTGTCCAAAGTCCTCAACGGGAAGGACGACGTCGGCGCGGAGACCCGGGCCCGGGTGCGGCAGCTCCTAGCCGAGTATGACTACGTGCCGGTCGGGTCCCGGAGGGCCTCCGGCCACCTGCTGGTGGACCTCGTGTTCACCGCCCTGGACAGCCCCTGGGCGGTGGAGATCATCCGTGGCGTCGTCGACACCGGGCTGCACGTCGTGGTGTCGTCCACCGACAAACCCCGTCAGCACACGTCGTGGGCGGCGTCGCTGGTCGAGGCCAGGCGCGCGGGCGCGCTCCTGGTCACCTCCCAGCTGACCGCCGCCGACCGCCGCGTGCTGGCCAACTCCCGCATCCCCGTCGTGGTCATCGACCCGGTCGACCTGCCGCAGCCGAACGTGCCCAGCGTCGGCGCGACCAACTGGGCGGGTGGCCTGGCCGCCACCGAACACCTCCTGCGCCTCGGCCACCGCCGGGTCGGCGTCATCGGCGGACCGGCCGGCATGCTGTGCAGCCGCGCGCGGGTCGACGGCTACCGCGCCGCGCTGGACCGCGCGGGCATCGCGTTCAACCCCGAGCTGGTCAAGCACGGGGACTTCAAGCACGAGGGCGGGTTCCGCCGCGCGGCCGAGCTGCTGGCGCTGCCGGACCGGCCGACGGCGATCTTCGCCGGCAACGACGAGCAGGCTTTGGGCGTGATCGAGGCGGCCCGCGTGGTCGGGCTGTCCGTGCCGCACGACCTGAGCGTGGTCGGCTTCGACGACCTGCCGGTCGCGGTGTGGTCCTCGCCCGCCCTCACCACCGTGCGCCAGCCGCTCACCGAGATGGGCCGCCACGCGGGCCGCATGCTCGCGGACCTGATCGCGGGTCGCCCCGTGGAGACCGAACGGGTGGAACTGGCCACCGAACTCGTCGTCCGATCGTCAACGAAGGAGCCGCCGTGCTGAACCCCTGGGCCGATCCCGGAAGGCCGACCGGTGAGCGGGTCGCCGCCCTGCTGGCCGAGCTGACCCTGGAGGAGAAGCTGGCCCAGCTGGTGGGCGTGTGGGTGGGAATCTCCGAGGGTGAGGAGGTCGCCCCCGCGCAGCACGAGTTCGCCGAGCCGCTGCCGCCGTGGGACGAGCTGACCAAGCCCGGCCTTGGCCAGCTGACCCGCGTGTTCGGCACCGGGCCGGTCGAGCCGCTGGTCGGCGCGAAGGTGCTGGCCGAGACGCAGCGCAAGCTGGTCGCGAACACCCGGTTCGGCATCCCGGCCATGGCGCACGAGGAGTGCCTGGCGGGCTTCACCGCGTGGCAGGCCACCGTGTTCCCCATCCCGCTCGCGTGGGGCGCCTCGTTCGACCCGGTGACGGTCGAGCGGATGGCACGCGAAGTGGGTCTCGTGATGCGCGACGTCGGCGTCCACCAGGGGTTGGCCCCGGTGCTGGACGTGTCGCGCGACCCGAGGTGGGGACGCACCGAGGAGACCATCGGCGAGGACCCGTACCTCGTCGGTCTCCTCGGTGCCGCCTACACCAAGGGCCTGGAGTCCAGCGGGATCGTCGCCACGCTCAAGCACTTCGCGGGCTACTCGGCCTCGCGCGGCGGGCGCAACCACGCGCCGGTGCACATGGGCCCGCGCGAGTTCGCCGACGTGGTGCTGCCGCCGTTCGAGATGGCGCTGCGCCTGGGTGGCGCGCGTTCGGTGATGAACTCCTACGCCGAGGTCGACGGCGTGCCGGCGGGCTCGGACCCGACCCTGTTCACCGACCTGCTGCGGGACAAGTGGGGCTTCACCGGCGTCGTGGTCGCCGACTACTTCGCGGTGTCGTTCCTGGAGACCGCGCACGGCGTCGCGGGCTCGCCCGGTGAGGCCGCCGCGCTGGCGCTGGCCGCCGGCATCGACGTCGAACTGCCCAGCGTGCGCTGCTACGGCGAGCCGCTGGCCGAGCTGGTGCGGTCCGGCCAGGTCGACGAGGCGCTGGTGGACCGCGCGGTCGTCCGCGTGCTGACCCAGAAGTGCGAGCTCGGCCTGCTCGACGAGGGCTGGCAGCCGGACTCGCCCGCGGTGCTGCGCGGCGAGCCGGTCGACCTCGACCCGCCCGCGCTGCGCGACCTGGCCCGCACGATGGCCGAGCGTTCCGTGGTGCTGCTGGACAACGCCGCCGACCTGCTGCCGCTGGCCGACACCGGCAAGCTCGCCGTCGTCGGGCCGTGCGCGGACGACCTGCTGGCGCTCATGGGCTGTTACGCGTTCCCGAACCACGTGGGCGTGCAGCACCCGGACGTGCCGCTCGGCGTCGACATGGACACGATGGTCCAGGCCGTGCTGAAGGAGTTCCCGAACGCCGAGGTCTCCACCGCCAAGGGCTGCGAGGTCGACGGCGCCGACCGGTCGGGCATCGAGGACGCCGTCGCGGTGGCGCGCGAGGCCGACGTGGTGCTGGCCGTGCTCGGCGACCGGGCCGGGTTGTTCGGCCGCGGCACGTCCGGCGAGGGCTGCGACGCCGAGGACCTGAACCTGCCCGGCGTGCAGGGCGAGCTGCTGGAGCTGCTGCTGGCGCTGGACGTGCCGGTCGTGCTCGTGCTGCTGACCGGCCGCCCGTACGCGCTGGGCCGCTACGTCGAGCCCGCGGGAGAGGCCGCGCGGCCGGCCGCGGTCGTCCAGGCGTTCTTCCCCGGCGAGGAGGGCGCGGGCGCCGTCGCCGGCGTGCTCAGCGGGCGCGTCAACCCGTCCGGCAAGCTGCCCGTGCAGGTGCCGCGCGGCTCCGGCGGCCAGCCGACCACCTACCTGCACCCGCCGCTGGGCGGTCCGGGCGGGGTCAGCTCGGTCGACCCGTCGCCCGCCTACCCGTTCGGGCACGGCCTGTCGTACACCACGTTCGAGCTGTCCGACTTCACCGGTGGCGCGGAGTTCCCGGCCGACGGCGAGGTCGAGGTGTCGTGCCTGGTGCGCAACACCGGCGACCGGTCCGGCGCCGAGGTCGTCCAGCTCTACCTGCACGACCCGGTCGCCAGCGTGACCCGTCCGGTGCGCCAGCTCGTCGGCTTCGCCCGGGTCGAGCTGGCGGCGGGCGAAGCCACCGAGGTGACGTTCCGGCTGCACGCCGACCGCACCTCGTTCACCGGCCGCGACGGCAAGCGGATCGTGGAGACCGGCGAGGTCGTGCTCCAGGTCGGCTGCTCGAGCAAGGACATCCGCTGGGAGCACTCGGTGCCGGTCACCGGCGAGCAGCGCGTGGTCGGGCACGACCGCGTGCTGGTGACCCCGGTGACCACCACGTCCCGCTGACCTGCTGACCCTGTCGACCCCCGGTGACCACCACGTCACGATGAGGTGACCATGAGGTTAGTGCCCTTGCTGGTGCCGCTGGCGCTCCTCGCGCCGGCGGCGCCGGCGGCGGCGACACCAGCCCCGAACGGCCCGACCGGGGTCGAGGGGTACGTCGTCGACCGACCGGGACCGGGACGCTTCCCGTTGGCGTCCCGGGGCAAGGCCGCCGCCCTCGTGGTCAGCGACGCCGACCACCCCGGCGTCGTGCGGGTCGTCGGCGACCTGCGTGACGACGTCGAGCGCGTCACCGGCGTGCGGCCGGAGATCACCTCGGCGCCGCGCGGCGACGTGGTGATCGTCGGCACGGTCGGCCACAGCCCGTTGATCGACGACCTGGTCGAGCGCGGCAAGCTCGACGTGTCGGGCATCGAGGGCCGGTGGGAGACCTCGCTCCAGCAGGTCGTGCACAACCCGATGCCGGGCGTGCGGCGCGCGTTCGTCATCGCCGGCAGCGACCAGCGCGGCACGATCTTCGGCGCGTACGACGTCTCGCGCGAGATCGGCGTGTCACCTTGGTACTGGTGGGCCGACGTCCCCCCGGCCCACCGCACCGAGTTGCACGTCCTGCCGGGCAGGCACGGCCAGGGCACGCCCGCGGTGAAGTACCGCGGGTTCTTCATCAACGACGAGAACCCGGCGCTGGGCCGTTGGGCGCCGAAGCACTTCGGCGCCGGTCACGCGCCGGGCTTCCCGGCCGGCTTCAACCACCACTTCTACGCCAAGGTCTTCGAAACCGTGTTGCGGCTCAAGGCCAACTACCTGTGGCCCGCGGTGTGGGGCCGGGCGTTCGCCGAGGACGACCCGCTCAACCACGCGACCGCCAAGGCGTACGGCGTCGTCATGGGCACCTCGCACGAGGCGCCCATGATGCGCGGCATCGAGGAGTGGAACCGGCACGCGAAAGCGGGCACGGGCGACCCGTACGGCGGCAACGGCGAGTGGAGCTTCCGCCGCAACCGCGCCGCCGTCGAGCGGTACTGGGCCGACGGCGTGCGGCGGATGAAGGACGAGGGCTTCGAGGGCGTGGTCACCCTCGGCATGCGCGGCAACGGCGACGTGAGCCTGCCCGACGGCGACGGCATCGAGCTGATGCGCGAGATCCTCGCCTCGCAACGGGAGATCCTGGCCGCGGAAGGCATGTCCGACGTCCCGCAGGTGCAGACCCTCTACAAGGAGGTCCAGCGCTACTGGGACCAAGGGCTGCGCCCGCCGGACGACGTGACCGTCGTGTTCGCGGACGACAACTGGGGCAACATGCGCAAGCTGCCCGACCCGTCGTTGCCCGAGCGCGCCGGTGGTTACGGCCTCTACTACCACTTCGACTACGTGGGTGGCGGGCGCAACTACAAGTGGGTCGACACCAACCTGCTGCCGAACGTGTGGGACCAGCTGCACCAGTCCTACGAGTACGGCGTCGACCGGCTGTGGGTCGTCAACGCGGGCGACGTGAAGGGCAACGAGCTGCCGTTGCAGTTCTTCCTGGACTACGCCTGGGACCCGGGGCGCTGGCCGGTGGAGAAGCTGGGGGAGTGGGAGGAGCGCTACGCGGCGCAGAACTTCGGCTCGCGGCGGGCCGGTGAGATCGCGTCGGTCCTGCGCGAGTACGCCAAGCTCCAGTCCGACCGCAAGCCGGAACTGCTCAACCGCAAGGCGACCGCCGTCGGGACCGCGATCACGTACGACGACCAGGCGTCACCGTTCAGCCTGACCGACTACCGCGAGGTCGAACGCGTCACCGGGCAGTGGCAGCGGTTGGCGGACGAGGCCGAGCGGATCCGCGGCACGTTGCCGCCCGCGTCGCGCGACGCCTACCACCAGCTGGTGCACTACCAGGTGAAGGCGACGGCGAACCTGTACGCGTTGCGGCTGGCCGAGTTCACCAACCTGCTCTACGCGAGGCAGGGGCGTGCGTCGGCGAACCCGCTGGCGGACGCCACCGACGCGCGGTTCGCCGAGGACCAGGCGATGTCGGACCACTACAACACCGTGCTCGCGGGCGGGAAGTGGAACGGCTTCCAGACCCAGCCGAAGATCGGCTACGGCGACGTCGCGCGGTACGGGCCGAACGCGCCGTGGCAGCAGCCGGAACGGGACCACGAGGTGCTGCCGGACGAGGTGTTCCCCGCCGTCAAGCGGGTCGACCTGCCGCGGGTGGCGGAGATGGGCGTGGCGGTCGACGGCTCGGACCAGTGGTGGCCGGCCGCACCCGGTCGGGCGACGCTGCCCGCGTTCAGCCCGTACCAGTCCCAGCCGGGGCAGTACGTGGACGTGTTCAACCGGGGCGCGATCCCGTTCGACTACTGGGCGACGCCGGGCGCGGCGTGGCTGGAGGTCGACCGGCCGCACGGCACGGTGCACGACCAGGTCCGGCTGACCGTACGCGTCGACTGGTCGCGTGCGCCGAAGGGGCGCGTCGAGGCGCCGATCACGATCACCGGCGCGGGCGTGTTGGTGACCGTGCGGGCGGTGGTCGAGAACGACCTGGTGGCGCCGCGGGGTTTCGTGGAGGCCAACGGCTACGTGTCGATCGAGGCCGCCAACGCGACCCGGGTCGTGGACGGCGACGGCGTGCGGTGGCGGCGGATCCCCGACATCGGCCGCACCGGTGACGGCATGGAGCCGTTCCCGGTGACCGCGCCGAGCCGTGAGCCCGGGTCGCCGACCGGGCCGCGGCTGGAGTACGAGCTCACCGTGCGGGCCGACGGGCCGGTGACCGTGTGGGCGTACCTGTCGCCGCGCAACCCGGTGCTGTCCGGGCCGGGACTGCGGTACGCGGTGTCGTTCGACGACCAGCCGCCGCAGGTCGTCGACATCACCGCGGCCACCGGCGCGAACGACACCACCATGAACCGCCAGTGGGAGCGCAACACCTCGGACAACGTCAACAGAACCGCCACCGGGCACCGGCTGGACGCGGGCGCGCACACGCTCAAGTTCTGGATGGTCGACCCCACCGTGGTGGTCCAGAAGCTGGTCGTGGACACGGGAGGTCTCAGGTCGAGCTACCTGGGGCCTCCGGAGAGCCGCCGAGTCCACTGACCGGGCTGGGGCGTGAGGGGGGCTATGGCGGTGGTCCCCCTCACGTCCCGCCTTGACTCACAGGTGAGCGCGAAGGTGGCGGAGCTTGCGCTCGTCGTGCACCCGCGGCGTGGTGTGGCCGCTGAACGGGAACACCGCCATCTCCTTCGGCGCGGTGATCTCGTTGTAGGCCGCGTACACCGTGGACGGTGGGCACACCTCGTCCATCAGGCCGACGCTCAGCAGCGACGTCGCGGTGATCCGCTTGGCCAGCAACGCGCCGTCCACGTACCGCAGCGTGTCGCGGGCGGCGGGGATCAGGTCGACGTGCTGCGCCAGGAACTTGGCGATCTCCGCGTACGGCTCGGCGTCGGTCAGGGTGATGGCCCGCTGGAAGTCGCACAGGAACGGCACGTCCGCGTGGCAGACCTTGACCGCCTCGCCGTTGAGCGCGGCGGCGGCCAGCGCCAGCCCGCCGCCCTGGCTGCCGCCGGACACCGCGATCCGCGTCTCGTCCACCCCGTCCAGGGAAGCGGCCACCTCGACGGCACGGGCCGCGTCCACCATCAGGCGCGTGACGTAGTAGGTCTCGGGGCTGGCGATGCCGCGCGTCATCACGCCGGGGTGCTCGGGGCCCGCGAAGCCGGAGTCCGGGGTGGCGCCGAGCGTCCACCGACCACCCTGGCCGCGGGTGTCCATCACGAACACCGCGTAGCCGACCGACGGCAGCAGCGCGTGCTCCGAGGGCAGGCCGCGCCCGCCGCCGTACCCGATGTAGCAGACGACGGTCGGCAGCGCCTCGACGCCGGCGCCGGCGGGCCGGATGTACCAACCGCGCACGCGGTCGCCGCCGTACCCGGAGAACTCGACGTCCCAGACCGCGAGCGGTCCGTAAGCGTCGGCCGCGTACGGGGTGAGGACCGGTGGCAGGGCGGCGGCGTGCGCCTCGTCCAGCCGGGCCTTCCACCACAGGTCGAGGTTGTCCGGCTCGACGGTGTCGGTCCGGTACAGAGCCAACTCCCGCTCCGAGAGGTCGAACCAGGGCACGGCGGTCCCCTTTCGCAGAATCCGTTAAGCGCTTAATTACCCTACCGGGTTGAGCCGTGCGCACCGCGGCTAGACTCGATGATCACCGACCGAGGAGGCGCGGGTGGTAGGTGGTAAGCGTCCGACCATCTCGGACATCGCCAAGGCCGCGGGCGTGTCCACCGGCGCGGTCTCCTACGCGCTCAACAACCGGCCGGGCGTCTCAGAGCCGACACGTCGTCGGATCATGGACATCGCCGACCGCCTCGGCTGGGTGCCCAGCAGCGCCGCGCGGTCGTTGAGCGACGGTCGGGCGAACGCGATCGGGCTGGTGGTCGACCGGCCCGCGCGGGTGATCGGCGTCGAGCCGTACTTCATGCAGCTGATCTCCGGCATCCAGGACGCGCTCGCGGGCGGGCCGACGTCGTTGCTGCTCCAGGTGACGGACAACTCGGCGGCCGAGCTGGCGGCGTACCGGCGGTGGTGGGGCGAGCGGCGGGTGGACGGCGTGCTGCTGGTCGACCTGGTCCAGAACGACCCGCGGGTGGATCTGGTGCGGGAGCTGCGGTTGCCGGCGGTCGTGCTCGGCGAGCCGGTCGTGCCCGACCTGCCGTGCGTGTGGACGGACGACGAGCTGGCCGTGGCAGAGGTGCTGGAGTACCTGGTCGCCTTGGGGCACCGCCGCATCGTCCGGGTCGCGGGGCCGACGAAGTTCGTGCACACCCAGACCCGTTCCCGCGCGTTCACCACGGCCGCCGCGCGCCTGGGCCTGCCCGACGCCCGCGTCGTGCACGCCGACTACTCCGACGAGGCCGCCGCCCGCGTGACGCGGCGGGTCCTGACGAGCGGCATCGCGCCCACGGCCTTGGTGTTCGACAACGACGTGATGGCCGTGTCCGCTTTGGGCGTGGCCCACGAGCTGGGCCTGTCGGTGCCCGACCAGCTGTCCCTGGTCGCGTGGGACGACTCGGCCCTGTGCCGCCTGGTCCGCCCGGCCCTGTCCGCGGTCCGCCGCCCGATCGCCGAACGCGGCGCCGCCGCCGTGCGCCTGCTCCTCGACGTGATCAACGGCGCCCCTCCGGAACAGGTGAAGACCTCGGACCCCGAACTGGTCCCCCGCTCCAGCACCTCCCACCCCCCACTCTCCTGACCCGCGGGAGTCCTACGTTCGCGTCGCGAGAGTCCTACGTTCGCGACCCGTGAATTCAACGCTCGGACGTGCCAGTTCCCGCCCGATGCTCCAGGTCGGGTGGCGTGAGCGTTGAACTCAGGGGTCCTGAACGTAGGACTCTCGCGGCTTGAGCGGAGGACTCTCGCGGTGGTGGGGGTGGTGTGGCGGGGCGGGGTGGGGGAGACTGGCGGTGGCGTTCTGGGAGCGGTTCCAGAAGGTCGCTGAGGTGTGTCCGTTGGCGGGGTGTCGGGATGGGGGAGCGGTGGGAGTCGGTGACGATGACACCGTTGACACTTAAGCGGTTAATTGCTTTGGTGTTGAGGCCTGCCGCAGGCAGGCGCGCTGCCCTGCGCTCGCTACGTCAACGTCGACAACTACGCGAGGTACATCCATGCGCAAGCGATTCGCCTTGGTGGGCGCCGCCGTCGCCGCCTTGGTCCTGTCACTGCTGACCGTGACGCCGGCACACGCCGCGGCCGGGTTCACCGTCAGCAACGGGCGTCTGCTCGACGCCAACGGCAACGACTTCGTGATGCGTGGCGTGAACCACGCGCACACCTGGTACGCCGACCGCACCACCCAGGCGCTCAAGGACATCAAGGCCACGGGCGCCAACACGGTCCGCGTGGTCCTCAGCTCCGGCGACCGGTGGACCCTCAACACCGCCTCCGACGTCACCAACGTCATCAGCCAGTGCAAGGCCAACAAGCTCATCTGCGTGATGGAGGTGCACGACACCACCGGCTACCAGGAGCAGAGCGGCGCCGTCAGCCTGGCCCGCGCCGTGGAGTACTGGAAGAGCATCAAGAGCGCCATGGCCGGCCAGGAGAAGTACGTCATCCTCAACATCGGCAACGAGCCGTGGGGCAACACCGGCTACACCGGCTGGACCCAGGCGACCAAGGACGCCATCACCTCGCTGCGCTCGGCCGGCTTCGAGCACACGATCATGGTGGACGCGCCGAACTGGGGCCAGGACTGGGCCTTCACCATGCGCGACAACGCCGCCTCGGTGTTCGCCGCCGACCCCCAGAAGAACACGGTGTTCTCCATCCACATGTACGGCGTGTTCGACACGGCCGCCGAGATCAACGACTACCTGAACCGGTTCGTCACGGCGAAGCTGCCGATCGTGGTCGGCGAGTTCGGCCACGACCACTCCGACGGCAACCCGGACGAGGACACGATCTTCGCCACCACCCAGTCGCTCAAGCTCGGCTACCTCGCGTGGTCCTGGTCGGGCAACGGCGGCGGCGTCGAGTACCTCGACATGGTGACCGGCTTCAACGCTTCCCAGCTCACGAGCTGGGGCCAGCGCGCGATCAACGGCGCCAACGGCATCAAGGCGACCTCGCGCGAAGCCAGCGTGTACGGCGGCGGCACGACCGACCCGACCCCGCCGTCCACCCCCGGCACCCCGACCGCGTCCGGCGTCACGTCGTCCGGCGTCACCCTGTCCTGGGCCGCGTCCACCGACAACGTCGGCGTGACCGGCTACGACGTCGTCCGCGTCAACGGCACCACGGAGACCGCGGCGGCCAGTTCCGCCACGACCACCGCGACCATCACGGGCCTGTCGGCGAGCACGACCTACACGTTCGCCGTCTACGCCCGCGACGCGGCGGGCAACCGCTCCACCCGATCCGGCACGGTCAACGTCACCACCCAGGCCGGCGGCGGCACGGGCGCCTGCGCGGTCACCTACAAGGTCGCGGGCCAGTGGCAGGGCGGCTTCCAGGGCGACGTGAAGATCGCCAACACCGGCACGACCGCCGTGAACGGCTGGACGTTGCGCTGGACCTGGGCCAACGGCCAGACGGTCAGCCAGTCCTGGGGCGCCACCACGACCCAGTCCGGCTCCACGCTGAGCGCGACCAACGTGTCCTACACCGGCGCCATCCCGGTGAACGGCTCGGTCAGCTTCGGCTTCATCGGGTCGTGGAACGGCACCAACTCGGCGCCCACCGCGTTCACCCTCAACGGCGCCACCTGCACGACGGCCTGAAGGAGACCGCGATGTCGAGAAGGGCCGCTGTAGCGGCGTTGTCAGCGGCGTTGGCCACGCTCGTCGGCCTGTTGGTCGCCGCACCCGGTCAGGCGGTCGAGGCCGCCGCGCCGACGCGGATCATGGCACTGGGCGACTCGATCACGGGCTCGCCGGGCTGCTGGCGCGCCCTGCTGGACCGCGACCTGCGCGCGGCCGGGCACACGAACATCGACTTCGTGGGCACCCGCGCCGGTGACGGCTGCGGTTTCGCCTACGACGGCGAGAACGAGGGCCACGGCGGCGCGCTGGTCACGGCGGTGGCCGACCAGAACCAGCTCGTCGGGTGGCTGGCCGCCACCAACCCGACCGTGGTGCTCATGCACTTCGGGACCAACGACGTCTGGAGCAACCGGTCGACCGCGACCATCCTGGCCGCGTACGGCAAGCTGGTCGACCAGATGCGCGCCAACAACGCGAGCATGAAGGTGGTCGTCGCCAAGATCATCCCGATGGCGGCGAGCGCCTGCGCGGAGTGCCCCCAGCGGGTGGTCGACCTGAACGCGGCGATCACGGGCTGGGCGGCGGGCAAGTCCACCGCCCAGTCGCCGATCACCGTGGTCGACCAGTGGGCCGGGTTCAACACCGCCACTGACACCTACGACGGCGTTCACCCGAACGCGTCCGGTGATCGCAAGATCGCGAACAAGTGGATCCCGGCCGTGGTGTCCGCGCTCAACGGCACCACGCCCACGTCCACGACCACTACGACAACCAGCACGACGACCACGACCACCACGACTTCCGTCCCCGGCGGGTCGTGCGACGTCGAGATCAAGGTCGTCAACCAGTGGCCGGGCGGGTTCACGGTGGAGATCACCATCCGCAACGGCGGCACCTCGCCGAGCCGCGGTTGGCGCATCGGGTTCACGTTCAACGCCGGGATGTCCCTCAACCAGGGCTGGAACGGCACCTTCACCCAGAGCGGCACGGCGGTGACGGTGTCCAACACGTCCTGGAACGGCGGCATCCCGCCGGCGGGCTCGACCAAGGTCGGGTTCAACGGCACCGGTGACGCCACCGGCTGGGTGCCGGTGCCGATCTGCACGCTGTCCTGACCGGACCTCGCGGGTGTGCCCGGCACCGGGCACACCCGCGAGCCGTCACCCCGCGACGTGAGGACCGGGACGACACGCTGGTGGCGCCGTT
The DNA here is from genome assembly GCF_040639675.1 of Actinosynnema sp. NPDC023794. Taxonomy (NCBI): domain Bacteria; kingdom Bacillati; phylum Actinomycetota; class Actinomycetes; order Pseudonocardiales; family Pseudonocardiaceae; genus Actinosynnema; species Actinosynnema sp. NPDC023794. Next base: position 481,378 of record NZ_JBFAFR010000001.1, on the reverse strand, counting down.
CCCGTGCCGCCATCCGGCGCTGCCACCAGAGCTGAAGCCTGCCTCGGCTACTCGCGCCGACGTCGCGCGCGGTGGGCGGTGTGACCACAGCCGGTACCCTCGGTAGGGGGTGGTGCGTCGTGACCGAGCGCAAACCGGCCGGTGTCGGCTTCGAGACCTGGATCGAGCGGCAGATCCGCGAGGCGCAGGACCGCGGTGACTTCGAGGACCTGCCGGGTGCGGGCCGGCCGTTGAAAGGGCTGCACGAGCCCCACGACGAGCTGTGGTGGGTGAAGGAGAAGCTGCGCCGCGAGGAGGGCACCGCGCTCCCGCCGACGCTGCTGCTGCGCAAGGAGGCCGCCGCCGCGCGCGAGGCCGCCGGCAGGGCGCGCACCGAGGCCGAGGTGCGGTCGGTCCTGGCCGACATCAACGCGAAGATCGTCGAGGCGATCCGCAAGCCGATGTCGGGACCGCCGCTGAACCTCATGCCGTACGACGTCGAGCACGTGGTGCGGCAGTGGCGGGCCGACCAGGTCGACCGGGGCTGACCGGGCCACTCTGCGACGCCCAACTCCTCCAGCGGTCCTGGGGCGTCGTCCATCGGCGGCGAAGAAGTCGGTCACGGCCTGCTTGTGCCGGCGGGCCACGGCGTTGGCCTGGGTGGGTGGCGACCTCGAGCTCGGTCGCCGTGGCGACCAGGGGGCAGCCGCGGTAGGCCGGTTGCCCGGTCAGCCCGTCCTGCGCGTGGAACACGTGCAGGATCCGCTCGCGCGGTGCGCCGCCGTCCGGGGAGCAGCGCGGCGTCGTGACGCTCGGAAGCGGCACTGACCGGTCCACAGTGGACTCACCGCTCACCCGGACCGCGCGGGTCGAGCGCAGCATCCGGGCGACGGCGCAGGGGCCAATGCGCGCCCCTGACGGCGGCTCCCGTCAGGGTGGCGGTGCTGTCACCCTGGGTACCCCGCAGCCACATGCCAGTTGGATCCCTTCCACCGCTCTAGTGGAATTGCGAGGTGCGGCGATGGCAGAACCTCAGCACGTCCCGGCACACATCGGGGTCGAGGACGTGGAGCGCTTGGCGGCCGAGACCGAACGCCTGCGCGACGTGGACTACCGGCGGGGCGGCGGCGCGTGCCGCGACTCGGCGGTCGAGTGCGCGACGCGTTACGACCGGCTGCTCGACGTCGCCGCTTCGGGCGCGGTGCGCGAGCGGCTGCTGGTGGCGTTGGCCGACCTGCACAACCTGGCCGCGTGGACGTGCTTCGACACCGGTTTCGAGGTGGCGGCCTCGCGCCACTGGGACCGGGCGCTGGGCATGGCGGTGGAAGCGGGGCGCCACGACCTGGCGGCCAACGTCCACTACCGCGTCGGCCGGATGCGGCTGCACGGGGGCAGGCGGCGTGAGGCGCTGGAGGCGTTCGCAGCCGGGTTGGTCGCGGCCCGCCGGGCGGGTTCACGGCGTGCCGTCGCGATGCTGCGCGCCAACCAGGCGTGGGCGCACGCGGGGTTGGGCCACAAGGACGAGGCGGTGCGGCTGCTGGCCCTGGCGCACGACGAGTTCGCCCGCGCGTCCGACCCGGCACCGGGATGGGCGCGCTTCTTCGACGAGACGGACCTGTGCGGGTTGACCGGCGTGGTGCTGACCGACCTGGCCCGAACGGTCGACCCGTCGCGCACCGCGCCCGCGATCGACTCGCTCACCGCCGCCGTGGCCGGCTACTCGGAGGCCATGACGCGCAGCCGCGCGTTCAGCCTGATGGCGTTGGCCGCCAACCACTTGGTGGACGGGGACTTCGACCACGCGGCCGAAGTGGGCGGGCGGGCCCTGGCGCTGGCGGCCACGATCCGCTCGACGCGCGTCGCCGACCGGCTGCGCCCGCTGCGCCACCTGGCCGACCGCCACCCGGGCAACCCGCACGCCCGAGCCCTGTCCGCCCGGATCGGCGCCTTCACCCCGCCGGTCTGACGCCCCACCGGCGCCGCTTCGGCCTCGCCCGCGTCCCGCCGGCACCGGTTCCACCGTCCACACCGCCCCCGACCCGCCCAGGGTCGGGAGCGGCTCGCGTCCGGCCGGACGCCCCAGTGGTCCGGTCGCGCCATCGAATTCGACTCGAATTCGACGGCGCGTCGAACCGGGTCGTCGAACGGCCGTCGAACGAAGTTACGTCGTTGACGTGTGCCGGACACTTTCGCAATACTCTGTTCGCACATCTGGAACGTGTTCACATTTATGAACAAATTCGCCGGGGAAGGCCCCTCGTCATGCGGATACTCAGTACTGCGCTCGTGCTTTCCTGCGCCCTTGGCGTGATCGCGGCGGCACCCGCGCACGCAGGCCATGACCTGGGGAGACAGGTTCTCCAACCCGGTGACGGCTGGGCTTCGAGCGGTGCCGGCACGACCGGTGGGTCGGCCGCGGCCACCGAGCACGTCGTGCGCACGGCGGCGGAGCTGCGGGCAGCCCTGGCGTCGCCCGCGCCACGCCTCATCAAGGTGCGCGGCGTAATCGACTTCAGGGCTGATTGCGCAACGTATGCCACGGACGGCTACACGCTCGCGGGCTATTTGGCCGCATACGACCCCGCCGTTTGGGGGCGTGACACCGAGCCGAGCGGCCCCTTGGAGGACGCCCGCGCGGCGTCCGCCCGCCGCCAGGCGGAGGCCATCGCGCTCAACGTCGGCTCCGACACCACGATCGTCGGCGACGGCAAGGGCGCGGGCATCACCGGCGCGAACATCCGCATCCACGGCGCGAGCAACGTGATCGTCCGCAACCTCACGTTCCGCGACACGCGGGACTGCTTCCCGCAGTGGGACCCGACCGACGGCGCGACCGGCAACTGGAACTCCGACTACGACGCGGTCTCGCTGAACCGCGCCACGAACGTGTGGGTCGACCACAACACGTTCACCGACCAGCCGTCCCCGGACAGCGCGGCGCCGACCTACTTCGGCCGCCCCTTCCAGCAGCACGACGGCTCGCTCGACATGACCAACGGCACCGACCTGGTCACCGCGTCGTACAACCTGTTCACCGACCACGGCAAGACGATGCTCATCGGCTCGTCGAACACCTCGACCACCGATCCCGGCAAGCTGCGGATCTCGGTGCACCACAACGTGTTCCGCAACGTCGAGGAGCGCCTGCCGCGCGTCCGGTTCGGCCAGGTGCACGTCTACAACAACCTGTACGAGCCCGGACCGACGTTCAGCTACGCGTGGGGCGTCGGCGTGCAGTCGAAGCTGTACGTGGAGAACAACTACGTCAAGCTCGCCAACGGCGGCGCGGTCGAGGACCTGATCTACAACTGGGGCGGCACGGCCATCACCGAGGTCGGCACGCTGGTCGACGGCCGGCCGGTCGACGTGCTCGACGCGTTCAACGCGGCCGACCCGACCGCGCCGCTCGCCGGCGACGCCGGCTGGACGCCCGAGTTCACCCGCGGCCTGGAGGCCACGTCCCGGGTGAAGAACCTCAAGGCGGGCGCGCAGCAGCGCGAGCGCTACCACGTGGCCAAGGGCACGGACTTCGACACGGTGCAGGCCGCGATCGACGCCGCGCCGCCGGGCACCACCATCACCATCGGCAAGGGCGTGTACCGCGAGGTGATCCGGGTGCCCGCGACCAAGCCGGACCTGACCCTCAAGGGCTCCACCGGTACCGCGCGCGACGTCGTGATCGACTACGACAACGCCAACGGCACCAAGAAGCCCGACGGCACGACCTACGGCACCACCGGCTCGGCCACCGCGACCATCGAGGCCGACGGCTTCACCGCGCGCGACCTCACGTTCAGCAACTCGTTCGACCGCGCCGCCCACCCCGAGATCACCAACACCCAGGCCGTCGCGGTGAAGGCGACCGGCGACCGGCAGTACTACGACCGCGTCCGGTTCCTCGGCCACCAGGACACCCTGTACGCCGACACGCGCGCCGTGGGCACGAAGGCCCGCCAGTACTACCGGGGCGGCGAGGTCGTCGGCGACGTCGACTTCATCTTCGGCCGCGCCACCGCCGTGTTCGACCAGGTCACGATCAAGGCGCTCGACCGGGGCGGCGACCCCAACGGTTACCTCACGGCCGCCAGCACGCGTCGCGACAACCCGCACGGCTTCCTGATCATGAACTCCACGATCCTGAGCGACGCGCCCGCGGGCACCTACTACCTCGGCCGGCCGTGGCACCCCGGCGGCGACCCGGACGCCATCGCCTCGGTCGTCATCCGCGACACCAAGCTGCCCGCCGCGGTGAAGACCGCGCCGTGGACCGACATGTCCGGCTTCTCCTGGCGTGACGCCCGGTTCGCCGAGTTCCGCAACTCCGGCCCCGGCGCCACCGCCGGCCCCGACCGGCCGCAGCTGACCCACGACCAGGCGGCACAGCACACCCTGCGCGCGTACCTCGGCGACTGGAACCCCGCATGAGGACACGCACCTGGACGCCCTACGCGCTGATCGCACCGACGCTGGTGCTGATGGCGATCTTCCTGGTCTACCCGATCGGGAGCGTCGTCTACTACAGCCTCCAGCGGTACAACGTCACGCAGCCGTGGAAGAACGGCTTCGCGGGGCTGGACAACTTCAAGCAGATGCTGTTCGACGACCCGCTGTTCTGGCAGAGCCTGGCGTTCAGCGCCAAGTGGGTGGTCGTCGAAGTCGGCCTGCAACTGCTGCTCGGCCTCGTGCTCGCCCTGATCGTGAACGAGACGTTCATCGGCCGGGGCATGGCGCGGGCGCTGGTGTTCTCGCCGTGGGCGGTGTCCGGCGTGCTCACCACGGGCATCTGGATCCTGCTGCTCAACCCGTCGACCGGCATCTTCCAGGAGCTGTCGAACCTCGGCTTCGGCTCGCCGGGCACCTCGGTGCTCGGCAACCCCGACACGGTGTTCGAGGCCCTCGTGGTGACCGAGCTGTGGCGCGGCGTGCCGTTCTTCGCGATCCTGCTTCTCGCCGACCTCCAGAGCATCCCCAAGGACCTCTACGAGGCGGCGTCCGTGGACGGCGCGAGCCGGTGGCGGCGCTTCACCAGCGTCACCCTGCCGCACCTGAAGGACGCGATCATCCTGTCGACGCTGCTGCGCGCGGTGTGGGAGTTCAACAACGTCGACCTCATCTACACCCTCACCGGCGGCGGTCCCGCGAACCAGACCACCACGCTGCCGCTGTACGTGGCCAGGCAGGCCGTCGACTCGCACAACTTCGGGTACGGCTCGGCGCTCACCGTGGCCGGGTTCCTGATCCTGTTGTTCTTCTCGATCGCCTACCTGCGGTTGTCGAAGTTCGGGAGTCGTGCATGACCGAGACGTTGACCCGACCGCCGGTGGACACCGCGCCGCCCCGGCAGCCGACCAAGCGGCGTCGCCGGGCGGTGGCCGAGGAACCGGGCAAGCCGTGGATGATCCACGTGCCGCTGGCGCTGTACCTGCTGTTCACGCTCATCCCGTTCTACTGGATGCTGGTGTTCGCGGTGCGGCCCGCCGGCTCCACGCAGCTCGTGCCGTGGCCGATCTCGTTCGAGCACTTCGACACGGTGTGGAACGACATCGGGTTCGGCATCTTCTTCTACAACAGCGTGGTCATGGGCCTGGGCGTGCTCGTGTTCGTGACCATCCTGTCGGTGATGGGCGGGTACGCGCTGGCGCGGTTCAAGTTCCGCGGCCAGCGGGCGTTCCTGCTGGCCATGCTGTGCAGCCAGTTCATCCCCGGCGCGATGATGCTGATCCCGCTGTTCGTGATCTTCAAGGGGTTGGGGCTGCTCAACAGCATCACCGGCCTGGTCATCGCGGAGGTGGCGTTCCAGCTGCCGCTGTCGCTGATCCTGATGAGCGGGTTCATCCGCAACATCTCGGTGGAACTCGAAGAAGCCGCCATGGTGGACGGTTGCTCGCGCCTGCGCGCGTTCTTCGCGGTCGTCCTGCCGCAGCTCAAGCCCGCCCTGGTGGCGGTCGGGTCGTTCGCGTTCATCGGCGCCTGGAACCAGTTCCTGTTCGCGCTGATGTTCGCGACGAAGCAGGACAAGTTCACCCTGCCGGTCGGCCTGAGCTACACGTTGGGTGAGTTCAACACCGACTTCGGAGCACTCGCCGCCGGTGGCGTGGTCGCCGCCGTGCCGGTGGTCCTGGTTTTCGCCGTCGTGCAGCGGTTCCTGGTGCAGGGGCTCAGCGCCGGGGCTGTCAAGGGATAGGGAGCATCATGAGAAAACTGCTGGTCGCCGTGGCCGCCGCTGCCCTGGCGCTGTCCGCCTGCTCGTCCGAGGGAGGTGCGGGCGCCGACGGGAACGTCACCATCACGTTCTGGGACAACAACGGCGGGCCTGCCCGCGAGCCGATCTACAAGGAGCTGATCTCGCGCTTCGAGAAGGCGAACCCGACCATCAAGGTCGAGTACGTCGGCATCCCCAGCGCGTCGGTGCAGCAGAAGTACGACACCGCCATCGCGGGCGGCGAGACGCCCGACGTCGGCGGCGTGACCACGTCGTACCTCGCGCACCTGGTCGGTCAGGAGGCGCTGGCGCCCCTCGACGACCGCATCAACAGCGGTCCGCTGAAGGACAAGCTGCTCCCGTCGCTCGTCGAGACCGTCCGCCAGACCGCGCCGGACGGCAAGCTGTACCTCGTCCCGTCCTCGGCCAACATGGACATCGTCTGGTACCGCACGGACTGGTTCAAGGACGCGGGCCTGGAGGCGCCGAAGACCTGGGACGAGTTCATCACCACGGCCACCAAGCTCACCGACACGGGCGCGAACAAGTACGGCTACACCATCCGCGGCGGCGCGGGCTCCGTGTTCCAGCTGATCACCGAGGCCTACGCGTACTCCGGCGTGGACAGCTTCTTCAAGGACGGCAAGAGCACCCTCAACGACCCGGCGAACGCCGAACTCGTCGACAAGGTCGCCGACCTGTACAAGAAGGCCACCCCCGAGGCCGACGTCAACAACAACTTCACCCAGATGATCGCCCAGTTCACCGGCGGCTCGGTGGCGATGATGCACCACAACCTCGGCTCCTACAGCGACGTCACCAAGGCGTTGGGCGACAAGGTCGCCGCGATGCCGCTGCCGGTCGGCCCCAGCGGCAAGCGGACCGTCGTGCCCAACCCGACCGACGGCTTCGCGGTGTTCAAGAACAGCGAGAAGCAGGACGCGGCCTGGAAGTTCGCCGAGTTCCTCACCTCGGCCGAGTCCAACAGCTACTGGAACGAGAAGGTCGGCCAGATCCCCGCCAACACCGACGTGCGCAGCGCGGCGTGGATCGACTCCGCGGCCCACGTGAAGATGGCGCTCGGCGTGCTGGAAGACCCGGCCACGGTCCTCGTGCCCGCGCCGGTCTACCTGCCGCAGTACTCGTCCATCACCAAGACCGACAGCGAGCCCCAGTACCAGAAGGTGCTCCTCGGCGAGCTGACCGGCCAGCAGTTCCTGGACGACATGGCGAAGAAGCTCACCGAGGCGCAGAAGGAGTGGGAAGACCGCAAGTGACTCCTTCCCCGCCGGCGGGAGGCGATTCCCGCCGGCGGGGAGGGCTCCAGGATCCACCACCGACCGCGGAGGGCAGGGACACGTGCCGGCTCACGTCAGCTCCGCCCGCGGCGACCGGCGTGTCCTCCGCCGCGGCGCAGCGGGTGTGGCGCCCGCGGCCGAACGTGCGCGTCACCGTGGCCGCCCGCCCGGAATCGGGCCGACCGCGGCACCGGCACGCCGTTCGCACACTGATCACCTGAGCGAGGGGATGTCATGAACAGGGCTCCGTCCCACCCGGTCGAGACCGGTCGTCACGCCGAAGGCCGCGACAGCCTGCGGAGGTCGCGGTGATCGAGCGCGTCGAGGTGTCGGTGTTCACGACGACCGCGTGGACGGCGGTGGACCCGCACGGGCACCGCCACCCGAGCGCCGAGCACGAGGTCCGCGAGGCGCTGCTCGAGATCACCGACTCCGACGGCGTCGTCGGACGCGTCCAGGTGCACCCCGACCAGGTGCGCCCCGCCGTGCTCGACTCGATCGTGAAGCCCGTGCTGATCGGCGCGGACCCGTGGGACCGGGAAGGGCTGTGGCGCAAGATGGCGCGCAAGCAGCGCGGCTCCCACGGCCGGTTCACCGACCGGGCGCTCGGCTACGTCGACACCGCGTTGTGGGACCTGGTGGGCAAGAAGGTCGGGCAGCCGGTGTGGAAGCTGCTCGGCGGCGCCCGGTCCCGCGTCCCGGCCTACGCCAGCACCATGTGCGGCGACGAGATCCCCGGCGGGTTGAGCACGCCCGGCGACTACGCGTCGTTCGCGAAGCAGTTGGTGGAGCGCGGCTACCGGGCGATCAAGCTGCACACGTGGATGCCGCCGGTGCCCGGCGCGCCCAGCGTGCGCGCGGACATCGCGGCGTGCGAGGCGGTGCGGGAGGCCGTCGGGCCCGGTGTCGAGCTGATGCTCGACGCCAACCACTGGTACTCGCGCACCGAGGCGCTGGCCCTGGGCCGGGCGTTGGAGGAGCTGGACTTCTACTGGTTCGAGGAGCCGATGGAGGAGGCGTCGATCAGCTCCTACCGGTGGCTGGCCGAGCAGCTGTCCATCCCGGTGATCGGCCCGGAAGTGGCGTGGGGCAAGCACCTGACCCGTGCCGAGTGGATCACCTCCGGCGCGTGCGACATCCTGCGCGCGGGCCCCACCGACGTCGGCGGCATCTCGCCGACGGTGAAGGCGCTGCACCTGGCCGAGGCGTTCAACGTGGACTGCGAGATCCACGGCGACGGCTCGGCGAGCCTGGCCGTGCTCGGCGGCACGGACAATGGCCGCTGGTACGAGCGCGGCCTGCTGCACCCGTTGCACGACTTCGACCGCGTGCCGCCGCACCGGCTCGCGATGGCCGACCCGCTCGACGCGGACGGGCACGTCACCCTGACGTCCTCTCCCGGTCTCGGTGACGAGTTCGACGTCGAGCACATCCGCAAGCACACCGTGGAGAGGTGGTGAGTCCGGTGTAGGCCTTCGGTCGCCGCCACGTGCAATCCCGCCGCCGGTTCCCTTTTCATCCACAGTCGTATGGAGGAAACCGCATGTCCCGCAAGATCTCCCGCGCGCTGCTCGCGGTGTCGGCCCTGGCCGCGTCCGTGATCATGGCGCCCTCGGCCGGCGCCGCCCACTTCAACCTGGAGGGTTGGGGTACGCAGTGCGGTGGCACCACCGGTGGTTCCGGTGGAGGCACGGTGACCGTGAGCGACGCGACGTCGTTCATCAACGCGGCCAAGTCGACCACCACTCAGACCATCCGGGTCTCGGGCACCATCACGCTGTCCAGCATGACCAAGGTCGCGTCGAACAAGACGGTCATCGGGGTCGGCTCGGGCGCCACCATCGCCGGGCACGGGCTGAACGTCGCCAACGCGTCCAACGTCATCATCCGGAACCTGAACTTCAGGGACTGGTCCGACGACGCGATCAACGTCCAGTACTCGACCAGGGTCTGGATCGACCACAACAGCCTGCGCAACGGCAACGACGGCGCGATCGACATCAAGCGCGCGTCCGACTGCGTGACGGTGTCGTGGAACAAGATCAGCGACCACGACAAGTCCATGCTGCTCGGCCACGACGACGGCAACGGCAGCGAGGACCGCGGCAAGCTGCGCGTCAGCTACCACCACAACTGGTTCGACGGCACCAACCAGCGCCACCCGCGGGTCCGCTTCGGCAACCCGGTGCACGTCTACAACAACTACTACGGTGGCGTGACGTCGTACGGCGTCGCTTCCACGATGGAAGCCGGTGTGCTCGTGGAGTGCAACTACTTCGAGAACACCGAGGACCCGTTCCACCGCGGCGAGGGCTCCTCGCCCGCCGCGAACCTCGTGGCCCGCAACAACCACATGGTGAACTCGGGTTCGGGCCAGCAGGGCGGCTCCGTCAAGGCGATCCCGTACGGCTACGTGCTCGACTCCTGCTCCGGCGTGAAGTCCGTCGTGACCAGCGGCGCGGGCGTGGGCAAGGTCGGCTGAGCCTTCGGCTCGCGACCGGTGTCGGATCGGCGGCCCCTGGCGACTCTCCCCGCCAGGGGCCGCCTCCCGCGCGTGACCGGGCGGCTGGGCGAACCGGTGCGACGTCGGTCGGCGGTCACCGCCCCGAGACGAAGTCGGAGATGTTCTGCAGCAGGTTCGCCACTCTCCGGTACTCCTTCGCGCTCCAGCCGAAGAGGATCAACCTCGTCGTTCCGCTCGCCGAGGTCATCTCGATCCAGTTCGACGGGGGTCTTCTTACCGAAGGCGCCCCGGCGCTCCGGTGGGTGAAGCTGAACTCGCCCATCCGCGCGTAGGGCAGCCGGATCCGCACGATCTCCTCGCCGCGGTAGTACCCCTTGCTCGTGTGCAGGTAGCCGCTGTAGTGGAGGGCGGTGTCGGTGAACAGGTAGAAGGAGTTCGGCTTGACCCCGTTGAACCAGTCCTGCACCGTGGACTCCCAGCAGTCGACCAAACCGATGATCTTCTCGTCGGGGTCGAGTTCGGGAATGGCGAAGCGGTGCGCCGCGGCCCTCGCGGCCGAGTCGACGTGGAACCGCCGCTGGTCGCGATCGAATTGCCGTAGCAGGTCGCCCACGCGCCCGGCGATCTGCTTCGACGTGTAGACGGCACTCGCCGCGGGTTCGTCCGGCGTCGGCGTCGAAGGCGTGGGCGTGCTCTCCCGGGTCGGGGCATCGGCGGGCAGGGCGTCGCGGATCCCGGCGAGGAATCGCCGGACCTGGCCGTAGACGAGGGCGTCCCGGTCGGCCGGCTTGCAGATCGCGAAGTGGTCGGCGTCCACCGGGATCGGCCCCGCGCCGACCAGGCCGGGGTCGGCCGACCCCGCGTCCACGATCCGCACGCCCCGGGTCGTGTGCGCTTCGAAGAACACCAGGTTCCGCGCGCCGGACCGGTGCGCCCAGTCGCGGTACCGCACGTTCAGGTCCCGCAGGTAGGCGCTGTTGGGCTCCAGGTCCGCCACCGCCGCGGTCAGGCGCAGTCCGAGCCCCAACCGCTTGAGGTAGCCGGCCATGTCGGCGCCGGTGTGCGGGGTGGCCAGGAACACCACGCCCCGGGCGGCCTCCGCGAACGACCGGTACGCGGGACTGCCCTCCGCGTGCAGCAGCACCTGCTTGGCGAGCAGCCCGCCCATGCTGTGGGTCACGAACACCAGCGGACGCTCGCCGACGCCCTCGTTCTGCAACCGCGCCAGCACGTTCACCGCGCGGTCCTGGATCGGCATCGCCCGCCCCAACCACCCCGACGGCGACGCGTCGTACCCCACCGACCACACCCCGACCCCTGGCACGTCCGCGCCCAGCCAACCCGGCCAGAACGCCTCGCCCGCCGACCACGTCGTCCGGGCGTTCCCACCCAGCCCGTGCAGGAACACCACGTCCAGCACCGGCGCCTCGGGCGCCGACACCCTCACCACGTCCGTCACCGTCGCCCCTCACCCAGCCGAGCAGGACAAACCCCCGCCCGGCGGCGCGAGCGGTCACCGGACGTCACAGTCGAGATCGATGGCGAGCGCCGTGCCATTACAAGGACCCGCTCGACGGTGTCCGGACGAGCCGGGCGCACAACGCGCGCGAGGCGCCGCCCCAGGGGGACGGGGCCGGCGCCTCGACTGGAGCGGACTACGGGTTGATCTTGATGGTGAACGTCGAGGTCCGGTTGCGGATGTCCTCGTTGTTGTTGCTGAACCGCAGGTTGCTGAAGGTCACCGAGCCGACCGCGGGCCCCTGGCCGGCCTCCGGCATCTCGTTGGCCCACAGGCCGATACCGGACTTGTGCTCGAACTGGTCGCCGCTCAACCGGGCCCCGGAGATCGAGATGTTCGTCAGGACGGTGTCCTGGATCGGGTTCTCCGGCGTCGTCCCGTTGTACTTGGTCTGGAACATGATCCCGGAGTACGTCGGGTCGATGATGTCGACGTCGTCGACCCTGATGCCCCGGAACGGCTTCGACGCCGAGAACATCCAGATCCCCGGGAACGTCTGCCCGTTCCAGAAGTGCCCGCCCGTGCGCACCAGCGTGATCCCGCTGAACGTCGTCGGCTCCGGGCCGAAGCCGTTCATCGGGTAGCCGAAGTCCAGCGAGCTGATCGTGACACCCGAGTAGGTCAACGTGTCGGCGATGTAGATGTTGCGGAACGTGTTCAGGAAGCCGCCGTACACCGCCAACCCGGCCGCGCGCCAGGTCGTCAACGACGACAGGTTCTCGTACACGTTGTTCTTCTCGTCCGCCCCGCCGGCGTCGATCGCGGAGAACAGCGCGAAGCTGTCGTCACCGGTCGAGCGCGCCTCGATGTTGGCCACCCGGTTGTCCGTGCTGCCGTTGGTCATGTTGACGCCGTCGGCGAACATGTTGCGGATCCGCGAGTCCTTGATGGTCATGAAGTCGGTGTTCGCGCCCCAGTAGAGGCACACCATGTGCTCGGCCCAGATGTCCTCGATGGTGATGTTGGAGACGTTCGAGAAGTCGAACACCTTGCCCGGGCCGTCGATGCGGGAGGTGTAGTTGCCGAAGAACGCGAACCCGCTGAACGTCGAGCCGTTCACCGACTGCTCGGCCCGGAAGCCCGCGTCGGTGTTCTCCTGCGTGGTCGGCACGACGAACTTGGTGAACCACGGCCCCGCGCCGATCACCCGCACCGGCTTGCCGTACACCTGGAACTTCTGCGAGGTGGTGTACGTGCCGGCCGGCAGGTACACGCCGAGCAGGGTGCCGCTGGTGTCCATGCGGAACCGGTCCAGCGCGTTCTGCACGTCCTGGTGGCCGAACCCGGTCGGCGTGACGTACCGGGCCGGGTCGGGGTTGGCCCGCGCCACCGCGTGCTCGAAGTTCACGAAGTCGATGGCGTAGTTGGTGGTGTTGGCCGCGTCCTTCTGCAGCTTGATCTTCGTGCCCGCCGGGAACGTGCCGTTGAGCATCACGTTCGCCTCGTCGTAGATGTGCCGCGGCCCGCCCGCGCCCGGCGAGTTGCCCGGTGAGGCCTCGTTGCCGTAGAGCCAGATGTGCCGCGAGTGCAGGTCGATCGCCTTGTGGAACGACCCGTTGACGTACACGTTCAGCGTGGCGCCGATGCCGCCGCCGCCCGCGGCGTCCGGGATGGAGAAGCGGGTGACGAGGGTGTTGGTCGGCCCGCCGGTGGTGAACTCGACCGACGAGCCGGTGCTGGTGAGCGTCACCGCGCGCCGGCCGGACGCCTCGCCGGCGAGGTCGCCGATGGTGCGGTTCGGGCCGATCTTCTGCGCGCCGCCCGCGGTGACGGCGTCCTCGGCCTCGACGTGCTGCCACGGCACGTTCGCGCCGCGGCCGATGAACAGTGACTGCGAGGTCAGGTTGTTCGCCTGCCGCGCGGCGATCTCGTTGGCGTCCACCGCGACTTCGGTGCGCAGCGTGTACTTGCCGTTGACGGCGGCCCAGGAGCCCAGCGTGATCGGCGCGGCCGACTGGCCCGGCTGGATCGCGCCGGTGTGGCCGCCGGTGAACGTGCGCACGGTCGCGCCTGTGGTGGCGTTGAGGAGCGTGAGCGTGACGCCGTGCGCGCCGCTCGCGGTGGCGATCGAGCCCTCGTTGCGCAGCACGACGGTGAACGTGGTGCTCTGGCCGTTGGCCGGGTTGTTCGGCGACCAGCTCAGCGCGCCGACCAGGTCCGAGCTGGGCACGGGTGTGACGACCAGGGCGCTCGGGTGCAGGCGGGCGTTGTTGGCCTCGTTCTGCTCGACGACCTTCTTCGTCTCGTCGACCTTCGCGGTGTAGGCGTAGGAGCCGGAGCCGCGCGGGCCGATGTTCGCGGCGACGGTCGCCGACGCGCCCGCCGCGAGCGCGCCGACCTGGGCCGTGCCGACGGCGTCGTCGCCGAGGAAGAACGTCACGTCGGTCGCGCCGGACGCCGCCGTGCCCGCGTTCCGCACGGTCGCGGACAGGGTGATCGGGTTCGTCTCGACCGGGCTCGTCGGGGTGAACGACGTCGCGCTCACGGTCAGGTCGGGGTTGGGCGCGGCCACGCCGAACACCTGGAACTCGGCTACCTGGCCGCCGGGCGCGCCGGTGTTGGACGTGATGCGCAGCTGCACGTCCGCGACCCGTGCGGACAGCGGGATGGTGACCGTGTTGCCGGACGCCGGGTTGAACGCGTAGTCGCGCGCGGACACCAGGGTCGTGAAGCCCGAGGCGCTCTGCTCGCGGCCCAGCACCTGGATGTTCTGCGTGCGGGCGCCCCACGCCGACGCCGGGTTGAGCTTCAGCACGACCGAGCTGAGGTCGGAGTTCGAGCCGAGCTGCGTGGTCAGCGCGTTCGGGTAGGTCGCGCCTTCCCAGTACGTGTTCACGTCGTCGTCGTTGGCGTTCGTGGCCACGAAGTCGAACACGTGGGAGGAGGACGTGATCGGCCTGCCCTTGGCCAGGTTCGCGCCGGAGCCGGGCGAGCCGGGCCGGGTGACGGAGTTGCTGGGCGGCGACTGGTTGCCCGCCGCGTCCTTGGCGATCACGTGGTAGGTGACCGCCACCCCGTCCGGCTGGGAGTCGGTGTAGGTCAGCACCGTGCCCGGCAGGCTCGTGCGCAGCGCGCCGTTGGCGTAGACGTCGTAGCCGGTGACGCCGGTGTTGTCGGTGGACGCCGACCACGTCAGCCTGATCTGCCCGGACTGCGGCGAGGTGTGGGCGAGGTTCGTCGGCGCGGACGGCGCCTGCGTGTCGCCGGTGGTCGGCCCGTGCAGCTCGAACTCCGCGACCTGACCGGCGGGCCACGCGGTGTTGCCGGTGATCAGCAGCCGCACGAACCGCGTGGTGGTCGCGGTGAACTGGATCGTCACCGCGTTGTTCGAGGCCGGGTTGAACGCGTGCGGCGCCGACGGGACGAGGTCGCCGAAGTTCTGGCCGTCGGTGCTGTGCTGCACGGCCAACGTCTGGGTGCGCGCGCCCCAGCCCGCCGCCGGCAGCTTGAGCACGACCCGGTCGACCTTGACCGCCGCGCCGAGGTCGGCGCGCAGCCACTGCGGGAACGCGTTGTTGGCGCTCTCCCAGTAGGTGGCCTGGTTGCCGTCACCGGCGTTGGACGCCTGGTAGACGTCGTTGTGGCTGCTCGCGCTGTACGTGGCGGCGAGCTCGGCGGTGACGTCGGCGGCCCGGCGGACGTCGATGTCGCGGACCTGCGCGCCGTCCACGCGCACGTAGCGCACCAGCGTGGGGTCGAAGTCGAACGCCTGGTCCTCGCCGTGGCGTGGCGCGGACGGCACCAGGGTGGCGAACCCCTTGCCGTCGAGGCTGGTCTGGACGGAGAACGTGGCGTCGTCGTCCGGCAACGACAGGCGGACCTGGTCGATGCGGGTCGGTCTGCCGAGGTCGAGCACCCCGGCCGAGGGCGCGGCCTGAGCGGCAGGGGGGCTCAGGGTGAACGCCGTGAGGCTCAGTGCGAGCAGTGAGGCGGCAAGGCGCGAGCGGGCGCGTGTCGTCGTTGACATGGTCGTGCTGGCCCTTCTCTTAGGGCTGTTCCGGCATCTTGTTAGAAAGTTCCGCGTAGTTGTCAATTTCTTGCGTAACCGGATCGCAGCGTTGCAGAGCCCCGGCGGGAAAGTCAACGGTCGGGCGCCCGAGTAGGCCATCCGCACCAACACGACGAAGGCCGCCCCCTGTGGCGTGGGGGCGGCCTTCGTCGTGTCCGACGTCCTGTGTCAGGACGCCTTGCGCCGGGCGGCGAGCAGGCCGATCAGCCCCGCGATCGCGAGCGGTGCGCCGACCAGCGGCAGCAACGGCAGCCCGGCCACCAGGCCGATGCCGTTCAGCAGCACGCCGAGCAGCAGCAGCACCCTCCACACCACCGCACCGTTCCCGTCCTGTCGCGCCACGTCCGCTCCTTCCGCTCGACTTCGGCCGCAAGCCAGCCACGCGGCCGGCCGCGCCGCGCGGCCCGCAACGGGTTCACACAGGTGGGAAGCCGTGCCCAGGTCCCCGTTCCGGGCCGTTGCGGGGATCTAGACTGCGTGATCATCTGGAGGTGGCGGTGAGCGACCCGAAAGCGGCGTTCGCGCAGGCGCTGGCGCGGTTGCGCGAACGGCTGCCCGACGTGTCCGACGAGGCGGTGGCCCGGCGCGCGAGCGCGGTCGTGCTGCCGTCCGGCCGTCGCGTGGCCGTGAACGCCCGGCGGCTGGGGGAGTGGGTCGGCGGCCAGTCCGTGCCCCGGGACTTCGACGTGGTGCTGGCGGTGGCCATGGCGACCGGCGGCGTGCCGAAGCCGACCGAGCTGCGCGACCTCTGGCGTGCCGCCCACCGGGACCGCCGCGCCACGCCGAAGTCGGGACGGCTGGTCGTCGGTCGGCCGCCGAGCGACGCGGCGGCGTTGCGCGACCGCCCGGACCTGGCCGACGCGATCGACGCCGCGCTGCGGGCGCCCGACGTCCGCCAGGTCCTCCTCACGGGACCGGGCGGTGTCGGCAAGTCCCAACTGGCCACCGCCGCGTTCCACCGCGCCCGCGCCGACGTGCTGGTCTGGGTGGGCGCCCGCACCAGGCAGTCCGTGCTCACCGGCTACGCCCGCGCCTGGCGCGCACTGGCCAAGGCCGCCGACGCCGACGAGGAGACCCAAGCCGACCTGTTCCTCGCCTGGCTGCGCTCCACCACCACGTCCTGGCTCGTGGTGATGGACGACGTGGACGACCCGGCGGAGTTGGCCGGCCTCTGGCCCGCGGGCGACGGGCGGACGCTGATCACCACCCAGCGCCGCGACGCGTCCCTCTTACGCCCGGACGCGCGGGTCGTCACCGTCGGCATGTTCACCGCGGACGAGGCCACCGCCTACCTGTCGGCCCGCCTCTCCGTCGACCCGCGCCACGACCCCGCCGACCTGGCCACCCTCGCCGACGCGCTGGGCCGCTTCCCGTTGGCGCTCTCTCAGGCCGCCGCGTTCCTCATCGACAGCGGCACCGACGTCCCCACCTACCTGGACCTCCTGGCCGACCGCCGCCAGCGCGTGGCCGACCTGTTCCCGCCCACCTCGCCCGCCGACGACCACCACGACACGGTCGCGGGCACCGTCCGACTGGCCGTGGAACGGGCCGGAACCCTGGCCGCCGACGCCGTCGACGCGCTCGGCCTGATCTCAGTCCTCGCCTCGGACGGCATCCCCGAGTCACTGCTCGCCGACCACCTCCCGGCACTGCGGGCGCTGCACCGGCTGAACCTCGTCACCCACCACGGCCGGGTCGAGGTGCACGCCCTCGTCCAACGCGCCGCCCGCGACCTGCTGCCCGACCTGGCCACGCCTGCCGTCACGGCCGCCGACGCGATCGAACGCGAGTGGTCGACCGCCGACCCGGACACCGCCGCGGCCCTCTACCGCAACGCCGAAGTGCTCCGGACCGTCGCCGGCGAGCACCTGTGGACCGGCGGCATGCACCCCGTCCTGCGCCGCCTGGGCCGGTACCTGGCCGAGATCGGGCGTCCCGCCGCCGCCCGCGACGTGGCCACGGCACTGCTCACCCACGCCACCGACCCGCGGGACGTCATCGCGCTGCGCACCCAGGTCGCCAAGGCGATCGGGGACCTCGGCGATCCGCAGACCGCGCTCGCCCACTTCACCGAGATCCGCGCCACCGCCGAGGACACCCTGGGGCTCACCGACGAGGACACCCTGTGGGCCCGCTTCCACCAGGCCAACTACCGCCTGGAGACCGGCCTCATCGAGCAGGCCCTCGCCGAGCTGACCTCCCTGATCGACTCCTGCGGCCTGCCCGCCGCCCACCCGGTCCGCGTCATGGCCGAAGACGACCGCGTCCTGTGCCTGGGCCTGTCCGGCAACCTCACCGCCGCCCGCGACGCCGCGGACGACCTCGTCACCACCCTGCGCCGGGAACTGGGCCCGCGCCACAAGCAGACGCTGCGCGTCGTGCTGGGCCTGGGCCGCTGGATCGGCGAGACGGGGGACGCGCACACCGCCGTGGCCACCTACCAAGAAGCCGTCGACGGTCTGGAGGCCGTGGCCGGCCGAGGCCACCACGACACGTTCATCGCGCGCCACAACCTGGCCTACTGGCGTGCCGTCGCCGGCGACCTGCCCCGAGCCATTACCGAATTCGCCACCGCCAGTGCCGACGCCGAACGGGCCTTGGGCGAAACCCACCCGACCACCCTGACCTACCGCTCGAACCTGGTGTTCTGGCAGGGGGTGGCGGGCGACCCGGAGGCACTGCACCACCTGACCGCCCTGCGGCACTCGGTGGAGCGGACCTTCGGCTCCCAGCACCCCCGCGCACTGCGGATCAGGCAACAACGAGCCCAACTCCTCCACCGCGCGGGCCACACCGACGAGGCGGTCGACGAACTGCGCGCCGTGCTGGCGGAGATGTCCGCCGTGCAGGGCGACAACCACCCGCGGACGAGGGAAGCCGCAGACCTGCTCGCGAGCTGGCAGACCACCTGACCCGCCAACGCGAAGACCCGCCGCCCGGACTGACGGGCGGCGGGTCTTCGCGTTGGCACGAGCGGGAACCTAGGTCCGCCGCACGATGATCCGCTGCAGGGCGATGAACGCCAGCAGCAGCGCGCCGATCACGATCTTCGTCCACCAGGACGACAGGGTGCCCTCGAACGAGATCAGCGTCTGGATGGTGCCCAGCACGAGCACGCCCACGACCGATCCGATCACGAACCCGACCCCGCCGGACAGCAGGCTGCCGCCGACGACCACGGCGGCGATGGCGTCCAGCTCCATGCCGACCGCGTGCAGGCTGTAGCCGGAGAGCATGTAGAGGCTGAACAGCAGTCCGCCCAGCGCGGAGCAGAACCCGCTGATCACGTAGACGCCGATCTTCACCCGTGTGGTCGCCAGGCCCATCAGGCGCGCGGACGACTCGCTGCCGCCCACGGCGTAGACCGTGCGCCCGAATCGGGTCAGGTGCAGCACGTAGACCGCCGCGAGCACCGCCACCAGCGCGATGACGACGCCGTAGGTGATGGTCACGCCGCCGGGCAGTTCGATCGAGCCGGTGGCCAGGTCGCGGAACGTCGGGTCCTTGATCGACACGGACTCGACGCTGATCACGAAGCACAGGCCGCGGGCGAGGAACATGCCGGCCAGGGTGACGATGAACGGTTGCACGCCGAACCGGTGGATGACCCAGCCCATCGCCAGTCCGAGCCCGGATCCGGCCGCGAGCACCGTGAGCACGACCAGCCACACCGGCCACCCGGCTTGCAACGCCGCCGCCGCGATCATCGTGGACAGCGCGACCACCGACCCGACCGAGAGGTCGATGCCGCCGGTGAGGATCACGAAGGTCATGCCGACCGCGAGCACGATCAGGAAGGCGTTGTCGATGAACAGGTTCGCCATGACCTGCCCGGAGGCGAACCCCTCGTACCGCACCGAGCCGACGCCGAAGGTCGCCACGAACACCACGAAGGTGGCGATCACCGGCAGGAACCGCTTGGGCACGGTCACGCGTCCGCGGGACCGACCCGGCGCGCCCGGCACCGCCACCGATTCCGGTTCCACGACCACTGTCTGCTGCTTCACGCGGGCACTCCTTGCTTCCCACGAACCCCACGAACCCGGATCCGGACCGGTGCCTGCACCAGGCACACCGCGATCACCACGACCGCCTTGAAGACCAGCGTGATCTCCGGTGCGATGCCGATGGTGTAGACGGTCGTGGTCAACGTCTGGATGATCAACGCGCCGAGCAGGGTGCCGGTCAGCGAGTACCGGCCGCCGGCCAGCGACGTGCCGCCGATGACGACGGCCAGGATGGCGTCCATCTCGATCCACAGGCCGGCGTTGTTGGCGTCCGCCGCGCTCACGTTGGAGCTGATCATCAGCCCGGCCACGGCCGCGCACAGGGCCGCGAACACGTACACCGTCCAGATGATCGTGCGCGCGCGCACGCCGGCCAGCCGTGACGCCGACGGGTTCACCCCGACCGACTCGATCAGCAGCCCCAGCGCCGTGCGCCGGGTCACCAGCGCGACCAGGCCCAGCACCGCCAGGCTGATCAGGATCGCGATCGGCAGCACCACGAACCCCGCGCCCACCTCGCGGAAGGTCGGCGAGTCGACGGTGACGATCTGGCCCTCGGTGATCAGCATCGCGATGCCGCGCCCGGCGGTCATCAGCACCAGGGTGGCGATGATCGGCTGGATGCCCAGCACCGAGACCAGGAACCCGTTCCACAGCCCGAGCACGCCGCACAGCACCAGCGCCAGGCCCATGCCGGTCCACGCGTCACCGCCCGAGGCGATGTAGGTGCAGGTCACCGCGCCCGCGATGGCCGCGACCGCGCCGACCGACAGGTCGATGCCGCGGGTGGCGATCACCAGCGTCATGCCCAGTGCGATCAGCAGCGTGGGCGCGCCGTTGCGCAGGATGTCGATCAGGCTCCCGTACAGGTGCCCGTCCTGCAGGCGCAGCGAGAAGAACGACGGCGTCACCACCACGTTCAGCACGAGCAGCGCGACCAGCGCCAGCACCGGCCAGAGCAGTCGGTTCTTCACGACGCCACCGCCTTCTCCACTTCCGTGTCCAGACCGTGGTCGCCGCCGCCCGCGATG
The DNA here is from genome assembly GCF_040639675.1 of Actinosynnema sp. NPDC023794. Taxonomy (NCBI): domain Bacteria; kingdom Bacillati; phylum Actinomycetota; class Actinomycetes; order Pseudonocardiales; family Pseudonocardiaceae; genus Actinosynnema; species Actinosynnema sp. NPDC023794. The sequence continues at coordinate 460,869 of NZ_JBFAFR010000001.1, read as the reverse complement.
AGGGCCATCACGTCGTCCACGCCCACCTCGCCGTCCAGCTCGGCGACCTTGTGCCGGTCGCGCATCACCACCACCCGGTCGGACACGCGCACCACCTCCTCCAACTCGGCGGAGATGAACAGCACGGCCATGCCCTCCGCGGCCAGGTCCGCGACGACCTTCTGGATCTGCGCCTTCGCGCCCACGTCGATGCCGCGCGTCGGCTCGTCCAGGATCAACAGCTTCGGCTCGGTCACCAGCCACCGCGCCAGCAGCACCTTCTGCTGGTTGCCGCCGGACAGGTTCCCCACCGCCCGGTCCGGGTCGGCGGGGCGGATGTCGAGCAGCTCGATGTACTTGGCCACCAGCTCGTCGGCGAGCTTGCGCGGCACGGGCCGAGCCCAGCCGCGCGCGGCCTGCATCGCCAGGATCAGGTTGTCGCGCACGCTCAGGTCGGCCACGATCCCCTCGGCCTTGCGGTCCTCCGACGAGAACGCGATCCCGGCCTCGATCGCCGCCCGCGGCCCGGTCAGCTTCAAGGGCTTGCCGTTGACCAGGATCCGGCCCGAGTCGGCCTTGTCCGCGCCGAACAGCAACCGCGCCACCTCGGTGCGGCCCGAGCCGAGCAACCCGGCCAGGCCGACCACCTCACCGGACCTGACCTCCAGGTCGAACGGCGCGACCGAGCCCTTGCGCCCCACCCCCTCGGCGACGAGGAACGCCTGGCCCGGCGTGCCGGAACGGCGCTCGATCTCCTCCAGCAGGCCCATCTCGCGGCCCAGCATCGCCGAGACCAGGTCGATCCGGCTCAACGCGGCGGTCGAGTGCTCGGCGACCAGCTGGCCGTTGCGCAGCACCGTGATCCGGTCGGAGATCTCGTAGACCTGCTCCAGGAAGTGCGTCACGAACAGCACCGCGACACCCTCGTCGCGCAGTACCCGGATGATCCGGAACAGCTCCGCGACCTCGTCGGCGTCCAGGCTGGAGGTCGGCTCGTCGAGCACCAGCACCCGCGCGTCCACCGCCACGGCCCGCGCGATCGCGACGAGCTGCTGCACGGCGATCGGGTGGCTCTCCAGGACCGAGCCTGGGTCGATGCTCAACCCGATCCGGGCCAGCAGCTCCGCGGCGCGGGCGCGCATCCGCCTGCCGTCGATGCGGCCGAACCTGCGCGGCTCCCGGCCGAGCAGGATGTTCTCCGCCACGGTGAGGTTCCCGCACAGGTTGACCTCTTGGTACACCGTGCTGATCCCGGCGGCCTGCGCCTGCGCTGGAGCGTGGAACGACACGGGCTCGCCCGCGTAGCGGACCTCGCCCGCCGCGAGCGGGTGCACCCCGGTCAACGCCTTGATGAGCGTGGACTTGCCCGCCCCGTTCTCACCCATCAACGCGTGGACCTCGCCGGGGAACAGCCGGAAATCCACCTCCTGCAAGGCTTTCACTCCGGGGAACTCCACCGAGATGCCCCGCATGTCCACGACCGGTTCGGTCACCGGACAACTCCCCTCACGCGGACCCTCACAACAAGAACCTCACGACAAGACCCTCACACGAGAACGACGGGAGCGGGCCCCGCCACCACACCCGGAGGGTGGCGGGGCCCGCGGTCTGGATCAGTACTTGCGGTTGGGCAGCTCGGTCTTGGCCTGCTCGACGGTGAACGTGCCCTCCTCGGTCACGACCCGCGGCGGCACCTCCTCGCCGGCGACGACCTTCTTGGCCAGCTCCATCAGCTGCTTGCCCAGCAGCGGGTTGCACTCGACGATGAAGTTGATCTCACCGGCGGCCAGCGCGGTCATGCCGTCCTTCACCGCGTCCACGGTGATGATCTTGATGTCCTTGCCCGGCACCTTGCCCGCGGCCTTGATCGCCTCGATCGCGCCCAGGCCCATGTCGTCGTTGTGCGCGTAGACCACGTCGATCTGCGGCACCGACTTCAGGAACGCCTCCATGACCTGCTTGCCGCCCGACCGCGTGAAGTCACCGGTCTGCGTGGCCACGACCTTCAGGTCCGTGCCCGCGATGGCGTCCTCGAAACCCTTCTTGCGGTCGATCGCCGGCGCCGCGCCGGTCGTGCCCTGCAGCTCCACGACGTTCTTCGCGCCGCCCGCGTTGGCCTTCAGCCACTCGCCGGCCTTCTTGCCCTCCTCCACGAAGTCCGACCCGAGGAACGTCTTGTACAGCGACGTGTCGTCCGAGTCGACCGCGCGGTCGGTCAGGATCACCGGGATGTTCGCGCGCTTGGCCTCCAGCAGCACGGCGTCCCAACCGGTCTCCACCACCGGGCTGAAGGCGATGACGTCCACCTTCTGCTGGATGTAGGACCGGATCGCCTTGATCTGGTTCTCCTGCTTCTGCTGCGCGTCGGAGAACTTCAACTCGATCCCGGCCGCCGCGGCCTCCTCCTGGATCGACTTGGTGTTCGCGGTGCGCCAACCACTCTCGGCGCCCACCTGGGCGAAACCCATCGTGATCTTGCCGTCGTCGTTGCCCTTGGGCGCTCCCGTCGACCCCGCGTCCCCGGACCCACCGGATCCGCACGCGGTCAACGCGGCCAACAGGACCGCGGCAGCGGCGGTCGTGATCTTCTTCAACACTGGTCTTCCTCCGTGTGAACCCGAGACACTGACGGGATCGGCGAACCGCGTGACGGTGGTCACCTGGGGCACAAGAGTGAACGCTCACAATCGGCCCGTCAACCCCCCGGAAACGTCAACTTCGCATCCTTGACACGTTTGTTAGGCCGGTCGTATGTTAGCGCTCACTTTTGTGACCCAACACACCGCGACCTCTGGATGCCCCTGTTCATCCGCGGCCCCGTGCCGCGCGCAAGACGAGAGCGACGCCCCAAATGGTCACCCTTCGTCATCGTCCACGCACCCTCGTCGCGACTGTCGTCGCGGCGCTGGTCGCGGCGGCTTTGAGCGCCCCGCCGGCATCCGCCGCCGACGGACTCGTGCTCCACTACCCCCTCACCGAAACCGAAGGCGCCGTCGTGGCCGACACCTCGGGCGGAGGTCGCAACGCAACCGTTATCGGCGACGCCACTCCCGGCGGTCCTGAAGGCCTTCAGTTGGGTGGCGTCGACGGTCACGTGAAGCTGCCCGACAACGTGCTGCGCGATCTGACCGAAGTGAGCGTGTCGCTCCAGGTGCGCATCGCGCCGGACCAGGCGACGCCGTACTTCATCTACGGCCTCGGTAATTCCTCGGGCACGGCTGGTAACGGCTACCTGTTCACCACCGGCAACGCCTACCGGTCGTCCATCGCCACCGGGAACTGGTCGACGGAGCAGACCGTGACGGCGGGCCGCAATCTCGCCAGGGGCGTTTGGAAAACGCTTACCTACACGCTCGGCGGCGGCACCGCCGTGCTTTACGAGGACGGCGTCGAGGTCGCGCGCAAGACCGGCGTCACGATCACCCCGGCGATGATCGGCGGTGGCACGACCACCGCGAACTACATCGGCCGCTCCGTCTACAGCGGCGACCGCCGCCTGAAGGGCGCGGTCCGCGACTTCCGCCTCTACGACCGCGCCCTCACCGCGGCCGAGGCGCACGACCTCGGCTTCATCGCCGACGAGGAGAAGGGCCGCCGCGACCTGGCCGCGATCGACCTCGGCGACACCTCCGCCGTCACCGCGAACCTCGCCTTGCCGACCACCGGTCCGTACGGCTCCGCGATCACCTGGCGGTCCAGCGATCCCGCGGTCGTGTCCACCACCGGTGTCGTGACCCGCCCCGCGCCCGGCGCCGCGCCCGCTGCCGTGACGCTCACCGCGACCGCGTTCGGGCAGACCCGCGACTTCCAGGTCACCGTGCGCCCGCAGCTGACCGACGACGAGAAGGTCGCCGAGGCCGACGCCGCGCTCGTCGTGTGGGACTCCGACGACATCCGCGGCAACATCACCCTGCCGACCACGGGCCTGCACGGCACCGCGATCACGTGGAAGAGCAACAAGCCCGGGATCATCACGCCCACCGGCGAGGTCACCCGGCCCGCGTTCGGCGAGAAGCCGGTGAAGGTGCAGCTCACCGCGGAGATCCGCGCGGGCGAGGAGACCACCCGCAAGAAGTTCAAGGTCACCGTGACGCCCCTGCCGGCGGAGCAGGACTACGAGGGCTACCTGTTCGGCTACTTCACCGGCGAGGGCTCGGCCACCGGCGAGCAGGTCTACCTCGCCGCCAGCCGCGGCAACGACGCGCTCAAGTGGGACGAGCTGAACCAGGGCAAGCCCGTGCTGACGTCCTCGCTGGGCGACAAGGGCGTCCGCGACCCGTTCATCATCCGGTCGCCGGAGGGCGACAAGTTCTACCTCATCGCCACCGACCTGAAGATCCACGGCAACGGCAACTGGGACCTGGTGCAGCGCAAGGGCAGCCGCCACATCGAGGTGTGGGAGTCGACCGACCTGGTCAACTGGGGTCAGCAGCGCCACGTGCGGGTGTCGCCGGAGACGGCGGGCAACACGTGGGCCCCCGAGGCGTACTACGACGAGTCGATCGGCGCCTACGTCGTCTTCTGGGCCTCGAAGCTCTACGCCGAGGACGACCCGGAGCACACCGGCAACACCTACAACAAGATGCTCTACGCGACCACGCGCGACTTCCGCACGTTCAGCGAGCCGCAGGTCTGGGTCGACCCGGGCTACTCGGTCATCGACTCGACCGTGATCAAGCACGGCGACGAGTACTACCGGTTCACCAAGGACGAGCGGAACAACACGTCCACCACGCCGTGCAGCAAGTTCATCCTCGCCGAGAAGTCCGCGCAGCTGCGCGACACGTCGTACGACTTCGTCGCCGACTGCATCGGCAAGGGCTCGATCAACCAGGGCGAGGGGCCGACGGTCTTCAAGTCCAACACCGAGGACCGCTGGTACCTGTTCATCGACGAGTTCGGCGGCCGGGGCTACGTGCCGTTCGAGACGACCGACCTCGCGTCCGGCGAGTGGACGCTCGCCACGGACTACCAACTGCCCAGCCGTCCCCGGCACGGCACCGTGCTGCCGGTGACGAAGGCCGAGCTCGACCGGGTCCGGGCAGCGTTCCCCTGACCACACCGAGGAGCACCGGAGCACGCATGTCCCGCGTTGTGACGGCCTCAGCGTTCGGCGCAGCCCGCTCGTCCGCGCACGGACCGGGACGGCGGGCCAGGGCGCCACTTCGCGCACGGCGCCGGCCGGGTGGTCGTGTCCAAGCCGGGTGGCGACGGAGGGGCCCGGGGACGTGCGGCCTTCCGGGTGAGCCGACGTGTCCCTGCGCTGGTCGGAAGGGTCTCTGGTGGACAATGGACCGTGAGCACCTTCACGGTGGATCAGGCGTGTTATCGCTAACATCGAGTACGAAGGCTGCAATGTCGACAGGGGAGATGGGGCGCTAGTGGAGCACAGGACCTCGCGCGATCCCGCGATGACGGATGTCGCCCGGCTCGCCGGGGTCTCGCACCAGACGGTGTCGAGGGTGCTGAACGGGCACCCCAACGTCCGGGAGCAGACCCGGCTGCGGGTGCGCGCGGCCATCGCGGAGCTGGGCTACCGGCCCAACAAGGCGGCCAGGGCGCTGGTCACCGGCCGGTCGCAGCTGATCGGGGTGGTGGCGCAGAACTCGACGCTCTACGGTCCCGCGTCGCTGCTCGCCGCGTTCGAGGCGGCGGCGGCCGAGGCGGGGTTCGCGGTGAGCGTGGGGCGGGTCAACGTCCTGGACCGCAACTCCATCTCCGACGCCGTGGAACGCCACCGCGACCAGCGGGTCGCCGGAATAGTGGTCATCGCGCCGACCGCGTCGGCCAACGACGCGGTCGGCGACGTGTCCGCCGGCATCCCGCTGGTCACGGTGGACGGCGACCCGGAGCGCTCGACGCCGCTGGTGACGGTCGACCAGGCGGCGGGCGCGTTCGCCGCGACCACCCACCTGCTGGAGGCGGGCCACCGCACGGTGTGGCACGTCTCGGGGCCGTCGGACTGGTTCGACAGCCTCGGCCGCATAAGGGGGTGGCGGTCCGCGTTGGAGACGGCGGGCCTGGAGGTGCCGCCGGTCGTGCCGGCGGACTGGAGCGCGGCCTCGGGCTACCGGGCGGGCCAGATGCTGGCCCGCATGCCGGAGGTCACCGCGATCTTCGCGGCGAACGACCACCTGGCGCTCGGCATCCTGCGCGCGATGAGCGAGCGCGGCCGGCGGGTGCCGCACGACGTGAGCATCGTGGGGTTCGACGACGTGCCGGAGGCGGCCTACTTCATCCCGCCGCTGACGACCATCAGACCGGACTTCCACGCCGTCGCCAAGGAGACGCTGGAGCTGCTGCTGGCGCAGGTGGCCGACGGCGAGGTCGGCGCGCCGCAGCGCAACGTCCCACCGGCGCTGGTGAAGCGGGACAGCGTCGCGCCTCCCGTGCAGTGACCGCGGAGGCGGCACGGCGTCGTGCCGCCTCCGCGGCGGAGCGGATGAGGGCGGCGTCGTGCCGCCCTCACGCCGTTCCGGGTGGCGGTATACCGTCACGTCACCCGGTGGTGGCGGTGGTCCGGCGTCGTCGGGACCTGGCCCCGTAACTTTTTCGTCCGGTCTCCGCGCATCTGCGGTCCCGCACGCGGCCCGAACACGCCTAGGCTGACGGTGTGACCGCGGTCGCCACGCACCACGCTGAACACCGGGTTTTGAGCACGCTCACTAACACTTTAAGACCACGTTGCGGGCAGGTCTTGACGCCGTGAATGTTAGCGATAACACTGCCCATCATGGCGAGCGATCCATTGGTGGTGGGTGTCGACTTCGGCACGTTGTCCGGCCGCGCGGTGGTCGTGCGGGTGCGCGACGGCCTCGAACTCGGCACCGCGGTGCACGACTACCGGCACGGCGTGCTGGACCGGGCCCTGCCCGACGGGCGCCCGTTGCCCCCGGACTGGGCGTTGCAGGTGCCACAGGACTACGTGGACGTGCTGAAGCACGCGGTGCCCGCGGCCATCGCCGACGCCGGGGTCGACCCGGCCGACGTGATCGGCATCGGCACGGACTTCACCGCGTGCACGATGGTCCCGGTCAAGGCCGACGGCACGCCGCTCAACGAGCTGCCCGAGTTCGCGGGCAACCCGCACGCGTACGTGAAGCTGTGGAAGCACCACGCGGCCCAGCCGCAGGCCGACCGGATCAACCACCTGGCCGCGCAGCGCGGCGAGGGCTGGCTGCCCCGCTACGGCGGCCTGATCTCCTCGGAGTGGGAGTTCGCCAAGGGCCTCCAGCTGCTCGAAGAAGCCCCCGAGGTCTACGCGGCGATGGACCACTGGGTCGAGGCCGCCGACTGGATCGTCTGGCAGCTCGCCGGCACCTACGTGCGCAACGCGTGCACGGCCGGCTACAAGGGCATCTACCAGGACGGCTACCCGTCCGCGGACTTCCTGACCGCGCTGAACCCCGACTTCGCGACGTTCGTCTCCGAGAAGCTGGAGCACCCGCTCGGCCAGCTCGGCGACCGGGCGGGCGGGCTCACCGAGCAGGCCGCCGAGTGGACCGGCCTCAAGCCCGGCATCGCGGTGGCGGTCGGCAACGTCGACGCGCACGTGACGGCGCCCGCCGCGCGGGCCGTCGAACCCGGCCAGATGGTCGCGATCATGGGCACCTCCACGTGCCACGTGATGAACGCCGACGTGCTGGCCGACGTGCCGGGCATGTGCGGCGTGGTGGACGGCGGGATCGTGCCCGGCCTGTGGGGCTACGAGTCGGGGCAGAGCGGCGTCGGCGACATCTTCGCCTGGTTCGTCGAGCACGGCGTGCCGGCGGAGTACCACGAGCAGGCGCGGGCGCGCGGCATCTCGGTGCACGAGCTGCTGACCGAGCTGGCCGCGCAGCAGCGCATCGGCGAGCACGGCCTGATCGCGCTGGACTGGCACAGCGGCAACCGCTCGGTCCTGGTCGACCACGAGCTGTCGGGTGTCATCGTCGGGCAGACGCTGGCCACCCGCGCCGAGGACACCTACCGGGCGTTGCTGGAGGCCACGGCCTACGGCACGCGCGTCATCGTGGACTCCTACACCGACGCGGGCATCCCGGTCACCGAGCTGGTGATCGCGGGCGGCCTGCTCCGCAACCCGCTGCTGATGCAGATCTACGCCGACGTGACGAACCTGCCGCTGTCGGTCATCGGCTCCGAGCAGGGCCCCGCGCTGGGCTCGGCGATGCACGCGGCCGTCGCGGCGAAGGCCTACGAGGACATCCACGCCGCGGCCAAGGCGATGGGCTCGATCAAGCGCGGCGCGTACCTGCCGATCCCCGACAACGTCGAGGCCTACGAGCGGATGTTCGTGGAGTACCAGGAGCTGCACGACTACTTCGGCCGCGGCGCGAACGAGGTCATGCACCGGCTCAAGGCGCGTCGCCGCGCCGTCAAGGGGGAGTGACCGGTGTCCATCGCCCAGGACCTCCGCCGCACGGTCGCCGACCTGCACCGCGAGCTGACCCGCTACGAGCTGGTGATCTGGACCGCGGGCAACGTCTCGGCCCGCGTGCCCGGCCAGGACCTGATGGTCATCAAGCCGTCCGGCGTGTCCTACGACGAGCTGACCCCCGAGGCCATGGTCGTCACCGACCTGCACGGCAACCTGGTCGAGGGCGACTACTCGCCGTCGTCGGACACCGCCGCGCACGCCTACGTCTACCGGCACATGCCCGAGGTCGGGGGAGTGGTGCACACGCACTCCCCGTACGCCACGGCGTGGGCGGCGCGCGGCGAGCCCATCCCGTGCGTGCTCACGATGATCGCCGACGAGTTCGGCGGCGACGTCCCGGTGGGCCCGTTCGCGCTGATCGGCGACGACTCGATCGGCCAGGGCATCGTGGAGACCCTGCGCGGCAGCCGGTCGCCGGCCGTGCTGATGCGCAACCACGGCCCGTTCACGATCGGCAAGGACGCGCGTGCGGCGGTGAAGGCCGCGGTGATGGTGGAGGACGTGGCCCGCACCGTCCACTTCGCACACCAGCTCGGCACCCCGAAGCCGATCGAGCAGCACCACATCGACAGCCTGTACGCCCGTTACCAGAACGTCTACGGGCAATGAGCCCACGAGGGGAGCCCCGCATGTCGCCTGCTGGGAAGCCGCAGGTCTGGTTCCTGACCGGGAGCCAGCACCTCTACGGCCCGGAAACGCTCGAGCAGGTCGCCCAGCAGTCGCAGCAGATCCAGCGGATGCTCACCGAGTCGGGCCGCATCGCCGCGGAAGTGGTGTGGCAGCCCGTGCTGACCGACACCGCCGCCATCCGCGACGTCATGCTCGCGGCGAACGCCGACCCGTCGTGCATCGGCGTGATCGCGTGGATGCACACGTTCTCGCCCGCCAAGATGTGGATCACCGGGCTGGACGCGCTGCGCAAGCCGCTGCTGCACCTGCACACGCAGCTCAACGAGGCGCTGCCGTGGTCGACCATCGACATGGACTTCATGAACCTCAACCAGGCCGCGCACGGCGACCGCGAGTTCGGGTTCATCCAGACCAGGATCGGCGTGCCGCGCAAGACCGTGGCGGGCCACGCCAGCGACCCGCTGCTGGCCGACCGGATCGACGGCTGGGTGCGTGCCGCCACCGGTCACAGTCACCTGAACGGGATGAAGTTGGCCCGGTTCGGTGACAACATGCGGGGCGTCGCGGTGACCGAGGGCGACAAGGTGGAGGCCGAGCTGCGCTTCGGCGTCTCGGTGAACACCTACGGTGTGAATGACCTGGTCGAGCTGGTGGACGCGGTCGACGACGACGAGATCGACCTGCTGGTCGCGGAGTACGCCGACACCTACCGGCTCGCGCCCGAGCTGCACAAGGGCGCCGAGCGGCACGACTCGCTGCGCTACGGCGCGCGCATCGAGGCCGGCCTGCGCCGCTTCCTCACCGAGGGCGGCTTCGGCGCGTTCACCACGAACTTCGAGGACCTCGGCGGGCTGAGGCAGCTGCCGGGCCTCGCCGTGCAGCGGCTGATGGCCGACGGCTACGGCTTCGGCGGCGAGGGCGACTGGAAGACCTCCGCCCTGCTGGCCGCGGTCAAGGCGATGGGCGCGGGCACCGGCCGCGGCACGTCGTTCATGGAGGACTACACGTACCACTTCGGACCTGGCGAGCCGAAGATCCTCGGCGCGCACATGCTGGAGGTCTGCCCGACCATCGCGGCCGACCAGCCGTCGTGCGAGGTGCACCCGCTCGGCATCGGCGGCCGGGAGGACCCGGTCCGGCTGGTGTTCGACGCGGCGGCGGGCCCCGCGGTCGTCGTCGGCCTGGCCGACCTCGGCGAGCGGTTCCGGTTGGTGGCCAACGAGGTCGAGGTCGTGCCACCGGACGAGCCGCTGCCGAACCTGCCGGTCGCGCGCGCGGTGTGGAAGCCCGCGCCGTCGCTGTCCACGTCGGCCGAGTCGTGGCTGACCGCGGGAGGCCCGCACCACACCGTGATGACCCAGGCCGTGGGTGCGGATACGCTGCGGGACTTCGCGACGATGGTGAACACCGAACTGGTGGTCATCGACCAGGACACGACGACCGCGTCGTTCGGCGACCGCCTGCGCTGGAACCAGGCGTACTTCCGACTCGCGCAAGGTCTGCGCTAGCCGGTCCCGCGACCGGCCGGCCCCGAGCCGGCCGGTCGCGGACCAAGCACCACATCTAGGGAGAGAGAGAAACAATGAGGTTTCCGCGGATCGCCGCCATCACCGCGGCCGGCCTGATGCTCGCCGCCTGCGGGTCGGCGGAGAAGTCCGTCGACCAGCAGACCGGGTCCACGGAGGGCGCGCTCGTCGGCGTGACCATGCCGACCCGCTCGTCCGAGCGCTGGATCCACGACGGCGACAACATCAAGAAGGCGTTGGAGGAGAAGGGCTACAAGGTCGACCTCCAGTACGCCGAGAACGACATCCCGACGCAGGCCAACCAGATCGAGAACCAGATCACGAAGGGCGCGAAGCTGCTCATCGTGGCCTCGATCGACGGCACCGCGATCACGTCGCAGCTGCAGCAGGCGCAGGACGCCAACATCCCGGTCATCGCCTACGACCGGCTGCTGCGCAACACCGACAGCGTCGACTACTACGCGACCTTCGACAACTTCAAGGTCGGCGTGCAGCAGGCGACGTCGCTGCTGACCGGCCTGAAGGTGCTCAACGCCGACGGCAGCCAGGGCACCGCGACCGGCCCGTTCAACGTCGAGCTGTTCGCCGGTTCGCCGGACGACAACAACGCCACGTTCTTCTTCAACGGCGCGATGTCGGTGCTCAAGCCGCACATCGACAAGGGCACGCTGGTGGTCAAGAGCGGCCAGACCGACTTCAAGACGGTCGCCATCCTGCGCTGGGACCCGGCCACGGCCCAGAAGCGCATGGAAGACCTGCTGACCTCCTCCTACGGCGGCGCGCAGGTGCACGGCGTGCTGTCGCCGTACGACGGCCTGTCCATCGGCATCCTGTCCGCGCTGAAGAGCAGCGGCTACGGCACCGGCGGCAACCCGTACCCGATCGTCACCGGCCAGGACGCCGAGGTCGCGTCGGTGAAGTCGATCATCGCGGGCGAGCAGTTCTCGACCATCTACAAGGACACCCGCGAGCTCGCGGCGACCACCGTGAAGATGGCCGACGCCGTGCTCAAGGGCAACAAGCCCGAGGTCAACAACGAGAAGGACTACGACAACGGCAAGAAGGTCGTGCCGTCGTACCTGCTCGAGTCGGTGATCGTGGACAAGGGCAACTACCAGAAGGTGCTCGTCGACAGCGGCTACTACACCGCGGATCAGCTGAAGTAGGTTTGCACACCATGTCCGACGAAATCCTGGTGATGCGCGGCATCACCAAGCGGTTCGCCGGGGTCACCGCGCTGCACGACGTCACGCTCGCCGTGCGGCGCGGTGAGATCCACGCGATCTGCGGTGAGAACGGCGCGGGCAAGTCCACGCTGATGAAGGTCCTCTCCGGCGTGCACCCGCACGGTTCGTACGAGGGCGAGATCGTCTTCGAGGGCGAGCCCTGCTCGTTCGGCGGCGTCCGCGACAGCGAGCGGCGCGGCATCGTGATCATCCACCAGGAGCTGGCGCTGTGCGGCCAGCTGTCCGTCGCGGAGAACCTGTTCCTCGGCAACGAGCGGGCCAAGCGTGGGTTCATCGACTGGAACCGCACCAACCACGCGGCGGGCGCCCTGCTCGCCCGCGTGGGCCTGCGGGAGAACCCGACGACGCCGGTGCACGACCTCGGCGTCGGCAAGCAGCAGCTGGTGGAGATCGCCAAGGCCCTGGCCAAGGACGTGAAGCTGCTGATCCTGGACGAGCCGACCGCGGCGTTGAACGACGACGACTCCGCGCACCTGCTCGACCTGCTCGACGGGCTGCGCGACGAGGGCATCACCTCGGTGATCATCTCGCACAAGCTCAACGAGGTCACCCGGATCGCCGACAGCATCACGATCCTGCGCGACGGCCGCACCATCGAGACGCTGCCCGCCAAGGACGTGACCGAGGACCGGATCATCTCCGGCATGGTCGGCCGCGACCTGGAGCACCGGTTCCCGCCGCGCACGCCCCACATCGGGGACGAGGTGCTGCGGATCGAGGACTGGACCGTGCACAGCCCGTCCCAGCCCGACCGGGTCGTGGTCGACAACGCCACGCTGTCGTTGCGGCGCGGTGAGATCGTCGGTCTCGCCGGCCTCATGGGCGCGGGCCGCACCGAGCTCGCGATGAGCGTGTTCGGGCGGTCCTACGGCGTCGGCGTCTCCGGCCGGGTGATCAAGGACGGCCGCGAGATCGACACGCGCACCGTCCGCAAGGCGATCGACCACGGCCTGGCCTACGTCAGCGAGGACCGCAAGCGCTACGGGCTCAACCTGATCCAGGACGTCAAGCTCAACGTGTCCGCGGCCGGGTTGGCCAAGCTGGCGCCCCGCGGCTGGGTGAACGAGAACGAGGAGCACTCGGTCGCCGAGAAGTACCGGGACTCGATGAACATCAAGACGCCCAGCGTCGCCACCCCGACCGCATCGCTGTCCGGCGGCAACCAGCAGAAGGTCGTGCTGGCGAAGTGGATGTTCACCGACCCGGACGTGCTCATCCTCGACGAGCCGACCCGCGGCATCGACGTCGGCGCGAAGTACGAGATCTACTCGATCATCAACGACCTGGCCGACCAGGGCCGCGCGGTGCTGGTCATCTCCTCCGAGCTGCCGGAGCTGCTCGGCCTGTGCGACCGGGTCTACACCCTGTCCGAGGGCCGCATCACCGGTGAGCTCGACCGCGCGGAAGCAACCCAGGAACGCTTGATGCACCACATGACCCAGGGACAGACCTCATGACCACCGAAACCGCGGCCAAGGCGCTGAAGACCCCGGCCGGGCCGCAGCGCAGGTTCACGTTCAACCTGCGGCAGTCCGGCATCTACATCGCGTTCGCCCTGATCGTGGTGCTCTTCACGGTGCTGACGGACGGCGCTCTGCTGACGCCGCAGAACATCTCCAACATCATCGTCCAGAACTCGTACGTGCTGATCCTCGCCATCGGCATGATCCTGGTGATCATCGGCGGGCACATCGACCTGTCCGTCGGGTCCGTGGTCGCGCTGACCGGCGCGATCTGCGCGGTGCTGACCGTCCAGATGGGCCTGCCGTGGCCGCTGGCGGTGATCATCACGCTGCTCGCGGGCGCGGTGATCGGCGCGGCGCAGGGCTACTGGGTGGCGTTCTTCGGCATCCCGGCGTTCATCGTGACGCTGGCGGGCATGCTCGTGTTCCGCGCGCTGACGTTGACGGTGCTCGGCAACCAGGGCATCGGGCCGTTCCCGGACCAGATCCGCACCCTGGCCAACGGCTTCACCGAGGGCTACCTCGGCAACGTCGGCCTCGGCCCGCTCGGCGGCGCGGACCTGGTCAGCCTGCTGGTCGGCGTCGTGGTGGTGGCCGGGTTCGCGTTCAACCAGTGGCGCAACCGCAAGGCGCGGCTGAGCTACGGGCAGGTCGTCGACCCGTTCCCGATCTTCGTGGCGAAGATCGCGCTGGCGGCGGCCGTGGTGCTGGCGGTGGTCGTGCAGCTGGCCCGGTTCCGCAACCTGCCGTGGGTGCTCGTGCTGCTCGCGGTGCTGGCGCTGGGCTACTCGGTGATGGCGAACAAGTCGGTGTTCGGCCGGCACATCTACGCCATCGGCGGCAACCTCCAGGCCGCGACGCTGTCCGGCGTGAAGGTCAAGCAGGTCACGTTCTGGGTGTTCGTGAACATGGGCCTGCTGTCCGCGCTGGCGGGCGTGATCTTCGCCGGTCGCCTCAACCAGGCCGGTCCGACCGCGGGCAACGCGTTCGAGCTGGACGCGATCGCGGCGGCGTTCATCGGCGGCGCGGCGGTGCAGGGCGGCGTCGGCCGGGTGGTCGGCGCGATCACCGGCGGCCTGATCATGGGTGTGATCAACAACGGCATGTCGTTGATCGGCGCGCCCAGCGAACGGGTGATGCTGGTCAAGGGCCTGGTCCTGCTCGCCGCCGTCGCCTACGACGTGTGGACCAAGCGCCGCGGCCGCGCCTGAGACGCTGTACCGATCAAGGGCCTGCCTCACACCTCGGGGGCGGGCCCTTGACGTTTCCCGTCCACTTCGGATTCACTGAAGGGGCTGGGAACGTTCCCAGAGCCATGGCGCAGGCGGCCCGTCACGTCCCCCGGCGGGCCGCCGCGCGGCTCTCGTGGGATGCGCGCACGTCGGCCGAGCCCTGCTCGCCGCAGCCGCGCCGGTGCTCTGCGGCACGTGGCACGGCGACCGCCTGACCGTTGGCGACGACGTCGGCCACCTGGGGGGTCTGCGGCCGGCCACGTCTGCGTCGTCACCCGGGACGAGCTGCCCGACCTCGATCGGGCCGGGTAGGGCAAGATCCACGGCCTCGGGTGGGCCTTGACGCGCTTTCCGTTGTCCGATTCACTACCGGATAGTCCTGGGACCGCTCCCAGCCCGGAAGTCCGGTGGCTGCCCGCCACGTCACTCGGCGGGCCACCACCGCTCCCACCCCGACCCCTTCCACCGCCAAGGTCTCCGCCGCCACCGCAGGAAAGCGCTTACCAACCTCAGGAGATCGTCCTATGAAAGCACTACTCGCCGTGTCAGCGTTGACAGCGGCGCTGCTCCAGGTCACCGCGCCGGAGGCACAGGCCGCCTGCGGCGACGGCACCTACCACGCCGAGGTGACCGGGTCCGGCAGCAGCTTCACCGCCCGCCGGGGCAGCAGCACGGTCTACACCGGAAGCAGCCTGCGCGCCGCGATGCAGGCGGCCAACGACAGCCTGACCGCGAACCGCACCTCCAAGGAGCGGATCGTCGTCCGGGCGTCCGGCTCCATCCCCGCGGGCGAGCGGTACTCGATGCGCAGCTACACCACGATCGACCTGTGCGGCACCATCAACGTCACCGGCAGCGGCTCGGGCGACTACGCGCCGGTCTACGCGCGCGGCGTCCGCGACATCGAGGTCCAGAACCTCACCCTCACCGGCACCCCGCTGTACGGCATCTTCATGCGCAACGTCACCAACGTGGTGATCGGCAACGTCAACATGCGCCTGTCCGGTGGGCTGGGCGTGCGCATCGACAACCGCGGCGACACCAGCCAGTGGACCCGCAACGTCCGCATCGACTACGTCTACGTGCAGGGCGCCAGGTCGCACGCCGTGGAGACCTACGGCGTGGACGGCCTGACCATCGGCACGGTCGTGGCGCGCAGCGTGGGCGAGTCGGGCCTGCTGCTCAACCAGACGATCAACGCCACGGTGGGCACGGTCGACGCCGAGAACGCGGGCGCCGGCACCGGCTACGCCGCGTTCCGCACCGCCAACCGCAACGGCCGGGTCGGCAGCAGCTACCCGATCAACATCCGGGTCGGCACGGTCAAGGCGCGCGGCGGTGGTCGCGGCATCTTCTGCGTCTCGGAGAGCGGCGGTCTCCAGATCGACCGGATCGACATCGCCAACACCGGCAACAACGCGATCCTGCTCGAGAACTGCTACAACGTGAACATCGCCGCCCAGAGCGGCAGCGTCAGCGGCGGGGGCGAGATCCGGTTGGCGGCGCGGAGCGAGTTCCCGGTGACGCGGGACATCATCATCCAGAACCTGACCGTGACCAACTCGGCGATCACCGAGAACCCGTGCGGGACGAACACCACGTTCCGCAACAACACGCTGGTCAACAGCAGGCAGAGCATCTGCTAGTGCCGCGGTGGCGGCCCGGGTCGTGCGGTGCGGCGGCCCGGGCCGTGGCGGTGCGGCGATCCGGGCCGCGGTCCAGTTGAGACGGGTCCGGGTATGTTCGGTCGGTGACCTCGGGAACCGACCCTCGCACCGCCCCGTCCTGGCCTGACCTGCCCGAAGTCGCGCGCGACGTGCTGCTGGAGGTCCTGATCCACGGCGCCATGCCCCGGGCCGAGATCGCGACCCGCCTGCGCCTGTCCCGGCCCACCCTCACCAGGGTGACCCGCACCCTCGTGCTGAACGGACTGCTCGTCGAGGGCGAGACGCAACTGCGCTCGTCCACCGGCAGGCCCTCGGAGATGCTCCACGTGCGTGGCGACTCCCACCACTTCCTGGGCGTGAAGCTCACCGCCGACCGCCTCTACGCCGTCGTCACGGACCTCACCGCGAAGGTCGTCGACACCGCGGACCAGCCGCTCCGGTCCACCGACCCGGCCGACGTGGTCGCCCAGATCGCCGAGGTCGCGGCGACCTTCCCGAACCTGACGGCCATCGGCGTGACGCTGGGCGGCATCGTGCACCACGGGGTGGTGGCCGAGGCGGGGTTCTTGCGGTGGGTGGACGTGCCGCTGCACGACGCCGTCACCGCCGCCACGTCGCTCCCCACGGCGGTCGACAACGACGTGCAGGCGCTGACGTCGGCGGAGCACTGGTTCGGCGCGGGCGCGGGGCTGGACTCGATGGTCCTGATCACGGTGGGCGCGGGCGTCGGCTGCGGCCTGATCGTCGACGGCAAGCTGGTCCGGGGCGCGCACGGCCTCATGCCGAGGATTTCTCACATCCTGGTCGACCCAAGCGGTCCGCGGTGCGGGTACGGCCACCGGGGGTGCGCGTCGAGCTACCTCATGACGCACGTGATGCTGCGCCAGTTGGACGGCGACCCGACGTACGAGGAAGCGGTCGGGCGGGCGTTGGCGGGTGATCCGGTCGCGAAGCGGGTGTTCGACAACGCGGGCTACGCGCTGGGTGTCCTGATCGGCACGGTGGCGAACTTCCTGGATCCGCGGAAGATCCTCCTGACGGGTGACGGGCTCCCGCTCTACGAGGTGTCGGAGCAGCGGGTGGCGGACGGGATCAGGGCGAGCTACGAGGCCGACCCGGCGCTGATCGACCTGGACGTCCAGCCGTTCGACTTCAGCGAGTGGGCACGCTCGGCCGCGGCACTGGCCATCCGCGCCACCCTGACCAGCACCCTCCGCCCCTAACCCCGCCCTGCCCCCGCGTGAGTCCTACGTCCAGAACGCGTGAGTCCTACGTCCAGAACGCGAGAGTCCTACGTTCGGGTACGCCGAGTTGAACGCTCAGGGTCAAGTCCGGGCCACGGTGGGTGTGCTGCGGACCTGTTGGGTGGTTCGTGGTGGTTGGGCTGCGGCAATCGGCCGTGCCGGCTGGTGTGGGTGGTGGTGTCGCGGTCCCTGGCGGACGGTTCCGCCTTGCGTTGTTGCGGAGCGAAGAAGTTGCGGTCCGGTCACGCAGGCTTCCCACTCCTTGACACAGTGCTGTGGCCCGCGACACAGTACCGCCGATTTTGAGCGGTCAAACGATCGGTGGAGTATTCGGACGGGTGCGCTCCGTCACCGCCACGACACGAGCACGAAACCAGCGCGAACGGCACCACACCAGCTCGAACCGGGGGAGGGGGAGCAGGCCATGGCGCGTCCCGGCGGTCCGGTGACGATCCGCCAGGTGGCACTGCACGCCGGTGTCTCCCGCCAGACCGTGTCCAACGTGCTCAACGCGCCCCACCGGGTGGACCCGGCCACCCACCGGCGCGTCCGCGCCTCCATCGAGGCCCTCGGCTACCGGCCGAACCGCAACGCGCGCAA
The DNA here is from genome assembly GCF_040639675.1 of Actinosynnema sp. NPDC023794. Classification (NCBI taxonomy): domain Bacteria; kingdom Bacillati; phylum Actinomycetota; class Actinomycetes; order Pseudonocardiales; family Pseudonocardiaceae; genus Actinosynnema; species Actinosynnema sp. NPDC023794. The sequence continues at coordinate 442,844 of NZ_JBFAFR010000001.1, read as the reverse complement.
CCTGGCCGCCCGCCGAGCAGGCCTCATCGGCTACTGCGTCCCGGTCACCAACACGCCGAGCTCGTTCATGGACCGGTTCCTGCACCTGCTGACCGCGGAGGTGGAAGGATCCGGTCGACACGTGCTCCTGTTCACCGGCACGACCAACAGCACCACTGACGTCGACGCCTACGCCGACCTGGTGGCCCAACGCGCCGTGGACGGCTTCGTGCCGGCCAACACCGTCGACCGGGACCCGCGCCACCAGTGGCTGGCGGACCACGACGTGCCCTTCGTGTCCTTCGGGCGCACGGGGAACGACGACCAGCCCGGGCCGTGGGTCGACCTCGACGGCGCGGCCGTGTGCCACCGGCTCGTGGACCGCCTGCACGACCTCGGCCGCAGTCGCGTCGCGTTCGTCGGCGGGCGCGGGACGACGGCGCAGAACCTCGAACGGCTGCGTGGCTGGAAAGCCGGCTGCACCGCGTTCGACCTGCCCTCGGACCGGCTGGTGCTCGCCGAGGCCGACACCGTCGAAGCGGGCGGGGCGGCGATGCGAGACCTGCTGGACTCCGAAGTGATACCGGACGCGGTGATCGCGGTGAGTGATCCACTTGCGGTAGGTGTGCACCGTGAAGTGCGCCGCCAGGGGCTCCGGCCGGGGACGGACGTCGCGGTGACGGGTTTCGACGACTCGCCGTTGGCCTCTGTTGTGGACGGTGGTCTCACCTCGGTGCGGCAGCCCGTCGAGAGGTTCGCCCGCACCGTGGTGGACCTCCTGGAGAGCACCACCGGTGCGAACGGCGATCGGGGCGTGTTGCTGCCGGGCGAGATCATCAGCCGCGGCAGCGCCCCGATCCGCTTGACAGAGCAAGACCTGAACGAATGGGAGTCTCGGTAATGGGCGTTCGGACAACGGCGGCGCGGGCAACCGCGGCGCTGGGTGTGGCAGTCCTCCTCGCGTCGTGCGGCAGCGGAGGGGACGAAGGCGGCGAGCAGCCCAGCGGTGCGCTCGAAGGTCGGGGCGAGGTCACCTTCGCCACCGGCAAGGACACCTCCGGCAACATGCAGAAGCTCGTCGACGAGTGGAACGCCGCGCACGCGAACGAGCAGGTCCGGATCATCGAACTGCCCGAGTCCGCGGACGCCCAGCGCCAGCAGATGGTGCAGAACGCGCAGGTCAAGTCCGACGCGTACACGATCCTCAACCTCGACGTGGTGTGGACGGCCGAGTTCGCGGCCAACCGCTGGGTCGTCGAACTGCCCGCCAAGGAGTTCGAACTGGACAAGTTCCTCCAGCCCGCGGTGAAGACCGCGCAGTACCGGGACAAGCTCTACGCCGCGCCGGTGTACTCCGACGGCGGCCTGCTGTACTACCGCAAGGACCTGCTCGACGCGGCGGGCCAGAAGCCGCCGAAGACGTGGGCCGAGCTCACCACCGCCTGCCAGGCCGTCAAGGCGACGCAGCCCGCGATCGGCTGCTACGCCGGTCAGTTCGAGAAGTACGAGGGCCTCACTGTCAACTTCGACGAGGCCGTGCACTCCGCGGGCGGCGACGTGGTCGACTCCGCCGGCAAGGCCGCGGTCGACTCGCCCGAGGCGAAGGCCGGTCTGGACACCCTGGTCACCGGGTTCCAGCAGGGCATCATCCCGGAGAAGGCCATCACCTACAAGGAAGAGGAGGGCCGCCGCGCGTTCCAGGCGGGCGAGCTCCTGTTCCACCGCCAGTGGCCCTACCAGTGGAACCTGGCCGGCAAGACCGACGGCTCCTCGCAGGTCGCCGGCAAGTTCGACGTCGCGCCCCTGCCCGGCCTGAACGGCCCCGGCAGCTCCACCCTCGGCGGCCACAACTTCGCCATCTCCGCGTTCGGCAAGAACAAGGCCACCGCGCTCGACTTCATCAAGTTCTTCACCAGCGAGGCCTCGCAGCGCTCCAACCTGCTGGCCACCTCGCAGGCGCCGACCCTGGCGAGCCTGTACGAGGACGCCGAGCTGATCAAGCAGTTCCCGTACCTGCCGACGTTGAAGGAGTCGATCCTGTCGGCGAAGCCGCGCCCGCAGGCGGTCCGCTACGGCGACGTCACGCAGGCGATCCAGGAAGCCGCCTACGCCGCGTTGACCGGCGCGAAGACCAGCGACGTGGCGCTGAAGGAGCTGCAGACCAAGTTGCAGGAGTTGCTTAAGTGACGGCGGTCGCTCGCCGCGCCCGGGGCGCGACCTCGGGCGCGGGGCGACTCGCCGCGGCGCTCTTGTCACCGACGTTCGTCGTGCTCGGCCTGGTGGTCGGGTACCCGCTGGTGGCGGCGCTGCGCGAGTCGGTGTTCCGGGAGGGGACCGACCTCGACGAGAGCGGCTTCGTCGTCGAGGGCGCGCGCTTCGTCGGTGTCGACAACTACACCGCGATCTTCGTCGGCGAGTCCGCCGCCCGGTTCTGGAACGCGTTCGGCAACACCACGGTGTTCACCGTCATCACGGTCGCTCTGGAGGTGTTGCTCGGCGTCGGCATGGCGCTGGTGATGCACCACGCGATCCGCTGGCGCGGCATCGTGCGGGCCAGCATCCTGGTGCCGTGGGCCGTGCCCACCGCGGTCTCGGCGCTGCTGTGGCGCTGGATCTTCCAGGCCGACGGCGTGGCGAACGCGTTGATCGGCCAGCAGGTCCTGTGGACCACGGAGGGCTGGCAGGCGAAGTTCGCGGTCATCCTCGCGGACGTGTGGAAGACCGCGCCGTTCGTCGGCCTGCTGGTGCTCGCGGGGCTCCAGATCATCCCGAACGACGTCTACGAGGCCGCACGCGTCGACGGCGCGTCGGCGTGGCGGCAGTTCTGGCAGATCACGCTCCCGCTGGTGAAGCCGGCGCTCCTGGTGGCCGTGCTGTTCCGGGTGCTGGACGCGCTGCGCATGTTCGACCTGCCGTTCGTGCTCATCGGCAGCCGCAAGGAATCGGTGGAGACGCTGTCCATGGTGGCCTTCGACGAGGCGTCGAGCCTCCGGTTCGGTCCCGCCGCCGCGTACGCGACGATACTGTTCGTCTACGTGGCCGTCACGGCCCTGGTGTTCGTGCGGTTGCTCGGCGCGGACGTCATCGGCGCCGCTCGGGAAAGGTCGCGAAAATGAGCGCCACGACCCAGACCAGCGGCAACGGGACGCTGTGGAAGCGAGTGCTGACGTTCGGCGGGCTCGGGCTGATCCTGGTCTACTGCCTGGCGCCGTTCTACTGGATGGCGGTGTCGGCGTTCCGCCGCCCGTCCGACCAGTTCGAGCTGACGGCGCTGCCGATGCCGTTCTCGCTCGACAACCTGACCGCGGTCTTCTCGCCCGCCGTCGGGTTCGGCCGGTCGCTGCTCAACAGCCTGGTCGTCGCCGGCGTCACCACGGTCCTCACGCTGATCATCGGCGTGTCGGCCGCGTACGCGCTGGCCCGGCTGCACTTCCGGTTCAAGAACGCGGTCGCGGCGCTGATCATCGCCACCTCGATGTTCCCCGGCATCTCCCTGCTGGTGCCGCTGCTGGCGTTGTTCACCGACATCGGCTGGATCAACACCTACCAGTCGATGATCGTGCCCAGCCTGTCGTTCGCGCTGCCGCTGGCGGTGTGGAACCTGACCGCGTTCTTCCGGCAGATGCCGGAGGAGCTGGAGCAGGCGGCCATGATCGACGGCTGCACGCGTGCCCAGGCGTTCCGCAAGGTCATCCTGCCGCTGGCCGCGCCCGGCATCTTCACCACCGCGATCATCACGTTCATCGCGGCGTGGAACGAGTTCATCATCGCTTTGTCGATGGTCAACGACAGCACCATGCAAACTGCTACCGTCGCGATCTCCCGGTTCACCGGGGCGTACGGTTTCGACCAGCCGTTCGGCACGCAGATGGCCGCCGGCGTGATCGTGACCGTGCCGCTGGTCGTGGTGGTGCTGCTGTTCCAGCGGAGGATCATCGCAGGCTTGACCGCAGGTGGCGTCAAGTAGCCGCCTGGCGGTGTCAACGGCCGGTCGCCACGTGATGGGAGAGCCGTGGCGACCGGCCAATTAACCGTTCTGCCTGGTTATCGCCCTGTCGGGTGACCCCGTCAGGGGAGGTGCCACTGCTGGGCGCCGGTGCCGTTGCAGTCGTGGATCTGCAGCTGGATGCCGTTGACGGCGTTGCTGTTCGGCACGTCCAGGCACTTCCCGGACGGCGGGTTCACCAGCGTCGACCCCTTGGGCCACCACTGCTGCGCGCCCGTCCCGTTGCACGTCCACAGCTGCACCTTGGCGCCGTTGACGCGCGCGCTGCCGCTGACGTCCAGGCACCGCCCGAGCGCCCGCACCGTGCCGTCCGGGGCGAGGCTCCACTGCTGGGCCGCCGAGGAGTTGCAGTCCCACAGCCGCACGGGCGCGCCGTCGGTCGGGCCCGCCGGCTCGCCGTCCACGCACTTGCCCGCCAGGCCGACCACCGCGCCGGATCGCGCGGGGTTCGGGCCGACGTCGAACGACGGCGGCGCGTCGGCCGGGGAGCTGCCCCAGCTCGAAGCCGTCGCGCCCAGGCTGAAGTCCAGCGTGCCGCCCGACGCGACGAAGGCCCCGGGCAGCCACGGCTTGGTGGACGCCACACCGTTGACCCGCAAGGACTGCACGTACTTCACGGTGTCCGAGGCGTTCGGGGCGGTGATGGCGATCGTGGCGCCGTTGCCGCGCCTGATGGTCGTGCTCGGGAACTGCGGGCTCGCCAGGACCAACTCGGCCCGTCCCGGCGCCTGCGGGTACAGGCCCAACGCCGCCCACACCGCCCACGACGACATCTCGCCCAGGTCGTCGTTGCCCACGATGCCCTCGGGTGTGGGCGGGAAGAGGGACGTCAACGCCCGGCGCACCACGTCCTGGGTCTTGTGCGGCGCGCCCGCGTAGGCGTAGGCCCACGGCGTGTTGAGCGTCGGCTCGTTGCCCAGGTACGCGTACGGCTTCTTCGGCCCGGCGTTCAGCTCGGTGAAGAACGTGTCCAGCCGTGCGGTGACGGCCGCGTTGCCGCCCATGGCGTCGAACAGCCCGCGGTGGTTGTACGGCACCATCCACGTGTACTGGGCGGCGTTGCCCTCGACGTACTCGTTCTCCTGCGTCGGGCTGAACCCCGGCCACGTCAGGTCGGTGTTGCGCGGCTGCAGGTACTTGCTGCCCGAGTGGAACAGGCTGCGCCAGTTCTGCGCCCGCCGGAGGAAGTTCTCGGCGGCGCCCGCGTCGTCCAGCCGAGCCGCGAACTGGGAGATGGCGAAGTCCGCGCTGGTGTACTCCAACGTGGTCGCGGCCGAGCCCCACACGTCGCCCAGACCCGTCGGCACGTAGCCGAAGTCGTTGAACTGCAACCACCCCGGGCGCTGGCGGATGTCGTTCACACCCGCCACCATTCGGCGCAACGCGTCCGCCGTGTCGAAGCCCGTGCCGCCGAACGCGTGCGCGGTCGACACGATGATCGCCATCGGGTCACCGTTCATCACGCCCGTGCCGCCGTTGGCGACCGTCCAGCGGTCGAAGTACCCGCCCTGGGCTGCCTGGTTCACCGCGGATTGCGCGATGTCGGCGGCTTCCGCCGGCCCCAACAACGCGATCAGCGCGATCTGGGACCGGTAGACGTCCCAGCCGGAGAAGTTCGCGTACTGGGTCCTCGCGGTCGTGTGCGTCTGCCGGTCGAAGCCCGCGTACTGCCCGTTGACGTCGCTGAACACGTTGGGGTGCAACAGGGAGTGGTACAGCGAGGTGTAGAGCGTGCGGAGCTGGGTCGACGTGCCGCCGGTGACGTCGATCCGGCCGAGCCAGGAGTTCCACGCGGCGCGCGCGGCGGTGCGGACCTCGTCGAACGGCCGCGTGCCGGTCTCGGCCGCGAGGTTGGCCTTGGCGTTGTCCAGGCTCACGAACGAGATGCCGACCCGGGCGGTGACCGTCGTCGCGTTGAACGACACGAACGCCGACGCGGCGAACGGTCGCACGTCCTGCGCCGTGGCGGACGGCGCGGGCACGTGCTGCGTCCCGGCGGTCTTGGGCGAGGCCGGGACGCTGCCCGGGCTGCTGCCCTCGACCGCACGGCCGTCGGGCGTCACCTGGCCGTTCGCGATCGTGGCGGTGGAGGCGAACGGCTGGTCGAAGGTGACGTGGAAGTGCAGCCGGTACCGGTTGCCCGCGCCGCAGAACCCGCCGCTGTCGGTGTAGCCGGACAGGCTGTCGGTCCCGATGGTGATCGAGCCGCCGGCCGCGTTGAACGCGCGGGCGGCGTCGACGTTGAGCGAAGCGCGCTGGCCGGCCGGGTAGGTGAAGCGGGCCACGCCCGACCGCTGGTCGGCGGTCAGCTCGGTGCGGATGCCGTTGTCGAAGCGGACCGAGTAGTAGCCCGGTGACGCCTGCTCGTTGGCGTGGGTGAACGTGGAGTGGGCCGCGGGCGTCGTGCCGAGGGACGGCATGAACGGCACGGTGCCGAAGTCGCTGCACCCCGGGCCCGACAGGTGGGTGAGGCTGAAGCCGCGGATCCGGTTGTCGTCGTAGTGGTAGCCGCCGTGCTGGTGGGTCACCGTGTCGGGGCTCCACTGGAGCATGCCGAACGGCGCGACGGCGCCGGGGAAGGTGTTGCCCGCGCCGCCGCCGTGCCCGAAGTCGGGGCCGCCGGGCTTGGTGCCGACGAACGGGTTGACGTGCTGCGCGGGATCGGTGATGGCGTGCGCCGTGCCGGCCTGGACCGGGACGGCGAGCGCGGCGAGGGTGAGCGCGGCGACAGCCGCGGAGCGGAGACGCATCTGAACCTCCGGCAGGGGTAGGAGGCCTGACAACGTTGTCAGGGCTCGATTCTCCCATCGGAGGTCCAGACCAGGTACCCGCTGCGCGGGGGAACGGCGCTGGGCCGGTGTTGTCCACCGGACACGCTCACTGGATGCGAAGCCCTTTATAGTTTCAGTGTAGACAGAAACCAATTACCCGCGCGCTGCGTCCGGCAACCGCAAGCCCTGAGGGGCCGGAACGCCGGCCGGCCACAGCTCGACCGCCGACTCCGGGTCGATCCCGGAGAGGTCGACGACACCACCGACGAACCGCGCCCCGTCGAACGACACCGAGCCCCCGGCGAACCGGGCGCGGTCGAAGGAGACGACCCCGCCGGCGAACGTGGCCGCGGCGAACGACAGGCGGCCGGTGATGGTGGCGTCGGCGAAGGTGACCCGGCCGGCGTCGGTGAACGTCGCGCCGGAGAAGTCACCGCCGTCGAAGACCGCGCCGGTGAAGTCGAAGTCGTGGCCGCGCCAGGTGCGCGGGTCGTCGTCGGCGAGGTGCAGGTTGTCGCGGATGAGCCGGATGACGGTGAGCCGGACGTGGCGCTCCTGACCGGGGTCCCGCTGCGCGGCGTCGGCGGTGCCGTAGGGCTGGCGCAGGTAGGCGCAGAGCACGTCGATGCAGCCCTGGCGCGCTTCCGGCGCGTCGTTCGCCAGTGCCGCGAACGCGTAGACACCGGCGACGCGCACCGAGGCGTCGGGCGCGCCCAGCAGCTCGGCCGCTTTGGCGTAGCGGTCGAGCAGCACCTTCGCGTCCTCGCGGTGGGAGTCGACCTCGTTGAGGCGCTGCCTCCGGTAGGCGACCGTCAACGCCACGACCGCGCCGACGCCGCCGACCACGGTCAGCACGACCTTCACCGCGTCGAGCCGCTCCTGGACACCGGTCGGTCGTCCCAGCACGCCCCACAGGACCACCCCCACTCCCGCCGCGACCGCCGCGGCCGCCGCCAGCAGCAGGGTCACGTGAACGAGCAGCGGCATCGCCGGTGTGCGGGGCCGGCGCCCCAAGGCCGTCGCGGCCCGGCGGCCTCCGCCCGCCGAGAGCGCCGCAGCCACCAGGGCGAAGACCCACACCGCCCAGTGCCGCCCGACCCACTGGCCACCTGCCACCGCCGTCTGCGCCCACCACCGGGGCGCCAGGCTCACGACCGCGGCGATCAGGGACGCCGCCGCCAGCCCGTGCCGCAGTCGCGGTCCCCGGCGGAAACCGAGGACGGCCCGGCTCACCTGTAAGGGTTGCTCGCTCATGACGTCATGGTGGCGCAACCGACCGCGTGCCGACCCCGAACGCCGCCCGGTGATCCGTTCGTCAGCCGATCGGCGCGGGGGAGTTGGCTTCCGGGACCAGGATCGTCGGCGTGCCGGAGCCGTCCGCCGGCACCGCCCACACGTCGTTGACGCCGTCGTCGCGCTGGATGCCGTAGGCGATGGTCGTCTGGTCGATCCAGGTCGGCTGGTCGTCCACGCTGCGGGTCTCCGCGAGCGGCGTGGCGGTCAAGGTCCCCAGGTCCATCGTCGACAGGCGCCAGCCCTGCTGCGGGTCGCCGTTCACCGCCGCTTTGTAGGCGATGAACTTCCCGTCGGGGGAGAGGGACGGGCACTCCACGTTGTCCGCGATCGACCGGAGGGTGCGTGCGGCGAAGTCGCCTTCCACCAGGTAGCGGTGCCCGCCGGTGGACATGGTGGCGTAGAAGCGGTTGTCGTCGGCGGTGAAGGTGACGCCCCAGAAGTTGCGGTCGACGGCGGTGGCGGGCGTGCCGTCCACGGTGGCGGTGAACTCCTCCAGCGAGGTGACGAGGGAGCCGGTGGCCGTGTCCAGGATCCCGGTGCTCGTGGAGAAGCCGTTGGCCGCGTACGAATGACCGTCCACGAACAACGTCCACGCCACCATCCGGCCGCTCGGCGACACGCGCGTGCGGTTGGGGAACCCGGTCAGCGGCACCGTCCGCACCTCCTTCGACCCCGCGTCCAGCACCGCCAGCCCACCCGCCTCGAACGCGCCGACCGGCCGCAGGCACGACGTCGTCCCGCCGGCGCTGTAGACGCGGTCGCACCGCTGCTCGGTCACCTCGCGCGGCCCGCTCGGATCTGCCCGCGACACCGTGGACAGCCTGCCGTTGCTCAGCACCACCAACCGCGGTCCGTCGACCGAGGTCGACGCCACCTCGTCGGGCTCGGGGTCGGACCACGCGGCGTACCCGACCGCGACACCCGCCAGCAGCACGGCGACCAGCGCGGTGACCAGAAGACGTGCCCGAGTGGTCATGAACGGCGTCCCAGGAGTGCGACGGTGGCGGCCAACGTGAGCGCGACGCCCGCGGCGGCCAGGCGGGTGGCGGCCTCCGGACCCCAGAACTGCCAGGCCAGGCCGAACAGCACGGACGAGCCCAGGTACGCCAGGGCCTGTCCACTTTGGATCAACGCGATGCCGGTCGTGCGCAGCCGCTCCGGCAGCAACGGCCCGGCCAACGCCATCAGCACGCCGTCCGTGGCCGCGTAGAACACCCCGTACAGCGCGACCACCACCACGACCAGCGCCCACCCGCCGAACGGCCCGAACACCAGCAGGTACACCGCGCCCAGCGCCACGTACCCGCCCAGCATCACCGGCAGCCGGCCGACCCGGTCGGCCACCGCGCCCAGCGGCGCGGCCAGCAGCAGGTAGACCAGGCTCGTGCCGACGGCGAGCAGCGGGAACCAGCCGATCGACAAGCCTTCGCGCTTCTGCAGCAACAGGTACACGAACCCGTCGCCGATCGTGGCCAAGCCCAGCAGCGAGGCGGCGAGCACGACCCGTCGCACGCCGGCGTCGCGCCACAACCCGCCGATCGCCTTGACCCGCACCGGTTGCGACGCCACGGCCGACCGGTGGTCGCGCACGAACAGCAGCAGGATCACCACACCCAGCGCGGCGATGCAGAAACTGGTCATGAACACCGAGTCGAACGACTCACCGGCCAGCGCCAGCACGGCCAGGGCGACCAGCGGCCCGGCGAACGCGCCCATCCCGTCCATCGCCCGGTGCACGCCGAACGCCCGGCCGAGGTCGCCGGCGGGCGTCGACAACGTGATCAGCGCGTCCCGCGGTGCGGTGCGCAGTCCCTTGCCCGCCCGGTCGAGCGTGATCACCGCGCCGAGCGCGGCGGTGGAGCTGCCCGCCAGCAACAACCCGATCTTGGCCACGGCCGACAGGGCGTAGCCGAACCCGGCCACGCCCTTGCGCCGGTCGGTCCGGTCGGCGAGGTAGCCGCCGACGAGTCGGAGCAGGGTGGTGGCCCCGGTGTAGACGCCGTCGACGACGCCGTAGGCGGCGGGGCTGAGCTGGAGCCCGACGACGAGGTAGAGCGGCAGGACGGCGGTGACCATCTCGGACGAGACGTCGGTGACGAGGCTGACCGCGCCGAGCGCGAAGACGTTGGCGCTGATGCCCTTCCAGCCGGCGGCCTTGGGGCGGGTGATCGTGGACAGGTACACGGCGCACCTCCGGGGACGGCAGGCGCCGCGCCCGGTCGGGGGACGGCCGGGCGCGGCGGTCGGTGGGGGTCAGTGACAGGCGGTGGTGCCGCTGTCGGTGAACGTCTGGCCCGCCACGGGCACGAACTGCCAGTCGAAGCTGGTGCTGTGCAAGGTCAGCTTCAGCACGCCGTACGCGGTGCTGTTGCGGACCTCGCTGTTGGCGCGGATCGTGCCGAAGCCGTAGTGGCTGGCGCCACCCATGCCCGCGACGAACGTGCGGATGCCGCGGGCGTTGTCGAGGCCGCCGTTGGGGTTCTGCGGCGCGAACCGCTCGTACTGGTGGTTGTGGCCGAACAGCACCACGTCGGCGTTGTGGTCGTACAGCGCCTGGAACAGCGGGCGCGTCGCCGTGGACGGCGAGTGGTTGGCGCCCGAGGTGAACAGCGGGTGGTGCCAGTACGCCGCCGTGCACGGCTTGGTGCTCGCGGCCAGGTCGGCGCGCAGCCACTGCTCCTGCGCGGAGCCCGCCGCCATGCTGATGTTGGAGTTCAGCGACACGACGTGCCAGTTGCCGAGGTCGTAGGAGTAGTAGCCGCGCCCGGACGGGCCCGCCTGCGCGCCGAAGTAGTCGTAGTAGCCGGTCGCGCCGCTGGTGCCGTAGTCGTGGTTGCCGGGCGAGGGCCGGGTGCGTGCCTTGTGCCTGCCCCAGGTCGGGTCGTAGTAGTTCGCGAACTCCGAGGCGGTGCCGCTGTTGTAGACGTTGTCACCGGTGGTGAAGACCGTGCCGGGGATGGTGTCGAGCAGCGCGGCGGTGGCGCTGTCGCCGGAGCCGGAGTTCGAGATGTCGCCCACGCCGACCAGCACGGGGTCGCCGCTGGGCGGGGGAGTGGTGGTCGTGGTGGTGCCGGTGGTGATCACGAGCTGCGGCGCGGTGGCGCCGGTCTCCCGCGAGTCGTAGTCGGCGCCGTCGGTGCTGGTGGAGGTGACGCCGAAGCTGAACGTGCCGTTGGCCCGCACGTGCGCGGTCACGTCGACCTCGTACCAGGCGTTGCGGGCGACGGAGCCGAGCGTGTCGAGCGTGGCGCCGTCGATGGCGGGCTGGTCGTTCCAGGTCACGCCGGTCTCGGACCAGGTGGTGTTCGTCATGGCGCGGAACGTGCCGCCGGCCGGGCTGTTCGAGCCCGAGACGTCGTCGGTGTGCAGGCGCAGCGTGGCGCTGCCGACCGTGCCCGAGACGCCGGAGACGGTGAACTTGAGGAACACCCGCTTGGTCGGCGAGCCGTCCACGCCGAGCTGGCCGGAGGTCCCGTGGTTCGTGCCGGTGACGGAGTTGTCGACGTGGGTGTCGGCGGTGGGGGTGAACGTCGTGGTGGCGGCCGAGGCCGTCGGCACGTGTCCGGAGTTGGCGATGGCGGTGAGGGCGGCGGCGGTGACGACGCCGACGGCGAGCAGGGCGAGGGGAGCTCTGCGTCCTGACATGCGAAACCCTTCGTTCTTCGAACGACGGCAATGAGGGCTTCGCAGACAGTAGGGACGTGTGAACACTGTGTGGTGATGGTCGGGCGGCCGGCCGGTGAACGACCGGCGAACCGCTCACACGTACATCACTGATGGGTGTATCCGGCCGGCTCACGCTCGGGGAGCACCCCGAAGCGGCAGCCGCCCGCCGTCAGTGCAGCTCTGCCGCCGCCGCGCGGAACACCGCGTCGGCGACGCGGGCCAGTGGCGGCGAGTCGAGCTTCCACTGCTGCCAGTGCAGCAGCACGTCCACGGGCTTGTCGGGGGCCAGGTGCACGAGCCTGCGGTGCGCGGCGATCTGGTGCTCGGTCAGCAGCGCCCACCCCGCGCCCGCGACCACGGCGTCCTCGAACACGTGGCCGTCGGGCAGGTGGTGGCGGCGCGCGGAGGCGTTGTGGCCGGAGAGCTCGCGGCAGAACCGGTCCTGCAGGTCGTCCTTCTCGTCGAACACGATCACCGGCGCGTCGTGCAGCGGCTGCCCGTCGGCGAGCCAGCGCCGGGTGAACCGCTTGGTGGCCACCGCGTGGTAGCGGATGCTCCCGAGTGGACGGACGGCGCAACCCTGCACCGGCTGGGGCGACGACGTGACGGCGCCCACGACGAGGCCCTGGCGCAGCAGTTCGGCGGTGTGGTCCTGGTCGTCGCGCCGCACCGTCAGCACCAGGCCCTCGTCGGCGGCCAGTTCCCTGACCACGCGGCGGAACCAGGTGCCGAGCGAGTCGGCGTTGACCGCGACCGGGATCGGCGTCGGGTCCTCGACCAGGCCGAGCGCCTCGCGCGCGTCGCGGTCCAGCAACGCCTGCTGCCGCCCGTACCGGGCGATCACGGCCCCGGAGTCGGTGAGCCGTGCGGGCTTGGAACGCACCAGCAGCACCCGGCCGGTGCGCTGCTCCAACAGCTTGATCCGCTGACTCACCGCTGACGGCGTGACGTGCAACACCTTGGCGGCGGCATCGAACGTCCCCTCGTCCACCACCGCCAACAGCGTCCTCACGCACTCCGGATCGAGCATCACAATCGCTGATGATACATAAGAAAAGGTAGCTGGCCTTAACCGCGTCCGCTTCCTACCGTCGCTGTCGTGACCTACGCGCTGCTCGCCGGGCTCGGCACCGGACTGTCCCTCATCGTCGTGATCGGCGCCCAGAACGCCTTGGTGCTGCGCCAGGGCGTTCTGCGCCGGCAGGTGCCCGCGATCGTGGCCATCTGCGCGGGCTCGGACGCGCTGCTCATCGCGCTCGGCGTCGGCGGTGTCGGCGCGGTGTTCACGTCGTGGCCGGCGGCGTTGGCGGTGGTGCGGTGGGTCGGCGCGGCGTTCCTGATCGGCTACGGGGTGCTGGCGGCACGGCGGGTGCTGCGGCCGTCCGCGTTGGAGCTCGACGGCGCGGCGAAGGCCGGCGCGGCCGTGATCGTCACCTGCCTGGCGCTGACCTGGCTCAACCCGCACGTGTACCTGGACACCGTGCTGCTGCTGGGCACGGCGTCCACCGGGTTCGGCGACGACCGGTGGTGGTTCGCGGCCGGCGCCATCACGGGCAGCGTGCTGTGGTTCAGCGCGCTCGGGTTCGGTGCGCGCTGGCTGTCCGGCGCCTTCACCCGACCGTCGGCCTGGCGCCTCCTGGACGCCGCGGTCGCCGTGGTGGTCACCGCCACCGGCGTCTCCCTCGTCCTCTAGCACGGAACCGGCAGGCTCAGAGCCGAGTCGTGACCCAGGCCCGCTCGTGGACCTCCTTCACCGCGACCTCGACCGGGCTGTACGACGCCGGGTCGACCCGGCGGTAGCCGTGGCGCACCACGCCCTGGTGGATCACCTCCGACACCACGAGCACCGCGTGGTCCACGAGCCGTTCTCGCACCGGCGCGCTGTCGACCAACCGGCACGTCTTGTTGAGATCGGTCCCGACCCAGCCGTGCGGGTCGCGGTGCACCTCGCCCGCGTGCAGGCCGACCCGGACCCGGACGCGCAGCCCCGGCGCGACGCCCTGGTTGTGCTGCCGCAGCGTTCCCACCAACCGCGGGATGACCGGGTCGAGGAGGTCCAACTTGGACACCGCCGCCGGGATCAGGACCATCATGCCGTCACCGCGGTCCTGCACGGCCAGGTCGGACCACCTGACCCCGGCGGCGCGGAACCCGGTGCGCACGGCGTGGGTGAGCGCGTGCCGCGCCTCGATCTGCGCGGGATCGTGCCACCGCCCGAAGCCCGCGATGTCCACCACCAGGATGGACCGGTGCTCGGGGCCGGGCGCGTGCCGGACTGGCCGCAGCCGCCGCAGCGCCCACGTCACCACGTCCGGCGCGATGCTCATGGTCGTGCCGACTTCGTCGCCCGCGCGTCGAGCAGCGCGCGCCGCAACAGCAACGACCGGCTGACGAGCCCGATCGCGTGCGGGATCCTCTGGTGGCGCGGCAGGTCGGCGAGCTCGGCGCGGAACTCCTCGCCGTACCGGGCCTGGTGGTGCGCCGGCAGCACCGCGATCGCCACCGCGACCACCTTGCCGGCCGAAGCGGATTCGACCGCGGTCCGCTCGATCTCCTCGAGCCCGACCCGGATCGACCGCGCGCTGTCCAACAGCGGGCCGAAGCTGACGGTGGCCCGGAAGTTGACCTCCACCGCCGACTCCAGCGCCCGCACCCGTTCGTACACCTCGAACAGCCGCGCGTCGTCGAACACCCGGCCCCGCTCGATCGCCCGGCGCAGCTCCAACGCCAGGTCGTGCGCCAGCTTGCGGTCGAGGATGCGGTCGAGCTTGCCGTCCAACGCGGTCTCCAGCTCACGCGCGAGCGCGCTGATGTGCGCGAGCCGTCGCCGCCGCCTGGTCACGTCCCACCTGCCGCGTGCGGTCGCAGCAGGCCGAGCCGGGAGACCGGGGTCCTGGCCCGCGCCAGGGCCGCCTGGACCTGGGCGATGCTGTCCGGGTCCAGCAGGTAGTACCGGCGCCGGGGACGCCCGCGTTCCCTCGGGTCGACGTCCTCCCACCGGCTGCTGACCCACCCGCACTGCTCCAGGCGGGCCAGGATGGGGTGGACCGTGCCGCTCGGCAACCCCGCGACCTGGCAGATCTCCAGCCCGTACCGCGCCGTCGCGGGATCTTCCATCAGGACGCCCAGCACGAGCTGTGCGGGCAGCGTCATCCTGGGCCCTCGCCGTGAACCGACCATGGTCTAACTCTACCTAGGGGGTGGGGTCGGGCAAGTCCCCCGTTCGGGGGTTCACGCCCGGCCGGCGAAGAACTCCCTGATGTCCCCGACGAGCAGCTCGGGCACCTCCATCGCCGCGAAGTGCCCACCCCGGTCGAACTCGCTCCAGTGCTCGATCCGGTACGTCAGCTCCGCCAACGGCCGCACCGACAACACGATGTCGTGCGCGAACACGGCCACCCCCAACGGCGCGGGGCAGGCGTTGGACACGATCCCCGTCTCCTTCGCCAACCGCGCCGACGACCCCGCCGTCCCGGTGAGCCAGTACAGCATCACGTTGGTCAGCACCCGGTCGACGTCGATCTTCGAGCCCGGATCGACCCACTCGGTGAACTTCTCCGCGATCCACGCCAACTGCCCGACCGGCGAGTCCGTCAACGCGTAGGACACCGTCTGCGGTCGAGTCGCGTGCAGCACCTGGTACCCGGGCCGACTGCGCATCATCCCCTTGATCCGCTCCAGTCGCCGGCTGTCCTCCCCGGACAGCTCGACCCCCTCGATCGGCGGCGTGGGCAGGTAGTTCACGTGCACCGCCACCACGTTCCCGGGCGCGGCGGCGGCCATCGCCTTCGCGATCCCGGAACCCCAGTCGCCACCCTGCGTGCCATACCGCCGGTACCCGAGCCGGCTCATCACCTCCGTGAACGCCCGCGCCACCCGGTCGACGTCCCACCCGCGCGACGTCGTCGGCCCGGACAACCCGAACCCGGGGATCGACGGGATGACCAGGTGGAAGTCGCGCGACAGCGGCTCGATGACGTCCAGGAACTCCAGCACCGACCCCGGCCAGCCGTGGACCAGCACCAACGGCAACGCGTCCGCCTTGGTCGACCGGACGTGCACGAAGTGCACCCGCTGACCGTCGACCTCGGTCGTGAACTGCGGCAACGCGTTCAACTCCGCCTCGTGCCGCCGCCAGTCGTACCCGTTCGCCCAGCGATCCGCCAACGCGCGAACCTCCGCCACGGGGAACCCGTAGTCGAACCCGGCGTCCGGCAACTCCTCGGGCCACCGCGTCCGCCCCAACCGGTCGGCCAGGTCGTCCAACTCGGCCTGTGGCACGTCGAGGGCAAAAGGCTTGATCATCATTACTCCGTTGGTCTCACCAATGTTGGTGAGACCAACGGTACCTCACTTCGTTGGTAACGCCAACGACCAGTGCCGGTCTATCGTGAGCCCATGGCCACCTGGGACGACGTGCGGCGCATCGCCGTGGCGCTGCCCGAGGTAACCGAACGCCCGTCGTACGACCAACGACCGGCGTGGCGGGTGAAGGACAAGGCCTTCGCCTGGGACCGACCTCTGCGCAAGAGCGACCTGGCCGCCCTCGGCCCGACCGCACCGGACGGCCCGGTGCTGGCCGCGAGCGTGCCGGACCTGGGCGCGAAGGAAGCCCTGCTCGCCGACGACCCAACCGTCTACTTCACCACCCCGCACTTCGACGGCTACTCCGCGATCCTGGTCCGGCTGGCCGAGATCGACCCCGACGAACTGGCCGAACTGCTGACCGAAGCCTGGCTGACCCGCGCCCCGAAACGCCTCGCGCAGCAATACGAGGCCGACCACTGAGCCCGTAGGGACGTCGGTGGCATGACACGAGACCCGGACCGACAACGGACCCGGCGCAGAACCACCCACCAGGCCGTCATCCCGCTGATCTGCCCGTCCGACGAGGACGAGCCCTCGATCTCCGGCTGCTGACGCCACCCTCACCAGGTGCTGTTCACCAGCCCAGTCCCCAGATAGACCTGATCGAACCCGTTCCCGTCGTTGTCATCCGTGTACACCACCGTGATCTGACCCCAAGCGTCCACCCCGACCGCGGGCTCGTCCTGCCTGCCCGTCGCCGTCGACACCGTCACCTGACGCGGCAGCCGGCCCGCGACCGTGCCGTCCGGGTTGAGCCCTTGCGTCACCACGTCCTGCGCCTCGACCGACGACACCACGACGTTCAACTGGTCGTCGATGCCGATCTGCGGGTCCACACCCGCCAGCACCGTGTCCGCAGCCGTGCGCGCGGCACCGCCGGCGGCGAACGAGCGAACACCCACCTGCGCCGTGCCGGTGTGGTCGGTCTCCCAAGCCACCGTGTGGTCACCGTTGAAGTTCGCCGCCACGACGGCCCGTCGTTGCTGGCCGTCGCCGCTGACGTTCACGGCCCCCTGCCCGACCTTCACCCCGCCCGACGGCGTCAGGATCTTCCGGCCGATGTTGAAGAAGCCGTTGCCGTCGCCGTCCTCGTCCCACACCACGACGGCGTTGCCCGCCGCGCCCATGGCCACGTCCGGCCGCTGGTGCGTGCCGCCCGCCGTGTGCACCTGCGCCTCGTAGGTCTTCGACGTCACGGACGCGAACCCGGCGACGCGCACCGTGGGGTTGGTGGTGCTCTGCTTGTCCTCCCACGCCACCGCGAAACCGGTGCCGTCGGGATCGGCGGCCACGGCGGGGTTCAGCTGCTGGCCGTCGGTGTTGGCGTTGGCCCGCGCCGATCCGGTCACCGTGCCGCTCGTGTTCAGCACCCGCACCTGGATGTTGTAGTAGCCGTTGCCCTCGCCGTCGTCGGCCCACACGACGACCGCGGTGCCGTTGTCGTGCACCGCGACGTCCGGCTGGACGTGCCGCCAGTTGCCCGTGCCGCTGGTGGACAGCTTCTTCTCGTACCGGGACACGCCGTCCTTGAACAGGCGGATCCACACGTCGCTGTGCACGGGATCGGTGGGCGTGGCGTCGTCGCGGTCGTCCTCCCACACCACGGCGGTCCAGCCGTTGCGCACGGCGGCCACTGCGGCGTTGTCCTGGTCGCCGGTGGCGGTGCTGTTCGCCGCGATCCACGAGACCGCCGCGGACGCGGTTCCGGCGGAGCCTGCGAGCACGAGCGCCGCGATCACCGGCGCCGCGAGTGCTTTGATCAGCTTGGTCATGGCGCCTGCAATCCCGGGTTGCCTGCCTGGACGACGTAGCTCTGCAAGGTCCGGACCGGGTAGTCGCGAACGGTGACCCGGTCCAGGAAGCGGAAGTCGACGTTCATCTGGGACGGTGTGGTGACGGTGCGGACGTAGCCGCGCAGGTTCTTGTAGAACTTCACGTGCGGGTTGAGGCTGGACAGGCCCGCGTCGGTGGCGTTGCCGTCGCCGCCGGACGTGATCGACGTGGTCACCAGCTCCGTGCCGACGATCCGGTCCTGTGCGGCGTAGTCGTTCATCAGGTTGGCGGCCCACGACCGGTGCACGTCACCGGTCAGCACGACGGTGTTGCGCAGCCCCGCCGCGTCCCAGCCGCGTTGCAGCCGACCGCGGTTGGCGCTGTAGCCGTCCCACGAGTCCATCGACTTCGCGCCGTCGGCCGAGGCCAGCTTCTGCGCGAAGAACACCTGCTGGCCGAGGAGGTCCCAGGTGCCGAGCTTCTGCCGCATGCCGTCGAGCAGCCACGTCTCCTGCGTGCCGCCGAGCAGCGTGCGTGCCGGGTCGTCGGCCTCCGCGCACACCTTCGTGCCGTCGCCGCACGCCTGGTCGTCGCGGTGCTGGCGGGTGTCGAGCATGTGGAACGTGGCCAGGCTGCCCCAGCGGACCCGGCGGTACAGCTGCATGTTCTCCGCGACCGGGGCCTGCGCCGCCCGCAGCGGCATGTGCTCGTAGTACGCCTTGTACGCCGCCGCGCGTCGCACCTTGAAGTCGCCGGCGGGGGAGGTGTTGGCGCGCACCAGGTCCGCGTAGTTGTTCTCGACCTCGTGGTCGTCCCACACGACGAGCCACGGCGCGGCGGCGTGCGCGGCCTGGAGGTCGACGTCCGTCTTGTACTGCGCGTGCCGGACCCGGTAGTCGGCCAGGCCGGCGATCTCGACGGCGGGCGCGAACTTGCGCACCTTCGTGGTCGTGGCCGCGCCCTCGTAGATGTAGTCGCCCAGGTGCAGGATGAGGTGCGGGTTCTCCTCGGCCATCCGCCGGTAGGCGGTGAAGTAGCCTTCCTCGTAGTGCGAGCAGGAGGCGAACAGCATGGTCAGCGACGGGCTCGTGCCGACCGCGGGCGCGGTGACGCCGCGCCCGACCGGTGAGATGTGCCCGGCGGCGCGGAACCGGTAGAAGTACTCGCGGCCGGGCTGCAGGCCGGACACCTCGACGTGCACGCTGTGCGCCCACGACTGCGTCGCGGTCGCCGTGCCGCTGCGCGCGATCTGGGTGAACCGCTGGTCCGTCGCGACCTGCCACTCGACCGGGACCGAGGCGCTGCCCATGCCCCCGAGGCCGTCGGCGTTGAGCGGGCTGGGCGCGAGGCGCGTCCAGATGACGAAGCCGTCCGCGACGGGCTCACCGGAGGCGACGCCCAACGTGAACGGGTAGGAGATGGCGTTCGCCGCGGTGGGGGCGAGGACCGTCACGCCGGCGCTCGCGATGCCGCCGGCGATGAGCGTTCGTCGGGTCAGTGGGGACACAGCTCTCCTTCGGTGCAGGGCCGGGAAGAACGCGTTCCGGTACTGCGTACACGTCGAAGGTGATCAGTGGCCATCCCCGACGTGTACGCCCGGTGGAGCGGCCGAAGTGTTGTCGTGGGCGGCGCGAGGGGGGCGAAGGACGACAGTGCAGGTGAATGGCTGTCCAACTAGCAGCTGTATTGGTTACCGAAGAACCTGTCGAATGCCTCCGATCCCGGCTGATCGAGAATTCCCATGGACCTGCCCGCCGGGGGCGCCGCCGGGTGGATGGCGATGCCGGAGAGGCGGGCGGGCAGCCGGGGAGAACCGGTGGGGCTCGAAAAGAATCGGCCAACCCGCCATGGTTGGCCGGTTCACGGCCTGTCCTCCGGCTTGGTCCGGGCAGTCGGGCGACCGGCCGGGTAGCGGAGCCAACAGGCAAGTGACCTCATCGGACGACGAGGGGCCGGTAGGCCGAACCGGTGGCCACGACCGCTGGCCACGACCGCCTGCCAGGGCGCGACCGACCTCTCGCCCGGACCGACGGGGATGCCGCCGCGGAGTTCGGCGCGCTGCTCCGACAGGCGCGGAAGCGGAAGGCCCTGACGCAGGAGACGTTGGCCGAACGAGCCGGGGTGGGCGTGCGCACCGTCCAGCGGTTGGAGGCCGGCGCCGCCCCGGGCCTGACGGTGGCGACGGTGCGAGACCTGGCCGACGCGCTCGGACTGCGGCTCGGGTCGACCGAGCGCGACAGCTTCCTGCGCGCGGCCGTCGACGGCAGCAGGGCGCTCCACCACGCGAACCCGATCTTTGCCGACACCGACCCGGGCCACCAGTCGACCCGCTCACGCCACTGACCCGCTCACACCACCGTCACGTGGTCGGCTCGACGCGCGCCTGCCGCCGCCACCGCGGTCCAGCACTCCGGCGTCGTGAACCCGCACCCGGCGAACGCCTCCAGAACCGCCGTCGTGCACGCCCGCACCGCCGTCTCCTCCACCAGCGCGATCACACAACCGCCGAACCCGCCACCGGTCATCCGCGCGCCCAGCGCACCCGCCGCCACCAACGCCTCCACCGCGACGTCCAGCTCCGGCACCGTCACCTCGTAGTCGTCGCGCAACGACACGTGCGACTCGGTCAACAGCGGCCCGATCTCGCGGATCCGCCCGGTGCGCAGCAGGTCCGCCACCCGCGCCACCCGCTCGTTCTCCGTCACCACGTGCCGCACCCGCCGGCCGAGCCGCTCCGGCAGGTCCTGCTCCGCACCGTCCAGGTCCCGCAGCGCGGGCACCCCGAGCAACTCCGCCGCACGGTGGCAGTCGCGCCGCCGCGCCGCGTACTCGCCGTCCACCAACCGGTGCGGCGCCTTCGTGTCCACCACCAGCAGCGTGAGTCCGGCAGGCGCGAGGTCGAACGGGATGTGCTCGGTCTCCATCGAGCGCGTGTCGAGCAGCAACGCGTGCCGCTCCCGCGCCAGCAGGGACGCCGACTGGTCCATGATCCCGCACGGCATGCCGACGAACTCGTTCTCCGCCCGCTGCGCGATCCGCGCCAACGACCGCCGGTCCAGCGGCACACCGGACAGCTCGGTCACCGCCAACGCGGTCGCGCTCTCCAACGCCGCCGACGACGACAACCCCGCCCCCAACGGCACCTGGCCGTCCACGAGCAGGCCGAACCCGCCGATCGGGTGACCCTCCTCGCGCAACGCCCACACCACGCCCGCCACGTAGGCCGCCCACCCGGTCACCGCGCCGGGCGCGAGGTCGACCACGCGGATCTCGGTCACGCCCGAAGCCTGCCGCGACGACAGCCGCAGCACGCCGTCGTCCCTTCGGGCCGCCGTGACCCGCACGACGTGCGGCAACGCGATCGGCAGCACGAAACCGCCGTTGTAGTCGGTGTGCTCGCCGATCAGGTTGATCCGACCCGGCGCTTCGAAGACCCCGTCCCGCGTCATGCTCCACCCCTCGTGCTCTCCCGGACCTCCAACGAGAACGGCGTCCGCACGTGCTCCGGCGGCCGTCCAGGGTCGTCGACGCGCCGTCGCAGCAGGTCGACCGCCGCCCGTGCGATCGCGGCCTTGTCCGGCGCGACCGTGGTCAGCGTCGGCATGCTGTACGTGCCTTCCTCGGTGTTGTCGAACCCGACCACCGCGATGTCGGCGGGCACCCGCACGCCGCGTTCGGCCGCGGAGCGCACCGCGCCCACCGCGAGCAGGTCGTTGAAGCAGAACACCGCGTCCGGCGGCTCGTCGGCGGCGAGCAGGCGCGCCATCGCCTCCGCGCCGTCGCGGCGGTGGTAGTTCAACGCGGTCGCGACCAACTCGTCGCGCACCGGCAGACCGGCCTCGCCGAGGGCCTTGCGGTAGCCCTCCAGGCGCTGCGCCGCCGTGCCGCGGTGGGGGTGCGCGCCGATCGCCGCGATCCGGGTGCGGCCGAGGCTGACCAGGTGCGCCACGGCGACCCGTGCCGCTTCCACGTTGTCGATGCCGACGTGGTCGATCGGCAGGTCCACCGAGTGCTCGCCGAGCATCACCACCGGTATGCCGGGCGCCAGCTCGCCGAAGTCGCGCGCCTCCAGCGCCTCCGGGCTCACGATCGCGCCGTCGATCATGTGCGGGCCGAGCGAGGCCAGCACGTCCCGTTCACCCTCGCGGGTGCCCAGGGTCTGCTCGATCAGCACGTTCCACTCCTGCTCCTGCTCCTGCGCCGCGCCGAGCACCAGCCCGGCCAGCTCCGCGAAGTACGGCACGACCAGTTCCGGCAGCACGAGGGCCAGGAACCCGGTCCGGCCGCGGCGCAGGTTGCGCGCGCCGATGTTGGGCCGGTAGCCGGTGGCGGTGAGCGCCTCCTCGACCCGGCGGCGGTTCTCCGGTTTCACGAACGCGTGGCCGTTGACGACGTTCGACACCGTCTTCACCGACACGCCGGCCAGCGCGGCGACGTCCTTGAGCGTGGCCAAGCGGTGCCTCCGGTGCTCTCGGGTCGGGGCCTTCGGCAGGGATTCTCGGGAACGACCGGGATCGTAGCCGGCCGGCCGGCCGCTTTACAACGTTGTATCAACGAGGTAGGAACTGCACGTGACCCAGGTCACGACCGCTGCCGCACCCGGGTCACGAGCACCGACAGCACTACCAGCACCGAGCTCACGAGCACCCACGTCACCAGCACCCTGCCGATCGTGGAGCCACCCATGCGCAAGCTGTCGTCCGGCCTGACCGGACTGCTGGTCCTCAGCACCCTCCTCGTCGCGCTGCCCGGCGCCGCCAACGCGGCGGTCTGGCAGCCCAAACCGGCGCCGCTCACCACCCCGTGGACGGGTCAGGTGTCGCCGACCAACGCGTTGCCCGAGTACCCGCGCCCGCAGCTGGTCCGGTCGGACTGGCTCAACCTCAACGGCGTGTGGGAGTTCGCCGGCGCGCCGAACCTGTCCTCGCCGCCGTTCGGCCGCACGCTCGCCGAGGGCGTCCTGGTGCCCTACCCGATCGAGTCCGCGCTGTCGGGCATCAAGCGGCACGAGGACCACATGTTCTACCGCCGCGCGTTCACCACACCGGCCGGGTGGAACGGCCGCCGCGTGAAGCTGAACTTCGGCGCGGTCACCTGGGAGACCCGCGTCTGGGTCAACGGCGTCAGCGTCGGCGTCCACACCGGCGGGTTCGACGCGTTCTCGTTCGACATCACCTCCGCGCTGCGTGCGGGCGCGAACGAGGTGATCGTCGGCGTGCGGTCCACGGTCGACGGCAGCCAGTACCCGATCGGCAAGCAGCGCCGCGACCCCAGCGGCATCTTCTACACGGCGGCGTCCGGCATCTGGCAGACGGTGTGGCTGGAGCCGGTCGCGGCCAACCACATCACGCGCCTGGACACCACGCCGGACGTGCCGGCGGGCGTGCTCGACCTGGTCGTGCAGGGCACGGCCGGCCAGCCGGTGCGCGCCGAGGTCCTGTCCGGCGGGCAGGTCGTCGGCACGGCGAGCGGCACGGTGGGCGGTCACCTGCGCGTGCCCGTGCCGAACGCGAGGTTGTGGTCGCCGGACGACCCGTTCCTCTACGACCTGCGGGTCACCTTGGGCAGCGACGTCGTCACCGGGTACTTCGGCATGAGGTCGCTGGGCAAGGCGGTGGTCGGCGGCGTGATGCGACCGCTGCTCAACGGCAAGTTCGTGTTCCAGCTCGGCACCCTCGACCAGGGCTACTGGCCCGACGGCATCTACACCGCGCCCACCGACGCCGCCCTGCGGTTCGACCTGGAGCGCCAGAAGGCGCTCGGCTTCAACATGGTGCGCAAGCACATCAAGGTCGAGCCGGCCCGGTGGTTCTACCACGCCGACCGGCTCGGGCTGATGGTGTGGCAGGACATGCCGTCGCTGGACGCGGTGGACGAGGTGCCCAACGGGCGCACCCACTTCGAGTCCGAGCTGCGGCGGATCGTCGACCAGCTCAAGGGCATCACGTCGATCGTGCAGTGGGTGCCGTTCAACGAGGGCTGGGGCGAGTACGACGCGGGCCGGATCGTGGACCTGGTCCGGTCGATCGACAACACCCGGCTGATCAACCACAACTCGGGTTCGAACTGCTGCGTCTCCGACCCCGATCCGGGCAACGGCGACATCATCGACGACCACGCGTATCAGATGTCGAGCGCGACGCGCCTGCCCGACGCCAACCGGGTCGCGGTGCTGGGTGAGTTCGGCGGGCTGGGCCGGCGGGTCGTCGGCCACGAGTGGCAGCCGGGCGCCGGGTTCGCGTACGGCGAGCTGTTCCCGGACGAGGCGTCGTTGACCGGGCGGTACGTGGAGATCACCAAGGAGGTCGGCCGGTTCGTGCACACGCGCGGGCTGTCGGCTTCGGTGTACACCGAGCCGTATGACGTGGAGAACGAGGTCAACGGCTTCTACACCTACGACCGCCAGGTGCTGAAGGTGTCCGAGTCGCGGGTGCGCGACGTCAACCGGCGGGTGCTGGCGCTGGCCGAGGGCACCGAGGTCGGGCGCGGCGAGGTGATCTCGTTGCGGGTGACCACGCCCGGCTACACCGACCGGCACCTGAGGCACCGGGACGCCCTGGCGCGCACCGACGTGATCTCCGACGACACGGGTCGGCTGGACGCCACGTTCTGGGCCAGGCCCGGGTTGTCGGACGCGGCGTGCCTGTCGTTCGAGTCGCGCAACTTCCCGGGGCGGTACCTGCGGCACTCCGCGTCGCGCGTGCGGTCGGACGTCAACGACGGGTCGGCGGCGTTCGCCGGCGACGCCACGTTCTGCGCGCGGGCCGGGGCGGGCGGCACGGTGCTGGAGTCGCGCAACCTGCCCGGCCAGTTCATCCGGCACTACCAGGAGGGCGTGTACCTGGCGCGGTCCGGCGGGACGAACCCGTGGGACAGCGCGACGAGCTTCGCGGCGGACACGACGTGGGCGGCGGTCGTGCCGCTCTGGCGCAGCGGTGCGGACCTCCCGCTGGACCAGGCGCGGTCGTTCCGGGTGACGACGGCCGGCTTCACGGACCGGTACCTGCGGCACCAGGACGGCTTGGCGCGGACCGACGTGGTGAACGCGGGCAGTTCGGCGTTGCTGAAGGGTGACGCGACCTTCGTCGTGCGGCGTGGTCTGGCGGAGCCGTCGTGCTACTCGTTCGAGTCGCGCAACTACCCGGGGCAGTACCTGCGGCACGCGGCGTTCCGGGTGAGGTTGGGCGCGTCGGACGGGAGCGACCTGTTCCGGCGGGACGCGACGTTCTGCG
Organism: Actinosynnema sp. NPDC023794; assembly: GCF_040639675.1. Lineage (NCBI taxonomy): Bacteria > Bacillati > Actinomycetota > Actinomycetes > Pseudonocardiales > Pseudonocardiaceae > Actinosynnema > Actinosynnema sp. NPDC023794. The sequence continues at coordinate 417,753 of NZ_JBFAFR010000001.1, read as the reverse complement.
CCCAGCCCGGTGTCGGTGGCGTGCGGTTGGCGTCGGTGAACGAGTTGGGCGCGAGCGTGCGGCACTACGCGGAGGAGGTGTGGGTGGCGGTGAACGGTGGCGCTCACGCGTACGACAACCCGACGTCGTACGACGCGGACGTGAGCTGGGCCGTGACCGCGCCCTGGACTCCGTAGTCCTTTGTGGACCCGCACGGTGGTGCTGCTACCGTGCGGGTCCATGAAAGGGTTCGCCGTGCTCGGCACGGTGCTGCTGTGCGTTCTCGCGCCGATCGCCATGGTGTACGGGTTGATGGCGTTCACCCCGACGGGTAGTTGTGACTACTCGGTGTCGGGCGTGTGTTCGTACGGGCGGGTGCCGATGATCGTGGCCGCCGGTGGCACCGCGCTGGTGTGGGCGGCCTCGGCGGTGCTGACGTGGGCGGGCACTCGTGGCCGGCCTCGGGTGTACGTGCCCTACGCGGCGCTCGCGGTGATCGTGCTGCTGCTGGTCGTGGCCGGGCGGTTGGCCGGGTAGACCGAGCGGGCGAGCCAGACCAGCGCGCCGCCGACGACGACGTGCAGGGCGCTGGTGAACAGCGAGTCCGGCAGGCGGGTGGCGAAGGTGAAGACCGGCAGGGCGATGGCGTAGGTCCACACCGGGACGGGCGGGTGGACGCGGCTCTTGATCATGCTGATCGCGAAGGTGGCCGTGCCGAGGGCGAAGACCAGGGCGCCGGCGGCGAGGACCGTGGTGGCGGGTGCGGCGAGCGTCGGCTGGTCGAGGTGGAACAGGACGATGTTCACCGCGTAGGCCGCCGCGCCGAACAGGCCGAGGCCGACGATGTTCGCCGCGTAGCCGGTGGAGCTCAGGGCGGTGCGGGGTTGTTTGAGGTAGAGGGCGGTGACGAGCGGTGCGGCCAGGGCGGGGGAGACGCCGAGCACCAGGCTGGTGGCGGTCGTCTCGCCGGTGAACGCCTCGATCGCTCCCGGTAGGGCGATGAAGAGGCCCGAGAGCGTGCCGCAGAAGGCGCCGAATCGCAGCAGGAACGTCATGGTGGGGACGGTATTCGCGCACGTCGGGGCGCTGGGAGTGCCGAGCGGCCAGTGTCGGGGGTGCCGATCGGCACGTGCCGCCGACTGCCACTATCGGGTGATCCTCACGATGCGCATCAACCAGAACGCCGTTTTCGAAGCCCTCGAACGTCGGTTGAACGAAGAGGCCGCCCTCAACCACCGGTGCCTGCGCCCCTCACCACCGGCGTGTGCCCACTGGCGGGTCGGGCCTGCGGCGCTCCATCACTGGCGGCCTCCGGCCTCCGGCCTCCGGCGGCAGGCGCGGGATCAGGGGCGTGCGACGTAGCCTGCGGGTGTGCGTCCTCTGTCGTGGTTGTCGCCGCTGCTGTGCGGCGTGGTGATGGTGGCCGGCGGCTACGCGGGGCTGGCCGGGCTCGGGGAGACGCGGTGGCTGCCGTTCGTCGCCGGTCTCGTCGCGCTCGTGCTGGTCGACGTGCTCGGGTCGCGGTATCCGGCGCTCGGTTCGCGACCGTCGGCGTTCGGCCCCCGGCGCACGGCGGTCGATTCCCGGCGCTCGGCCGCCGAGTCCCGGTATTCGGCGGCAGTCGGGTCGCGGTACCGGGCGGTCGTCGTGCTGGCGGTTCAGGCGGGGCTGGTGGTGGTGATCGCGTTCGCCGACGGGTCGGGCATGGCGCGGGTGTTGTTCTTGCTCTTGCCGTTCGGCGCGTACTTCGCGTTCGGGCGGGTGGTGGCGGTCGGGGTCGGGGTGGGTACGGCGGCCTTCCTGGTGGTTGCGTTCCAGCTCACCGAGCCGGGGTGGACGCGGTCGGTCGAGCACGTGTCCGACCTGTTGATGTTCGGGATCGGGCTCGTGCTGGCGTTGGCCATGGCCGAGCTGTCGGCCGCCGCCGAGCGGAATCGCGTGGCGCGGGACGTGCACGACGGGCTCGGGCACCACCTCACCGCGGTGTCGGTGCTGCTGGAGAAGGCGTCGGTCTTCCGGGAACGGGACGCGGCGGTGGCGGATCAGGCGATCGAGGACGCGCGGGAGTCCGCGAGGCGGGCGTTGGAGGACGTGCGCACGTCCGTCCGGGCCATGCGTGAGCCCTTCCGGTTGGCTGAGTCGCTGGCGCGCCTGGCCGGTGGGCTGGGGGTGTCCGTCGCCTGCACGGGTGATGAATCCCGTTACGCTCCCGGCACCCTGTTGGCGCTCTACCGGGCCGCGCAGGAGGGGATCACCAACGCGATGCGCCACGCCGGCGGCTCGGACGTCACGGTGACCGTGCACTGCGGACCCCGGCAGGCGCGGTTGGTCGTCGCCGATGACGGGCCCGGGTTCTCGGCGGAACGGGAGGACTTCGGCCTGCGCGGGGTGCGCGAGCGGATCGGGTTGGTCGGTGGGTCGGTCGAGGTGGACGGTGGCGCGGGCACCCGGCTGACGGTGGTCGTGCCCAGGGGGACCGTGTGAGCGACGTGCGCGTGGTCGTGGTGGACGACCAGCAGCTCATCCGCGAGAGCATCGCCGCCCTGCTCGACATCCAGCCGGGCATCGCGGTGGTCGGCGCGGCCGGGGACGGGGAGGCCGCTGTCGAGCTGGTGGTCGCCGAAGAGCCGGACGTGGTGTTGATGGACGTGCGGATGCCGGTGATGGACGGCATCGACGCGCTCGCGGAACTGCGCCGTCGTGGTGAGCGGGCGCGGGTGGTCATGTTGACGACGTTCGACGACGAGGGGTACGTGGTCCGGGCGCTGAAGGCGGGTGCCAGCGGCTACCTGCTCAAGGACCGGCCGGCCGTCGAGCTGGCGGCGGCGGTGCGGCTCGCGCACTCGGGCGTGGTGCAGTTCGACCCGGCCGCGGCGGCTCGGCTGGCGTCCGCGTTGGGGACCGAGCGGCCGGACGGGCTCACCGAACGCGAGGTGGACGTGCTGCGGCTGGTCGCCGGGGGACGCACGAACCGCGAGATAGCCGGACGCCTGCACCTCAGCGAGGGCACGGTGAAGAACCACGTCTCCCGCATCCTCGGGCGGCTCGGCCTGCGCGACCGCACGCAGGCCGCCGTCTACGCCCGCGACCGGGGCCTCCTGTAGTCCTGCGCCGGGGGAGACCTGCGCCGGAACAGGCCTACACCGGGACCATCCCCATGAACAGCAACAGGTTCGGCGATCCCGTGCCGGGGTTGGTGATCACGCCGGGGGTGGCGTTGGCCCGCAACGCCTCCGCCACCGCCACCGCCGAGTCGCCCGGGAACCGGTGCCGCCACAGCGCCGCCACGCCCGCCGCGTGCGCGGACGCCGTGGAACCGCTGATGGTCGAGTACGCGGTGTCCGAAGTGCCCCACGCCGACGTGATGTTCACGCCCGGCGCCCACACGTCGATGCACGTGCCGAAGTTGGAGAAGCTCGCCTTCACGTCATTGGCGTCCGTCGCGCCGACGGTGGTGGCCAACGGCGTGCTGCCGGGCGAGTAGCCGCACGCGTTGGCGTTGGAGCTGCCGGACACCACCGAGTAGTGCACGTTCGCGTTGATCGACCTGGTGATGGCGTCGTTGAACGCCTGGTTCGCCCCGCCGCCGAGCGTCATCAGCGCGACCGCCGGCCGGCCGCTCGCCGCCGCGTCCTGCGTCGCCCAGTCGATGCCCGCGATGATCTGCGAGTACGTGCCGGAACCCTGGCAGTTCAGCACCCGCACGGACACCAGGGTCACGTCCTTCGCCACGCCGGTGGTCCGGCCGCCGACCGTGCCCGCCATGTGCGTGCCGTGGCCGTTGCAGTCGTTGCCGGGCGGGGTGACGCCGCCGACGGTGTCCAACCCCGGCACGGCAGCGCCGTCGAACTCCTGGTGCGTGTACCGGATGCCGGTGCCGAAGACGTACGCCCGCACGGTGGACGCCGTGTTCGGGTGGAAGTACTTCTTGTCCAGCGGCAGGGAGCGCTGGTCGATCCGGTCCAGGCCCCACGACGGCGGGTCGGGCTGGACCACGAGGTCCTGCGCGGTGACGTCCGGTCCGGTGAACGGCCGCGCGGGGTGGTCGTGCGCGGTGAGGCGAACGCGTGCGTCCTGGGCGATGTAGGCGACGCGGGGGTCGGCGGCGAGCCGTGCGACCTCCGAAGCGGTCGCGCGCATCGCGAACCCGGGCAGGGCCGTCCGGTAGGTGAACGTGACGTCTGGAGCGGCGGACCGGGTGGCGGCCAGGTCCTCGTGCCGCTTCAACACCACGATGTAGCTGCCGGCTACGGCCTGTGCGCGGTCGGCGTGCAGCACTGGGGCGGCGTACGGCGCCGATGCGGCGTACGCGGTCGGGGTGACGAGGCCGGCCAACAGCGCGCTCGCCACCGCCACGTGTCTGATCTTCACGGCTCCTCCAACAAGCAGGGTTTCGTCGGGGAACGTGCTCGTCCTTGAACCACAGCACGTGCACAGGAGCGGCGACAGGTCCGATCAGAGTTCAACGATCAGTCGTCCGATGGTCAACTTTCAGCCTTCTCGGGGGTGCAGACTGCATTTGGTGGTCAGTCACTAGGCTGAATGGGTGAACGTAGCGGGTTCGGGCTAACACCGGATCAGGTGACGTCGACAGCAAGGCCACCGGCGCGCACACACAGGGGGTTTGCGCTCATGGTCAAGAAGAAGAACGGTCTGCCGTCGTCGTTGAGGCGGTTCGTGCGCACCAAGGGCGCCGACTACCTGCGCGACCCGAACGTGTCCTCGATCGGCATCGGCTACAAGGTGGCCGACGGCAAGCCGACGGACGAGATCGCCATCCAGTTCACCGTCCGGCAGAAGGCCGAGCCCGAGGCGTTGCGCGCGCTCGGCACCGCGCTGCTGCCCGAGACGATCGAGGTCGACGGCGTGCCCGTGCCGACGGACGTGCTGCAACGCGACTACCGGGTCGACTTCCACGTGGTGGAGGAGACGGTCAGCGACGTGCGCAAGACGCGGGTCGACCCGGTGGCGCCGGGCGTGAGCGTGGGGCACGTGCGCGTCTCCGCGGGGACGTTCGGCTGCGTCGTCTACGACCGGGTCGACGGCACGCCGTACGCGCTGAGCAACTGGCACGTCCTGCACGGCCCGAACGGCGCGCTGGGCGAGGACGTGGTGCAGCCCGGCGTGCACGACGACAACCGCACCGACCGCAACCGGCTCGGCCGGCTCGTCCGCTCGCACCTCGGCGCGGCGGGCGACTGCGCCATCGCCACCATCGAGGACCGGCGGTTCGAGGCGGAGATCCTCGACCTCGGCGTGCGCGTGGACCGGATCGGCGAGCCCGAACTGGGCGACAAGGTCGTCAAGAGCGGTAGGACGACCGGCGTGACGCACGGCGTGGTCCGGCGCGTGGACACCCTCGTCAAGATCGACTACGGCCCCGGCGTCGGCCAGCGGCAGATCGGCTGCTTCGAGATCGGGCCGGACCCGGCGCGGCCCGCCGCCGACGGCGAGATCAGCATGGGCGGCGACTCCGGCTCCGCGTGGGTGTTCAAGGCGTCCAACGGCAAGACCGGCAAGACCATGGCGGGCCTGCACTTCGCGGGCGAGGCGGGCGACAGCCCCGACGAGCACGCGCTCGCGTGCCTGCCCGGCTCGGTGTTCGAAAAGCTGGGCATCACGCTCACGCCGCCGCGCAAGGTCGAGGCCGCCGCGCTGGTCGGGTTCGACGAGAACTTCCTCGGCACGCCGGTCGGCGTGCCGGAGCTCGGCGAGGCGGCGCGGGCCGACGCGGTCGAGCTGAACGGGTCCGTGGTGGTCGACTACACGCACTTCTCGTTGGCGCAGAGCAAGTCGCGGCGGTTCGCGTTCTGGGTGGCGTGGAACATCGACGGCGGCGACCTGAAGTCGATCAACCGCACCGGCATCCCGTTCGTGCTCGACCCGAGGCTGCCGGCGGAGTTCCAGGTCGGCGACGAGCTGTACCGGGGCAACCGGCTCGACCGCGGCCACCTGGCCCGGCGCGCCGACCTGCTGTGGGGCCCGAAGGCGGTGGCGCAGAAGGCGAACGTCGACTCGTTCTTCTTCACCAACATCACGCCCCAGATGGACGACTTCAACCAGAGCATGCGGCAGGGCCTGTGGGGCAGGCTCGAGGACGCGGTGCTGTCCGACGTGGACGTCGACGACCTCCGTGTGAGCGTCTGCGGCGGCCCGGTGTTCCGGTCCGACGACCGCGTGTTCCGCGGTGTGGCGCTGCCGCGCGAGTACTGGAAGGTGATCGCGTTCACCTCGGCGGGCGCGCTGAAGGCGCGGGCGTTCGTGCTGACCCAGAACCTGAACCAGCTGGAGTCGCTGGAGCTGGACGAGTTCCGCGTGTTCCAGGTGCGACTGGGCGAGGTCGAGGAGCGGTGCGGCTTCACGTTCCCGGCGGCGCTGACGGCGGCGGACACCCTGGTCGTGCCGGAATCCCTGGACGAGCGCGCACCGCTGGAGGCGTTGAGCGACATCCAGTGGTGAGCGTGAGCGTCAGCGAGGACGGCGCCGCAACCAGAAGACCGACCCCGCCCCGACCACGATCAGCCCGAGCCCGATACCGGGCCACAGGTACAGGTTCTGGCCGTCCTCGGGGAAGTGCGCGGCGCTCGGGTTGTTCGGCCGGTAGCTGACCTGCACCCGGTCGCCCCGCGCCGGCTTCCGGTCGGACGGCGGGAGGGTCTCGGTGACCTCCTCGCCGTCGGTCGTGGTGAACCGCACGGTCGACTTCCAGTCGCCGCCGTCCGCTTGGGCGACCCTGACCACCTCGGCCTGCGTGTCGACCAAGCGCCGGTCGTCCAGCACGAGCCAGCCGCCGAACGCGATCATGGCCACACCCGAGACGATGAAGATCACAGCTCTGAGCACCGCGGTTCCCCCTGTGTCAAGCGACCGACCCCCAAGCGGATCTTATCGGGTGTCACCTCACCGGGTGATGAACGCCGGTGGCGTGCGGATTGCCGGCGGTAGGCTGGAGAGTGCGCTTGATGTTCGCTGCGCTCGCAGCCCACGGACACACCTACCCCTCGATCCCGCTGGCCCTCGCCGCCCGCGATGCCGGGCACGACGTGGTGTTCGCCGCCGGTGAGCCGTTCCTGCCCGCGTTGCGCGAAGCCGGGCTGCGCGCCGTGCCCGCCGGGATGGGCATGGCGGAGGCGTTCGCCGGGGTCGAGCCCACCGAGCGGGGCATCGGCCACGTCATCGGCGACGTGCTGCCCCGCCGGTGGTTCGCCGACCTGACGCCGTTGCTGCGCGTCCACCGGCCGGAGTTGCTGGTCCACGACCTGGCCACGCTCGGCGCGGCGCTGGCCGGCGCGGCGGCGGGCGTGCCCACGATCGCGCACACCTTCGGCCGGGTGTCGCCGGGGCCGATGTCGGCGGCGATGGTGGCGTCGTTCGACGCGCTGGCCGCCGAACTCGGCGTCACGCCCCCGCCGGCCCGCAGCGTCGACATCTGCCCGGACTCGGTGCAGTCGCCGCAGTTCCGCGCCACCGACCGCGTCCCGCTGCGACCGGTCGGGTGGTCACGGCCGGGCGACGTGCCCGAACGGGGCTCACGGCCGTTCGTGTACCTGACCCTGGGCACCGCCTACGCCTCGACCGACGTCCTGCGGCAGGCGGTCGACGGGCTGGCCGCGCTGCCGGTGGACGTCGTCGTGGCGACCGGGCCGGTGGTGGACGTGGCGGCGTTGGGCCCGGCCCCGGACAACGTGCGGCTGACGGCGTGGGCGCCGCAGCACCGCCTGCTGCGCGTGGTCGACCTGGTCGTGCACCACGGCGGCAGCGGCACGATGCTCGGCGCGTTCGCCGCGGGCGTGCCGCAACTGCTCCTGCCGCAGGGCGCGGACCAGTTCACCAACGCCCAGGCCGTCCTCGACGCGGGCGCCGGCGCGCGCCTGCTGCCCGACGAGCTCAGCCGCGAAGCGGTGACGGCGGCGGCGGGCGCGCTGCTCGTGGACGACGCGGCCCGTGCGGGCGCCCGACGCCTCGCGATCGAGATCGCCACCATGCCGTCACCGGCCGAGGTGGTCGACCGGCTCACCTGACCGCCGCGTAGTCCTTCAGCACCACGGAATCGTGCAGCCGCACGCCGTTGCCGTTCATCCGCGCCAGCGCCCGCCCCAGCGGCAGCGGCAGGTGGCCGAACGCCCGGATCGCCTGCCGCATCACCCACAGCTCCCGCTTGCTGCCGGGGATCAGCCGCTTCGCCGCGCCCACCGCGAACACCCGGCTGCGCCGCACGTAGTCGCCGATCTCCGCCTCGTACGCCGGTAACGCGACCGCCGGGTCACCGCCCGCCGCCGCCAGCTCGCCCGCCAGCACGTAGGCGCCGACCACCGCGAGGCTCGTGCTGCCGCCGACCGCCGGACCGGGGCAGAACCCCGCGTCGCCGACCAGGGTGACCAGGCCGCGCGACCACGTGTCCATCCGCAACTGCGTGATCGAGTCGAAGTAGAAGGTGCCGTCGAGGTGCGCCAACCACCGCGACACCTCGCCTCCCATGTCCGCGTACGCCTCGCGCAGCAACTCCTTCTGCCGCGCGACGTCCCGGTAGTGGTACTCCAGCGGCTGCTCCGAGCGGAACAGGAACACCGCCCGCGCGTCCGGCAGGTGCTCGGCACGGTAGATCGCGGCCATCCGGTCGACGTCGGCGTGGGCGACCGTGCTGTTCTCCAGCCCCAGGTGGTCCGGCAGCGACAGCACCGCCAAGTACGCGCCGATGAACAGCCCCGGCACGTCGCCGAACACCAGCCGCCGCACGTTCGAGTGCAACCCGTCCGCGCCGACGACCAGGTCGAACCGCCGCGTCGGGCCGTGCTCGAACGTGACGACGCCGTCATCGGAGACGGACGTGATCGAATCGCCGAACACGTACTCCACGTCGGCGCGCGTGGCGTCGAAGAACACCTCTGCGAGGTCGTCGCGCATGATCTCGACGTGCCGGTCCGACACGGCGTCGAACAGTCGCGCCAGGTCGAGCTCGACGGGCTTCTTGCCCGGGCTGTGCACCACCATCCGGTCGGTGCCGGTGACCCGTTCGACGATCTTCGGCAGCACGCCCATGCGTTCCACGACGTCCATCGCGGGCCGGAACAGGTCTACCGCGTGCCCGCCGGCCTTGCGCAGCCCGGGCGCGCGTTCGACCACCGTCACCTCGAACCCGTGCCTGGTCAGCCAGTACGCGAGCACCGGACCCGCGACGCTGGCGCCGGAGATGAGAACCCCCATGACACCCCTCCCTTACTTAACGGATGGTAAGTGCGGTGCGCTTCGGCGCGCAACGCCTTACTGAACGCTCGGTAAGCTGAGCGCCATGGCCAGGGGCTCCGACACGAAGGCGCGCGCGCAGGCGGTGGCGCGCGAGCTGTTCCTCCAGCGGGGTGTGCGGGGCACCAGCCTGCAGGAGATCGCGGACCGCCTGGGGATCACCAAACCCGCGCTCTACTACCACTTCGCGTCGCGCGAGGAACTGGTGCGCAGCATCGTCCAGCCGTTGATCGAGGACGGCGACGCGTTCGTGGCGGAACTGGAGGCCCGTCCGCCCGGTGGTCCGCGACCGTTGCTGGAAGGCTATTTCGACTTCCACTTCAAGCACCGCGAGGTCGTCGCGCTCATGGTGCGGGAGTTGGTCGCGCTGGCCGACCTCGGCCTGGTCGACCGCGTCCTGGACTGGCGCCTGCGGCTGGCGGCGCTCCTGGTCGGCGACGACCCGTCGCTGGCGGACGCGACCCGGGCGACGGTGGCGCTGGGCGGCTTGGCCGACTGCGTCCTGGTCTTCGCCGACGAGCCGGTGGACGCCCTGCGCAGGGCCGCGGTGGACGCCGCCCACGCCGCGTTGACGGGTCGGCCCGGGTAACCCCGCGGGTCACCCGGGCCGCTGAGCCCTGCTCCCGGTTCCACCTACGGCCGGTCTGGTTCGTGAAGACGCGTCGCAACGCAGCGGTCATGGTCGTCCACCTCCTCCGCGTTCCGGTGCAGGGTGAACGGTCGGGGGACGAGGCCGTCGGCCAGGACCGGCCGCTCGTCGCCTCCGGTGACGGTCAGGTGGGCGCCGTCGGTCAGCGCGGTCACCGTCGCGGTGATCAGGACCTGGGCCGGCAGCGCGCCGGCGCAGGTGAACGGACCCGTGCCGAACGGCAGGTAGGGACCGTGCCCGTCCGGTTCGGCCCAGCGGTCGGGTCGGAACACGTCGGGGTCGGTCCAGTGCCGCTCGTCGTGGTGCGCCAGGTAGGGGCTGACCGACAGCACCTCGCCGGCCCGCACGGGGACGTCGCCGAACCCGGCCGGCGCCGGGCGGACGACCATCCAGGCCATCGGGCGGTGGCGCAACGCCTCGCGCACGACCCGGTCGACCGGCCACGGCCACGGCGAGCCCGACGCGTGCAGGCAGGCCAGCAGCACCGACCACGCCACCGTGCAGCCGACGGGCGCCACGATCGCCCGGAACAGCAGCACGAACAGCTCGGCCACGGCCTGGTCGGCCACCCCGTCGGGGCTCGTCCCGATCACGGCGTCCAGCACGTCGCGCGGCTCGCCGGTCCCGCTCGCCCGACGCTCCGCCACCTCCTCGGCCACGGCGGCCAGCAGCCTGCCGCGCAGCACCTCCGCCCGCGCCCGCTGCCACACGTGCGGCGGGCGGATCAGCACGCCGCCGCGTGCGGCCTGCTCCACCGACCGCCGCAGCCGGGACGGCGTGCGCGGGTGCAGCAGCAGGTCGGCCAGGGACCGGTGCGCCAGTGCGGTCCCGGCCGCGGGCCACCTGCTCGTCGCGGGCAGTTCGGCCACCGCCGCGGCCAGCCCTTCGCGGAAGTCGGGCACGCGCGCCCGCAGCAGGTCCCGCACCGCGCGGCCGACCGCCACCTGGTCCGAGCGCGACGGCAGCAAGCTCCCGAAGAACGCGGACATCCCGATGGTGAACCCGGGCTCGCGCAACACCGTCCGCGCCAGGTCCGCGTCGCCCACGCACCAGTCGCCCCACGGCAGCCGGAACAGCGGTGCCCGGGCGCGCCGACGCAGGTGTTCGATCGAAGCCAACGGATCCCGCCGGAACCTGCGCATTTCGGTGCTCATCGCGATTCCCCCCAAGACCACGGTGCCACCTTTCGGCGCGGAAAGACCCGCCGCCGGCCCGAATCCCACCAACGTGGGATGACGCGTGCCGCTCGGACACGCTCCGTCACGTCGCGTGGTGGACCTCCGTGTCCACTTGCGACCGGGAGATCGCGAGCCGGCGGGTCGTGGCGAATCTGTCCACAGAGGACAGTCGTGGTGGCGGGTGGTCAGCCCGCCTTCCGGGTGCGTCGGGCGTAGGCGCGGGCGGCGCGGGCGCGGTCGCCGCAGCGGGTGGAGCACCAGTGGCGGCGGCCGTGGCGCAGCAGGTAGCGGTTGCACGGGGTCGAGCCGCAGTGGGTCAGGCGGTCGGCGTCGGGGCCGGTGAGGAGGTCGGCGGCGTCGGCGGCGAGGGTCGCGAGCGCGCGGTCGAGGATCTCGTTGGTGGGGCACGGCGTCGCGCGGTAGGGCCCGGTCCGCTCGTCCCAGTGCAGCAGGGCGGCCGTCGGGGCCTTGCTCAGCGCGTCGTTGACGGCGGACAGGGCCGCCGGCAGGGCGGGCACCCCGGCGACGCGGGCGGCGAAGAGCGACCTGAGCTGCTCGCGCAACGAGCGCAGCTGTGACGCGCAGATCTCCCGCACCCCGGCGTCGGCCGGCGCGAGGCCGCGTTCGAAGAGCCACTGGTTCGTGCCCCCGGGCGTGCCGAGGAGGTCGGTGAACTGCCCGCCGGGCAGCGCGACGGCGCTGTTGACGAAGTCGATGGCCAGGTAGTCCTCCGCGCCGGGTGCGGGCGGCGGCGCGGCGTCGTCGACCAGGGCGTCCGTCATGGCTCTCATGGTACGAGTTGTGCTCTTCCGTGAGAAAGGGCTACCGTCCCTCACGGATAACCCCTTGATCATCCGTGAGGTTATGATGGCCCGCACCACCGGCGAACGACTCGCCGTCCGCGTCTTCGGCGGTCCGACCGCGCTGTTCGAGTACGGCGGCCTGCGCTTCCTGACCGACCCCACGTTCGACGCGCCGGGCGACTACCCCGTGCCGCGCGGCCTGCTGACCAAGACGGCCCCGTCCGCCGCCGCACCGGCTGACCTGGGCCTCGTCGACGTGGTCCTGCTCTCCCACGACGAGCACCCCGACAACCTCGACCGCGCCGGCCGGGCGCTGCTGGCGGACGTCCCGCTCACCCTCACCACGCCCGGTGGCGCACAGCGGCTGGGCGGTCGGGCCAGGGGACTCGCCGACTGGGAGTCCGTCCGGCTCGACCGCCCCGACGGCGGCACGGTCACCGTGACCGGCGTGCCCGCGATCCACGGTCCGCTGGCGCGCGCCGAGGTCGAACCGCTCACCGGCCAGGTCGTCGGCTTCGTGCTGACCGGCGACGGCCTGCCCGCGGTCTACGTCAGCGGCGACAACGCCTCGCTCGACGCGGTCCGGCAGGTCGCCGAGCGCTTCGGCCCGGTGGACACCGCCATCCTGTTCGCCGGCGCTCCCCGGTTCCCGATCCTGTTCGACGGCGCGGTCATCGTCCTCGACAGCGCCCAAGCCGCCGAGGCCGCCGAGATCCTCGGCGCGCGCCAGGTGGTGCCCGTCCACTACGACAGCTGGGCGCACTTCACCGAGGGCCGTGACGACCTGGTGGCCGCGTTCACCGCCGCCGGGCTGCTCGACCGCCTCGACCTGGGTGACCGGGGCTGACCAGGTCGAGGCCGACGCCGGTCGGGGACGTCACGGCCGCGCAACGCCGCAGCCTGGTCGTCCTGGGCGTCGCCCAGGTGCTCGGCGGCGCCGGACTGGCGGCCGGTGTGACGGTCGGCGCACTGCTCGCGCAGGACGTGCTGGGCTCCACCGGCCTCGCCGGGACGCCCAGTGCCGTGGGCACCGCCGGTACCGCGCTGGCGGCGTTCGCGGTCGGGCGCCTCTCCCAAGCGCGCGGACGCCGCCTCGGCCTTCGACCAGCCGGACGACCGGCCGCGCGAGGCGGTCGGACGGCACGGGCCCGGTGCGCGGGTCGGCGTGCTCGTCATGGTGCCCACCCAGCTCGTCATGGTCGCGATCATGACGATGACGCCCTGGCACTGGCCGTCGTGCCCGCGGTCGTCGGCGCGCGCGACCGGTCAGCCCGGCGGTGAGGCGGCCTCCTGCTCGTCGGCGCGTCGCCGGCTGCGCAGGCTGGTCACGGTGACGACGGCGAGCACACCGATGATCACCGCCAGCGAGACCGGGGTGGGGATCTCGGGCACGCCCGGCCAGATGCCGTGCGCCCAGTGCAGCACGAGCTTCGCCCCGATGAACGCCAGGATGATCGCCAGCCCGTGGTTGAGGTGGACGAGCTTGGCCAGCGCGGACTGCAGCACGAAGTACAGGGCCCGCAGGCCGAGCAGGGCGAACGCGTTCGTGGCGAACACCAGGTACGGGTCGTCGGTGATGCCGTACACGGCCGGCACCGAGTCGACGGCGAACACCACGTCGGTGGCGAAGACGGCGACCACCACGACGGCCAGCGGGGTGAGCGCGCGTCGGCCGTGCTCGCGCACGGTCAGGCGGGTGCCGCGGTAGTCGTCGGTGACGGGCATCAGCCGCCGCAACAGCCGGACCGACCGCATCCGGGAGACGTCACGCTCGGCGGCGGGTCCGCTGACCGCGTCGTGGAGCAGCTTGACCGCCGAGGCGAACAGGACCAGCCCGAACACCAGGAACGCCCACGTGCCCGCCGACAGCATGGCCGCGCCGGCCGCGATGAACACGCCGCGCAGCACCAACGCGCCGACGATGCCGTAGAGCAGCACGCGCTGCTGCACGGCAGTGGGGACCGCGAAGGCCGCGAGCAGCAGCATGAACACGAACAGGTTGTCGACCGACAGGGACTTCTCGACCACGAACCCGGTCATGAACTCCAGGGCGCGGTCGCTGCCGGCGGCGTTCCACAGCCAGAGCCCGAACACCACGGGCAGCGCGAGGTAGAACACCGACCACCCCGCGGCTTCGCGCATCGACACGTCGTGCGGACGGCGGGTGACCGCGAAGTCGGCGATCAGCAGCGCGACCAGGACGGCGATGCTGATCAACCACAGACCGGGCGAACCGACGGAGTCGGCGGGGCTCGCCGCGACGGCGACGTGCACAGGCATCAAGGCTCCTCGAACGTGGCAGTCCGAGGTCTCCTTCACCCTGGCGGGCGGCCCACCGGGGACACCTCTCGGGATGTCCGTACTGACCGGCCGGGCACTTGGGAAGTACTCCCCTCGACACCAGTATCGGGCACCGCGTCCGCTGAGTAAAGCGATGGTCAAGAAGTGGGACGGTCCGCCGGCGTTCCGACGACGGCGGCCGGGGAGGACGGGTCCGAAGTGGACGCCGAGCGGCGTGCGGCGGAGTCCGTCGAAGTGCGACGAGACCGAGTCCAGGTGACGATGGCCGGGGCGCACCCGGAGCACGGACGAGGACTCGGTCATGGGCTTGTCAGCAGTGCCGGCCACGGACGACCGCCCGCCGACGACCGCTCGGCGGGCGCTGATGCTCGGCCTGGCCACGGTCGGGTTCGCGCTGAACTTCTGGGCCTGGGCGCTGCTGAGCCCGCTGGGGCCCCGGTTCAAGGACGACCTGGGGCTGAGCGCGTTCCAGCAGGCGTTGCTGGTCGCGGTCCCGGTGGTGGTGGGGTCGGTCGGGCGGATACCGGTCGGCGCGCTCACCGACCGGTTCGGCGGCCGGGTGATGTTCCCGCTGGTCTCGGCGGTGACGATCGTGCCGGTCCTGTTCCTCGGGCTGGTCGGGCACACGTCGCTGGCCGCGCTGCTCGTCGGGGGGTTCTTCCTGGGCGTGGGCGGCACGGCGTTCGCGGTCGGCGTGCCGTTCGTCAACCTGTGGTTCCCGCCCGAGCGGCGTGGCCTGGCGATCGGGATCTTCGGCGCGGGCATGGGCGGCACCGCGATCAGCGCCCTGACCACGGTGAAGCTGGTCGAGCGGTGGGGCGTGGCGACACCGTTCGCGGTGACGGCGGTCGTGCTGGCGGTCTACGCGGTCGTCGCGGCCCTGCTGTTGCGCGACGCGCCGGGGCGGACGGTGCCGACCGGGTCGGTGGCCGCCCGGATGGCGGCCACCGCGCGGCTGCCCATCACGTGGCAGGCGTCGGCGCTGTACGCGGTGGCGTTCGGCGGGTTCGTCGCGTTCTCGGTGTACCTGCCCGCGTACCTCGGCGCCGCCTACGGCCTGACGCAGGCGGACGCGGCCAACCGGATGGCCGGGTTCGTGCTGCTCGCGGTCGTGATGCGACCGGTGGGCGGATGGCTGTCGGACCGATCGGACCCGGCACGGGTGCTCGTCGCCTGCCTGGCCGTGGTGACCGCGGGCGCGGTGGCGCAGGCGTTCACGCCGGCGCTGATGCCGCTGGGCACGATCGCGTTCCTGGCCATGGCCGCCGCGCTCGGTGCGGGCAGCGGCGCGGTGTTCGCGCTGGTCGCGCTGCTCGCGCCGGCGGACAAGGTCGGCTCGGTCACCGGCGTGGTCGGCGCGGCCGGCGGGCTCGGCGGGTTCGTGCCGCCGCTGGTGATGGGCGCTCTTTACGGCGCGCTGTCCTCGTACGCGCTCGGGCTCGCCGCGCTCGCCGTCGTCGCCCTGGCCGCGCTCCTGTTCACCGCGACCGCCGTGCGTCGCGCCGTGCGGGCGGTTCCCCCGAGGGAAGGGGTGACGACGTGAGCACCGGGACCGGACCACCGCCGACGAGCGCCGGGCTGGACGGCGGACTGGCCGAGGCCCTGGTGCGCACCCGCCGGTTCTTCACCCGCGCCGACATCTCGCCGGACCTGCGGACGTTGCACGAGATCGGCGGGCGGCAGGCCGACGAGTTCTACCGGGACCGGTGGAGCCACGACAAGGTGGTGCGTTCCACCCACGGGGTGAACTGCACCGGGTCGTGCTCGTGGAAGGTCTACGTCAAGGACGGGATCATCACGTGGGAGGCGCAGCAGACCGACTACCCGTCCGCGGGCCCGGACCGCCCGGAGTACGAGCCGCGCGGCTGCCCGCGCGGCGCCGCGTTCTCCTGGTACACCTACTCGCCGACCCGCGTGCGGTACCCGTACGTGCGGGGCGTGCTGCTGGAGATGTACCGGGAGGCCAAGGCGCGCACCGGTGATCCCGTGCTGGCGTGGGCCGACGTCGTGGAGGACCCCGAGCGGGCACGGCGGTACAAGGCGGCCCGGGGCAGGGGCGGCCTGGTGCGCGCGTCGTGGGACGAGGCGACCGAAATGGTCGCCGCCGCGCACGTGCACACGATCAAGGCCCACGGACCGGACCGGGTCGCCGGCTTCTCCCCGATCCCCGCCATGTCGATGGTGTCGCACGCCTCGGGCGCGCGGTTCGTGTCGCTGCTGGGCGGCGCGATGCTGTCGTTCTACGACTGGTACGCGGACCTGCCCGTGGCCTCGCCGCAGGTGTTCGGCGACCAGACCGATGTCCCTGAATCGGGTGATTGGTGGGACGCCGGCTACCTGATCATGTGGGGCTCCAACCTCCCGGTGACCCGCACGCCGGACGCGCACTGGATGGCCGAGGCCCGCTACCGGGGGCAGAAGGTCGTCGCGGTGTCGCCGGACTACGCCGACAACGTGAAGTTCGCCGACGAGTGGCTGGCGGCCCAGCCCGGCACGGACGGCGCGCTGGCCATGGCGATGGGCCACGTGATCCTGCGCGAGTTCTTCGTCGACCGCCAGGTGCCGTACTTCGCCGACTACGCCAAGCGCTACACCGACCTGCCGTTCCTGGTCCGGCTCGACCGGCACGGCGACGTCCACCGGCCCGGCAAGTTCCTCACCGCCGCCGACCTGCCCGACCACGCCGGCCAGGAGCACGCGGCGTTCAAGACCGTCCTGCTCGACTCGGCCTCCGGTGAGCCCGCGGTGCCCGGCGGCTCGCTCGGCTTCCGCTTCGGCGAGCACGGCGCGGGCCGGTGGAACCTCGACCTCGGCGACGTCGACCCGCTGCTGTCCGCGCACGGCGGCGAGTCGGTGGTGGTGGAGCTGCCCCGGTTCGACTCCCCGGGCGGTGCGGCGACGACCGTGCGCCGAGGCGTCCCCGTGCGGCACGTCGGCGGGCACCCGGTCACGACGGTGTTCGACCTGCTGCTCGCGCAGTACGGCGTGCGCCGCGACGGCCTCGCGGGCGCCTGGCCCAGCGGCTACGAGGACGCCGGGCAGCCGTGCACGCCCGCGTGGCAGGAGACGATCACCGGCGTCCCGGCGAGCGCCGCCGCCCGGATCGCCCGGGAGTTCGCCGCCAACGCCGAGGACACCCGCGGCCGGTCGATGATCATCATGGGCGCGGGGACCAACCACTGGTTCCACTCGGACACGATCTACCGCGCCTTCCTGGCCCTGACCACGCTCACCGGCTGCCAGGGCGTCAACGGCGGCGGCTGGGCGCACTACGTCGGGCAGGAGAAGTGCCGTCCGGTCACGGGCTGGTCGCAGCTGGCGTTCGGGCTGGACTGGTCGCGCCCGCCGCGCCAGATGATCCAGACCGCGTACTGGTACCTGCACACCGACCAGTTCCGCTACGACCGGTTCGGCGCGGACACCCTCGCGTCCGCCACGACCGGCGGCCGGCTCGCGGGCAGGACCACCGCCGACGTGATCGCCCAGTCCGCGCGGATGGGCTGGATGCCCTCCTACCCGACGTTCGACCGCAACCCGCTCGACCTGGCCGACGACGCCGAGCGGGCCGGGCTGCCGGTGGGTGAGCACGTCGTCGCGGAGCTCAAGGCGGGCCGGCTGCGCTTCGCCTGCGAGGACCCCGACTCGCCGGAGAACTTCCCGCGCGTGCTGAGCATCTGGCGGGCCAACCTGCTCGGCTCGTCCGGCAAGGGCAACGAGTACTTCCTCAAGCACCTGCTGGGCGCCGACCACTCGCTGCGCGCGCGGGAGACCCCGCCGGAGCACCGGCCGCGCGACGTGGTCTGGCACGACGAGGCGCCGGTCGGCAAGCTGGACCTGCTGCTGTCGCTGGACTTCCGGATGACCAGCACCACCCTGTTCTCCGACGTCGTGCTGCCCGCCGCGACCTGGTACGAGAAGCACGACCTCAACACCACCGACATGCACCCGTTCGTGCACTCGTTCAACCCGGCGATCGCGCCGCCCTGGCAGACCCGCACGGACTGGGCCGCGTTCCAGGCCATCGCGCAGGTCTTCAGCACGCTGGCGGAGGAGCACCTGGGCGTGCGCCGGGACGTCGTGGCCACACCGCTGCTGCACGACACCCCCGACGAACTCGCCACCCCGCACGGCGTGGTGCGCGACTGGAAGGCCGGCGAGTGCGAGCCGGTCCCCGGCGTCACCATGCCGAGGCTCGCGGTGGTGGAACGCGACTACACCGCGATCGGGGCCAAGATGGGCGCGCTCGGCCCGCTGGCCGAGTCGCTCGGCGCCACCACCAAGGGCGTCACCTTCCGCGTCGAACGGGAGGTGGAGCACCTGCGGCACCAGAACGGCGCCATCCGCGGCGGCCCGGCCGACGGGCGACCGTCGCTGGTGCGCGACGTGCACGCGTGCGAAGCGATCCTCGCCCTGTCCGGCACCACGAACGGCCACCTGGCCACCCAGGGCTTCCGCACGCTCGAACAGCGCACCGGAACGGCGCTGGCCGACCTCGCCGCCGAGCACGAGGGCAAGCGGATCACCTTCGCCGACACCCAGGCCGCGCCGGTGCCCGTGATCACCTCCCCGGAGTGGTCCGGGTCGGAGACCGGGGGACGCCGCTACTCGCCGTTCACGATCAACGTCGAGCGCCTCAAGCCCTGGCACACCCTCACCGGACGCCAGCACTTCTTCCTCGACCACGACTGGATGGCCGAGCTGGGCGAGCAGCTGCCGGTGTTCCGGCCGCCGCTGGACATGCACGCCCTGTTCGGCGAACCCCGCATCGGCGAGCGGGGCGAGCTGGGCGTCACGGTGCGCTACCTGACGCCGCACTCCAAGTGGTCCATCCACTCCGAGTACCAGGACAACCTGTTCATGCTCAGCCTGTCGCGCGGCGGGCAGACCATCTGGATGTCCAAAGAGGACGCGGCGAAGATCGGCGTGGCCGACAACGACTGGATCGAGGCGGTCAACCGCAACGGCGTCGTGGTCGCGCGGGCGGTCGTGTCGCACCGGATGCCCGAGGGCACGGTCTACATGCACCACGCCCAGGACCGGCTGATCGACGTGCCGCGCGCGGAGACCTCCGGCAAGCGCGGTGGCATCCACAACTCGTTGACCAGGTTGCTGATCAAACCCTCGCACCTGATCGGCGGCTACGCCCAGCTGTCGTTCGCGTTCAACTACCTCGGCCCGACCGGCAACCAGCGCGACGAGGTGACCGTGATCCGCCGTCGCGGCCAGGAGGTGCGGTACTGATGCGCGTGATGGCCCAGTTGGCGATGGTGATGAACCTGGACAAGTGCATCGGCTGCCACACGTGCTCGGTGACGTGCAAGCAGGCCTGGACCAACCGCCCCGGCGTCGAGTACGTCTGGTTCAACAACGTCGAGACCCGTCCCGGGCAGGGCTACCCGCGCCGTTACGAGGACCAGGAGCGCTGGCGCGGCGGCTGGGCGCTCACCAAGCGCGGCCGGTTGAAGCTCAAGGGCGGCGGCCGGCTGCGCAAGCTGCTCACCATCTTCAGCAACCCGAAGATGCCCGGGCTCGACGACTACTACGAGCCCTGGACCTACGACTACGACAACCTCACCAGCGCGCCGCTGCAGGAGCACACCCCGGTCGCCCGGCCGCGGTCGTTGATCAGCGGCGAGCCCACGAAGATCACCTGGTCGGCGAACTGGGACGACGACCTCGGCGGCTCGCCCGACCACGGTGACGAGGACCCGATGCTCGAGGGCATCGCCGACAAGGTGAAGTTCGAGTTCGAGCGGACGTTCATGTTCTACCTGCCGCGCATCTGCGAGCACTGCCTCAACCCCTCGTGCGCCGCGTCGTGCCCGTCCGGCGCGATCTACAAGCGCGCCGAGGACGGCATCGTGCTGGTCGACCAGGACCGCTGCCGCGGCTGGCGGATGTGCGTGTCGGGCTGCCCGTACAAGAAGGTCTACTTCAACCACCGCACCGGCAAGGCCGAGAAGTGCACGTTCTGCTTCCCCCGCGTCGAGGTCGGCATACCCACCGTCTGCGCGGAGACGTGCGTGGGACGCCTGCGCTACATCGGACTGGTCCTCTACGACGCCGACAAGGTGCTCGAAGCGGCCTCGACACCCGACGAGAAGGACCTGTGCGAGGCGCAACGGCGGGTGTTCCTCGACCCGAACGACCCCGTCGTCATCCGCGAGGCCGAACGCGCCGGCATCCAGCGCGACTGGATCGAGGCGGCGCAGCGCTCGCCGATCCACGCGCTGATCACCACGTTCAAGGTCGCGCTGCCGCTGCACCCGGAGTACCGCACGATGCCGATGGTCTGGTACATCCCGCCGCTCTCGCCCGTGGTCGACGTCGTGCGCGACACCGGCCACGACGCCGAGGACCACGGCAACCTGTTCGCCGCCGTCGAGGCGCTGCGCATCCCGGTCGAGTACCTGGCCCGGCTGTTCACCGCCGGCGACGTCGAGCCGGTGGACGCGGTGCTGCGCAGGCTCGCCGCCATGCGCAGCTACATGCGCGACATCAACCTCGGGCGCGAACCGCAGGAGGCCATCGCGGCGAAGGTCGGCATGACCGGCGAGCAGGTCTACGACATGTACCGGCTGCTCGCCCTCGCGAAGTACGACGAGCGCTACGTCATCCCGCCCGCGCACGCCGAGCAGGCGCACGGGCTGGAGGAACTGGCCACCGAGTGCAGCCTCGACTACGAGGGCGGGCCGGGCATGGGCGGCTCCGGCCCGTTCGGCGAGGGCTCCGGCGGCACGTCGCCGATCGCGGTGGAGAACTTCCGGGTGCTGCGCGACCGCCAGAGGGCCGACACCCTCGCCGCGCCGGTCGACAAGGGCAACCGGGTCAACCTGCTCAACTGGGACGGCAAGGGCCGCCCGGACGGGCTGTTCCCGCCGGCGGAGCGGCCGGGCGGGGGAGAGCGACCGGGTGGGGGAGACCCGGCCGGTGAGGTGGAGCCGAAGCCGTGACCGTCACCGACGCGCAGCGCGCCACCGCGTGGCAGGTCCAGTCGTTGCTGCTGGGCTACCCCGACGAGCCGTCGTTCGCCCGGCTGCCGTTGCTGCGCGCCGCGACCCGGACGGTGCCCGCGCCACTCGCCGCCCCGCTGGACGCCTTCCTGGACCACGTGGCGGCCACGTCGCCGACCGACCTCGCCGCCGACTACGTGGCGACGTTCGACCACCGCAAGCGGTTCAGCCCTTACCTGACCTACTTCGCCTACGGTGACACGCGCAAGCGCGGCATGGCGTTGCTGCGGTTCAAGCACGCCTACCGGGCCGCCGGGCTCGAGCTCGACGACGGCGAGCTGCCCGACCACCTGGCCGTGGTGCTGGAGTTCGCCGCCACCGGCGACCCGGCGAGCGGGCTGCGGCTGATGTGCGAGCACCGGGCCGGGCTGGAGCTCATCCGCCTCGGCCTGCGCGAGGCCGGCTCGCCGTGGGCGCACGTCCTGGAGTCGGTGTCGGCGACCCTGCCGCCCCTGGGCCGCCACGAGCACGAGGCGATCGCCCGGCTGGTCGCCGAGGGACCTCCCGAGGAGGAGGTCGGCCTGGCCCCGTTCGCCCCACCCGAGTACATGCCGCGAGGAGGCCCGCGATGACCGAGCCGAGCACGCTCGACATCATGCTGTGGGTCGTCGTGCCGTACGTGGCCATCGCGGTGTTCGTCGTGGGCCACTTCTGGCGCTACCGCTACGACAAGTTCGGCTGGACCACCCGCTCCTCCCAGCTCTACGAGAGCCGGTTGCTGCGGCTGGGCAGCCCGCTGTTCCACTTCGGCATCCTGGTCGTCGTGCTCGGCCACGTCGGTGGCGTGCTGGTACCGAAGTCGTGGACCCAGGCGGTGGGGATCAGCGACACCGCCTACCACGTGGTCGCGGTCGTGCTCGGGGTGCTCGCCGGCGCCTGCACGCTGGCGGGCGCGGCGATCCTGGTCTACCGGCGCCGGACCGTCGGCCCGGTGTTCTCCGCGACCACCCGCAACGACAAGGTGATGTACGTGCTGCTGGTCGGCGCCATCGTGCTGGGTCTCGGCACGACGGTGCTGGGCAACCTCACCGACCACCCGCACGACTACCGCGAGTCGGTGTCGCCGTGGTTCCGGTCGATCTTCTACCTCCGGCCGAAGCCGGAGCTGATGGCCGTCGCGCCGCTCGGGTTCCAGCTGCACGCGCTGGTCGCGTGGGCGCTGTTCGCGTTCTGGCCGTTCAGCCGCCTGGTGCACGTGTTCTCGATGCCGTTGGGCTACCTGACCCGCCCCTACATCGTCTACCGCAGCCGTGACGAGCAGCTGGGCAACCGGCCCGCCCGGCGCGGGTGGTAGCACGGGTCGGCGGTCACGGCCGGGCGGCGCCGAGCTTCCAGTAGCCGCTGAACATCACGGAACGGCGGTCGACGCCGCGTTCCTTCACCAGGTGGCGGCGGACGGTGGTGGCCAGAGCAGATTCGCCGCACACCCAGGCGTAGTCCGGTGCGGGGGAGGGCAGGTCGGCCACCGCGCGGAGCAGGTGCGAGCCGGGTGCGCCGGCGCCGCGGTAGAGCCAGGTGACGGGTGCGTCGACGGCCGCGCGGTAGTCCTCGTCGGGCACTTCGGCGAAGATCCGGGCGTCCGCAGGCACGCCCGACTCCAGGATCGCGCACAGGGCGGGCAGCGCGGTCTCGTCGGCGGCCAGCAGGACGGCGCCGGTGGACGGCGGGCGGTAGCCGGAGTTGCCCGCGCGGAAGCCGACGGACCGGCCCACCTCGGCGCGGGTCGCCCAGCGGGTGCCCGGCCCGGCGTCGCCGTGCAGGACGAAGTCCACGTCGACCTCGGTCAGCTCGGGGCGGTGGGCCCGGATCGTGTACCAGCGCAGGTCCGGCTGGTCCTCGGCGGGCAGGGCGCGGATCGCGGTGCGGACGTTGACGCGGTCCGCGCTCGGCATCGTCAACGGCCGGTCGGCGGGTGGCATCAACAGGCCGAAGCACTCGTCCGGGCCGGTCACGCGGTACTCGGCGAACTCCGGCGCGCGGAACGTCACCCGGCGCAGGTGCGGCGCGACGTCGGCCACCGCGGTGACCGTCATGACGAACTGGTCGAACACCTCGCGCTGGTTGGGCGTCGCCGTGACCAGGCCGACGGCCTTGGTGAGCACCTTCAGCTGCAACTGGTCCAACGCCGAGTACCGGGGCATGGAGGTTAGGCTAACCTAAACCAGTCGTCAGGCGAAGACCACGACGCTGCGCAGCACGTCGCCCGAGCGCATCGCGGTGAACGCCTGCTCCACCTCGGCCACGCCGATGCGCTCGGTGACGAAGTGGTCCAGGGGCAGGCGGCCCTGGAGGTGCAGGTCGATCAGCGGCGCGAAGTCGCGTGACGGGAGGCAGTCGCCGTACCAGCTCGTCCGGTAGGTGCCGTTGCGCAGGAACGTGTCCAGCAACGGCATCTCCAGGCGCATCCCGGAGTCGGGGCGTGCCACGAGCACGAACGTGCCGCCGAGCGCCCTCGCGTAGAACGCCTGCCGCCACGTCTCGGGCGTGCCGGCGGCGTCGATCACCACGTCCGCGCCGAGGTCGTCGGTCAGGGCGCGGATGGCGGCCACCACGTCCGGGGTCTGCCGGGCGTCGACCACGTCCGTCGCGCCCAGCACGCGGGCGTGGCACAGCTTCCGCTCGTCGAGGTCCACCGCGATGATCGTGGTGGCGCCGGCCAGCTTGGCGCCCGCGACGGCCGCGCAGCCCACGCCGCCCACGCCGATCACGGCGACCGTGTCGCCGGTGGTGACGCCGCCGGTGTTCATCGCCGCGCCGAGGCCCGACATGACGCCGCAGCCCAGGAGGGCGGCGACCGCCGGGTCGGCCTTGGGCGAGACCGGGGTGCACTGGCCGGCGTGCACCAGCGTCAGCTCGGTGAACGCGCCGATGCCCAACGCGGGTTGCAGCGGCGTGCCGTCGGTCAGGGTCATCTTGGTCGACGCGGTGTGGTCGTCCACGCAGGCCTCGGGCCGGCCGCGGCGGCACGCGCGGCAGCGACCGCAGACCGCGCGCCAGTTCAGCACCACGAAGTCGCCGGGCGCCACGGAGTCCACGCCGGGGCCGACCTGCTCGACGACGCCGGACGCCTCGTGGCCCAGCAGGTACGGGTAGGCGTCGCCGATCACGCCGTCGCGGTAGTGCAGGTCGGTGTGGCAGACGCCGGAGGCCAGGACGCGCACGGTCGCCTCGCCGGGGCCGGGATCGGGGACGACGATGTCGTGGCTGCGGACCGGTTCGCCCTTGCCCGTGGCGATGACTGCCTTGACGATCCTCGACATCTCCCGAGCCTCCAGGTCGACCGGCCTCGTGACGGCCACAGGATAGGTGAAGTGAATGACTGCGACCGGCCCAGCCGGGATGCCTCCGGTCGCCGGCATCGGGATTTCCTATGGGCGGGTGTCGCATGTCCTGTCGAACGCCCTCCGGAATTGCGCTGTTCGGCGCAACCTGCGATAGCGGAAGCGGTGTTTTCGCAGGACAACGAGCATGGCAGCATGAACGGGCCCGGCGGGCGGCTACCGCGGGCGGATCTGGAGAACAATGAGCACCGTGCCGAGAGTCGCGTCCGGCATCACCGCGTTCGCGGTGTTCGCGACCACCGTCAGCTTCGTCATCTCCATGGCGGGCTCGTCGATGAAGTCCACCGTCCAGGTGCTGTTCCTGCCGATCGCGGAGGACTTCGACGTCAGCCGCGGCACGCTCGCGGTCGGCACCACGCTGTTCGCCGTCGTGACGGCGCTCGCGTCGTCTGCGGTGGGCCACCTGGCCGACCGGATCGGCGCGGTGCCGGTGCTGGCGATCGGCGCGGGCATCACCGGTGTGGTGCTCGTGATCTGCGCGCTGGCGAAGGACATCTGGGTGTTCGTGCCGACCTACGGCATCCTCGGCGCGATCGGCTGCACGATGCTGTCGTTCGTGCCGCTGGGTGTGCTGGCCGACCAGCTGTTCCAGGGCCGCAACGCCGGTTTCCTGTACGCGGTGCTGACCAACGGCGCGGCGGTCGGGTTCATGGTGCTGGTGCCGCTGTGGACGTTCCTGGGCGCGGTCACGTCGTGGCAGCAGATCCTGCTCGGCGTCGGCGTGGTGTTCCTGGTCGTGATGCTGCCGCTGTCGCTGCTGCTGGTGCGCTACTCGAACCGCAACGCCGCGCCGTCCGCGCCGTCCGAGCACGGCTTCTGGGCGGGCATCCGGATGGCGTTGGCGGACAAGCGGGTGCGCGGCCTCATCCTGCCGTTCTTCGCCTGCGGCACGACGATGGCGTTCATCGACGTCCACCTGTTCCCGCACATGCACGACCACGGCGTCGCGCCGGTGACCAGCTCGGTGGCGTTCGTGCTGCTGGGCGGGCTGGAGATCGCCGGTTCGCTGGTGGCGGGCCGGCTGTGCGACAAGGGCCTGATCCGGGCCACGCTGATCGGCGGCTACGCGCTGCGCGCCGCGTCGATGATGATCGCGCCGTTCTTCGCCGCCGAGTTCACCGTGCTGGTGTTCGGCGCGCTGTTCGGCGCCAGCTACCTCGTCACGGTCGTCGCCACCACGATGTGGATCGCGAAGATCCTGCCGCGCGGGCGCAAGGGCACCGCGATCGGCGTGCTGTGGGCGCTGCACATGGTCGCGGTCGCGGTCGGCAGCCAACTCGGCGCGGTCCTGGCCGACGCCGCGGGCAGCTACCTGCCGGTCATCTTGGCGAGCGTCGCGCTCACGCTCGGCGCGGTCGTCCTGGTGGCACTGCAACCCGACCCGAACGCCGTCGACGCGGACGAGCCCGTGGCGGCCTGAGCGCACGGGAAAGCCCCCGTCCTCGATCCGGGACGGGGGCTGCCGCGCGGGTCACGCCTGGCGCGTGATGTCCATGTACCAGTTGGTCTCCCACGTCCGCCCGCCGTCGGCCGACATGGCCTGCTCCCACCGCGCCGAGTCACCGGTGATGCGGTGCCAGAGGAAGCGGATGCGGACGGGCACGCCGTCCTGCACCTCGTCGCCGTGGAACGTGCCGACGCCGTCGGTGAAGGAGCCGAACAGCGGTGGGAAGAACACGCCCGAGTCGCTGCTCGCCCAGTTCAGCGACCAACGACCGGTGGCGGCGTCGAACAGCCGCACGGTCAGGCCGGACGTGCCGTCGGGGAACGTGATCTCGTCCACGTTCCCCGCGCCGCCGAAGACCGGGCGCACGTCCGAGGAGGAGGCGAACTCCTCCCAGTCGTCGCTGCCCACCAGCCGCTGCCGCAGCCTGCGGTTGTGGATCGACCAACGGCCGATGAGGAAGTCGAAGTCACCCACCGCCCGCTCCTCCCGCCCGGTTGCGGATGGCCGCGTACACGGCGACCGCGGCGCCCAGCTCCACCACCGCCAGCACGGGCCACGCGCCGTGGCCCAGCTGGAGGAACAGGAACCCGCCGACGATCGGGCCCGCGGCGGCGCCGAGGCCGTAGACGAACTGGAAGCTGCCGATGTAGCGGCCCTTGAGGTGCGCGGGGCCGGCCATGCCGGGGTAGGCGAACAACATGGGGCCACCGATGATCTCACCCAACGTCCACACCAGCGTGCCCGCCACGATCACCGCCGGGCCCAGTGGCAGCGCGTACAGCGCGAAGCCGGCGCCGATCACCGCGAACGCGACCGCGACGACCAGGTTGGCCCGCATGTGCTGCGTCTTCTTGGTCACCACCAGTTCGAGCAGGATGACCGCGCCGCCGTTCAACGCGACCGCGAGCGTGTACCAGAAGATCGGCACCCCGGAGGCCTGCACGTCCAGCGGCAGCGTCGACAGGTACTGCACGTAGACCACGGCGTGGAAGAACGTCGCCACCAGGTACACCAGGAAGCGCCGGTCGCGCAGCACGTCGACGTAGCTGCCCGCGGGCGCCGGCTCGTCGCCCGCCGCCTGCCTCACCCCGGTCTTGGCGGGCAGCACGCGGTAGGCGACCAGCGCGTACACCGCGGCGACCGCCGCCTCGCCCCAGAACAGCAGGCTGTAGTCGTCACCGCCGAGCTGGTAGAGGCCGAAGCCGATCAGCGGCGCGGCGGTCGTGCCCAGGTTCAGGCCGAACCGGTACATGGCGAAGACCATGACCTGCCGGTCGTCGGGCGTGAGCTCGGACAGCAGCGTGGCCGAGGCGGGCCGGTAGACCTGGGAGACCGCGCCGAGCACGGCCACCGCGGCGACGAGCAGCGCGTAGTCCGGCAGGTAGAGCAGCGCGGCGGTGAGCACCGCCGCGCCACCCATGCTGAGCACGGTGGAGTTGCGCGCGCCCAGCCGGTCGGCCAGCGCGCCGCCGACCAGGACGCCGACGACGTTGCCGATGCCGTAGACGCCCAACGCCGTCGCCGCTTGACCGGCGGAGAAGCCCTGGGCGGTCAGGAACAGCACCAGGAAGATGTTGAGGAACCCACCGACCTTGTTCACGAACACGCCGGCCAGCATGGCTTTCACGGCTGCCGGCGACTCGACGAACGTCCGCCAGATGCCCTGGTCGGTGTTCTTCGCGGTGGTCATCAGGCGCTCGTCACGTCCAGCGCGGCTTCGGCCGCGTCGAGCCGGGCGGCGACCTCGTCGCGCGAGGCGCCGGTGGCGATGGCGAACGCGATGCGGCCCCACACGGTGCCCTTGGGCGGCGGTGAGACGACCGCGCCCGGCTGCGCGACCGTGACGACGCGGTCGATGCCCTCCGGCAGCCTGGCGGAGTCGAACGCCAGCGAGCCGAGCGTGGTGTCCTCCTCCTCGACGTAGAAGAACCGGATGCCGGCCACGCGGTCGTGCGCGTGGGCGACGTCAACCTCGCCGCCGGTGGCCGCGCCCGCCGCGACCAGACCCGGGTCGACGCCCGTGGCGAGCAGGCCGAGGTAGGGGATCATGTCGCCGCCGAGGCGGCCGTTGACCTCGATGACCTTGGGGCCCTCGGCGGTCAGCATGTACTCGGCGTGCGTGATGCCGTCGGTGAAGCCCAACGCCTTGTGCGTCCGCTGGGCCACGTCGAGCAGCACGTCGTCGGTCAGCAGCGGGTCCGAGGCGTCCACGAAGTGGCCGATCTCCTCGGCGTACGGGTGGTAGCCGACGACCTTGCGGCCGACGAACAGCGGCGTCACGACACCGTCGCGCACCACCGAGTCGACGCTGATCTCCTCGCCCGACACGAACTCCTCGACCAGGATCGGCTGGTCGGTGTCGAACACCACCGGCTCCGGCCCGCGCGCCGCCTCCGTGAACGCGAAGTTCGCGCGCACCTCGTCCTCGTCGTGCACCTTCACCACGCCCAGGCTCGCGCCGAGACCGCGCGGCTTGAGGATCGCCGGGTACCCGACCTCGGCCGCCGCCGCCACCGCCTCGTCCGCGGTCTTGACGGGGATCGACTTCGGCTGCGGCACGCCCGACGCCTTGAGCGCCGCCCGCGTGCCTCCCTTGTCGCGCAGGCGCCAGATGACGTCCGGGTCGCCGTTGCGCAGGCCCAGGGCTTGCGCGACGAACGCGGTGGCGTGGATGCGCACCTCGTCCCAGCACAGCACACCGGAGAACGGCGTGCCGGCGTGGATCTCCGCCGCTGCCGCCGCCATGGCCGGCCCGTCGGTCGTGGAAGGCAGCACGGTCCAGCCGGACACGTACTCCTTCTCCCAGTCGGGCTCGGCGGTCAGGAACAGGTGCACCCGGTACTCCGCGCTGATCGAGCGCAGCAGGTACTCGCGGTACAACCGCATGCCGGTCGCGACCACGAGCAGCAGGGGCCGCTGGTCGGTGTTGCTCATCGGGGCTCCACTCTCGATAGGACTTGCACACCGCCGAACGCCTTCTCGCGCTCGCGCTCCTCGTCGGTCACGGCGATCCGCCGTGCCGCGTACCGCAACGTCGGCGGCGCCATCAGCGACGTCACGACCGACACCAGCACCACGACCGTGTAAGCCTCGGTCGACAGCACCTCCAGCCGCAGGCCGACCAGCGCCACGATCACGCCGATGACACCGCGCGCGTTGAGCCCCGCGCCGAGCGCGAGACCTTCCCAGTGGCTGAGCCTGGCCAGCCGCGCGCCCGCGTAGGCGCCCGCGAACTTGCCGACCACGGCCAGCAGCAGCACTGCCAGCGCCGCGCCGAGCACGGTCGGGTGCCGCAGGGCCGTGAGGTCCATCCGCAGGCCCGCCGTCGCGAAGAACAGCGGCGCCAGGACGCCCATCACGAACGTCCGCAGCGCGGTCAGCGGCTCACGGGCGACACCGCCGACCGACGAGATGACCAAGCCGCACACGAACGCCCCCAGCACCGGCTCGAGGTCCAGGGCGTGGGTGCCGGCGGCGGACGCTATCACCAGCAACACGACCACCGCCACGGTCACGCCCGGATCACCGGAGCGCTCGGCGAGCCGCAGCGCGCCGCGCGTCACCGGTCGCAGCGCGACCAGGGCGAGGACGAGCACCACCGCCAGCGCGCCCAGCGACCACGCCACGTGCCCGGCGGTCAGCCCGGAGGCGGCCATCCCTGACACCACGGCCAGCAGCGACCAGCCGACCACGTCGTCCACGGCGGCGGCCGTGACGGTGAGCTGCCCGATGTCGCGGTGCAGCAGGTTCATCTCCAGCAGGACCTTGGCGATCACCGGGATGGCGCTCACGCACACCGCCACCCCGAGGAACAGCGCGAAGACAGGCCGGTCCGCCGCCGGGCCGAGCATGGCGACGGGCAGGAGGAACCCGGCGCCGACGCCGAGCCCCAGCGGTATGAGCAGGCCTCCCGCGCCGACCCAGGCGGCGGCCCGGCGCTGTCGGCGAGCCAGGCCGAGGTCGAGGTGCATCCCGGTGAACCCCACCAGCAGCAGCACGCCGAACTGGCCGACGGCGTCGAGCAGGTGCAGTTGGGCCGGGTCGTCGAACACCGGGGCGAACGTGCCCAGCAGCGACGGCCCGAGCACGACGCCGGACGCCAGCTCGCCGACGACGGCGGGCATGCCGAACCGGACGGCGAGCCGCCCGAGCACGAGCGCCATCCCCAGCAGCACACCGACCTGCACCAGGAACACGAGCAGCGAATGCGCGCCGAGCGTGCTCGGCGGCGCGGCGGACAAGACCACGGGCGAACCCCCTGTGAGCGGTGGACAAGCGGCACGGGGTCCGGTGCGGACCCCGTGCCGAGGGGATCAGTCGCGGTAGTACCAGTTCTCGGGGTTGATCATCCCGTACGGGTTGATCGGCCCGAACCCGCCGAGCGTGTTGGCGACCTCGAACAGCCGGATCGGGAAGTTCGGCGTGAAGATGACCGGCACCTCGTTGGCGATGTAGTCCTGGTACTCGTAGAGCACGTCCAGGTCGTCGCTGGTGACGGTGCGCTCGATCAGCGCGTCGGCCTTGGGGTCGCTGTAGAAGCCGAAGTTGCCGCCCGCCTTGGTGGAGAACAGGATCTCGCCGGTCGGGTGGTGGTAGGCCCAGCCGCCGTTCCAGCAGCACATCTCCCACGTGCACGGCGTGGTGGCGGTCGGCTCGCACGGCGCGTCCTCGGCCACGAGGATCGAGCCGTACACCTCCTGGAGCCGCAGCTCGATGCCGGCCTTCGCGGCGGCGTCGCGGAAGTTCTCCATCACCCGGGTCAGGGCCGGGCGGCCCTCGACGTAGCGCAGCAGGATCGACAGCTTCGTGCCCGCGGGGATGCCCGCGCCCGCCTCGCCAGGACCCGTGCCCGGCCGCACGCACACCGCGGGCGTGACGCTGGTGTCCCAGCCGTTCGCCTCCAGCAGCGCCTTGGCGTTCTCGGGGGAGAACGGCAGCGGCCACGCGCCCTCGCGCTGGCGCGGCGAGACGTAGTCGGTCTTCGGGTACATCGGCACCGGGCCGTTCTGCCGGTACGCGTAACCCTGGTAGATGTCGCGCACCGCGGTGTCCTGGTCCAGGGAGGACTGCAACGCCTGGCGGAGGTACGTCTGCGCGAACATCTTGCCGACCACGGTCGGGTTGTTGAAGTTCAACGAGATGTACCGGATGCAGAACGCCGACTGCGGGAACATCGTGTACTCGGACAACGGGTTCGGTCCGCCGACCACCGGGTCGACCGCGGGCTCCGTGGCGAAGCTCAGCGGCAGGTAGCCGACCTGGATGCCGTTCTCGGCGTCCGGGCCCGCCTTCAGCATGTCGTACTGCTCCTCGTCGGAGAACGTCGGCACCTGGCGGAACTCGTCCAGGTACGGCTTGTTCGGCCCCGAGTAGTGCTCGTTGGGCACGAACGTGACCACGCCCTCCAACGTGTAGCTCTTGAGCCGCCACGGGCCGCTCACGATGCTCCAGATGGGGCTGTCGGCCCACTTGGTGCGGTGGGCGTTGCCCTCGTCGACGATGTTGCCCTGCTGCGCCATCAGGTACTCGTAGACCGCCTCGACGTCGGCGAGGTCGCCGGAGGCGTTCGCCGGGCCCGCCTCGGTGCGGTCCCACGCCTTGGGCAGCGGCGTGATCGTGCTGAGCTGGTTGTAGAGCACCCAGTGCTTCGAGTAGACCTTGTCGAAGGTGAAGAACACCTCGTCGTCGGCGACCTTGCCGTAGTCGGTGAGGTTGTCCGGGAAGTAGCCCGGCACGTACTCGCCGTACCGGGCGCCCTTGACCTTCATCAGGTTCACCCAGAACAGCACGTTCTCGGCGGACAGCGTCTCGCCGTTGGACCACTTCCACGGCTTGACCTTGACCCGCACGGTCAGGCCGTCCTCGCTCCACACCGGTTCCTCGCCGATGCTCTGGGTGTAGTCCACGTTCGGGGTGCCGTCGCTGCCGAAGTAGTACAGCGTCCGGTACATCAGCGCCTGGAACTCCAGGATGTTGCGGGTGCCCATGCGCTCGGCGGGCGTGAACGGGAAGATCACGGCGGGCGGGAAGCCCGGCGCGCACGCCCACGTGACGACGCCGCCCTTGCGCGGCGTGTCCTCCTTGCGGGCGGTGATGGTGCTCGCGGAAGTCATGGCTGCTCGTCGGCCTCTCGGTCAGTTCGCGGTCTGAGCGGGGATTTCCTCGATGGTCGAGACGCCGGACGCGGCGTGCTCGCCGAAGCGCTCCCACACCTCGTCGAGGCGGATGCGGCCGTCTTCCAGCACCTTCGGCGTGCTGCGGCAGTGCCCGGAGATGACCTGGCCGTCGTCGAGCACCATGCAGTAGGCGAAGTCGAGCGCGCCGTCGGGCTTCGCGGTGCCGGTCAGCGCGCCGCGGCGCGCCTTGCCGCCGAGGAACTCGCCCCAGAGCAGGTCGCCGTCCTGGTGGTACACGGCGACCCGGCTCTCCTCGGGACCGCCGCCGGTGACCGGGTGGAACCTCTTGCCGTCGTAGTTGATCATCGAGCTGGCTCCCCACGCAGTTCGAGCGTGCAGCACTTCGCGCTGCCGCCGGATTTGAGAAGTTCGGACAGGTCGACACCAATGGGCGTGAAACCCCGGTCGGCTAGCTGGTCGGCCAGGTGGGTGGCCTCCTGCGCCAGCAGGACGTGCTTGCCGTCGCTGACGGCGTTGAGGCCGAACACCTCGGCGTCGTGGTCGCCGGCGATCACGGCGTCGGGGTACAGGGAGCGCAGCACGCCCCTGCTCCACGTCGAGAACGCCTCCGGGTAGTACATGATCAGGTCGTCGTCCAGCACCGCCAGCGCGGTGTCCAGGTGGTAGAACCGCGGGTCGACCAGGTCGAGCGTCACGACCTCGCGCCGGAAGAACCGGGCCGCCTCCACGTGCGAGCGCTGGTCGGTGCGGAAGCCCGTGCCCGCCAGGATCCGGTCGCCCACCAGCAGGTAGTCGCCCTCGCCCTCGTTCACCCAGAACGCCTCGTGCGTGCGGAAGCCGTGCTCGCGGAACCACTCCAGGTACGCCGGCCCCTCCGCCTCGCGCTGCCGGAACCGGAACCGCGCCGACAGGACCCGGCCGTCCACCACGGTCGCGCCGTTCGCGGCGAACACCATGTCCGGCAGCCCGGGCTCGGGCTCGATCAGCTCGACGTCGTGGCCGAGGTCGAGGTACAGCGACCGGAGCCGGCTCCACTGGAGCAGGGCGATGGACGCGTCGGTCGGCTTCTCGGGGTTCATCCACGGGTTGATGGAGTAGGAGACGTCGAAGTGCTCCGGCGGGCACATCAGGTACCTGCGGCGGCGCGCGGTGCGTTGCTCGGGCTCGGACACGGGGGTGGAGTCCTCTCTGGCCGGTGGCGCCACCGGTCCGCCACATGTGACGCGGAGGGCCGGCGACGCCTGCGGTGTGGCGCTACTGGAAATCGACCTCGATCTTCGCTGCGTAGTCGTTCATCAGGGCGAAAGCGTCGGCCTCCGACGTGCCGGTGGCGCCGAGGAAGCCGATGATCGTGTTGCCGTCCGGCGGGCGCTTGACCACGTCGCCGGGCCGTGCGGTGATCTTGAGCAGGAACACGCGGTCCGAAGTGGACACCTCTTCGGGCACGCGCACCTCGCGCACCACCCCGGCGTCGGAGATCAGGCACATCGCGGCGATGTGCGTGCCGGTGGGCCGGAAGTGGCGGACGTTCGGCCGCCGTCCCGCGCCGATGTCCACCACGGCCGCGATCGGGTCGTGCTCGGCGGTGATGCGGGCGATCATGTCGAGCCCGCCGCCGCCGACCCGTGCCGCGATCTCCAGCAGGTACGGCTTGCCCTCGTGGAAGCGGACTTCGGCGTGCATCACGCTGTTCGTGAGGCCCTGGGCCAGCGCGCCCGCGGTGACGACCTCGTGCACGGCCTCCAGGTCGTCCGGGCTCATCGACGTCGGCGCGTGGTGCACGTCGTCGTCGAACGTCCCACCCTCGGCGGTGATGCGGTCCACCACCGACCCGAGGTACACCTCGCCGTCCCACGCGACGGCTTCCATCAGGTACTCCTTGCCGTCCAGGAAGGACTCGACGAGCAGCCCGTTGGGCCCCAGGTCGATCCCGTCCGCCTCGGAGTTGGCCCAGAACAGGTCCTGGATGCCCTGCGCGGCCTGCCCGTAGTGCTCGGTCAGCTCGGCCTCGTCGTCGCAGCGGAACACGAAGTGGCTGCCCGCGCCCAGCGTCGGCTTCACGATCACGGGGTAGCCGAACTCGTCCGCCGCCGCCTTCGCCTCGGCCAGCGAGGTGACGAACCGGAAACCGGGGATCGGCGCGCCGGCCTTCTCGTGCGCCTGCCGCATCAGGTACTTGTTGCGGCTGTTCAGCGCCGCCTCGACGCCGATGCCGGGCAGGCCGAGCGCCTCGGCGATCGCCGCGACCGCCACCACGGCCGCCTCGGAGAACGTGATCACGCCGTCGAACGCCTCGGTGGCGTGCCACTGCTTGGCGGTGGCGATCATCTCGTCGATGTTCTTCGACCCCACCAGGCGGTAGCGGTCGGCGGGCCAGAAGTCCTCGGTGCCCTCGCCGTTGAGCACGTACAGGTCCACGCCCAGGTCCTGCACCTGCCGGTAGCGCGAGTGGTAGTACTCGAGGTACTGGCGGGTCTCGATGGTCAGCAGCTTCACGGTGCGTCGCCTCCTAGCTCACGCCGTCGAGGGCCGCGTGCTGCTCGGCCCGCGCGTGCGTGCCGGGCAGCGACGGGAACCGGAACGGCCGGATCTCGGCCGGCATGTCGTCGCCGATGGACAGGTCGACGCCCTGCGCGGACACGTCGGCCGCGACGTCGACCAGGATCGGCGCGGCGCACGCGAGCAGCGTGCGCGCTTCCAGCAGCAGGTCGCCGGGCTGCGTCGGCGCCTTGCCGTTGCGGCGGTGGTCCACCGCGTCGGCCAGCGCCCGCAGCCGCCCGAGCTGCGTCACGATCGTCTCCGCGGCGCGGCCCATGCTGAACCCGGGCAGGTCGTAGCACAGCCGGAACCGCTTGAGCACGGTCGCCGCACGCCAGCGCCCGGCCTCGGTGGTGGCCAGCGGCCGGGTGCCGTCCACCCCGACCATGGCCAGCGCGATGGCCTCGGCCAGCTCGTTCCACGGCGTGATCAGGCGGCGCGTGGTCGTCGAGTGCAGCGCGTCGCGGGTGAAGTTCGCCCGCTGGAACTCGGGACCGGTCAGCGCCAGGTAGAACCGCACCAGGTCGCGCGGCACCTCCGCCAGCAGGTCCGCGCTCCAGATCAGGTGGTTGCGGCTGGTGGAGAACTTCTCGCCGTCCAGGTCGTAGAACTCGTTGCAGACGTTGGACTCCGGCGTCGTGTACTTGTCGCCGTGCGCGAGCAGCATCACCAGGTCGACCAGGCCCCAGTGGTAGACGTTGTCGAAGCCGTGGAAGTACACGAGCTCCGCGTCGTGGTCGGCCCGCCAGAGCTCGTCGACCCCCGCCGTGGGACGGCCCAGCTGCGTCGCCGTCCACCAGGTGGCGTACATCGAGGCGGGCATCGCCTCGACCCACGGGTAGACGATCTGGCCCGGGGTCTCCGGGAACGGCGCGGCGATGCCCCACGTGCCGGGGATCGTCACCGGGATGTCCGGCAGCGGCTTGGACAGCAGCTCGCTGATCAGCTGCCGGGCGTGCGGTCGCCAGCGGGGCGTGCGCGCCGCGTAGTAGGAGGTGAGCCGCTCGCGGTAGTCCTCCATCGGCAGCACGAGGATCTCGCACTCCCGGTACACCACGGTGTCGCTCGGGTCGATGGTGTACTTCGGGTCGAGCAGCTCGTCGAAGTTGTTCGGGTGGCCGCAGTTCTCGCACGCGCCGCCGCAGCTGCCGGCCAGGCACGACGGACAGGTGCCGGTGACGAGGCCGTCGTAGAGGAACGCGCCCGCGTTGCGCGCGTAGGGCAGCTGCACCTTGCGGAGGTGGAACCGACCGGCGGCGTGCAGCTCCTTGAGGAAGTCCAGCACCGTCGTGCGGTACCGGTCGTCGATCGGCGGCAGGCCCGGCATCAGCGTGCCCATCGCGTCGAGCGAGCGCTCGATCTTCGCCATCGACGTCCGCACCAGCTCGTCGGGCGCCAGGCCGCGCCGGTGCGCGGTGGACACCACGTAGCTCTGGCTGTCGTCGGTGCACGTCGTGTAGAGCACCTGTCGACCGGTGGCGCGCAGGTAACGCGCGTACACGTCGCCGCCCAGGTACGGGCCCGACATGTGACCGACGTGCAGGTCGCCGTTCGACGTGGGCGTCGCGGCGACGACGATCGCCGGTCGGGAACGGGTCGTCACGAGGCGGCTCCCTCGTGGCGGGCGGCGAACTTCCCGGCCAGCTCGGCGTCCCACCAGATCGCGTAGAACTGGAAGTCCTCGGCGCCCTTGTTGACGACCTGGTGCTTCTCGTGCGGCGTGAAGTGCACGACGTCACCGGCCTTGAACGGCGTGGCGCCCGCCTGCGTGATGATCTCGGCCTCGCCGGTCATGGCGACCCAGATCTCGTACTCGTGGTGGCCGTGGGCGCCCGACTCGGCGCCGGGGCGCACGACGCACCACGAGCCCTCGAACGGCGCGTTGACCAGGTCCCACGGCATCAGCCGCTGCGCGACCAGTCCGTTGTCGAGTTTGAGGTTGTCCCGGTCCAGGGGGCGGATTTCCATCATGGTGACGACTCCTCTCGGGTCAGGCGGGTTGGGGTGCTTCGGCGAACAGCTCGGTGACGCGCTGCGGCACCACGGGCACGCTGTCCTCGTCGGCGTCGGCGAGGTCGGCGACGATCTCCGCGGCCCTGATCGCCAGGACGCTGATCAACGAGTCCGCGATGCCGTGCGTGGCCTCGTTCACGCCCTGCAGGTACACCCGGGCGGACACCGCCTCGGGCAGCTGCAGGCGGTAGTTGCGGGTGACGGTGAAGTCCTCCTGGCCGACCTCGGCGGCCATCGAGCGCACCAGGGTCGGCATCCGCTTGTCGAACCCGGTGCCGAGCATCACCCGGTCGCAGCGCAGCTCGCTGCGCTCGCCCGTGCGGCGGTCCAGAAGCGTCAGCACGACCTCGTCGTCCACCAGCGCGGAGTCGACGACCTCGGCCATCGTCACCATCGACAGCCGCTGGGTGCCGGTCAGCTTCTCCAGGTACATCGTGTGGTAGAGGTTGTCCAGCATGGCCGGCGACAGGCCCGCGTAGTTGGTGCGGTGCATCTCGCGCAGCAGCTGCGTCCGCGCGTCGGGCTGCGCCTCGTTGAACTTGTCCACGA
Source organism: Actinosynnema sp. NPDC023794 (assembly GCF_040639675.1). Classification (NCBI taxonomy): domain Bacteria; kingdom Bacillati; phylum Actinomycetota; class Actinomycetes; order Pseudonocardiales; family Pseudonocardiaceae; genus Actinosynnema; species Actinosynnema sp. NPDC023794. Next base: position 380,562 of record NZ_JBFAFR010000001.1, on the reverse strand, counting down.
ACGACGGGTAGAACAGCTCGTTGGTGAACTTGCTGCTCTCGTAGCCGTTGAGGCCGATCGAGCGCATCACCATCGTCACCTTGGCGCGCGGGAAGGTCTCGTGCGCCGACCACAGCATCTCCGCCGCGCTCTGCGCGCCGCCGACCACGACGATGCGGTGCTCGCCCTCCGGGTCGAGCGCGCCGATCCGGGTCACGAACTCGGTGCTGTGCACCACGCGTTCCCTCGGCAGCGCCGCGAACTCCGTCGGCAGGTGCGGGTCGCGGCCGACGCCGATGACCAGCGTCGCGCACGACACCGTGCTGCCGTCGGCGAACCGCACCAGCCACCGGTCCACCGAACCGGCCTCGCCGTGCTGCGGCTCGACGGCGACCGCGCGCCGCCCGTGCTGGAGCCGGACCTTCGTCAACGACCGCGCCACCCACGCCAGGTAGCCCGAGATCTCCAGGCGGTAGGGCGTGAAGGTGCCGAGGTTGATGAACTCGTCGAGGCGACCCGTCGAGTGCAGGTAGTTGACGAACGAGTACGGGCTGGTCGGGTTCCGCAGCGTCACCAGGTCCTTGAGGAAGGACACCTGGCTGCGCGACCAGGGCAGCAGCATCCCGCGCTGCCACACGATGTCGTCGTGCTGCTCCACGACGAGCGCGCGTGCGGCGAGGTCGGGGGACAGCTCCTCCAGCGCGACGGCAAGGGCCAGGTTCGCGGGGCCCGCTCCGATCGCGAGCAGTTCTACATCCTGGTGGTCCAACACAGTCTCCAAGCCTTGTCGGGTGGCGCCGCGGCGGCGGTGCCGGAGTGCGGGACGTGCGGACCGGGCGCGGGTGCGCGGCCCGGTCCGCGTCGCCGGGTACGTCGTGCGGCCCCGGCGTCGGGAGGGCGCGTCAGGAGGCGGGGCGCACCAGCGCCACCACGTCCTCGACGGTCCGGGCGGCGTGGAACGCGCGCAGGTCCAGCGTCACGTCCAACCGGTTCTCCAGCTGGGCCAGGGCGTCCAGCGAGCTGATGCTGTCCCACTCGTGCCGGGCCAGCACCGGCTCGCCGCGCAGCACGTCGACGCTCACGTCGAGCGCGCCCGCCAGGATCTCCAGCACGGACTGCTCCACCGTGGTCTCGGTCATCGGGCTACCTCGTTCCCTTCCAGCAGGTTGATCCACGCGGGCACGTCGGGCAGCCCGGTGTCCAGGGCCAGCGCGTGCGCGCCGTCGCCCTCGTCGGCGAACCCGGCGTCGGTCCAGAAGCCCTTGGCCAGGCCGTTCTTCTTGGACGGCACGTACCGGCCGCGCAGCGCGGTGGCGCCCGCGGCGTGCGCCCGGCGCGCCAGCCACGCGGCGATGGCCAGTTCCACGCCGCGACCCAGCACCCGGCAGCTGAGCACCAGGTTGTCCACGTGCCACTCGGCGCCCGAGCGGTCGACCCACGCCGCGCCGATGACTCCCTCGTCGCCGAACCGGTCGGCCACCGCGAACGTGACGACCAGGTGGTCCGGGTCGGCGATGCGCCGGCCGGTCTCGGCCTCGTCGAACCGCAGGCCGGTCAGGTTGAACTGGTTGGTGCGGGCAGCCAGCTGCGCGACGCGCGCCACGGCGAAGCCGTCCGCCTCCGCCACGACCAGCCGCACGTCCAGCGCGTGCAGGTAGTCCTCCGAGGAGCCGAAGCCTCCGGCGAAGTCGTTGCGCAGCGTCCGGCTGCGGTACAGCTCCGGCCGCGCCAGGTCGGTCTCGGTCAGCTCCGCGACGTCGAACCAGCCCTGCGCCAGCAGCGTCCGCACGATGTGCGCGGGGTCGCCGTCAGCGGGCAGCACCACGACCTCGGGCAGCTCCTCCTCGACGTGGCCGCGTTCGAACGGCGAGTCGTCCAGGAACACGAACGACCCGATGCCCAGCCCGAGGGCGGACGCGGCCTCGCGCAGGTTGCCCGCCTTCGGCGACCAGTTGACCGCCTTGGCGGAGAACGCCTCCGGCCGCAGCAGCACCTCCGGGTGCGCGGTCAGCGCCTCGTCCACCAGGTCGGCGTCGTTCTTGCTGGCCAGCACCAGCACCACGCCCTGGTCGCGCAGCCTGCTCGCGGTGCGCTGCACCTCGCGGTAGGCGTTGCCCGGGTACAGGCCGCCGAGCTGCACGCCCTCCGCGCCGACCTCGCCGAGCACGCCGCCCCACAGCGTGTTGTCCAGGTCCAGCGCCAGCACCTTGCGGGACAGGCCTGCCCGCGCCTGGGCGAACCGCCGGACCTCGCGCGCCAGCAGGTACAGCGCGCCGTCGGTGTAGGGCAGGTCGCCGTAGCGGTGCAGCCGGTCGTCGCGCGCCGGGAACGGCGAGTCCGCCAGCACCGACACGAGGTCGGTCACGGCGACCTGGCGGTGCTGCGCGGCGAGGTCCAGCAGGCCTTCGTTGAGCTTCGCCCACGCCTTGGACAGCGCGGCGCGCGCCCGCCAGCTGATCACCGAGTCGCGCACCTGGGCGGGCAGCGGCACGGTGTGCAGCAGCACCGTCGCGGTCGAGCGCTCCACCGCCGAGAGCACCAGGCCCCGCAGGTCCGCGAGCCGGGCTTCGAGGTGCCCGGCCAGGCCGTCGACGTCCGTCGCGGCCCAGTCGTCGGGCAGGAAGCAGGTCTCGTCCAGCAGCAGCGTGATCAGGTCGACGCCGTCGAACGGATCGGTGGCCAGCGTCAGCTCGAACAGCCCGTACGGGCCGGGCGCCAGGTCCGGCAGCACGCCGGCCGACACCAGGCTCGCCCGGAGGATCTGCTCGTACGACCCGATCGTGCAAGTCGCGAGCACGGCTACGCGCAGCGGTCGCAGTCCCTCGGCGTCCTCCAGGCGTGCCAACAGCTTGCCCGCCTTGCGCAGCACGAGCGGGTCGGACACGTTCGCCAGCCGCGTCAGGTCCGCGGGTGACGGCGCGCGACCCTCGGCCACGGCCGCGCGCAACGACTCCACCAGGTCCGGCCGGTCGCCCATCAGATCCGCACCAACGTGCAGTACCAGCGCATGCCGATGGAGATCCCGCACAGCGCCACGACGTCGCCGGGCTTCACGTCGCCGCGCTCGATGTGCTCGCCGAGGCAGAACAGCTGGTCCGCCGCGCCCATGTGGCCGTGGCCCAGCGACAGCTCGGCGTTGGTGTGCTCGACCGTGACGCCGAACGGCTCCGCGACCTCCTCGATCGTGTCGGTGGAGTCGTTGATGTAGATGACGTGCTTGAGGTCGTCGCGGGTCAGCCCCGCGCGGCGCAGCGCGTTGTCCACGGTGTCGGTGATGCGCTGGTTCAGCGTGGCGACGAACTCGCGGAGCTTCGCCGGGTCCTTGTCGAAGTGCGCCTGGATGCGGGCGTGCCCGGGAGGCGCGTCCTTGGCCGTCCAGCCGTCGAACGGGAGCGGGTTGGCCGCGCCGCCGACCTCCGTGCGGAAGAAGTCCGACAGGTCGGGGTCCACGAACTGGTCCGTGGCCAGCCACTGCACGCTCTCGTGGCCGCGCTTGAGGACGGCGGCCACCGCGCCGTCGCTGTGCACGGCGTTGTTGACGTTCATCCGGTTGCGGTGGAACTCGCTGACCCGGTTGACGGCGATGAACAGCACGGTCTCCAGCTCCGGCTGCAGCGCCAGCAGCCCGGCGACGTAGCCGAGGCCCGTGACGCCGCACGCGCATCCCTCGGTGAGCAGCAGCGTCTGCGTCGTGCCCTCGACCTTGAGCCGGCGCGCGACGGCGGCGGAGGTGTCCCAGTGGTGGTAGTCCGGCACCTCGGAGGCGGCCACCACGACGAGGTCGACGTCGTTGGGCCCGAGGCCGAGGCGGTCCAGCGCGTCCTGCCCGGCGAGCGTCGCCAGGTCGGTCGCGGTCACGCCGTCGGGCGCGCGGTGGAACGTGTGGTAGCCCCAGCGGACGACGCGTTCGGGATCGCCCACGTAGTCACCGGCCGTCTGCGCGACGTCCTGGTCCTCGCCGGTGGCGTACCCGAAGCCCGCGACTCCGAAATCCACGAGCTGGCTGGCCATGAGCACTCCTGTCATGTGACTGCTTTTCGGCACGTTGAAGGCCCGCCCCGGGCATTTTTCCGGGGCCTGGGAAATAATTGTCGGAAAGCGGGAAGGTGTGCGTCGAAGACGTCACCCCTGACGTCCGCGACGCGCTGACGTGCGTAGATGGTGCGGTGAAAAGCAACCCTGGGTTCGACGAGCCCAGTCGGCCGGATTGCTCGACCAGCTACCTGCCGTCTCTGTTAATTATTTACCGCCGGTGCGGCGGAAGCAATGTCGGGCGACCGCTTTTCTGCGGTGTGCTGATCGGGATTGCCGATGGCTGCGATAGGTCCCGGCGAGCGGTGGCGTAGTGGACCAGCTCCACGAGCACGCCGGCGGGCTTGGGCGCGTACAGGTACTGCACCGCCATCCCGTCCCGCGCGCCGCGGCACGGCTCCGCATCCACGAGCGCGAAACCGTTGGCGCGCAAGCGGGACGCTTCGGCTCGCAGGTCGTCCACCTCGAACGCGATGTGGTAGAGCCCGGGTCCGCGCGCGAGCCGTCCGGCCACCGCCGAGTCCTCCCGCACCGGGGCGACCACCTCCACGGCCGGGGCCGCGGGATCCGCGCCCACCTGCCAGAAGTCGCACGAGACGCCGTAGTCGCCCGCGACACCACCATCCACTTTGGACAGTCCGAGTACGGCGAGCAGCGCCCCCACCCCCTCGGGGTCCGCGGTGAGCAGGCCGACGTGGTCGATGCCGAGGATCACGACGCCACCAGCTCCGCCGCCGCCCGCCGGCTCGCCGCCAGCACGGTCTTCGCCGCGCCGCCGCTGCCGCCGGTGAACGTGGACACCCCGGCGCCGACGTCCACCAGGCGCAGTCCGCCCGGCGAGCGGTAGCAGTCGAACGACGCCACCACCCGGTCGGCCGCGACCTCGCCGTCCGCGACGCCGAACCGGCGGCGGGCCGTGTCGAGCACCCTCGCGGCCAGGTCGTGGTCGGGCGTCACGCCGTCGGGGTCGACGTCCCATCGGTCGCACCCCAGGCCGAGCAGGAACGCGCCGTCGCGGTCCGGCCGGCCGTACAGCCCGGTCCGGTCGTCCACGAACGACGCCGCGCACGGGATCGGCAGCCGGTAGAGGCCGTACTGGATCTGCTTGGCCCGCAGCGGCTCGCCGCCGACCAGCCGCGGCGTCCACGCGCCCGCCGCGACGACCACCGCGTCGAACGCCGTCACACCGGCGGAAGTCCGAACCGCCGGGCCGGGCAGGACTTCGGCAACCCGCTCGGCGCGGACGTCGCCGCCGTGCTCGCCCAGCCACCGCAGCACCTGCCCGCGGAACCGGTCGGGGGAGAAGTGCCCGGCGTGCCGCTCCACGACCCCGGCCGCGTCCGCCGGCAGGTCCCGGAACCCGAAGCGCCGCGCCAGCTCGACACCGTCCACGACGGACGCGGAGCCCGGCAGGACCGCTTCGACGGCGTCCACGCACGGCGTGACGTCGTCGGCCGTCACGTACACCGACCCGGTCTCCCGGTAGCCCGCCCAGTCCCGGACCCGTTCGTCGGAGCGCAGCTCGGCCAGCGACTCGGCCGCGTCCCGTGCCGCGCCCGCGTCCACCTCGAAGCCGCGCACCAGCCCTCCGGACGCGCCCGAGGCGTCGGCCGCGCCGGGCGCGTACACCGTCACGTCCGCACCGGCGGTCCGCAATCGCCAGGCCAGCGCCGCCCCCGCGACGCCGCCGCCGACCACCGCCGCTCTCACCCGTGCCTCGCGTGCACGGCGCGGCGCAGGTCGTCGGTCAGGTCCGCGCCGCGCCTGCGCAGCGGCAGGGGCAGGTCGTCGCGCGCGAAAAGCTCCTCGGCCTGCGCGATCGTCCCCGGCTCCCCGGCGTAGCGCGGGTAGAGCCACAGCACGAGCGTGTCCAGCACCTTGTCCTCGCGCAGCCGTGCGACGTCCACGATCTCGGTGAAGAACCGGGCCACGTACGGCGCGGTCAGCTCGCGCTGCTCCGGCTGCCAGAACCCCTCCGCGGTGGACCACAGGCGGTAGCTCGACAGCTCGGCGTCGGTGGTGATCGCGCGCCACGCGGCCTGCTTGGCCTCGACCGTCGGGATCGCCGCCCGCGCCTTCACCGCGAACTGCTCGGTGTGCGTGCTCGGGTCCGCCGCGTACGCCTCGTCGATCTCCGCCTCGGTGAACGCGCCCAGCACCGCGAGCCGGTACCGCACCCGCCACGCCAGGTCGGCGTCCAGCTCCAGCCCGGCGGGCAGGGGCACGCCGTCGAGCCAGCCGCGCAGCTCCGAGGTGTCGGAGGTGAACTCCACCAGACCCCGGAACAACGCCAGGCCGAGCTCGTCCTCCGGCGCGGTGCGGGACAGCCGGTCGCGTGCCGCGTCCGCCACCGCCTTGAGCAGCCCCGGTCGCAGTTCGGGGTCCAGCAACCGGTCGGCCACGTCGATGCGGGCCTGTTCGAGCACCTCGATGACGATCGACAGCTCGGTCTCGTAGCCGAGCATCCGCGTCACCAGGTCCAGGTGGTCGGTCGCGGGCACGGCGCCGTCCACCACGCCCTGCAACAGCTGCGCCCACACCATCGCGCGGTTGATCGGCGCGAGCGTCGGCAGCACCTCGGGCAGCGCCCGGCGTGACGCGTCGTCGTAGCGGATCTTCGCGTAGGTCAGGTCGTTCTCGTTGAGCAGGAGGAACTTCGGGGCCTTGCGGCCCACCAGCTCGGGCAGCTCGGTGCGCTCGCCGTCCACGGTCACGCGGACCGTCTCGTGCGCGTCGCCGTACAGGCCGATGTCGATGGTGTGCGGCCGAAGCGTCGGGTGCGACGCCGGCGCGGACTGCGTCACGGCGAACGACGTGATCACGCCGTCGGCGACGGTGAAGTCCGGCGCCAGCGTGGTGACGTTCGCGGTGCCCAGCCAGCGGTCCGCCCAGTCGGTCATGTCCCGGCCGACGGCCTCGCCGATCGCCGCGTTGAAGTCCGCGAACGTCGCCGCGCCGTACGCGTGCCGGGCGAAGAAGATCCGCAACGCCTCGCGCACCGCGTCGTCGCCGATGTGGTGCGCGAGCTGCCGCAACGCCGACGAGCCCTTGAAGTACGAGATCCGGTCGAGGTCCAGCAGTGCGGACATGGCGTCCGCGCCGTCGATCCAGACCGGGTGGGTCGAGGGGCGCTGGTCGGCGGTGTACGCCTGGCCCTTGCGGCGGGCGGAGAACGTCGTCAGCGGGCCGGTGAACTCGGTGACCTCGCTGGGCACCCGGTGCGCCAGGTAGTCGGCGAACGCCTGGCCCAGCCACAGGTCGTCCCACCACTTGTTGGTCACCAGGCCGGCCCACCACATCAGCGACAGGCCGTGCGCGATGACCACCGCGCGGGTCTCGTGCTCGCTGCGCGGCGCGGGCGTGCGGAACAGGTACAGCTCCTTGAGCAGCACGCACCCGGGGTGGTCCAGCGACAGGTAGCTGAACTCCGGCGCGAAGACCTGGTCGAACCGGCCGAACGGGTAGCGCACGCCGAACAGCCGGTGGAACTCGTCGAGGCACTGGGCCGTGACGTCGAAGACCTCCTGGATGTCGGCCTCCAGCGCCTCGGCGACCGACGCGCGGCAGTGCACGCCGAGCGGCACGCCGTCGTGCACGGTCTCGAACGAGGCGTACGGCCCGGCGACGACCGTGGTCAGGTACGTCGCCTGCGCCACCTCCTGCACCACCCGCCACCGGCCGGGCGCGACCTTCGTGGCCGCACCCGTGCCGAGGACCGTCCACTCGTCGGGGACGGTGAGGTCGAACGTGAACGGCGCCTTCAGGTCCGGCTGGTCGAAGCACGCGAAGATGCGCGGAGCGTGGTCGAGGAACACCGCTCCGTACACGTAGACCCGGTCGTCGGCCGGGTCTACGTAGCGGTGCAGCCCTTTGGACTCCCGCGAGTACGCCATGTCCGCGACGACGACCAGCTCGTTGTCCGCGGCCAGCCCGGTCAGCGGCAACCGACCGTCCACCAGCGCGGACACGTCCAGGTCGCGGTCGTTGAGCCGGGCCCCCAGCAGCGCCTCCGGCTTGACGTCCACGAACGTCGACCGGCCCTCGTGGGCGGTGAAAGCGATTTTCGTCGTTGACCGAAATACTTTCCCGTCGCCGGTCAGGTCCAGGTCCACGTGATACGAGTCGACCTCCAATAAAGCGCCCCGTGCGGCTGCTTCGGATCGGGTCAAACTGGCCATGCGGCGTCCCCTCCTGCTTGGTATGGAGGATCGTAAACACGCCTTGTGCGACGTCAACGGCCCAATTCGGTTCCCTTATAGGGTCTGCCCAAGAAATGCTGATGACCCGCTCGGCCAGCATCCCGTGACCGCCGTTTCGCCCGTCCGGCGGTATCGGGGCCGCTATCGCCCCAGGTAGGCGCGCGCGACGCGTTTCGGCACGCACATTCGCCACGCTTCCACGACCAACTCGGTCAACTCCGCCTCGTCCAATTGAGACAGGGTGGCCCGAACCCAGTTGTACCGTTCGTCCGAAGTCACCGGCGGATGGAATTTATCTGGGTCCGAGGCAATCAGCGCCGCCCGCTCCTCCTTGGGGAACGCGAATCCCATCGTCCGCTCATCGGGTGACAGGGCGAGGTACACGATGCGCCCGATGCGGAATTTGACCCGGTCGCGGACCAGCGCTTCCTCCGTGCGGGGGAGCGACCGGGCGATCCGGCGCACGTCGTCGGACGTCACGCCCCGGCGCGGCGCCGTCCAGCCGCGGGTGAACGCCAGGTAGCAGTACTCGTCGATCACCTTCGCCAGCGAGCGCCCCGGCCGGCCGAGGTCGGCCAGCAGCTCGGGCTCGGGCACACCCGCCTCGGCCAGCAGGTCCGCCGCCCAGCCGCGGGTCAGCAGCAGGTGCGCCCGGTACGCCGCGCCGTCACGACCGCCGTGCAGCCGGTCGGCGATCATGTTGTCCCACGGCGGCAGGCTGTTGGGGCGCAAGGCGAACAGCAGCTTGGAGGCCGCCGTCGGACCCAGCGTCCGGGTGCCGCGCGGCGTGGCCGCCGCCGTGCTCGCCGACAGCGCGGCGAAGCCCTCGGCCAGCCGCTCCACCCGCTCGTCGGTCAGGTCGGCGAGCCACGTCCCGGTGCCGGGCAGCGCGTCTTGCCACGCCTCCCACCAGGCCGCCAGGCTCTCGTCCAGCACGCGCGGCTCGCCGGGACGGGGCGTGCGGATGCGGCAGCCCCACGCGTTGAGCCACACGTGCGCGGCCTCCCGGTGCGCGGCGACGCCCAGGTCGAACGCCGGGGCGGTGGCGGCGGTCAGGACCGTCCACGACTTCTCCGGGGTGGTGAAGCCGCCGAACTCGGACACGGCGGCGCGCAGGGTGCTCAGATCCGGTTTCACGACGCGGCACCCTAGTTCACCCCTTGCGCGCCGGCGTCGTCGTCGGTAGAAACGTCGGCGAGCCCGGCGTTCGGCCCGCCCCAGCTGCGCGCACCCCAAAACCCGCTTCGGCATACCGCCGCGTCCTTGGAGTGCCCGAATGACCGAGCCCTGGCTGCTGGAAACCCGTGTGTTCAAGCTCAAGCCCGGCACCCGAGCCGAGTTCGACCGCATCAGCCGTGACGGCACCATCCCGCTCATGCGCAGCATCGGCATCACGGTGCTCGCGTTCGGACCGTCCCCTTTGGACGAAGACGAGTGGCACCTGGTGCGCGCGTTCCCCGGGATGGACGAGCGCGTCCGCCTCGCCGGTTCGCTGTACGAGCGGCCCGAGTGGGCGCAGTTCGACGGCCCGATCGGCGAGATGATGGCCGACTACAGCACCGCGCTGGTGCCCGTGCCCGAGAGCACGGTCAAGCTCCTGTCCGAGCCCGGCGCCTTTGCCTAGGATCGTTCGGTGACCAGGAATCTGTCGCACCTCGCGGCCATCTCGAACGTCGACGCCGACTACCGCCACTACGCCAAGGACGTCATCGCGCTGCCCGACCACGACCTGGCCCTGCCCGACGCGCACCTGAAGTGGTACGAGGTGCGCGAGCCGCAGGACGTGGTCGACCCGGCGCTGCGCGAGGACGCCAAGTCGTTCCTGCGCGCGGAAGCGGCCTCCGGTGAGCTGGACATCTCCGGCGACCTCGGCTTCGCCATCCACCACCTGTGCCGCGGCGACTTCTACTTCCTCATCGTCTGCACCTGGCGGCGCGAGAACGAGATGTGGGAGACCGTCTACATCCGGGACGTGAAGCAGCACGACAGCTTCCGCCGTTTGGAGCAGGGCAAGCACCGGGAGGTGCTCTGCGTCTGGGAGATGGGCGCGCTGCTGCACGAGCAGCAGGCCTGGATCCGCTACCTCTACTCCGACCGCGACGAGCAGGCCAAGATCGCCTACCTGGACGACCGGTTCACCGGCAGCGTGTGACGTCGTCCGGGGTCGCCGCACGCCGCGGCGACCCCGGGCGTCCCGTCACGTGACGACTTCCTCCACCGGGTCCTGGCGCCGCTTCCGGTTCCACCGCAGGAACAGCAGCGCCGTCGCGGTCACCACCAACGGCCACAGCATGTACACCGCCGTGGCGACCGTCAGCCCCACCACGCCGAGGAACGCCACCAGCGCGGCGTACCAGGCGGGCGAACGCGTCGGCAGCAGCTTCAACGCCGCCGCCGTGCCGATGAGGTAGACCGCCACGAACTGCCCGGTGGTGAGCAGGACCAACAGCTTCGCGCCCGTGCCCGTGCCCATGGCCACCGCCAGGGACACGAAGCACAGCGCCACCACGACCAGCAGGCTGCGGCGCGGCACCTCGCCCGCGACGGTGCCGCCGGACAGCATGCGCGGGAACGCGCCGTCCCGCGCCAGCGCCGCGCTCAGCTTCGACGCGCTGGCCATGTAGGCGTTGATCGAGCCGATGGTGAGCAGCACCGCCGCGACCGCCGCCACCACCTTCACGTCACCGCCGACCGTGCGCGCGATCAGCTGCCCCAGCGGCGCCTCGCCGTCCGCGGCGGCCGGGCCGAGCACCGCGATGATCGCGAACGCCACCGACAGGTACAGCAGGCCCACGATCGTGACGGCGATGCCCGTGGCACGCGGCAGGTCGCGCTGCGGGTTGCGGAACTCCTGCGCCAGGTGCGTGATCGCCTCCCAGCCGGCGAAGCTCCACACCAGCAGGCCCGCGGCCGGCGCGATCGCGAGCCAGCCGTGCGGCGCGAACGGCGTCAGGTTGCCCATGTCGACGTGCGGCACCGCCAGCAGCACCGAGCCGAGCACCAGGAACACCAGGAGCGCGGCCAGCACGAACTGCACCGCGCCCGACGCGCGCAGACCGATCCAGTTCGTCACGGCCATGCTGGTCAGCAGCGTCAGCGCGGTCACCACGACCGTCCACTGCCCGCCGCCGATGGCCTCCTCGACGTACGCGCCGGCGAACAGCGCCGCCGCCGTCGTGCCCGGCGGCACGGCGAAGTAGAAGCACCAGCCGACCACGGCGGAGAGGCGTTCCCCGAACGCCAGCCGCGCGTAGGTGGACACGCCGCCCGCGTCCGGGTGCCGCGCGCCCAGTGCCGCGAAGGTCGCCGCCAACGGGGCCGACAGCACCACGAGCGCAAGCCACGCCAGCAGCGACGCCGGGCCCGCCATCTCGGCCGCCAGCGCGGGCAGCGCGATCACACCCGTGCCCAGCACCGCGCCGACGTACATCGCGGTGCCCTGGCCGACGGTCAGGGCACCGCCCTTCGTGGCCGTCATGCGGCGGCGCGGGCGAGCGCGATCGACGGTCCCAGCGCGTCGAGGTACGGCCGCTGCACGCTGAACGACGTGAACCCGAACCGGCGGTGCGAGGCCACGACCTGCTCGGCGATCTCGGCCGCGGTGCCGATCAGCATGTACGGCGAGTCGAGCACGACCTCCGCCGCGAGCTCCCAGTCCGCGGCGATCCGCGCCGCCGCGGCCTCCCGGTCGTCGGTCACCTCGACGACCTGGACGAACGCGTTGAGCGTGACGTCGCGCCCCGCCGCCGCGTCCCGCACGAACGCCACGCGCTCCTCGGTCTCGTCCGTGCCGATGACGCGGAAGTTGCCCGTCGCCTTGCCCTTGATGTGCCTGATGCCGCCCACGCTGACGACGTCGGCGCGTTCGGCGGCCAGGCGCAGCATCCGGTCACCCGTGCCGCCGATCAGCACCGGGGGGTGCTCGACGTCGGGTTCGTCGTCGAGCAGCTTCCGCAGCTCGTCCAGCAGCGAGCCGACGTGGGCGACCCGGGCGTCCATCGGCGTCCACGGGATGCCGGCCAGGTCGAACTCCTGCTTGATGATCCCCGCGCCGATCCCGAGCTGCAGCCGCCCACCGCTCATCCGCTGCACCGTCTGCACTTCCCTGGCCAGCAGCGACGAGTTCCAGAACGCCCCGTTGAGCGCGTAGGTGCCGACCTTGAGGGTGGGCGACACCTGGGCGGCGAGGTTCAGCACCGAGAACGGCGACGTCCGGTTCGGTCCGAGGTGGTCGACGGCCAGCACGGAGTCGAACCCGTACCCCTCGGCGGTGCGGCAGGCCTCGACGAGCGCGTCGTGCGTGGCCGGTGTGGCCAGCGTGATCCCGAACGATAGGTGGTTCACGGCGTCCCCCGCGGGTGTGTTGTCGGCGAAAATACGCAAACAGTTCCGTGCGGGGACGACGCGGGTCAACACCTCCCCATCCCCGCCGGATGTGAAGCGATAGCGATCCCCGATGCCGTCACGCGAATGGCCGAGCCGAACGGCCCGGCCTCACCCCCGACGCGCTACTCGACGGTCACGCTCTTGGCCAGGTTGCGCGGCCGGTCGACGTCACGGCCCAGCGCGTGCGCGAGGTGGTACGCGAACAGCTGCAACGGCACCGAGAGCGTGATCGGGGCCAACGCGTCGTGCGACTTCGGCACCCGGATGACGTCCGTGGCCAGACCGGGCGGCAGCTCGGCGTCGGTGACCGCGATGACCGGACCGCCCCGTGCCTTGATCTCCTCGATGGTGGCGGTGTTCTTGGCCAGCAGCTCGTCGTCGGGCACCAGCACCACGGTCGGCATCTCGGGGTTGATCAGCGCGAGCGGCCCGTGCTTCAGCTCGGACGCCTGGTAGGCCTCGGCGTGCACGTAGGAGATCTCCTTGAGCTTCTGCGCGCCCTCGCGCGCGGCCGGCCAACCGCGCACCCGGCCGACGAAGAACATGTGCCGCGCGCCGGCGTGCTTGCGGGCGATGGCCGCGATCTCGTCCTCGGCGGCGAGGACCTGCGCGATCTGGTGCGGCAGCTGCGACAGCCCGGCGACGAGCCGCCTGCCCTCCGTGATGGACAGGTCGCGCACGCGGCCCAGGTCCAGCGCCAGCATCGCCAGCGCCACGGCCATCGTGGTGAACGACTTCGTCGCCGCCACGGACACCTCGGGGCCCGCGTGCAGGAAGATGCCGTGGCCGCACTCGCGGGCGATCGTGCTGCCGACCGCGTTGACCACGCCGATGACGTGCCCTCCCTTGCGCTTGAGCTCCTGCACGGCCGCGAGCGTGTCCAGGGTTTCACCCGATTGGCTGATCGCGACGTACAGCGTGTCGGGGTCGACCACGGGGTTGCGGTAGCGGAACTCGGACGCGGGCTCGGCGTCCGCCGGGATCCGGGCCAGCTCCTCGACCAGCTGCGCGCCGAGCTGACCGGCGTAGTACGCCGAGCCGCAGCCGAGCAGCTTGACCCGGCGGATGCGCTGGTAGTCCTGCGGGGTGAGGCCGACGCCGTCCAGCCTGGCCGAGGAGAACCGGTGGTCCAGCCGCCCGCGCAGGCAGCGGTCCACCGCGTCGGGCTGCTCGCGCATCTCCTTGTACATGAAGTCGGGGTGCTCGCCCAGCTCGTACTCGGCGCTCGCGACGTCGATCGCGGTGGGGGAGCGGGTGGTGCTGGTGGCGCGGGCGTCCATGGTGGACGTGCGGTAGCCGTCGGCGGTGACCGTGGCGATCTCGTCGTCGTCCAGGTAGATCACCTGCTGGGTGAAGCGGACCAGCGCGGTGACGTCGGAGGCGACCAGCATCTCCTGCTCGCCGACGCCCAGCACGACCGGGCTGCCCCGACGCGCGGCGACCAGCTCTCCCGGCCGGTCGGCGTCCATCACGATCACCCCGTAGGTGCCTTCGACCTGCGCCAACGCCTCCCGCACGGCGTCTTCGAGGGTGTCCGCCGCGCTGCGGGCGACGAGGTGGGCGAGGACTTCGCTGTCGGTGTCGGAGGCCAGCGCGACGCCGTCGGCCGCCAGCTGGGCGCGCAGCCGGTCGGAGTTCTCGAACACGCCGTTGTGGACGATGGCGACGCGTCCGGCGGCGTCCACGTGCGGGTGGGCGTTGCGGTCGGTCGGCTCGCCGTGGGTGGCCCACCTGGTGTGCGCGATGCCGGTGCGCCCGGCGGCGCCGTCGGGAACGGCTTTGCGCAGGTCGCCGACCCGTCCGGCGGTCTTGACGACCCGCAGCCCGTCGTCGTCCGCGACCGCGACGCCGGCCGAGTCGTAGCCCCGGTACTCCAGCCGGTGCAGGCCCTCCAGCAGCACGGGGACGGCGTCCCTCGGACCCACGTAACCGACGATTCCGCACATGTCCGGTGATCTCCCTCTTGACGTCGACCTAGCCGTAGACGATCCGGCGCAGCTGGCGCTCGGACAGCGGCGGCGCGGCCACCGGCCGCACGTCCAGCTCCTCCCGCAGCACCGCCCAGATCCGGGCGTTGCCCAGCCCGTCGCGCCGCAACTCGGCGTGCCGGCGCAGCACGTACTCCTCCGCCGTCTCGACGAAGTAGCCCATGACGTCCGACACCACGCGCCGCGCGAGCGCGGGAGGCAACCCGGTTGTCCTGACCACGTGGCGGGCGAGTTCGTCCGGCACCTCGTCTCCCACGGGCTCCAGCATGGCCACAGCCAACCACCGGTCCAAATGCCGTGCCCGGATTCGGGCACAGCCGACCCGCGACCACGGGTGACCGCGCGCAACCGGGTCGTCCCCGGGATCGCGGGGACTCGAGGTGTGGTCGCTCGCCGATCTCACGTGACCTTCGGCGACCCCGGCAGGCCGCCCACGCGCCTGTTCATCGTGTCGAGTGTCGGCCAAGGAGGGCCGTCGTGCAGCGCGCGCAGCATTTCTTCTCCGAACAGCCTCCCGTTCGGGAACTGGTCGTCAACCTCCCAGCGCCACGCCGCGACCATCGCGAGGACGAGCTGTCGGCACTCGTCCAGCAGTCCCCGGTCGACGTTCGGGTAGTGCTCGCAGACCGCCTCGGGAACATGGGCGAGGTCGAACTCGACGGGGCCGCGGCAGCACGTCTCGAGGTCGATGAACAACGGGCCGTTCTTCGTGCTGAGCACGTTGCCCGGATGCGGCTCGCCGTGGAGCAGCTGCTCCACGGCGCCGCGCTCCTCGATCGCTCGTCGCAGGCCCGCCAGCCTGCCGCCGAGGAAGACGCGCTCCGCGCCGGCGAGCTCCGGCGAGCGATCCGGGTCGGCAACGACTTCTTCCGCCTCCGTGATCCGGTCCGTGAACCGCGGGCTCGGCATGTCGACCTCGCGCATGCCGACGTGCAGCAGCTCCAGCGCCTTAGCGAAGTCGACCGGTGAGACAGGAGGTGTCACGGGCTCGTAGTAGGTCCACAGCGTCACTGCGAAGCCATCGCTCGTGCGCACACGCGGGCCCGCCTGAGGGTCCAGGGGACACACCGGGCTCCCGACCTCGGTGAGCCGCTGAGCGAGTTCGACTTCGAACTGCGCGACCTCTTGTCCCACGGGTGCGACCCGGGCGAAGACGTCGCACGGCGTCAGCCGCAGAGCCAGCTTGTTCGAGTTGTGGAGCACGAGTGCGCCGCTGACCGGCAGGCCGAGCGATGCGGCGACCGAAGTCGCAGCCGCCATCGCACGCGTGACGTCGGACATCTCCATTCTCGAATCCTGGCACGTCCGATCCGCCCCCGGCACTGCTCATCCGCGGCGACACCACCCGCGGGTGGCCGGGACACACCTGGTCTGGCCGCTCTTTGCGGCACGGGTGGTGTGGCGGGTCATTGGCGGATCATGACTTGACCGAATGGCTGGGGAAGTGAACTGAGTTTTGACCCGGTCGAAGTCGACGTGGTGACCGAGAATCGTGAGCGAGACCCCAAGCCGGGTGCCGGGCGGGGCGGACCGGTGGCGGCTGCAGCGCGGCGGAGTGGGACGTCGTCCGCGACGCGGTCGACCGGGAGAGGTGTCCGGCC
The DNA here is from genome assembly GCF_040639675.1 of Actinosynnema sp. NPDC023794. Taxonomy (NCBI): domain Bacteria; kingdom Bacillati; phylum Actinomycetota; class Actinomycetes; order Pseudonocardiales; family Pseudonocardiaceae; genus Actinosynnema; species Actinosynnema sp. NPDC023794. The sequence continues at coordinate 364,377 of NZ_JBFAFR010000001.1, read as the reverse complement.
ACGAGCCGCTGTCACGGCTTCCTCACCGTTGCGCCGACCTCGGGATCGGTTCACCCGCCTGTGCCATAGTGGGCATCGATCCGAGGTTCTCGTGTCGGCTGCCCTTGTTCGGTGTTGCCTGGGGAGAAGATGGACATCGAGTTAAGGTTCGAGGTCGCCGACGGCAATGACGGCTCCCCCGACGACCTGCGGACGCTTTACCGGCATTTGGCCGATCACCCCGAACTCCAGCAAGACGCGCGGATCTTCATCCAACGGGAGCCGGTGAAGCCCGGTGAGTTGGGCGCCGCGGAGATCGTGCTGGCTGTCGTGGCCACGGTCGCGGGCGTCGGGCAATTGGCGGTCGCCATCCGGGCCTGGCGCGACGCGCTGAAGCGTCCGACGAGTGTCCGACTCGTCGTGCCCGAGGAGCACCGGGACATCGCCCGCGTGGTCTCCGACGCGTTGCGCGGACCGGTGGAGGCGCGCCACCGGTCCGAAGGCGCGACGACGATCGGCGCCAGTCCCCTCGGGCGGATCGACCCGGACAGATCCGCCTGCGTGCTCATCGGCGTGGACCGCTACGACGACCAGGAGTTGCCGTCGTTGCGCGCGGTGTACAACAACGTCGAGCAGCTCCACGACGTGCTGACCGACGAGGAGATCTGGGGCGTCAAGCCCGGTCGCATACGCAAGGTGCACAACCCGCGGACCCCCACGGATCTGGTCCGGCCGATCAGGGAGATGTCCGAACTGGCCACCGACACCCTGATCGTCTATTACGCGGGGCACGGCCTGAAGGACCTCCTGGAGGACGAGCTCTACCTGGCCCTGCCGAACTCGGTTCCGGGACAGCCGGAAAGCGCGGTCCGCTACAAGGCCGTCAAACAGGCGATAACGCAGAGTCGCCAGGCGCAGCGCGTGGTCGTGATCCTGGACTGCTGCTACAGCGGTGTCGCGATAGACGGCGGTATGGCGACCGCGACGGACGACATCCGCGTCGACGCCGGCGTCGACGACGTCCGCGGTTCGTACCTGATGTGCTCCGCGGCGCCCAACCGCAAAGCACTCGCGCCGAGCGCCGACGTCTGCACCGTCTTCACCGGCGAACTGGTGGACGTCCTGCGTGGTGGCATTCCCGAGGGGGCCGGGCTGGCGCTCAGCTTCGGCGTGGTCTTCCGGGAGGTGCGAAGAAGACTGAGGAGGGACAACCGCCCGGAACCGCAGGAACAGGACCAGAACCAGGTCGGCGACCTGCACTTCGCGCACAACGTGGCGCTCAGGACGAAGCCTGCTCCCGACGTGGCGGCCCCGGCGCGGACCACGCGTCGTCAGCGGGTCCGGCGCAGGCTGGTGTTCGCGGCGGCGGTCGTGGCGGCCGCGGTCGCCGGCGCCGCCGTGCCGAGCTTCGACTGGTGGCGCGAACCCGGCGGGCGGTGCTCGCCGAACGCCACCCTTCTCAGCTATTCCGACGAACTCGACAAGATCGAGGTGAACGGCGAGGGGGTGACCGGCCTGTCCGCGATCGCGCTCACGGGTGAGTCGAGCGCACTCGTCCTCGCGGACAACGAGCCCGGCCGGGTCTTCCCCCTGACGTTGGGCAACCCGGAGGACCTGACCGTCTCCGCCGGAACCGGTCGGACGCTGCGCAACCGGGACAACGAGCCGTACACCGGCGGTATCGACGGGGAAGGCCTGGTGATCGAGCCGGGCACCGGCACGATGCTCGTGAGCTCCGAGGACGGCCCGTCGATCCGCCGCTTCCCGGTCAACGGCGGGCGCGAGATCGGGGAGCCCATCGCCGTGCCGACCACGTTGCAGGATCCGCCGACCGGCTCCGCGCACACCGGCCGCACCATCGAGTCCCTGACGGCGACACCCGGGGGCGATTACCTCTACGCGGGCTGGGAGGCGCCGCTCAACCGCGACGGCGACCAGCGAGGACGCAGCCGGATAAGGATCCAGCGCTACCAAGGCGAACCGGGCGGCACGTACACGCCGGACCGCCAGTACGCGTATGAGACCGACGCGGGGCTCTACCTGACCGAACTCGCAGTGGTCGAGCAGGACCGGTTGCTCGCCCTGGAGCGGCAGTACGTGGCAGGGCTCGGCAACGCCGTCAGGGTCTACGACGTGAACCTCGCCGACGCCGAGGACGTCACCGCCAAGCCCTCCCTGGCCGAGGACACCGCCGACGTGTTCGTGCCCCGCACGCTGCTGTTCGACCTGGCCGACTGCCCCGCCGGCAGCCCAGGCCGGGTCGCCGTCAAGGAACCGCAGGCCAACCCCTTGCTGGGCAACGTCGAGGGCATGGCCGTGGGCCCGGCGGCGACCACCGGCGCCGAGCGGGGAACGCGCCTGCTGTACCTGATCACCGACGACAACGACAACAGCGTCCAGATCACCCGCCTGTACGCCTTCCGCATCACGCTCCCCGACTGAGCCCTCATCGGCTCCCGGTCGCTTTCGGGTCGGGTTCGTGTTCCGGGGTCAACCCGACTGGTCGACCGTGATGACGACCTTGGCCCGGGCGTGCTCCAGTTCGAGGTACCGGACGGCCTCCGGGGCCTCGGGCAACGGGTAGGTCCGGTCGATGACCGGGACCACCTCGCCCGACTCGGCCAGCCCGGCCAACGTCGCCAGGTTCTCCCGGCTCGTCTTCGTGTTCAGCGCGGCGAAGCGCTGGCTGACGAAGCGGGACGTCAGCGCGGCCTTGACGCTCAGGGCCATGGGCCCGACGAGGCTGCCGCCGTCCGACACGCCGCCACCGCTGAGCACCAGGACCCCCTCGGGCGTCAGGGCCCGCCGGAGGTCGGTCAGGGAGCGGTTCGCCACGAGGTCGAAGACGACGTCGTAGCGCTGCCCGCTCGCGGCGAAGTCCTCCTTCTTGTAGTCCACGACGTGGTCCGCGCCGATCGCCCGGAGCAGGTCGACGTTCCTCGTGCTGCACACCGCGGTCACCTCGACGCCGAACGACTTGGCGATCTGCACGGCGAACGTGCCGACGCCGCCTGAGGCCCCGTTGACCAGCATCCGCTGTCCCGGTCGGGCTTCGGCCAGGTCGCGCACGCCCACGAGGGCGGTGTTGCCCGCCAACGGCATCGCCGCCGCCTGCTCGAACGTCAGCGCCGCCGGTTTGCGCGCCACCGACTCCTCCGGCGCGCACGCGTACTCGGCGAACGCCCCGTCGGCGAAGCCGAGGTCGCCGAACACCTCGTCACCGGGCCGGAACCGGCTCACGCGCCGGCCGACCGCCTCCACCCGACCGGCGAAGTCACGACCGCGGATCCGCCGCTTGGGGCCGGACCAGCCGAAGGCCGCCGGCATCACCAGGCGCGCGAGGCGCGGGTCGCCGCGCATGATGTGCCAGTCGGCCGCGTTGACCGATGCCGCGTGCACCCGCACCAGCACCTCGTCATCGGCCGGTGTCGGGGTGTCCACCTCCGCCAACCGCAAGCGGTCCGACGAGCCGTAGCGGTCCTGGACGATCGCCTTCATGGGGGCCTCCGTGGCGTGCGGGGTGCGTGGCCGGCCTGCCGGAAGCGTCGGCTCTGGCGGCGACGGTAGAGGAGCGCACGCCGTGCGGACATCAGGGAGGAACCCTAAGGGGGGCACGGATTTCGCCGCACGGGAGGCAACCGGCGTCCTCAGCCGGTGCGGGCGGTGAGCCAGCGGGTCAGGGTGTCGAGGTAGCCGGGTGCCAGTCGGCCGCCGTCGACGAGGACGCGGTGGTCGGCGCCCGGGAACACCTCGACGGTCAACGTCGCCCGCGGGTCGCGGTCGGGGTGCGCGGCGGCGGCGGTGAACAGCTCGACGCTGTCGGCGACCGGGACCAGCTCGTCCGCGCCGCCGAAGACGGCCAGTTGCGGGCAGCGCAGGCGCAGCGCGTCCGGGATCGGGTCGTGGTCCAGCTTGCGCTTCATGGACTCCCAGAGGCGCTCGTCCACGTCGGCCCAGTTCTCGACGAACTCGGGCGGCGTCGGCTCTTCCTCGAACCGCCGGTTCGCCTCCGCGAAGTCGGCGTCGCGTCGACCGGCTTCGACCACGCGGTCGTACGCGGCCAGAGCGGCGTCGACACCCTCGTCGGTGACGCCCTCGACCCGGCTCAGCCAGGTGGCCACCGCGTAGCGGTCCTGGACGGCGTACGTCATGCCCGGCGTGCCGCTGGTGACCACCCACGGCACGCCGTCGCGCAGGGTGGCCGCGCGCAGGACCACCCCGCCGCCCTCGCTGTGGCCGAACAGCCCAGCGGCCTCGGCCCGCACGCCGGGCTGACCGCGCAGGAAGTCCAGCGCGGCGGCGGCGTCGGCGGCCAGGTCGGCGGGCGTCGAGTCGCGCCAGTCGCCGGACGAGCCGCCGACGCCGCGCTTGTCGTAGGACAGCACGGCGAACCCGGCGGCCACCAGGTGCGCGCGGATCGCCGGGAAGTAGCCGCCGTTGTCCCGGTCGGACGGTCCCGAGCCGCCGACCATGACCACGCCGGGCGCCGGCTCGCCGATGCCGGGCGTGGTCAGCGAACCCGCCAACGTCACGCCTGCGCCGGCGACGGTGATGTCGCGGAGGTTCCCCATGCGGTCGAGTATCACCCGGCCGTGGTCGTGGCGGGCGGGTGCGCGGCGGCGGTTTTATCGTCGGGCCGGGAGGTCCACGTGGTCGAACGGGTGGAGGTCGGGCGCGGCGCGCGGCGCGCGGTGGTCGCGGTGATCATGCTCGGGATGCTCCTCGCCGCCCTCGACCAGACGATCGTGGCGACCGCGCTGCCGACCATCGTCAGCGACCTCGGCGGCGGCGGGCACCTGTCCTGGGTGGTCACGTCCTACCTGCTCGCCGAGACCGTCATGACCGCGCTGATCGGCAAGTTCGGCGACCTGTTCGGCCGCAAGCGGGCGTTCCTGACCAGCGTCGCGCTGTTCCTGGTCGGTTCGTTCCTGTGCGGTTGGGCCGATTCGATGACCTGGCTCATCCTGGCCCGCGCGGTGCAGGGGCTCGGCGCGGGCGGGCTGATGGTGACGTCGGCCGCCGTCATCGCGGACGTCGTGCCACTGTCGGAACGCGGCAAGTACCAGGGGTTCATCGGCGCGGTGTTCGGCGTGGCCACGGTGGTCGGCCCGCTGCTCGGAGGCCTGTTCGTGGACCACCTGAGCTGGCGCTGGGCGTTCTACGTCAACCTGCCGCTCGGCGTGGTGGTGCTGGCCGTCGGCGCGTTCGCGCTGCCCGGCGTTGGTGCGCCCGGTTTGCGCGGCACCGCCCGGCCGAAGATCGACTACATGGGCATCCTGCTCGTCTCGCTGGCCGCGACCGGCCTCACCCTCGTCACCAGTTGGGGCGGCGTGGAGTACCCCTGGGCGTCGCCGACGATCATCCTCATGGCGATCGGGTCGGTGATCGCGCTCGGCCTGTTCGTGGTCGTGGAGAACCGGGCCGCCGAGCCGATGCTGCCCATGCGCCTGTTCCGCGACCGCGTGTTCACCGTGTGCGTGGTGCTCAGCTTCGTGGTCGGGTTCGCCATGCTCGGCGGCGTCACGTTCCTGCCCACCTACCTGCAGTACGTGCACGGCGCGTCGGCCACCCGGTCGGGCCTGGAGATGCTCCCGCTCGTCGTCGGCCTGCTCGTCGCCTCGATCACGACCGGCAACGTGATCAGCAAGACCGGCCGCTACCGGGTGTTCCCGCTCGTCGGCAGCCTGCTCATGGTCGGCGGGCTGCTCCTGCTGTCCCGGCTGCAGCCGGAGACGTCGTTCTGGCAGGCGTCGACGTACATGCTCGTGCTCGGCCTCGGTGTCGGCATGTGCATGCCGGTGGCGATGGTGGTCGTGCAGAGCACCAGCAGCTACGAGGACCTCGGCGTGGCCACGTCCGGGGTGAGCTTCCTGCGCACGCTGGGCAGTTCGTTCGGCGTGGCGGTCTTCGGCACGGTGTACGCGAGCACCCTGCCGGACAACCTCGCCGCCGCCGTCCCGCCGGGCGTCGACCCGGCCGCCGCGGCGAACGTGCAGGCCCTGCACGCCCTGCCGGACCAGCTCAAGGCCCCGATCATCGCCGCGTACGCGGACACCCTGCACCTGGTGTTCCTGTCCGCCGCGCCGGTCGCCGCGGTCGCGTTCCTGGTCGCCCTGTTCCTCAAGGAAGTCCCGCTGCGCGACACCGCCCGTGCCGCCGCGACCGAGGTGGGCGACAACTTCGCCGCGCCGCACACGTCCGACTCCGGGGACGAGCTGGAGAAGCTGGTCGCCCTGATCGTCAGCCGCGAGCGCCGCGACCCCACGCCGGACGTGTTGAGGGACTCGGGCGTCCCGCTCACGCACGCCCAGGCGTGGCTGGTGGTCAAGGTGTTCCGGCAGAGCGTCGACCACGGCGAAGCCACCCTCGAACGGCTGGCCGAGGCCACCAAGGTCCCCGCGGGCGTCTTCGAACCGGTGGCCCGCCAACTCCAGACCAGGGGCTACCTCACGGAATCCGACGCCCGCTACCGCTTCACGCCTCAGGGCACCGAGGTGTTCGCCGACCTGGTCGCCGCCTGGCGCCGCTGGCTGCTCGTCAAGCTCACCGACTGGCACTGCGACGAGCCCGAGTTCACCGACGCGGTCGACCGCGTCGCCACCGAACTGACCACCAGCGGCCGCTCCCTCACCACGGACCGCCACGCCGCCGTCGGGTGACCGCATTTTGCGGAAAACCCCAGTTGCGCCTGTGTAACAGTGACGACCGTGAGCCAAGGCGCCCAGATCCGGTTGCAGGGTGAGATCGTCGCGGTGCTGATGCGCTGCGAGTGCCTGCGCACCGACCAGGGGCGCGCCATGCTGGTGAGCCTGTTGTCCGACGCCCTCGAAGAGCCCGTGTCGCTGGAGGGTTACGAGGTCCCCCTCCAGTTGCTCGGCGTCGTCCGGCGCTGCCGCCGCCACGCGGGTGGGCTGCGCGACCTGGTGGAGTGCCTGAGGGTGATGGACCCGTACGCGCCCGAACTCACCGAGCTGGGCGACCTCGGCGACGAGTGGGCCGCGTGCCGGGCGTTGCCGATCAAGGACTGGGACCGGATGGCCGAGCTGCTGAAGTCCGTGCGCTTGGCCGACGACCCGTTCGACGAGCGCCGCGAGTTGCGTCGCTTGGCCGGCGTGGCCACCGATGGCCATTGCGACGACCTGCCGGTGCGCTGCCGCTCGGTGTGGTCCCTGTTCCTGCACCTCGCCGACCACAACGCGCGCCCCGGCGCCCTGCCGCCCGCCATGGTGCTGGTCGACCGCCTCGCACGCGGGCTCGGGGACGGGGTCGTGGCCGAGCAACTGCTCGGCTGCACTCGGCAGCTCGCGGAGACGTTCGGGGTGACCGACCTGGTCGAGCCGGATCGGTGGCGCACCGCACGTGCCTCCGAAGGTGACGGCGACGTGGTGCACCTGGTCTTCGAGGTCGACCCCCTCCCCGCGGGCGAGGACGAGGTGGTGCTCTCGCACTGGCTGCACTGGGAAGGTCACGGGTGGCACGGCCGCCGTCGTGGTGACGCCGCGGTCCGCCGGGAGGACCTGGAAGGGGAGGTCGACCGCGTCATCGCGACCTTGGAAGCCGAGTTGGGTGTCACACCGGCTGCCGAGACGGTGAGCGCGATCGTGATCGAGTTCGTGCTGCCTTGGGAGATGGTCAACACCGCGGTCGAGTTCTGGCCGAAAGCGTCGCCGTCCGACGCCACCGTGCCGCTCGCGGTGGATCACCCCGTGCTGGTGCGGAGCCTGGAGCGGGCGAGGGCGCAGCGGTACTGGTTGGCGTGGAAGCGGCGTTGGAGCGCCGTTTCGGGTGAAGGGGCGCGGCCGTACTGGAGCCTGGCCGACGGCGTCCGCGACCTCACCGGCATGGCGGTGGAGCTGCACGACGCCTCGATCGTGTCCCTGGTGCTCAGCGAGCCCCCTGGCGATCGCCGGGGACGGGCGTGGGACGAGGCCGCGATGGCGTTGCGCGCCGGGATCCCGATCATCATCTGGGACCGCGAGGACTGTTCCAGCAGCCACTTCCACGAAGCCGTGACCAGTCTGTTCGCCGCCGGCGCGGTGCGACGGTTACCGCACCGGTTGGCCCAGTTGCGTCGGGAGGCGCTCCTGGCGGAGAACTCCGACGAGCCGCACGCCGGCCGGACCCTCGCCGTGCTGTGGGACGACGCGGAACGCCTGCCGAATCCCCTGACCTCCGATCGAGGTCCCTCGGGACGCGGTTGAGCCACGGGAGGTTCGGAAGGTGTGCGCCATGCGCGAAGGCTCCCACGAGTGGACGGCGGACCGGCTGCGGGACGTGCTCGCCCCACTCGTCGGCGGGTCGCACGATCTCGTGGTGGCCGTCGACGACGGTCCGGCGATGTCGATCTGGGCGTCGACCGTCGAGGACTTCACCCGAGCGCTGGCCGAGTCCGGTGTCTTCGGGCGCGTCACCGTGTGTGCTTTCAGCATCGATGACAGCGGTGCGGCGGAACTGCGCGACTCCGACGGAGGCGGCCCGCCGGAACGGGACGGGACGCAGCGCCGCCTGCTGCTCGCGCTGACCGACGCCGTCGATCCGGCCTGGCGCGCCGGCGGGGCGTGGGCGGCCCTGCGTGAGCTGGGCGCGGCGCACCCGGTGGCGGTGGTCAGCCCGTTGTCGTGGCCGATGGCCTGTCGTACAGGGCTGGACCTGCACCGCCTCCGCCTGCGGGCGGTCGAGCCGGGCGCGCCGAACCACCTCCAGGAGTGGGAACGGCAGGTGGACGTGCCGGGGTTGTACGACGACCTCGGCGACGCCGTGCCGATCCCGTTCGTGGAACTCGCTCCGACGGAGCTGGGTCGTTGGGCCGACCTGGTCGGGGGGAACGGGTGGGCGAACCTCGGCGCCGCGCTCGTGCCCACCGGGGCGGACCTCGTCTCGGTGCCGTTCCAGCGCCATCCGGGCGGCGTGTCGTACACCGCGGCGGAACTCGTCGCGGCGTACCGGGCCACCGCGTCGACCGCGGTGTTCGACCTGGCCGTGCACCTGGCGGCGGCTCCGCTGGAGGTGGAGCTCCTCGTGCGCATCCTGGAACGCCTGCACCCGGACACCACGCGTGCCGCGCTCTCCGAGTTCCTCGGTGGACCGCTGGTGTCGATCCCACCCGGGGAGGCGCGGGGCGACGTGGACCGGGCGGACTTCAGCTTCGTGGCCGAAGGCGTCCGGGGCGAACTGCTCGCGCACGGGCGTCGAATCGACACCGAGCGGGTGCGCAAGGTGGTGCGCCGCTACCTCGATGAACGCCGACCCGGGACCGGTGGGTTCGAGTCGGAGTTGGACGGCACGCGCACCTCGCCGCTGTCGTCGATCACCGCGCCGCCCCACGTGGCCGAAGCGGACCGGGCGATCCGGGCCGCCTGGTCGGGGGTGCACCTGCGCGATTCCCCTCCGGGAAGCAGGATCAGGCTGAAGTCGGTGATCAGCAGTGGTGCCGATCCCGAATTCAGCAGAGAGGGAGTGGCGGTTACCGCGGTCATCGAGGGGGAGGAGAGGAGGAAGACCCTCGCGTCGCCCGTCTTCGGCGGCGTGCCACCGAGGAACGTCGACTTCACCGGGCGGGTGGACCTCCTGGCCGAGCTGGGGCGGCGACTCGCCCGTGGCGCGACCGCGGCGGTGCTCCCCGAAGTGCTCCACGGCATGGCCGGCGCCGGGAAGTCGTACCTGGCCGTCGAGCACGCCTACCGCAACCGCGCGAACTTCGACCTGATCTGGTGGATTCCGGCGGCGCGGTCCGACCGGATCGTGAACGCCCTGGTGGAACTGGGCGAGCGGCTCGACCTCGACCTGAGCGGCGAGGCCGACGTCGCGGCCCGACAGGTGCTCGACGCCCTGCGCAGCGGCAACCACCCCAAGGTGCCGACCGCCTGGCTGCTCGTGTTCGACAACGCCGACGACCCGGACGCCGTGCAGCGGTACCTGCCGACGGGCGGCACCGGGCGGGTCCTCGTCACCTCGCGGAACTCCCGGTGGTCGAGCGTCGCGCGGCCGCTGGAGGTCGACGTCTTCCGGCGCTCCGAGAGCGTGCAGCTGTTGTGCCGGCGCGACCCGGACCTCGGCGAAGAGGACGCCGACCGGCTGGCCGAGGCGTTGGGCGACCTGCCGCTCGCCGTCGCGCAGGCGGCGGCGTGGCGCGCGCAGACGGGCACGCCCGCCGCCGAGTACCTGGAGTTGCTCGCCGAGAGGCGGCTGGAGCTGCTCGACCTCACGGCGACGCTCGACTACCCCGAGCCGGTGGCGGCGATGTGGGACCTGTCGCTGAACGAGCTCGAGCGCATGAACCCGTCGGCGTTCAGGTTGCTCCAGGTGTGCGCTTTCCTGGCGCCGGAGCCGATCAACCGCAGTGTGTTCGTCAACAGCCGTGAAATCACCGACGTGCCGAGCGAGCTTTCCCGGGTGCTGCGCGACCGCTTGCGGCTCAACGAGGCCATCCGTGACATGTACCGCTTCGCGCTGGTGCGCGTGGAGCACCGGACGAACTCCATCGAACTGCACCGCCTCGTCCAAGCCGTGCTCGTCGGCCGGATGGGCGAGGACGAGCGCGCGGCCATGCGCAACGCGGCGCACCTGATGCTGGGTGAGAACGACCCGGGAACGCCGAGGGAGTCGGAGAGCTGGCCGATCTACGCCGAGCTGAGCGCACATCTGGCGGCCTCCGACGCCCACGAGAGCGATGCCGCGTCGGTCCGGTCGCTGCTCCGCAACTACGTGCAGTTCCTCTACTGGTGCGGCGAGCGTGAGCGCAGTGCCCGACTGTCGGGGGACCTGTACCGGACCTGGCTGGCGCGGTCGGGGGAGGACGACCTCGACACCCTGTGGATGGGTCGCTGGTCCGGCTTCACGCTCGGCGTGGTGGGCCGACATGACGAGGCGGCGGCGATGAACGCGGAGATGCTGCAACGGCACCTGCGCGTCCTCGGCGAAGCGCACGAGCAGACCGTCGCCGCGCTGGCGAACGTCGTGGCGGACAGGCGGGCCGAGGGTGACTTCGTCGGCGCATTGGAGCTGTCGAGGCGTGGCTATGAGATCTGTGCCCGCCATCTGGGCGATGACGACACCGCGACCCTGGAAGCGGCGCACAACCTCGGCGCGGGTCTCCGCCTCGTCGGTGACTTCGTCTCCGCCATCAGGCTCGACGTCGAGACGTGGCGCCGCAGGGTCAGGATGCACGGTCCGGAGCACGAACTGTCGCTCCGGTCCAAGGTGGGCCTCGTCCTGGACATCCGGGAACTCGGCCACTACGAGGTGGCCTGCGCCGAGCAGGAAGAGATCGTCCGCGCGTACGAACGGCGCGGTGAGGGGCGCCCGCTCGACCCGGATCTGCTACCCGCCGTGCGTCATCTCGCCGTGGCGCGCCGAAAGGTCGGTGACCACGAGGGCGCGCTGGCCGCGGCGGAGGCGGCCTTCGAAGGCCTGCGTCGGCAGTACGGCCTCGACCACGCCGAGACACTGGCCGCCGCGCTCGCCTGTTCCATCGGGCTGAGGCGCCTGGGTCGCCACGAAACCGCCGCGCGACTCGGCCAGGAGACGCTGGCCCGGTACGCCCGGGCGTTGGGCCCCGACCACCCCCACACGCTGGGCGCGGCGGTCAACGTGGCGGTCCTGGCCCGGTTGATGGGTGATCCTGCGGGTGCGCGTGATCTCGACCGGGTGACGCTGCACGGGTTTCGCGCCCGCTTGGGCGAGGACCACCCGTCGACGTCGGCCACCCGGATCCACCTGGCCAGCGACCTGCACGGATCGGGCGACGTGCAAGGAGCCCACGATGTCGACGCCGAGGTGCTGAGCCGCGTGACAGCGGTCCTGGGCGCGGACCACCCCACGACGCTGGCCTGCCAGGTGAACCTCGCGCAGGACCTGCGGTCGCTCGGGCGCGCCGACGAGGCGGACGCGCTGCGCCGGCGAGCGGTGAGCGTCCTGCGCGAACGGCTCGGCGATCACCACTCGGCGGCGCTGGGACTGGGTGATCCCGACGTCCGGGTGGACTGCGACGTCGACCCGATGCCGCTCTGAGCCGGGTGGTCCCGGTCGAACGGCCGAAGGGCGGTGGCAGGTGGTTCCGGGCCCCTTAGACGCCGCCGGTCCGCTGCGCCAGCAGGGTGTCCAGTTCGGCCATGGCGGTGGTGCCGTCGGCGTAGAAGCGGAGCGCTTCCTGTAGCGCCTTGAGGCCGTTCGGGTAGTGCGCGCACGTCCGGACGATGCTGACCACGTCCGCCCGGTCCGAGCTGTGGCGGGGGACGGACGCGGCGAAAGCCAGTTCGCGCAGCACCAGGTCCCGTCCGTCGCGGGTGTCGAAGCCGGGGGCGCGCAGCAGGGCGGCGACGATCGGGCCCAGGTCGGCCAGGGTGAGAGGAGCCTGCCGGGAACCGGAGGCCGACCGCTCGGCGGCGGCGGGTTGCCCGTCCACCAGTCGCACCCACACCTGTGCGTGCACTTCCTTCACGTCGACATCCGCTTGGCGGTACGCGTCCGGGCGCGCGGCGGGCTGGTGGCGGACCACGGACTGGTAGAACGGGTCCGAGGCGATCAGCACCAGCGTGGCCGTGGACTCGCGCAGTGCCCGCTTGGCCTCGGCCGCGTCCAGGATGCGGTAAGTGAAGATCATCTCGGCGCTGGTCTTGCCGTGCTCGTCGTAGTGCACCTCGCCCGCGTGCACGGCCATCCGCAAACGCAGGCGCGCCCCGTTCGCGTGCACGTGGTTGTGCTCGCGGAGCGCGGCCACCAGTCGTTCGGGCAGTCTGTCGACCAGGACGCCTTTGGGCGTGTCGGCGGGCAGCAGGACCATCACGCTGTCCCCGGCGTCGTCCGAGGCGTCGTCGTCCCACGGCAGGCCGCAGTCGGCGAAGGCCGTCGTCAGCACCTCGTACAGGCCGTCGCGCACGGCGGTGCGATGCCTCGAGGTCCTGGTCTCGGCGCCGTAGCCCTCGACGTCGACCACGACGAATGAACGATGGTGCCCCGTTGATCCCATAGGACCTCCCCGTGACGGTTGTAGCCCAGGAGAGCGACCGGGTGGGAGTGCCGCCACTCGAAATGACCAACACCCCGGTTGCGGGACGGCCCGGATCGGGTATGGAGTCGGGTGTGGACGGGTACGGGTGGACGGTCGCGCTGGTCGCGGTGCTGGTGTTGCTGAACGCGCTGTTCGCGGGCAGTGAGATGGCGCTCATCAGCCTGCGCGAGGGGCAGCTGCGGGCGTTGGAGCGTGACGACCGGGCGTCCGCGAAGACGCTGGTGAGACTGGCGCGCGACCCGAACCGGTTCCTGGCCACCATCCAGATCGGCATCACGCTGGCCGGGTTCCTGGCCTCGGCGACGGCGGCGGTGTCGTTGGCCGAGCCCCTCGTGCCGGCGCTGTCGTTCCTCGGCGGCGCGGCGAACGCGGTGGCGATCGCGCTGGTCACGGTGGTGCTGACGTTCCTGACCCTGGTGTTCGGCGAGCTGGCGCCCAAGCGGCTGGCGATGCAGTACGCGATGCGCTGGGCGTTGCTGGTGGCACGGCCGCTGCACGTGCTGTCGGCCGCCTCACGGCCCGCGGTGTGGGCGTTGAGCGCGTCGACGAACCTGGTGGTCCGGCTGTTCGGCGGCAAACCGGAACCGGAGTCGGAGCAGATGTCGTCCGAGGAGCTGCGCGAGCTGGTCTCCGCCCAACGCGGCCTCAACGCCGAGCAGCGCATGATCATCACCGGCGCCCTGGAGATCAGCGAGCGCCGGCTGCGCGAGGTCCTGGTGCCGCGCCGGTCGGTGGTCACGTTGGCCGCGGAAACGGACGTGCCGTCCGCCCGTGCCGAGCTGGCCGCGTCGGGCCACTCGCGCGCACCCGTCGCGCGCGGCGGTCACCTGGACGACGTCGTGGGCGTCGTGCACCTGCGCGACCTGCTCGACGACGACGCCAAGCTGGTCGACGTGGCCCGCTCGCCGATGGTGTTCCCCGACTCGGTCCGGGTGTCCGACGCGCTGCGCCGGTTCAAGGCCGAGCGCGAGCAGCTCGGCCTGGTCGTGGACGAGCACGGCGCGGTCGACGGCATCATCACGCTCGAGGACCTGCTGGAGGAGATCGTCGGCGAGATCCTGGACGAGACCGACCGCGACGTGATGGCCGTCCGCAGCGGCGCGGACGGCTCGCTCGTCCTGCCCGGCACGTTCCCCGTCCACGACCTGGTCGACCTGGGCGTCGAGCTGGCCGACCCGCCCGAGGGCGACTACGCCACCGTCGCGGGCCTGGTGCTGGTGGTGCTCGGCCGCATCCCCGAGGGCCCCGGCGACCGGATCACGATCTCCGGCTGGTCCATCGAGGTGCTGAAGGTCGAGCACCACGCCATCACGTCCGTGCGGCTGCGCCGGCGCTGACTACCGGCCCGCCGCCGCGACCCACGCCTCCAGGCCGGCCACGTCGTTGGGCAGCGCGGAGGACAGCACCCGGTTGCCCTCCCCGGTCACCACGACGTTCTCCTCCAGCCGCACGCCGATGCCGCGCAGCTCCGGCGGCACGGTCTCGTCGTTGGGGTGGAAGTACAGGCCGGGCTCGACGGCCAGCGCCATGCCGACCTCCAACGTGCCCTCGTGGTAGGCGGCCGGGCTGGAGTTGGCGCAGTCGTGCACGTCCAGCCCGAGGAAGTGGCCGACGCCGCACGTGATGTAGCGGCGGTGGTGCTGGCCGTCCGGGTCGAGCGACTCCTCGACCGACACGGGCAGCAGGCCCCAGTCGTGCAGGCCCTCGGCGAGCACCCGCATGGCCTCCTGGTGGAAGTCCCGGTACGCCGCACCCGGCCGCACGACCGCCAGCGCCGCCGCCGACGCGCGTTCGATCAGCTCGTGCACCTGCCGCTGCGCGGGGCTGTACGAGCCCGACACCGGCAACGTCCGGGTGATGTCGGCGGTGTAGAGGGTGTCCAGCTCGACGCCCGCGTCCAGCAGCAGCACGGCGTCCTCGGGCACGGGCCCGTCGTTGCGCACCCAGTGCAGCACCGGCGCGTGCGGCCCGGCGGCCACGATCGAGGCGTAACCCGGGCCGTTGCCCGCCGTGCGGGCGCGCCGGTCGAACGTGCCCTGCAACCACCGCTCGCCACCGCCCTTGACGGCCGCTCCCACCTCGGCGGCGACGTCGGCGAAACCGAGGATCGTGGCGTCCACGGCGGCCTGGAGCTGGCCGACCTCCCAGTCGTCCTTGATCCGGCGCAGCTCGGCCAGCGCGGTGCGCAGCTCGGCGGTGTGGTCGGCGCCCGCCAACGCGTCCAGCAGCGGGTCCACGCCGGTCGTCGCGTGCACGGCGGGCAGCCTGCCGCGCAGCGCCGACGGCAGCTCGTGCAGCGGGCGGCAGCGCACGCCCAGCGCCTCGCCCCACTCGGCCAGGCCGGGCACCGGGCCGATCCACAGCTCGCCGTCGCGGGCGTTGGCGAAGAAGTCGGGCTCGTCCGGACCGGCCGGCGGGCGCAGGAACAGCTCCGCGTCGTGACCGCCGGCGACGGGGTGCATCACCAGCACCGCGCCCTCCGCCGCGCAGCCCGTCAACCAGGAGAAATCGCTGTCGGGCCGGAAGCCGTGGTCGGTGTCGTTGGACCGCACCGGCGCCCAGCCGGCGGCCACCGCGATGCGCGCGCCGGGCAACGCGGCGCTGAGCCGGTCGCGGTGCGCGGCGGCGGCCCGCGCGGCTCCGGGCGCGACCCGGGCGGCGCGGTCGGCCGGGCCCCAGCCGTGCTGGACGAACTCGCGGAACCCGGAGGCGTCGACGAGCTTGCTCGGGTCGCGGCGGGCGGGTTTGGTCACCGTGGGCAGCCTTTCGGGTCGGGGCCGTGAGCACGCCCGATCGCGATCGGCGACCGGGCGTCACCCAGGATGCTCTCACCAGCCCGTGCATCGCCCAACCGGGTGTCTCCTGTGCTGAAACGGCCTACCACGCGTGGGCGATCCGGTAGGTAACAGCTCACGGCTACCTACGGCAGGGGAAACGCATGCGTCCCGAGGACGTCGTCGAACTGCGGGTGCACGGCGTGTCCGGCACCCCGCCGGAAGCGATGCTGGGTGACCCGTTCCCGACCCCGGTGGCCGGTGACGACGTCGCGCGGTTCCTGCGGGCGGCCAAGCCGGCGCGGGCGGCGTCCAGCGGGCGGACGCGGACCGTGGAGGCGTTCCACTGGGGCCGGTTCACCTCGGGCGGCGCGAGCCGGGCGCTGTGGCTGGTGCTGATCCCGTTCGCGATCCTCAACCTGGCCCGGTACACGCTGCTCGGCGCGGGCCGGTTCGCCGAGGCGGTGTTGCGGCTGCTCGGCCTCGTGCTGACGGGCATGCTGGTCGCGGCCACCGCGTACGTCTCGCTGGAGCTGCTGGTGCGGCAGTGCGCGGGCACCGCGGCGTGCCGGTCGGAGCACCTGGGGTTCTTCGACGGCTGGCCGTTCGGGGCGATGCTGCTGGTCGGCGCGGTCCCGCCGGGGCTGGTGATCACCGTGCTGTGGTGGTTCGGCCGGCAGACGTTCCTGTACGAGCCCAAGGGCACGCACCACGCGTGGGAGACCCGCACGGGCAGCCTCGGCGACTACGCGTTCTGGCACACGTCGCCGCGCACGCCCGTGCTGCGTGACGCGCACGTGGCGGCGGCGTGCGTGGTGGTGGGGGTGCTGTACGCGGGCGCGTTGCGGACCTCGCAACCGGACCGGCCGTCGGACGTGCTGTCGTGGACGGTCGTGGGGCTGGGCGTGCTGGTGCTGGCGTGGGCCATCGGGTGCGTGGTGATGTCGCCGGACCGGCGGGAGGTGAACTCGCGGGCGCTCAAGTGGGCGTCGGCGGCGTACCTGCTGCTCGCGGCGGGGTTGGCGACGGCGTTCCTGTGGCGGGCGCCGACGGGCGCGTCCGGGTCGGTGACGCCGTTGGCGGGGTTCGAGTCGGTCACGAACATCCTGGCGGCCTCGGCGATGCTGCTGCTGGTCGTGCTGCTGGGGGCGTGCGTGCGCCTGCGGCACTCCGCGCGCGGTGTCGAGTTGATGGTGGCGGACAAGCGGTTCCGGCCGATGTGGCACGGCTACGCGGCCGTGGTGATCGCGGCGGTCGCCACCACGCTGGCGGTCGGGTTCAGCGGTGGGCTGGCGTACCGGGTGGTGGACTGGATCGGCGACCCGGTGCCGGAGGCGGGGCGCCAGGGGCTGGTGCTGAGCACGAGCTACCTGGTCGGCGCGGGGCTGTGGGGCGTGCTGGCGATCGCGTTCCCGCTGCTGGTGGCGCCGATCGTGGCGGCCATGGTGCGGCAGGTGTCGAGCGCGCTGGTGTTCGCGGCGGGTTCGGCCGCCGCGGCGGTGGCGGTGGTGTTGCGGTGGACGCCGATGCCGGGCTGGGTGTTCTGGGCCGCCGCGGTGGCGGCCGGTCTGCTGTACGCGGTCGGCGCGGTGTCCTGGGCGCGCCACGCGAACGGCGTGGAGGTCCGCAAGGGCGTCGTGACCGACTACCCGGGGCGCTCGGACCGGCAGGGCATCGGCAAGGTGGCGTTCAACCAGCGGCTGGCCTCGGCGAAGTACCGCTACCACTGGCTGCTCGGCGCGATCGCGTTGCTGGGCGGTGTGCTGGTGGCGGCGGGTGGCGGGCTCGCGCTGGCCCGGCTCGTGCACCCGGACTGGCGGGCCGCCCCGCCGCCGGGCCTGGCCGACTGGCTGTCGACCCTCCCGGCGCAGGAGCTGGGCGCGTTGGGCAGCCTGGTGGTGTCCGGGCTCGTGCTGGTCTTGTTGTTGTTGGGTGTGCGGACGTGGCAGAGCCCGCGGATGCGCACGGCGGTCGGCATCGTGTGGGACCTGGTGGCGTTCTGGCCGAGGTCGGCGCACCCGATCTGCCCGCCGCCCTACGGCGGCCGCGCCACCATCGAGCTGACCTCCCGGGCGGTCCGGCTGGCCGGGCACCACGACGTGGGCGCGGTCGTGCTGTCGGGGCACAGCCAGGGCAGCGTGGTGTGCTTCGCCGCGTTGTCGTTGCTGCGCCGGGAGAGCGAGCGGCCCGACCCGGCCGACGGCGAGCGGTACATCAGGCAGGCGGACGCGGTCGCCGCGCTGCGCCGGGTCGGCCTGGTCACGTACGGCTCGCAGCTGCAGTGGGCGTACTCGCGGCTGTTCCCGCACTACCTCGGCCACGCCGAGCTCGTCCGCCTGCACGACGAGCTCGGCGACCGCTGGTGGAACGTGCACCGGCTCACCGACCCGTTGGGCGGGCCGGTGCAGGTGTGGCCGGAGACGGCCGAGGAGCAGGTGTTCGCCGGCCCCAAGCTGTGGGGCGTGCGCTGCGGCAACGACGTGCGGCTGCGTGACCCGGAGTTCCTCGACCCGGACCCGGACATGGTCGCCTCGCCGTTGCGCGGGCACAGCGACTACTACGACGACCCGGTGTTCGACGAGGTGGTGGCCAGGGTGGCGGAGGCCGTCGCGCCGGCGCGCACCACCGTGGTGATCGGCGACCTGTCCCTGTCCGGCGGGTCCTGAGCCTCAGCCCTGGAGCACGGACCGGGTGACGCGTTCGGCGATCGCGGCCACCGCCGTGCGCGGGCGGCGGGGGATGAGGTGGGCGCTGAGCGCGTTGCGCAGGCCCGGCGTGACGTAGGCGCGGTCGCGGTCCAGCCCGTCGAGGGCCGCCCGCACGACGGCCTCGGCGCTCATCATCCGACCGCCGATCGCGGCGCGCGGGGTGACCCGGTCGAAGAAGCTGGTCTCGGTCGGGCCGGGGCACAGGGCGAGCACCTTGATGCCCCGGTCCCGGTACTCCCGGCGCAGCGCGAGGCTGAAGTTCAGCACGAACGCCTTGCCCGCGCTGTAGGTGGCGAAGTACGGCGAGGGCTGGAACCCGGCCGTGGAACCGACGTTGACCACGGCGCCGGAGCCCGCTTCGAGCATCCCGGGCACGAGCGCGCGGGTCAGGCCGACCAACGCGACCACGTTGACCATCAGCTGCTCCTGGTCGTGGCCGTCGGGGATCTCCTCGAACCGGCCGGCGGTGCCGAAGCCCGCGTTGTTCACCAGCGTGTGGACGGGGCGGGGCAGCCGTGCGGCGATCGAGTCGACCGCGTCCGGCGCGGACAGGTCCTGCACGACGACGTCGACCTCGGCGCCGTGCTCGTGGCGGAGGCGGTCGGCGAGGGCGTCCAGGCGGTCGGCGGAGCGGGCGACGAGGACCAGGTCGTGGCCGCGTCGGGCGAGCTGGGTGGCGAACTCGACGCCGAGGCCGGCGGACGCGCCGGTGACGAGGGCGGTGGGGCGGTGGGTCATGGCATCTCCATCGGCTCGGTTATGTGAGACATCTTAGGCACGGGTAGGCGATTAACTGCAACATGCATGTTCCAGTTAATGCGATAGCTGTACCATCGGTGGTGCACGGAAGGAGACCGTCTTGGGAGCGACACGGCCGTTGCGCGCCGATGCCGAACGCAGCGTGCGGACGATCCTGGAAGCCGCCGAGCGCCTGCTGTCGGTGAACCCCGGCGCGTCGATGGAGCAGATCGCCGAGGCCGCGGGCGTCGCGCGCACCACCGTGCACCGGCGGTTCGCCAACCGGCAGGCGCTGGTGGAGGCGATGACGGCCGACGTGGTGCGGCAGCTGGACGAGGTGATGGACGCGGGCCGGCCGGAGACCGCGCCACCGCTGGTCGCGCTGCACGAGATCACCGCGAACGTGCTGCGGGTCAAGATCGGGTGGCCGTTCGCGATGGGCGTCGTCTTCACCGCCGCCGACTCGCCCGCCGCCGAGGGCAAGCGCCGGGTGGACGACCGCTGCCTGGTGCTGCTGCGCCGGGCGCGGGACGAGGGGCTGCTCGACGCCTCCGCCGACCTCGACTGGACGCGCCGGGTGTTCTACGCGTTGATCGGCGAGGCGGTGCACGGGCCGGACAGCGGCCTCGAACCCGACCCGCTGGCGCAGCGGGTGGTCGACACCCTCCTGCACGGCGCCGGGCCGCGCTAGCGCAGGCGGGTGAGCTTGTCCGGGTTGGTGATCGAGTAGACGCCACCGACCCGGTCGCCGTGCACCTCCAGCACCAGCACGGCGAACGGCGTGCCGTCGGCGAACAGCAGCACCGCCGGGTCGCCGTGCACGCGGCGGAACCGCACGTCCACCGTGTCGGCGACGTTCCCGGCGACGGCGACCAGCAGGCGGGCCACCCGCTCCCTGCCGTGCACCGGGTCCGGGCTCGTCGCGGGCCCCTTGCCGCCGCCGTCGGTCCACAGCGCGACGTCCGGCGCGAGCACCCGCAGCAGACCTTCGAGGTCGCCGCCCAGCGCGGCGGCCATGAACCGCTCCGTCACCTGCCGCCGGGTGCGCGGGTCGACGGTGAACCGGGGCCGTCTGGCTTCGACGTGCTCACGCGCCCGGTGCGCGAGCTGCCGGACCGCCGCCGGAGTGCGGCCGAGGATCACCGCGATCTCCGGGTGCGGGTACCCGAACACCTCGTGCAGCACGAACACCGCCCGCTCGGCCGGGGTGAGCGTCTCCAGCACCACCAGCACGGCCATGGAGAACTCCTCGCCGCGCACCACCTCGTCCGCCGCGTCGTCGACCAGCGGTTCGGGCAGCCACTGGCCGGGGTAGGTCTCACGGCCGGTCCGGCCGCGGCGGCGCAACGCGTGGTTGACCGCGATCCGGACCAGGTAGGCGCGCGGGTTCTCGACGTCGGCCCTCGGCGCCCACGACAGCCACGTCTCCTGGAGCACGTCCTCGGTGTCGGCGACCGTGCCGAGCATCCCGTAGACGATGGAGAACAGCAGTTCCCGGTGCTCGACGAACGCGTCCGTGCCGCCCATGGCCCCTCCCTCGTGTCGCACGTAAGAGTGCTGGACCGGCGTGGGCTGTGACGTGATGTGACGTGGACCTCACCAGGTCACAGTCGCCCGGCGACATCCCTCTTGGTTGGCGACCCAACCCGCTGGAGGGAGACACCGATGCGAACCCTGATCCGCGACGTGCGCGTGTTCGACGGCCACCGCGTCGTGCCGCGCGCCGACGTGCTGATCGACGGCCCGCTGATCGCCGAGCCCGGTGGTCGGTGCGACGTCGAGGTGGACGGCCGGGGCAGGACCCTGCTGCCCGGCCTGATCGACGGGCACACCCACGCGTTCGACGGCAGCCTGGCCGCCGCCCTGGCCGCCGGTGTGACGACCGAGCTGGACATGTTCTGCCTGCCGGGCAACCTGGCACGGCAGCGTGAGCTGGCCGCGTCCCGCGACGACGTCGCCGACCTGCGCAGCGCGGGCCTGCTCGCCACCGCACCCGGCGGCCACCCGAGCCAACTCCTGGCCTCGCTCGGCGACCTCGGCGACGCCGCGCACCCGTTCGAGACGGTCGCCGACGTGGCGGCTGCGCGGGCGTTCGTCACGGCACGGGCGGCAGAGGGCGTGGACTACCTGAAGGTCGTGATCGACGACGGCGCGGTGCACGGCGCCGACCTGCCCGTCCTCGCGCCGGAGGTGGTGGAGGCGTTGGTGGACGCGGCGCACGAGCGGGGGTTGAAGGTCATCGCCCACGCCATCACCGCGAAGGAGGTCGGGATCGCGGTGGACGCGGGGGTCGACGGCCTGGCGCACGTGTGGTGCGACGCCGGTGACGACCTGGTCGGCCGGGTCGCGCAACGGGGTGCCTTCGTGGTCAGCACACTCGTGTACTTCGAGTCCATCAGCGGTCGGACGACCACCGTCGACCACGCGGCGCACGGCAGCTTCGAGCACGCCCTGCACGCGGCACGTGTGCTGCACCAGGCCGGCGTGCCGATCGTCGCGGGCACCGACGCGAACCCGTGGGCGCCCCGGCACGGCGTGGCCATGCACCGCGAACTGGAACTGCTGACCCGGGCCGGCCTGACCCCGCTGGAAGCCCTGGCCGCGGCGACCAGCGCGCCTGCCGTCCACTTCGGACTCACCGATCGCGGCCGGATCGCGCCGGGCCTGCGCGCGGACCTGCTGCTGGTGGACGGCGACCCGGCCACCGACATCACGGCGATCGGCGCGGTGGCCGACGTGTGGCGGCGCGGGGTCAGATCCGCTCGACCTTGATCCCCCTGCCCGCTCCCACGACGCGGTGGCGGTTCGCGTAGACGCGGACCGTCATCCGCCGGTCGCGCAACGGGGACAGGTCGATGTCCTGGATGTCGTCCCGGCTGGACAGGATTTCCACCACCTGGACCCCGGGCAGCCCCCTGATCTGGTCGAGGTACTCGGCGTGGGCCGTCGTGGAGATCTGGAGAGTGGTCAGGGTTCTCACCGCGCCGAGCCTCGACAGGTCGAGCGCCCCGCACAGGCGCAACGACAACGCCCGCAACGCGGGGAAGTGCGCCAGTTCAGCGAGGTCGTCGAGCCCGTCGACCTGGTAGAACCCGAGGCTCGTCAGGTGCGGCGCGTACTTGGCGAGCGCTCGCAGCCCGCCTTCGAACCCCGGTGGTCGCCCGTCTTCCAGCCAGCCGAGGTCGAGGTCGCGCAGCGCTTCGAGCTTGCCGAGCGGTGCCGGGTCGAGGCCGGTGGGGAAGTCGTAGAACGCCAGCTGCTCCAGCCGGGAGAGGCCCTCGAGCGGCGCCAGATCGGCAGTGGGGGCCAGGTTCTTCACACCCAGCCCGGACAGCCGGGGCAGCGCCCGGAGTTCGGACAAGTCGACCGACTGATCGCCGCGCGGGTAGAAGTACAGGCGCTCCAGTGCCAAACCGGCGAGCGGCTCCAGGTGGACGTGCGGGACCGGGCTGAGCAGGAGCGTGCGCAGTTCCCGGTGTTCCAGCAGCGGGGCGAGGTCGTCGAACTGGCCGCCCAGCGAAGCGGACGTGAGGTGGGGCAGGCCGGCGAGGGGGCGCAGGTCGGCCATGTCCTCCAACTCCACGCGAAGCCCGCCGAGGTGGCGCAGCTTCGGGACCTGGGGGAGGAGGACCTCGTCATCCACCCTGATCTCCCCGTCGAGGAGGGGTGCGTCGGCCAGCACGCGGTCGGCGTACTCGCCCGGGTCGAAGTAGCGCCACGCCTTGATCAACTCGCGCTGGACCTCGTGGCGCGGGTCCTGGGCGAAGCGTTCGAGGACCGGCCAGGCGTCGGGGCCGTTGATCAACGCGGCGGTGCGCACGGTCGCCGCGGCGGCGGCCGCCGACAGGTCCCTCGGGTCGGCGCCCAGGCGCGGCAACAGGGCTTCGCCGCCTGCCGCCAGGGACCGGGCCTCCACGACGCTGCGGGGTGGCAGGAGGTCGGCCAGGCAACGCTCGACGCGTTCGGCCAGGTCCGGGGACAGAGCCGGGTTGGCCTCCATCGCCGCGGCGGCCAGCAGGTGGAGTCGGCGGCGGCGCCGCGGCTCGGCATCGGCGCGGTCGAGCAGGCCGGACAGGAGCTCGGCGCGCAGCGGGGCGTTCGCGAGACCGGCGGCCATCACCACGATGTCGCGCCACTGGTCGAGGTGCGCCTGCTGCACCAGCAGGCCGACGTCGCCCTGGTCCGCGGCTTCCTCGGCGGTCAGGAACTCCTGGAAGCTGCGGTGCACGAAGTCGATCCGGCCGGTCACCGGTTCGCGCACGACGCCACTGCGGTGGACGAGGTGGTCGAGCACCGTCTCCGCGTCGTGCGCCACGCGCGGCATGGCGGCCAGCCGTTCGGTCAGGCGGCGCACGGCTTCCTCGCGGCTCAGCTCGGACCGGCCGTTGATCGACAGCCGCCAGGCCAGGTGCCGCAGCAGGCGACGGCGGTCCTGACCGGCCAGCTCGGTCGCGCCGGGGATGTGGCGCTCGGCGTCACGCCGGTCCAGCAGCAGCGTCAACGCCGTCCGGTACAGCTCCAGGCGGTCACGCGGCAGGAACGTGCGGCGGTCGAGGTTGAGCGCGCAGAGCATCGCGCACAGCAGGGGACTGGTGGCCAACGCGCGCAGGTGCGGGTTGGCGTCCAACCGGCTGAGCAACGCGCCCTCGTGCCGGGGCAGGTCGGCTTCGTCGCACGGCAGCCCGCCCGCGTCCCGCGCGGCCCGGTGCCAGTGGCGGATCAGCGCGCGGACGTCGGCGGCGCTCATCCGCTCCAGGAACGCGGACTCGAAGCCCTCCGCCTTCAACCAGCCCGCCGTCGCGGCGCCGGGACGTGAGGTCAGCACCCAGCGGACGTCCGGGAACGCCCGGCTCAGCTTGCTCAACCAATCCCGCACGGGCCCGCGTTCGGCCGCCGGCAGCTCGTCCACGCCGTCCACGAGCACCAGCGCGCGCCCGGACTCCAGCTGCCGGTGCGCGAAACCGGGCGGCATCACCCCGGCCAACGGCTGAGCGGTGTCCTCCACGAACCCCTCGGGACCGGGCAGACCGCGACCGGCGTGACCACGCAGCTTGATCAGGAACGGCACGCGGCCGTTGAGGTCCGCCAGCTCACCCCGGAACGCGCCGCGTGCCGCGTTGATCGCGAGCCAGCGCAACAACGTCGACTTGCCCGAACCCGCCTCGCCCCGGATGAGGATGCGTTCGTTGGCGGCCAGAGCGCGCTCCACCCGCACCGCGCCGTCCTGCCCGTCGTGCGTCCCGTCGCGCCACCGCGTCAGCTCGTCGGCCGCGTGCGCGCGCCGTTGCGCCCCGCTGACCGACAGGCTGATGTACGCGACGCTCAACGTGGTCCGGGGCCGGAAGCGGCGCACGTCCACGCCGAACAGCTCGATGTCGTCCAACGACTCGCTCACCAGCCGCAGGTAGCGGGTGCGGAACTCGGCGTCGTTCGCGGTGCCCTGCGGCGCCATCAACGCCGGCGCGGGCAGCCGGGCGAGCACTTGCCCGACCTGTTCGGACAGACCGGACACCCGGCCCAGCAGTTCGGCGCTCGCCCGTGCCGCGAACGGCGTCAGGTGCACGACGAGCTGGACGAAGCACGCGCAGCACTCGTCCAGCAGCACGGTGTGGAACCACGACGCCGCCTCGCCGAGCCCGGCGCCGCCCGGTAGCCCGGCGCGCAGCCGACGGGCCAGCTTCGCCGGGTCGACGTCCACCTCGAACAGCCCGGCGTCGGACAGGTCCGCGCCCTCGAACGCCGACACCACCTCGGCCATCGCGGCGAGCCGTTCGTGCTCGGGCAGGCCGGGCACCTCCTGGCGGCACAGCGGCAGCAGCCGTTCGGCGACCGCGTCCACCAGGGCCTCGACCTCGCGGTTGAACCGCCGCCGCTGGAAGTCGTCGGTCAGCCGTGCCCCTACCAGGTCCACCAGCGGCTTGGTCCGCTCCGCCCGGCCCGTGCGCTGAGTCAGCCACAGCTTCAACGCCGACCCGACCAGCGTGCCGCCAACCCGCAGTACCACCGGCTCCACGGACTCCTCCTCCACCGTCGGCGTCCTGTGTATCGCGTCCGGCACACGCTCCGCACCGGTTCGCCGGCATGTGATGAGGTGAGGGCGCCAGCCACCAGGGAGGACCGTGCCAGTGATCATCCGCCGTGCCACCGCCGAGGACGTGCCCGCGATCGTCGCCATGCTCGCCGACGACGAGTTGGGCGCGCGGCGCGAGTCACCGGACGACCTGGCGCCCTACCTGCGGGCGTTCGAGGCGATCGACGCGGCCGGGCACGAGGTGCTGGCGGTGGCGGAACGCGACGGCGAGGTCGTGGGGACGCTGCAGCTCACCGTGTTGCGCGGCCTGTCGCGGCGGGGCGCGGCGCGGGCGCAGGTCGAGGCCGTGCGGGTGGCGTCCCCGGTGCGCGGGCAGGGGCTGGGGGAGGAGCTGGTGCGGTGGGCGATCGACGAGGCGAGGGCTCGCGGTTGCGTCGTCGTCCAGTTCACGTCGGACAAGACCCGCGTGGACGCGCACCGCTTCTACCGCCGCCTCGGCTTCGTCCAGTCCCACGAGGGCTTCAAGCTGCCGCTGTCGTGACGCCGGGTAGGTTGCGGCGGTAAGTCCGCTCGACCGGGAAGTTCTGATGATCCAAGTCCTCGCGACCGCGTTGACGGTCGTGGCGCTCGTCGCGGCCCTGTGGTCGCTGGTGCTGGTGGTCGCCGACCGGCCCATCACGCTCGCCACCAAGCCGACCCTCGGCCTCGCCGCGGTCGTCGTGCTCCTCGAAGTCGGGCTGCTCGTGCAGGCGGTGGCCGCGACGGTCGCCGTGCTGGGCTCCGACCGGGCCGGTCTGGACGCGCCCACGTTCTTCGGCTACCTGATCGCGGTGGTCGCCGTGCTGCCGGTCGGCGCGTTCTGGGCCCTGGGCGACCGGTCTCGGTGGGGCGCCGGGGTGTTGGCGGTGTCGTGCCTGAGCGTGCCGGCGATGATCCTGCGGCTCAACCAGCTCTGGGCGACCCATGGGTGAGCGGCGCGACGAGCTGAAGGAGACGACCCGGTCCGGGCCCGGCCGGATGCTGATCGCGGTGTACGGGATCTTCGCCGTCGCCGCCACCGCCCGCTCCGCGGTGCAGCTCGCCACCCGGTTCGAGCAGGCGCCGCTGGCGTACGCGCTGTCGGCGTTCGCGGCGGTCGTCTACGTCGTGGCGACCGCCGCGCTGGCCGGCGTCGTGTCACGGCGGGTCGCCTACCTCGCGTGCGGTGTCGAGCTGGTCGGGGTGGTCGTGGTCGGCGCGGCGAGCCTGGCGTTCGCCGACGCCTTCCCGGACGCCACGGTGTGGTCGGACTTCGGCGGCGGCTACGGGTTCGTCCCGCTCGTGCTGCCCGTGCTCGGTCTGCTCTGGCTGCGCCACACCGGACTGCGGCATTCCGAACAGGCGCGCTGAACCATCGGGGCGGCTATCTCGTAATGCATTCAGGTCGCCGGGCCCCACAACCGGCGGCCGGTCCGTGGCGGCGGCCGAGACCAAGGGCGTCCGGCAGGGCACGCCGTCGTGGGTGCAGGAGGCCGGGGGCACGCGTCCCCGGTCTCCGTGACAAAGATCACCACGTCCGCGCGATCCGGTAACGCCTGCCGTTCGCGCAGGTCAGAGCCGGTTCGGTGGGGATGCGGTCAACCCATGTCTGAGCCCGTTCTCAGGTGGCGTGTGCCAGCGTGCGCACATCCGCCCGCGGCACCCCGCGCAGTCGCCTGCCGGCCGGTCCGCTCACCAAGGAGATTCCCACGATGTCCGTGCTGGCTCGACTGAGCCTGGCCAACCGAAGTCTCGTCGGGCTGCTCAGCCTGCTCGTGATCGGTTTCGGCGCGTTCACGCTGCCCTCGATCAAGCAGCAGCTCTTCCCGTCCATCGAGTTGCCCGCCGCGGTGGTCATCGCGCCCTTCCCCGGCGCGTCGCCGGACTTGGTGGACAGCCAGGTGGCCGAGCCCATCCAGTCGGCCGTGCGCGGCGTCGACGGCGTCGAGCAGGTGTTCACCCGCTCCGCCGAGAGCTCCGCGACGGTGCAGGTGATGTTCACCTACGGCACCGACATCGACGCCGCCGTGGCCCAGATGCAGCAGGCGGTGAACCGGCTCCAGCCGCGCCTGCCGCAGGGCGTGGAGCCGACCGTCGCCCAGGGCAGCACCGACGACATCCCGGTGATCGCGCTCGCCGCGACCTCCGGTGACGACGACATCGCCGCCGCGGCCCGGCTGCGCGCCGAGGTCGTGCCCGGCCTGGAGGCCATCCCCGGCGTGCGGGAGGCCAGGGTCAGCGGAGAGCGCGACCGCCAGGTCGACGTCACCGTCGACTACGCCCGCCTCGGCGCGGCCCGGGTGGACCCCCAGGCGCTGACCGCCGCCCTGACCACGGCCGGCGCGGTCATGCCCGCGGGCACCGTGCCGGAGGCGGACAAGACGCTGACCGTGCAGGTCGGCAGCCCCGTCGGCACCGTCGACGACCTGCGCAACCTGCTGCTCGCCTCGCCCGCCGGCGCGGTGAAGCTCGGCGACGTGGCCCGGGTCGAGTCCGCGCCCGAGGCGGCGACCGTGCTCACCCGCACCAATGGCGAGGCGACGCTGGGCGTCAGCGTCACCATGACCGCCGACGGCAACGCGGTCGAGATCTCCCGGCAGGTCCGCGACAAGCTCGGCGAGTGGGGCGAGGCGGCCGACTCCACGCTCACCGTCGCGTTCGACCAGGGCCCGCAGGTGGAGAAGGCGATCAGCGGGCTGACCACCGAGGGTCTGCTCGGCCTGCTGTTCGCGGTCGTCGTGATCCTGCTGTTCCTGCTGTCGGTGCGGTCCACGCTGGTGACGGCGGTGTCGATCCCGCTGTCCGTGGTGGTCGCGCTGATCGCGCTCTACACCGGCGACCTGTCGTTGAACCTGCTCACCCTCGGCGCGCTCACCATCGCGGTCGGCCGGGTGGTGGACGACTCGATCGTGGTGCTGGAGAACATCAAGCGGCACCTCGGGTACGGCGAGGAGAAGCAACGCGCCGTGCTGGACGGCGTGCGCGAGGTGGCGGGCGCGGTGACCGCGTCCACGCTGACCACGGTCGCGGTGTTCCTGCCGATCGCGTTCGTCGGCGGTATCGCGGGCGAGCTGTTCGGGCCGTTCTCCGTCACGGTCACGGTGGCGCTGCTGGCCTCGCTGCTGGTGTCGCTGACGATCGTGCCGGTGCTGGCGTTCTGGTTCCTCAAGCGCCCGGCCGTGCCGACCGACCCGGAGGAGGCGGCGAAGGCGCGCGAGGCGGCGCTGGAGAAGGAGAAGCGCAGCCCGTTGCAGCGCGCTTACGTGCCGGTGCTCAAGTTCGCCACCACGCGCCGTTGGGTGACGTTGGTGATCGCCGTGCTGATCTTCGGCGGCACGCTCGGCCTGGCCGGCTCGCTGGAGACCAACTTCATCGACAACGCGGGCGGCACCGCGTTGCAGGGCAGCCAGAAGCTGCCGCCGGGCAGCAGCCTCGCCGCCCGGGACGACGCGGCGCGCAAGCTCGAAGGCGTGCTGGCGGAGACCGAGGAGGTCGAGACCTACCAGGTCACCGTCGGCACGGACAACAGCCTGGCCGCCTTCGGCGTCGGCGGTGACGGCGACACCAGCGTGCGCGCCACCGTCCGCGAGGGCACGGACCTGGAGGCGTTGCAGGACCGGCTGACCGAGCAGTTGAAGAACACGGCCGGCGCCGGCGAGGTGGCGTTCGGCGCGGCGGCGTCCGGCTTCGGCTCGGACACGATCGACGTGCTGGTCACCGCGCCCGACGAGAAGGCGCTGCGGGACGCGGCCGACCGCGTGCGGCAGGTCGTGTCCGGCACGCCCGGCGTCGGCGAGGTCACCGATGACCTGTCGGTGAGCGCGCCGCGCGTGCAGGTGACGGTGAACCAGGCCGCCGCGGCGGCCCGCGGGCTCAGCGGCCAGACCATCGGTCAGTTCGCGGCGCAGGCGCTGCGCGGCGTGCCGGTGGGTCAGCTGCCGATCGACGGCCGTTCGCAGCAGGTCCTGCTGCGCACGGGCACGGCGCCGACCGACGTGGCCGCGCTGCGCGCGTTGCCGCTGCCCGGTGGCGTCACGCTCGGCCAGGTCGCCGAGGTGGCCGTGGTGGACGGTCCGGTGCAGGTGCGGCGCACGGACGGCGCGCGCAGCGCCACCGTGTCGGCCAAGGCCACCGGGTCCGACCTGGGCGCGGTGACGGCCGACCTGACGTCGCGGCTCGACGCGCTGGACCTGCCCGCGGGCGCCACGCACAGCATCGGCGGCGTCAGCGCCGACCAGGCCGAGACGTTCGCCGACCTGGGACTGGCCATGCTCGCGGCCATCGCGATCGTGTTCCTGATCATGGTGGCGACGTTCCGCAGCCTGGTGCAGCCGCTGATCCTGCTGGTGTCCATCCCGTTCGCGGCGACCGGCGCGATCGGCCTGCTGCTGCTCACCGGGACCCCGCTCGGCCTGCCCGCGTTGATCGGCATGCTGATGCTCGTCGGGATCGTGGTGACCAACGCGATCGTGCTGATCGACCTGGTCAACCAGTACCGGCGGGAAGGCATGCCGGTGCGCGAGGCGGTGGTCGAGGGTGGACGGCGGCGGCTGCGGCCGATCCTGATGACCGCCGCGGCCACGATCTTCGCGCTGCTGCCGATGGCGCTGGGCATCACCGGCGAGGGCGCGTTCATCGGCAAGCCGCTGGCGATCGTGGTGATCGGCGGCCTGATCAGCTCGACGCTGCTCACCCTGGTGCTGGTGCCCACGCTGTACTCGATGGTGGAGGGCCGCAAGGAACGTCGCCGAGCGCGCAAGGCCGAGCAGCCCGTCGAGGACCGGGAGCCGGTCGGCGTCTGAGCCCGCGGGGTCGAGAACGCCCTGCCGTCCACACCGGGCGGCGGGGCGTTCTCGACTCGGGAACGGGAGGACGAGCCCCGTTCGGCGCGTCAGCTCGCCGTCAGCGGGCGACGGCTTCCACGATCGAGGCGACGATGTGCTGCGCGCCGCTGCTGTGCACGACGTCGCTCCGCTCGCCGCCCGTTGGCCTTCCACCGCCGTCCTCGGCGGGAGCGGCGACCGGGTGCACCTTCTGCCGTGCGATACCACCGGCCCGCCCTGGGCACGTGGGCGCGGTCCACCGTGCCCGACCGGTTCGTCGGGGCCGTGGACCGGCGGCTCGGGATCAGCGCGCCCCTCTGACCGGTCAGCGCGCTCCGAAGCGGAGGCCGTCGATGAGCAGCGCGACCATCCGCTGCGTGTGGCCGTCGTCCTCCCGGGCGGGCAGGGTCAGGTTGGCGGTGGCGCGCAGCAGGTCGTACGGGTCGACGTCGGCGCGGACCTCGCCGGCTCGCGCCGCGCTGTCGAGCAGGCCGCGCAGGACCGGCACGAAGCGCTGCTGGAAGTAGGCGGGCAGGCTGGTGTAGGCCGGGTCGCCGGAGTGCAGGGCGGCGCTGAGCCCGTGTTTCGTGCCGATGAATCCCGTGAAGCGCTGCAGCCACTTGACCAGCGCTTCGAGCGGCTCGTACTGGGCGGCGAGCACGGGCGCGGCGTCGGCGCAGGCGTCGACCTCGTGGCGGAACACCGCGGCGATGAGGTCCGAGCGTTGCGGGAAGTGGCGGTACAGCGTGCCCGCGCCCACCCCGGCCTTGGCGGTGATCTGGCGCACGGGCGCGTCCACGCCCGAGGTGGCGAAGACCTCCGCGGCGGCGCTGAGCAGCGCGTCGGTGTTGCGCCGCGCGTCGGCGCGCACGCGCTTGCCCGGCCGCTCCTCGGTCACGCCCGCGTCGACTTCCTCGCTCACGGCACCCCTCCTTGCTAAGCGGAACATCGTTCCGTATTGTCGAAGTCGAACGTTGTTCCGTTTTGTGTCAGCGTAGCGCTGCGCCGGGCACCCGCCAATGCACGAGGAGAACCATGAAGTACCGCACGCTGGGCCGCACCGGCATCAAGGTCAGCCCGTACGCCCTGGGCGCGATGATGTTCGGCGCCGCGGGCAACCGCGACCACGACGACTCCGCCCGCATGATCCACAAGGCGCTGGACGCGGGCATCAACTTCGTCGACACCGCCGACATCTACTCGCACGGCGAGTCCGAGGAGATCGTCGGCAAGGCCCTGGAGGGTCGTCGCGACGACGTCGTGCTGGCCACCAAGGCGCACCTGCCGATGGGCGAGGACCCGAACCGCCAGGGCAACTCGCGGCGCTGGCTGGTCCGCGCCCTGGACGACTCCCTGCGCCGCCTGCGGACCGATCACGTCGACCTCTACCAGATCCACCGGCCCGCGCCGGACACCGACGTGGAGGAGACGCTGTCGGCGCTCACCGACCTCGTGCGGGCGGGGAAGGTCCGGGCCATCGGCTCCTCCACCTTCCCCGCCTCGGAGATCGTCGAGGCGCAGTGGGTCGCCGAACGGCGCGGCCTGACGCGGTTCCGCGCCGAGCAGCCGCCGTACTCGATCCTCGACCGGCGCATCGAGAACGAGGTGCTGCCCGTCTGCGAGCGCTACGGCATGGGCGCGCTCGTCTGGAGCCCGCTCGCGCAGGGCCTGCTCACCGGCCGCTACCGCAAGGGCGTGCAGGCCGAGGGCAAGCGCGCGAGCTACGGCTTCAAGCACATGACCGACGAACGCCGCCTCGACGCGGTCGAGCAGCTCATCCCCGTCGCCCAGGACGCCGGGATGTCCCTGACGCACTTGGCGATGGCCTTCGCGATCGCCCACCCCGGCGTCACGTCCGCGATCATCGGCCCGCGCACCACGGAGCAGCTGGACGACCTGCTCGCCGGCGCGGACGCCGTGCTGGACGACGACGTGCTCGACCGGATCGACGCCATCGTGCCGCCCGGCACCGGCGTCGGGGCGCTCGACATGGACTACCGCCCGCCCGCCGTGCAGCAGGCCCGCCTGCGCCGCCGTCCGGCCGGGGAACGCTCCGCCGCCTGACCGGAAATCCCTTTCCGATCGATTTCCGATTTATCCCGCGATGGTGCCGCCCTCGTTCACGGGGAAGAGGGTGGCACCATTCTTCACGTGCGGGACCGTCGATTTCCGGTTGGCGGATCAGACTTCTTCGTACCAGTTCACGCAGAGGTGGGCGACGTGACCGGTGCGGCCGTCCCACTGCACCTGGATCCACCAGCTGCTCGTGCCGCCGCACGCGGTGTAGCTGCTGCCCGAGGTGGCGTCGCACGACGCCACAGCGCGTTGCCCGGGCTGGATGATGCCGAGGCGGGTGGAGTCGTCGTTGGTGCGCAAGCGGACGCTCACGCCTGACTTGGGCGTGACGTAACACGCGGGCACGTCCGACCGGTCCACCGCGTGGCCGGCCGGTGCCGGCGCGGCCACCGACGCCGCGGAGGCGGACGACGGCGACAACGCCATCATGACGAAAACGATCAGCGCGCCGAGAGATGCGGCCAGAGAATTCTTATTCACAGCTCCCCCTTCGGGATCCTTTCACGGTCCCGAAGGTGACGATAGCCATTTCGGCAACGCTTGGCAGTCCCTCGTCGGTGTGACTGCGGAGGCACTCCGACGAGGGACTGTTGATCCATTATTCGCGCATTCGCGCCGGCTCCGTCGCGGTGTCAGGCGCCCGGCTCGTAGGCCAGGTTCGGCCGGAGCCAGCGCTCGACCTCCGCGACCGGCATGCCGCGCCGGCGCGCGTAGTCGACCACCTGGTCGCGGCCGATCCGGCCCACGGTGAAGTAGCGGGCCTCCGGGTGCGCGAAGATCACGCCGCTCACGGCCGCCGCCGGCGTCATGGCGAACGAGTCGGTCAACGCGAGGCCCACCTCCTCGGCCTCCAGCATCGCGAACAGGTCCTGCTTCTCGCTGTGGTCGGGGCTGGCCGGGTAGCCGAACGCGGGCCGGATGCCGCGGAACCGCTCGGCGTGCAGGTCCTCCAGCGCCGGGTCGGCCTCCGGCTCGAACCAGTCCCGCCGCGCCCGCAGGTGCACGTGCTCGGCGAACGCCTCGGCCAGCCGGTCCGCCAACGCCTTCACCATGATCGACTTGTAGTCGTCCTGCTCCCGCTCGTACCGCGCGGACAGCTCCTCGGCGCCGTGGATGGCCACCGCGAACCCGCCCAGGTGGTCGCCCGCCGGCGCGATGTAGTCGGCCAGGCTCCGGTTCGGCCTGCTCGCCGGCTTCTGCGTCTGCTGGCGCAGCATCGGCAGCCGCCGCCCGTCCACCACGATGTCGTCGCCCTCGGAGTGCGCGGGCCAGAAGCCGTACACGCCCTTCGCCCGCAACGAGCCGTCCGCGATGATCTGGTCGAGCATCGCGTTCGCGTCGTCGAACAGCTCCTGCGCGGCCGGGTTCGTCTTCAGGATCTTCGGGAACTTGCCCTTGAGCTCCCAGGCCAGGAAGAAGAACGTCCAGTCGATCATCTCGCGCAGCTCGGCCAGCGACGGCTCCACGACCCGCAGCCCGGTGAACGCGGGCGTCGGCAGCTCCTCGAACGACACCACCTCGGCGTTCGCCCGCGCCTGCTCCACCGTCAGCAACGGCGTGCTCTGCCGGTTCTCGTGCTCCTCGCGCAACCGCTGCTGCTCGACCCGCGTCGCCGCGGCCAGCTCCTCGGCGCGCTCCTCGTCGAGCAGCGCCGACACCACGCCGGCCACCCGTGACGCGTCCAGCACGTGCACGGTGGTCTGGTCGTACGCGGGCGCGATCCGGACCGCCGTGTGCTGGCGGGACGTCGTCGCGCCGCCGATCAGCAGCGGCAGCTTCATCCCGCGCCGCTGCATCTCCGCCGCCACCGACACCATCTCGTCCAGCGACGGCGTGATCAGCCCGGACAGGCCGATCGCGTCCGCGCCCTCGGCGATCGCGGTGTCCAGGATCTTCGCCGCGGGCACCATCACGCCCAGGTCGACCACGTCGTAGTTGTTGCAGCCCAGCACCACGCCCACGATGTTCTTGCCGATGTCGTGCACGTCGCCCTTCACCGTGGCCAGCACGACCTTGCCGTTGCCGCGGGTGGAGCCGGAGGCTTCCTTCTCCGCGTCCATGTACGGCTCCAGGTGCGCGACCGCGCGCTTCATCACCCGCGCGCTCTTCACCACCTGCGGCAGGAACATCTTGCCCGCGCCGAACAGGTCGCCGACGACCTTCATGCCGTCCATCAGCGGACCCTCGATCACGTCGAGCGGGCGCTTGGCCTCCAGCCGCGCCTCTTCGGTGTCCTCGACGATGAAGTCGACGATGCCGTGCACCAGCGCGTGCTCCAGCCGCTTGGCCACCGGGCCCTCGCGCCACGCCAGGTCGACCACGCGCTTGGTGCCCGAGCTCGCCACCGTCTCGGCGAACGACACCAGCCGGTCCGTGGCGTCCGGGCGGCGGTCGAACAGCACGTCCTCGACCAGCTCCAGCAGGTCGGCCGGGATGTCCTCGTAGACCGCGAGCTGTCCGGCGTTGACGATGCCCATGTCCAGGCCCGCGCGCACGGCGTGGTACAGGAACGAGGAGTGCATCGCCTCGCGCACCGTGTCGTTGCCGCGGAACGAGAACGACAGGTTCGAGATGCCGCCGCTGATCCGCACGCCAGGACAGCGCTGCTTGATCAGCGGGATCGCGTCCAGGAACGCCTTGGCGTACCCGTTGTGCTCGGCGATGCCGGTCGCGACCGCGAGCACGTTCGGGTCGAAGATGATGTCCTCGGCCGGGAAGTCGGCCTTCTGCGTCAACAGGTCGTACGCGCGGGCGCAGATCTCGACCTTGCGCTCGGCGGTGTCGGCCTGGCCGAGCTCGTCGAACGCCATCACCACGACGCCCGCGCCGAAGTCGCGGATGCGGCGGGCCTGGGTCAGGAACGACTCCTCGCCCTCCTTGAGGCTGATCGAGTTGACCACGCCCTTGCCCTGCACGCACTTCAGCCCGGCCTCCAGCACGCTCCACCGCGAGCTGTCGATCATGATCGGGACGCGGGCGATCTCCGGCTCGGTGGCGACCAGGTTGAGGAACGTGGTCATCGCCCGCTCGCTGTCGAGCAGGTCGGCGTCCATGTTCACGTCGAGCAGGTTCGCGCCGCCGCGCACCTGCTCCAGCGCGACGTCCACCGCCGCCTGGTAGTTGTCGCTCTCGACCAGCCGGCGGAACTTCGCCGACCCGGTCACGTTGGTGCGCTCGCCGATCATCACGAACCCGGTGTCCGCGCTGATCTCGAACGGCTCCAGACCGCTGAACCTGGTCCGGTCCGGCACCCGCGCCACCGATCGCGGCGGCATGTCCTTGACCGCCGCCGCGACCCGCGCGATGTGCTCGGGCGTCGTGCCGCAGCAGCCGCCGACGATGTTGACCACGCCCTCCTCGGCGAAGCCGTGCAGCAGCGCCGCGGTTTCCTCCGGGGTCTGGTCGTAGCCGCCGAACGCGTTGGGCAGCCCGGCGTTGGGGTGGCTCGCGGTGTACGTGCCGGCGATCCTGGACATCTCGGTGACGTGGGGTCGCATCTCGGCCGCGCCCAGTGAGCAGTTCACGCCCACGACCAGCGGTTCGGCGTGCGCGACGGAGTTCCAGAACGCCTCGACGGTCTGCCCGGACAGCGTCCGCCCGCTCAGGTCCACGATGGTGACCGAGATCCACAGCGGCAGGTGGGGCGCGACCTCGCGGGCCGCGGCGACGGCGGCCTTGGCGTTGAGCGTGTCGAAGATCGTCTCGATGAGCAGCAGGTCGACGCCGCCCTCGGCGAGCGCGCCGATCTGCTCCGCGTAGGCGTTCTTGACCTGGTCGAACGTCACCGTCCGGTACGCCGGGTCCTCGACCCGCGGCGACAGGGACAGGGTGACGTTGAGCGGGCCGACGGAGCCCGCCACGAACCGGCCGCCCGCCTCGTCGGCGGCCTGGCGGGCGAGCTGCGCGCCGCGCACGTTCATCTCGCGCACGAGCTTCTCCAGGCCGTAGTCGGCCTGCGCGATGCTGGTCGCGGTGAACGTGTTGGTGGTGGTGATGTCCGCGCCCGCGGCCAGGTACTGCCGGTGGACGTCGAGGATGACGTCCGGGCGGGTCAGGTTGAGCAGGTCCGGGTCGCCGGTGACGTCGTGCGTGT
The DNA here is from genome assembly GCF_040639675.1 of Actinosynnema sp. NPDC023794. Taxonomy (NCBI): domain Bacteria; kingdom Bacillati; phylum Actinomycetota; class Actinomycetes; order Pseudonocardiales; family Pseudonocardiaceae; genus Actinosynnema; species Actinosynnema sp. NPDC023794. Next base: position 328,128 of record NZ_JBFAFR010000001.1, on the reverse strand, counting down.
GGTTGCCGAGCAGGTCGCCGCGGTAGTCGGCCGGGGTGAGCCCGGCGGCTTGGAGCATCGTGCCCCAAGCGCCGTCCAGCACCGCGACGCGCTGGTCCAGCAGCTCTCGCAGGGCGTTTTCCGACACGCGGCCTCCCAGGTTGGGAGGCGCCCTTCGGATCGTCGAGCCCCGGCCGAGCGTGGCGGGCTCGTCGCCCGTTGCAGCGCCTCTCGATCGGGAGTCCGATCCTAGCGAACCACGCGATCGTGGGCGGATCCGCCCAAAGGGTGAGAACACGATCACCGGTGTTTCAGCGCGTGATCACGACCTCCAGCGTGCGTGGCCCGTGCACGCCTTCGACGCGTTCCAGCTCGATGTCGCTGGTCGCGGACGGCCCGCTGATCCACGTCTGCGTGCGCACCCCGGCCAACGCCGCCACCGCGTCCGGCACGCCGGCCACGACTTGGTCGGCTCGCACGACCACCAGGTGGTAGTCCGGCACGAGGGTGAGGGCCCGGGGGCCTTGGTCGGCGGCGTCGTGGTCGAGCACGATCGTGCCGGTTTCCGCGATCGCCACGTGACAGGCCGTGACGACGGCGTCGGCCGCTTCGACGATTTCGCGAATCGCTTCGCGAGCGTCCCCGCCAAGGGGAACCCTTGATTCGATTCTACCGACGGGGTCCGACAATTCCACGTGCTCCGCCCGCCGCCCGCCCGGTTCCGCCCGCCGCGCGCCCGGTTCCGCCCCTGGTCCGCCCGGTCCCGTCGCAGGTCCGGCCTCCGGTTCGACCCCTGGTCCAGCTGGTTGGATGCCCGGCCCGGCCTGCGGTTGTGCTCCGGTTCCAGCCGGTTCGGCGCCCGGCCCGGCCGTCGGTTGCACGCCTGGCCCAGCCTCCGGTTCCACGTCGGACCCCGCCGCTGGTTCTGCGGCCGATGCGGCAGCCCGCTGCGTCCCGGACCCTGCCGCCGGTCCGCCTCCGGCCGCCGCGCCCGGTGCCGCCGACGACCCGACCCAGGCCGCCGTCCACTCGGGCGGCGTGCCGGGCGCGGTCACGACGTGGCGCGCGCCCCGTTCAGCCAGGGCAGCGGCGACGGCTCCGGCCACCTCGTCGGCGGCCACGACGCGGACCAGGGCGCGGTAGTCGCGCAGGCGTTCGGCGAACAGCTCGAGGTCACCCGGCCCCCGCGTGCCGGCCACCCGGTAGTCGCGGGGCACCGGCGCCACCTCACGCGGACCCTTCGCCCGCCGCACCCTCGCCAAGACCTCGTCCCGAGCGCTCACCGGGCCTCCCACCAGTCGCGGAACGTCTCCTTCGGCGGCTCCGGCAGGTCACGGGCCGTCGACCACCCCGGCAGCGGCACGTGCCGGCTCGCCACCCGCCCGAACCGGCCCAACCGCACCAGCCGCCGCCACCGCCGCGCGTCCGACATCGCCCACGCCAACGCGCGCATGGCCGTCGACTCCGGCGTGGTCGGCTTCGACGAGGTGACCCGTTCCCGCAGGTGCACGAGCATCGACGGGATGTCGATCGCCACCGGGCACACGTCGTAGCAGACACCGCACAGCGACGAGGCGAACGGCAGCGTCGGATTGCGGTCGACGCCGGTCAGCTGCGGCGACAGCACCGCGCCGATCGGGCCGGGGTACGTCGAGCCGTACGCGTGCCCGCCGGTGCGCTCGTACACCGGGCACGAGTTCAGGCACGCCGAACACCGGATGCAGCGCAGCGCCGCGCGCCCGTCCGGGTCGGCGAGCGCGGCCGTGCGGCCGTTGTCCACCAGCACCACGTGGCTGGTCTGCCCCTCGGTCGGCCCCGTCCACACCGACGTGTACGGGTTCATCCGCTCACCGGTCGACGAACGCGGCAGCAGTTGCAGGAACACCTCGAGGTCACGCCACGAGGGCACCAGCTTCTCGATGCCGACCACGCTGATCAGCGTGCGCGGCAACGTCAGGCACATCCGGCCGTTGCCCTCGGACTCGACCACCACCAGCGACCCGGTCTCGGCCACGCCGAAGTTCGCGCCCGAGACGGCCACGTCCACCGTCATGAACTTGTGCCGCAGGTGCTTGCGCGCCGCCTCGGCCAACGCACGCGGGTCGTCGGTCAGGTCCGGGTCCACGCCCGGCATCTCGCGCCGGAAGATCTCCCGGATCTCCGTGCGGTTGCGGTGGATCGCGGGCACCAGGATGTGGCTCGACTTGTCGTTGCCCAGCTGCACGATCAGCTCGGCCAGGTCGGTCTCCACCGCGTGCACGCCGATGTCGGCCAGGGCCTCGTTCAACCCGATCTCGACCGTGGCCATCGACTTGACCTTGATCACCTCGCGCGTGCCGGTCGCCCGCACCAGGTCGGAGACGATGCGGTTGGCCTCGTCGGCGTCACGCGCCCAGTGCACGTGCGTGCCCCGGCTGGTCAACGCCTCCTCGAACCGCACGAGGTGCTCGTCCAGGTTCGCCAGCACCTCGTCCTTGATCGCCGCGCCCGCCGCGCGCAGCTGCGCCCAGTCCGGCAGCTCGCCGACGACGTTCGCGCGCTTCGCCCGGATCGTGGAGGTGGCCTTGGCGAGGTTGCGGCGCAGCTGGGCGTTGCCCAGGGCCGCGCGCGCGGCCTTCGGGAACGGCTCGCCGGTCAGGTTCCCGCCGCCGGCGGGCATGCCCAGGAACGTCATCGCGTGTGCTCCAGGACCTGGGCCAGGTGCAGCGGTCGGACGCCGCTGCGCAGCCTGCTCAGGCCGCCGCCGATGTGCATCAGGCACGACGAGTCGCCCGCCGTGAGCACGCCCGCCTTCGTGCTCAGCACCGCGCTCATCTTGTCGCCGAGCATGGCGGTGGAGGTGTCGGAGTTCTTCACCGCGAACGTGCCGCCGAAGCCGCAGCACGTCTCGGCGGACGGCAGCTCCACCAGGTCGATGCCCTCGACCGCGCGGAGCAGCCGCAACGGCCGGTCCCCCACCTTCAGCACGCGCAACGAGTGGCACGTGGGGTGGTAGGTGACCCGGTGCGGGAAGTACGCGCCCACGTCGGTGACCTGGAGGACGTCCACCAGGAACTCCGACAGCTCGTACGTGCGCTCGGCGGTTGCCGCGGCGGCGTCGGCCAGCTTCGCGTCACCGTGCGCGCGGGCGACGTCGGCGTGCTGGTGGCGCACGGATCCCGCGCACGACCCGGAGGGCGCGACGATCACGTCGGCGTTCTCGAACGCGTCGACGTGGTTGCGGATCACCGGCATCGCCTGGCCGGGGTAGCCGGTGTTGACGTGCATCTGGCCGCAGCAGGTCTGGGCCGACGGGACGACCACCTGGTGGCCGAGCCGTTCCAGCAGTCGGACGGTGGCCTTGCCGACGTCCGGGAACAGGCCGTCGACCAGGCACGTGACGAACAGCGCGACTCTCACCGCCGTGACTCTAGACTGTGTGGTCTGACCACACCAGGACTGTGGTCAGACCACACGGCGGAGGTGTTCCCTTGTCCGGGTACGGCGCGGTGCTGCGGCACGTGGAGTCGGAGCTGAGCGCGGGCCGGCTCGGGGTGGGGCAGCAGCTGCCCGCCGAGCGCAAGCTGGCCGAGGACCTCGGCGTCAGCCGGGCCACGGTGCGCGAGGCGATCCGGGTGCTCCAGGCGATGGGCGTGGTGCGCAGCGGCGTCGGGTCGGGTCCGGACGCGGGCACCACCGTCATCGCCGACCCGGCGGGCGGGCTCGGCGCGGCCCTGCGCCTGCACCTGGCCACGCGCCGGCTGCCGCTGGCCGACCTCGTCGGCACGAGGGTGATGATCGAGAGCCACTCCGTGCGCGCGGCGGCGGTCCGTCCCGACCACCCCGACCTCGCGCGGGCCGCCGAGCTGTTGGCCCGCATGGACGCCCCCGACCTGGACGCCGACACGTTCCACCTGCTCGACGCGGACTTCCACGTCGCCCTCACCGCCGCCGCGGGCAACGCGGTGAACACCGCGATCATGGCGGCGCTGCGCGACGCGATCCACGGGACCGTGCTGGACGCCGTGCAAGCGCTGCCGGACTGGTCGCGGACCGCTGTGCGGCTGCGCCGCGAGCACCGGTCGATACTGCGCGCCGTCCAGGCGGGCAACGGCGAGCTGGCCGCCACCAGGGTCACCCGCCACGTCGAAGGGTTCCACCGCGAGTGGGCCCGGCACGCCTGAACCGTCGAGGACGCGACCGGTCCGGTCCCCGGTCCCCGGGAGGACCGGGGACCGGACCGGTCGCCGGCGGGCGTCAGTCGCCGAGCGGGTTGAGCAGGTCCGCCTTGCCCTCGAACGCGAACAGCAGCAGGTCCGTCATCCGGAACGTCTGCGAGTCCGGCCCGAACGTCGGCCGCCACGACGGTTCGCGGACGATCGACGTGCGGCTGCCCTCGATGGCGCGGTGGAACACCTCGGCCACGATCCGGCCACCCACCGGCCCGAGCCTGCCGTGGTTGAACTCCGCCTCGCGCAGCACGTAGAACCACAACGGGGTCGCGGCGGTCACCGCGGCCTTCTGCGCGTCGGCCAACGAGTCCAACGTGACGCCACCGTCGCCGAGCAGGATCTGCTCGCCGGTCAACGGCTCCACGCCGAGGAACTCCGCCATCTGCTGCCCGCTCGCCAGCCGGACCATGTTCGCCCGCGTCAGGTTGCGGAACGCCAGGTTGCGCTCGATCTCCGGGAACGTGGAGCCGCGCCCGTCGAACGTGCCCGCCGGGAGCTGCGTCAGCGGGTTCACCAGCAGGCTGTCGACCCGCTTGGTGACGTTCCCGCCGTCGGCGGTCGGCGGCGCGAGGTCCGGCCGGTCGGCCTCGGCGAAGTCGAACAGCCTGCGGAAGTCGGCGATCCAGTTGGTGGGCAGCGTGTCGACCGTGCCCGAGTTGGGGTTGTCCAGGTCCGGCAGCCGCGACCCCGGGTCGAAGTTGCCGGACGTGCCGGTGAAGACGAACAGCAGGAACAGGGTGGCCGCGCCGCCCGGCCCGTCCGTGGTGAACACCCGGTTCCACTGGTACGCGCCCCGGATCATGCTGTGGCCCACCCGGTACGCCGCCACCGAGAACTCCAGCGGCATGGTCGGCCCCAGCCCGTGCGGCGACGTGCCCCGGCCCGGCGCCTCGAAGAACCGCCGACCGTTGGCGAACACGTCGTCCACGATCGCCGGGTCTGCGATCCGCGGCAGGAAGTCGGTGCGCAGCACCCACTGGTAGTGGCGCACCACCTGCTCGCGTGCCGCGGCGAACAGCCGCTGCCCGGTCAGCCCGCGCAGCGCCAGCTCGTCCACGACCCGGTTGTGGAACCTGATGAACGCCAGGTGGGTCTGGGCGACGGCCAGGTTCTCGTCGTTGCGGGCGTCCGGGATCAGCGGCCTGCGCCGGTCCGCCCCCGTCGTGCCCGCCGCGCCGAACCTCGGCAGGTCGAACCCCTCCAACGCGACGTTGACCCGCTCGTCCGGGAACGGCGTCGGCGAGGTGGTGCCCACCTTCAGCTTCACGCCGTCCGCGGCGTAGAAGATCCGGTCGTTGCGGTCGCGGGGACCGCGTCCGTACACCGAGTCGAGGTCCAGCGCGGGCGAGCGGCCTTGCACCAGCTCGTCGAGCGTGACGTCCTCGCCGAGCTGCGACTCGGTGCGGTCCATGGTCAGGTCGTGGTCGACGAACTGACCGAGGTAGGTGAATCCCGCCGGGATCGACGGGTCCGCCGAGTCGGGCTGCGGCACGTCCGCGGTCATGGCGGTGGCCAGGGCGACCCTGGTCTCCTCGTCCAGCGGCGTCCCCTCCGGCCCCAACCGGGAGAACCGGAACCGGCGCAGCTCCTCCACCGTGAGCGGGCGACGGGTCGTGGCCTCGCCGTCGCGGTCGAACTCCAGCACTCCCTCGCCCACGACGAAGAAGCTGTTCGTGCCGTGCTGCTTCATAGACCCCCCCAGGTCTTGGTTCCCCGGGAATCCCGGGTGGGACGAACGCACCCCCTGTGTGCCGCCCTCGACGACACATGTACCAGGATTTGTCGATCAGATACACGGCCCAATCCGCTGGTCCGGTTGCGCTAGTCCAAGTGAGCGGGCAACCGGCAGGTCCGACGCTTCCTGAGAGAGCCTGTGAATCCGGCGCCACAACGTTCTCGTCGTCACCGTCACACCACGAGTCGGGGCCGCCGTCCGACGCGGTGGCGCGACAGCCCCGCGCGGGACTGTCGCGCCGTCACCGCGTCAGTAGTACATCCACGCCGGGACCAGTCCGTTGTCGGCGACCTCGAACATGATCGCCCCCGCTCCGGAGGCGGGCGGCATGTTGGCGACGGCCGCCGCGTCGCCGGGGTTCGCGTAGTTGCCCATCCAGTGCCACTGCGGCGCCAACGCCCGCTGCGACGCGATGCGCTGCTTGATCGCCATCCCCTCCGCCGCGGTGAGCACGCGGTCGGGAGCGATGTGGTTCGGGTCGGCCTTGTCCGGCACCGCCTCGACCACCTGCCGATCACCGGTGCCCGCCGGCGCGGGGTCGGCGATCACGGTCGACGCGGTGAACGTGCCGGCGACCGCGAAGGCGGCCACCGCGCACAACACGGACAACGTCCGCAACCTGTTCATGGGGGACTCCATTTCCGACGAAGTGAATGCGCGCTGCCTTCCTCCCTTGAGGTCATTGCCTCCTCATCGGTCGGCGCAGCGGATTCCACCGTGGTGTCGCACCCTGTGCGCGGACCTTGCGGCGATCTTGCGGAGCAGTCAGCATCGGGTTTCCGCCTGCTTCTCCACGCACAGTCGACCGGTTCGGGGGGCACGTGGAATTCCGCATGTTCGGCCAGGTGGAGGTGTGGTCGGCAGGCCGGTCGCTCGACGTGGGCACGCCGCGGCAGCAGGCCGTGCTGGCCGCACTCGTCCTCGACGCGCGAAGACCGGTGGCGATCGGGACGCTGATCGACCGCGTGTGGGATCACGCGCCGCCCGCCGATCCGCGGGCCGTGCTGTACTCGCACCTGAGCCGGATCCGCCGACTGCTGGAGCAGGCCGCCGCGCTCGCCGGCGTGACGGCGGTGCGGGTCGAGCGCAGGCACGCCGGTTACGTGCTGGACATCGACCCGGAGTCGGTGGACCTGCACCGCTTCCGGCGCTTGGTCGACCAGGGCGAGGATCCGCGCCGCGACGACGAGGACCGGGCCGCCGCGCTCGCGGAGGCGTTGGGGCTGTGGCGGGGCTCGCCCCTGGCCGGTCTGCCGGGTGAGTGGGCCGCGCAGGTCCGGGACAGCTGGGACCGGCGGCGGTTGGACGCGGTGGTGCAGTGGGCCCGGCTCGAGCTGCGGCTCGGCCGTCCGGGCTCGGTGCTCACCGCGTTGCCCGACCTCGCCGCCGAGCACCCGCTGGTAGAGCCCCTCGAAGCCCTGCTCATGCGTGCGCTGCACGCGACCGGGCGCGGCGCGGAAGCCCTCGACCGCTACACCGCCGTCCGGCAGCGGTTGGCCGACGAGCTGGGCGCCGACCCCGGTCCGGAGCTGCGGGCCGCGCACCAGGCCGTCCTCCGCGGCGAACCGCTGGACTCCGCGGTGTCGTCCACGCGCAGGGCGGACGACGACCCGCCGGCGTCGGAGGACAGCGCCGCCGGCCCAAGCGGGACGCCGCACGTGCCCGAGGCGCCGAGGTGGTCGCGCCGGCGGACCGTGCTCGTCGCGTTGATCGCCGTCGGCCTGCCCGCGTCGATCGGGTCGGTGCTCGCCTTCCAGCGGGACGAGGGGGAGGTCCCGTCCTCGGACCCGCCGTCTGTCGAACGCGCGCAAGAGCTCTTCGCCACCGCTCGAAAGCTCGACCAGGAGGGAAGGGGAGAAGACGCCCGGGCCGCGGTGGCCGACGCCGTGCGCCTCTACGGCGAGCTGGTCGAACTCGACCCGGAGCGCAACGCGCCGCCCCTCGCCCCGGCGATCATCGAGGCGCTGCGCACCGCCGGCGTGGACTTCAGCGTCACGCAGGACCTGCTGCTGACCTGGCTCGCCAATCCGGCTTTCACCCCCTTCCCGGCCATTTCCCAAGCGCTCCTGCTCCAGGGCTGGCGGTTCACGGATCCGGTGTTCCTCGACGTCATCGTCTGGAATTACGAGCAGGCGCCCGGATTGACCTCCCCGCGAGACGTCGCCGACGTCGAGCCCGAAGTGTTGAAAAGGGCGGTCGTGGACGGCTCGAATTCCCGTCACGGGACGTCGGGCACGGATTTCGAGCGGCTCCTCGAATCCTGAGCGCGGTCGGGGCGCCGGTGTCTACGGTGTGCGTCGTGACGTTCTCCGACTTCCACCGCGCGCCCAACGTCGCCGACCACCCCGACCTCTACGAGCGGGAGAACGAGGCGATCGACCCCGGCGGGCTGGTGTGGCGCGCGCTGCGCGAGCAGGCCGACTGGGCCGGGCGCACGTTGCTGGACCTCGGCTGCGGCACGGGGTTCTGGCTGCCCCGCTACGCGGTCGACGCGGGCGAGGTGATCGGCGTCGAGCCGGACCCGGACCTGCTGGTCAGGGCGCGGGAGCGGGGGGACGCGCGGCACGGTTCGGCGGAGCACGTCCCGCTGCCCGACGCGAGCGTGGACGTGGTGCACGCCCGGTTCGCCTACTTCTTCCCGCCGGACTGCGAGCCCGGTCTCGCCGAGGTGCGGCGCGTGCTGCGGCCCGGCGGCACGCTGGTCGTGATCGACAACGACTGGCGGCGCGGTGAGTTCTCCGAGCTGCTCGCCGCCTCACCGTGGGCGTCCGCGCAGGGGACCGCCGACACGACCGACGCGTGGTGGCGGGAGCGGGGCGCCGACCGCACCGAGGTGATGGCGTGCTGGCGGTGCCGTGACGCGGCGGAGCTGGAAGCCGTGCTGCGCATCGAGTTCCCCGGCGACGTCGTGGACGGCTGGGTCCGCGCGAACCCCGGTCGGCGGGAGTTGAGCTACGGCTACGTCCTGTTCACCGTGACCGCTTGACCGTGTCCCAGGGGCAGGCGTTAGACAGGGCGGCACACAGGCCGAGGGGAGCCCACATGATCGACTACACCACGCACAGCCGGTTCACCGACCCCGGTCCGGCGGCCGGGTGGCTGGACGGCGTCGGACCAGACCTGGCGGAGTTGCGGCGGGCCGCGGCCGGGCTGGTGTTCCACTACTGGGGCAACGGGGACATCACCGACCACGGGTTCCCGGCGGGGCGGCTGGCGGAGGTCGACCTGCGGTACGCGGCGGACATGTTCGCCCGGCTGCACTCGCTCAACCCCGCGCCGCTGGGGGAGGAGCGTGCGCCGACCGAGCGGATCGTGGGCTGCTGCCGCGACTTCACGCTGCTGTTCGTGTCGATGGCGCGGCACCACGGCGTGCCGGCGCGGTCACGGGTCGGGTTCGCCGGGTACGTCGCCGCCGACTGGTACCTGGACCACGTGGTGGCCGAGGTGTGGGACGGGCGGCGGTGGCGGCTGGTCGACCCGCAGTTCCTGGACGGCGAGGTCGACCTGATGGACGTGCCGAGGGACCGGTTCCTCGTCGGCGCGGACGCGTGGCAGGCGTGCCGTTCGGGTGCGATCGAGCCCGAGAGGTTCGTGGTCTCGCCCGAGCTGACGATCCCCGGCACGCGCGGCCTCACGCAGGTGCGGCACGACCTCGTGCAGGACCTGGCGTCGTTGAACAAGCACGAGATGATCCTGTGGGACCTGTGGGGCCGGTTGAGCGACGACCCGGAACTGTCCGAAGAGGACGTCGCGGCGGCCGACGGGCTGGCGGCGGCGATGCAGGACCCCCGCGCCGACCTGCGGGCGCTCTTCGACACCGACGACTACCGCGTGTCGCCGGTGATCACGTCGCACGACCAGGTGACTCAGTTGCCGGTGGAGGTCGTGTTGCGCTGAGTCGCGTTGCGGGCCGTGGCCGGGCTGAGGCGGTTCATCACGGCCAGGTACGAGGTGGGGAAGAGGCGGGCCAGGATGTCGGGTGCGATGGCGGTCCACGCGATCAGCACCCGACCCTGGCGCTTCGCCACGCCGGCCAGGATGCGCTCGGCCGCCTTGTCCGCGGGGTAGGTGAGCAGCTTCGCGAAGCTCGCCTTGCCCTGCGCCGCCTCGGCTTCGCCGACCCCGGACGCCACCCGCGCGGTCTCCGCGATCCTGGTGCGGATGCCGCCCGGGTGGACGCAGGTCACGCCGACGCCCCGGTCGGCCAGCTCGTGGCGCAACGACTCGCTGAACCCGCGCAGGGCGAACTTGCTGGCCGAGTAGGCCGTCTGGCCGGGCGGCCCGATGAGGCCGAACAGGCTCGACACGTTGACCACGTGGCTGCCCGGCGAGTCCAGCAACGTCGGCAGCAGCAGCCGGGTCAACGCCACCGGCGCGCGGAAGTTGATGTCCATGACCCAGTCGAACTCGTCCGCGCTGACCTGGTCGAACGTCCCGCCGAGCGCCACGCCCGCGTTGTTGACCAGCAGGGTGATCCGCGGTGCGGCGGCCAGCACGCGTGCCGCGAGGTCGGCCAGCCCGGCGATGTCGGACAGGTCGGCCACGAGCGCCTCGACCCGCGTGCCCCGGATCCTCCCGGCCACCGCGGCGAGCCGCTCGGCGTCCCGGTCGATCAGCACGAGGTCGCTGCCGCGCCGCGCCAACCCGTACGCCACCTGCTCGCCGATCCCACTGGCCGCGCCGGTCACCACCGCCGTGCCGCCTGCGAACCGGTAACGCGCGAGCTGGGACATGAGGTCTCCCGGAGGACGTGTGGGTGGACACCACCAGTCTGGCCCGGCCCGCCCGGCGCGGCTTGACCTCACGCGACAGGAACTTGACCCGGCACGACAGCACGCCCGCGTCGGACGCCTGCTGCATCACGCCCCGCGGCGGACCGCGCTCGGCGTGATGCCCCACCACCGGCGGCAGCAGCGGCTCAGCGCCGACTGCTCGGACAGCCCCAGCATCCCCGCCACCTGGCTCATCGGGATGTCCGTCGTGGTGAGGTAGCGCTTGGCCGCCTCCCGCCGCACCTCGTCCAGCACGGCGGCGAACGTGGTGCCCTCGGCGGCCAACCGCCGCTGCACCGTGCGCGGGTGCAGGTCCACCAGCCGGGCCACCGCGCCGATCTCCGGCGGGAACGTGCCCAACGACCGGGTCAGCACGCCGCGCACCCGTGCCGTCGTGGTCGCACCGTCGCCCGCGGTCTGCTCGGCCAGGAACGCCAGCGCCAACCGCCACACCCGCTCGTCACCGCCCGCCAACCGCCGGTCCAGCAGGGCGCGCGGCATCCGCAGCAACGGCGCCTCCTGTCCGGTGTGGACGGTCGCGCCGAAGAACTCCTCGTACACCGCGAGCGGCGCGACGGGCGTGTACGGCAGCTCCACGCTGCGCAACCCGTACGAGCCGCCCACCAGGTAGGTGATCGACCGGTGCAGGAACCCGAGACCCAGGTCGATCGCCTGCACCGAGATCGGCAGGCCCGGCGGCACGCCGTAGTGCAGCGCGCCGAGGTCCGGCGCGCCGTAGGGGTCGTCCACCAGCGACAGGCTCAACGACCGGGCGTGCACGAACAGGTAGCGCGACGTGCACTCCAGCGCGTCGGCCACGGTCGGCGAGTTCTGGATGGCCAGCGCCAGCGGCCCGAGCATGCCGAAGTCCTGCCGCGCGGCCACCCGCAGGCCGAGGTCCGGGCAGCCCAGTCGCTCGGCGGCGACCTCCAGCACGGCCGCCATCACCCGGTCCGACACCAGCAGGTCGTCCACGTCGAGCGCGGCCACCGGCAGGCCCGCCGCGCGGGCGTAGTCCTCGGCCCGGCCGCCCAGCTCGGCCACCGTCGCCCGGAACCCCCGCAACCCCGCCGACCGGACCACCGACATGTCGTACAGGGTCAAATACTTGTCGTTCTTAGTCAAGAACCGCGCCGGCCCCTCCAGCACACTGGGCGCATGACCACTCCCGAGCACCTCGACGTCGTGATCGTGGGCGCCGGACTGTCCGGTGTCGGCGCGGCCTACCGGCTGCGCACCGAGTGCCCCGGCAAGTCCGTTGCGATCCTCGAAGCCCGCGACGCGATGGGCGGGACGTGGGACCTCTTCCGGTACCCGGGCATCCGGTCCGACTCGGACATGTTCACCCTCGGCTACCCGTTCCGCCCCTGGCGCGAGGCGAAGTCGATCGCGGACGGCCCGTCGATCCTCCGCTACATCCGGGCCACGGCCGCGCGGTTCGGCATCGACCGGCTGGTGCGCTACCGGACCAGGGTGCTCGCCGCCGACTTCTCCACCGAGACCGCCCGCTGGACGGTGACGATCAGCCGTCGCGACGAGCACGGCGCCGTCGCGGAGAGCGTGATCACCTGCGACTTCCTCTACTCCTGCGCCGGCTACTACGACTACGACCAGGGCCACGACCCGGTGTTCCCCGGCGTCGAGTCGTTCCGCGGCGACGTGGTGCGACCCCAGTTCTGGCCCGACGACCTGGACTACGCGGGCAAGCGGGTGGTCGTGATCGGCAGCGGCGCGACCGCGGTGACGTTGGTGCCGGCGATGGCCGAGTCCGCGGCGCACGTCACCATGCTCCAACGCTCGCCGACGTGGGTCGGCGTGGTGCCCGGCCGCGACAAGCTCGCCGACAAGGTCCGCGAGCTGCTGCCCGCCCACGTCGCGCACCGGCTGATCCGGACCAAGAACATCCTGTTCGGCGTGGCCTTCTACCAGTTCTGCCGCCGCTGGCCGAAGGCCGCGCGCAAGGTGCTCACCGGGCTGTCGACCAAGGCGCTGCAGGACGAGGCCGTGGTCCGCGAGCACTTCACGCCCACCTACGACCCCTGGGACCAGCGGCTCTGCGCGATCCCGGACGCCGACCTGTTCGAGGCCCTCAAGCGCGGTCGCGCGTCGGTCGTCACCGACCACGTCGACACGTTCACGCCGGACGGCGTGCGGCTGCGGTCCGGGCGTGAGCTGGCGGCCGACGTCGTGGTCACGGCGACCGGGCTGCGGCTGCTCGCCTTCGGCGGGATCGCGCCGAGCGTGGACGGGCGGCGGGTGGAGCTGTCCGAGCAGTTCGTCTGGCGCGGCGCGATGATCACCGGGCTGCCGAACTTCGCCGTGTGCATCGGCTACACGAACGCGTCGTGGACGTTGCGCGCCGACCTGACTTCACGCCTGGTGTGCCGGGTGGTCAACCACATGGACCGGCACGGCTACGCCTCCGTCGTGCCCACCCCGGACCGCCCGCTGGTCCGCCGCCCGCTGCTGGACCTGGCCTCCGGCTACATCCAGCGGGCGGTCGACGCGTTCCCGCGCCAAGGCGACCGCGGTCCGTGGCGGGTGCGGCAGAACTACCCGCTCGACGCCGTGTCCACGTTGCGCGGCGACCTGGGCCGGCACCTCGTCGGCACGCGGCGTGCGGCCGTCGACGGCGCGCTGTCGGTGCGCCGGTAGCGCGGCTAGGCGGAGTGGACCTGCAACGCGTAGTCGAACGAGTTGGTGGCGTCGTGACCCGAACCGGGGGCGGCCATGCACCGGCCGTTGTCCGCCGGGATGGTCCCGTAGGCGGGCAGGAAGATGTCGGCGCACTTGAAGCACGAGCTCCAGCCCCGGTGGTGCCAGTGCTCGGGGTTGCCCAGGTCGTGCTCGACGACGTAGGCGAACGACGCCCGGACGGTCCGGCTGTTCACCCGGTGGCCGTGGGGGTCGCCGGGGCAGTGGCCGGAGAAGCCGCCCGCCCACCACAGGCACTGGCACGCCGCGCAGGAGCGCCACCCCACCTGCTCCGTCAGACCGTCCTGCTCCAGCAGCACCTTGTACACCACCCCGTCGAACGGGTCGCGCTCGTGGACCCCGCCTCCGACGCACAGCGACACCGCCGCCACGTTGGGGAAGAACAAGCTCCGGCACTTCCGGCACCTCGACCACCCACCCTGGGCGGCGTGCGCCGTGGCCGGGGCGACGAGTTGACCGGCGGCGGTCGCCACCACCGCGCCGCCCGCCGCACCCAGGAACACCCGACGGTTCACCATCACCCGCTCCACTCCGCTCGGCCCATACCTGCTCGGGGACTCGCCGGGCCGGGCGGACGCGTTACAGGTCGTAGCCCGTTAGGAGGACGTCACGAGCGGGCGGCGTCAGGGTCGGTAGCGCAGGCCGTCCATCACGAGGTCGAGCATCCCGTCCGCCGGGCCGACGTCGGGCACCGTGAGCGCGATGCCGGCGATCGTGGCGATCACGTCCAACGGCTCGACGTCCGGACGGTCGACGGCCTTCAGCAACGTGCCCATCGCCTCGGTCAGCCGGTCCTTGCTCTCCGCGTACGGGTCGCCGCCGGACGCGATGACCGCGCGCAACGCGTCACCCAGGCCCTGCTTGGTGGCCATGTACTCGACGAACCGGTCCATCCACGCCCTGGTCGCCTCGTGCGGCGGCAGTGTGCGCAGCAAGTCGGGCACGGCGTCGCACAGCTTGGCCAGCTCGTTGCGGTAGACCGCCTCCACCAGCGCCTCACGGGTGGGGAAGTGGCGGTAGAGCGTGCCGATGCCGACGCCCGCGCGCTTGGCGATCGCGTCCAGCGTGGCGTCCGCGCCCTCGACGGTGAACGCCTCCAGCGCCGTCTCGATCAAGCGGTGGCGGTTGCGCTGGGCGTCCGCGCGCAGTGGGCGGGACACGGTGCCTCCATGCGGGTGTGACGCGGCTCTCACTGCTAAGCGGAGGAGTCTCCGGTTACTGTCGAACGTAACGGAGGAACCTCCGCTTCAGTGTACGGCAGGGGAGCAGACATGACCGAGCACATCACCACGCCGTTCGGCGCGGAGTCCACCGCGGCGCAGGTCGTCGCGGGCATCGACCTGACCGGCAAGCGCGCGGTGGTCACCGGCGCCGCGTCCGGCATCGGCGTGGAGACCGCCCGGGCGTTGGCGTCGGCGGGCGCCGAGGTCACGCTGGCGGTCCGCGACACCGAGGCCGGGCGGCGGGTGGCCGACGAGATCGGCGGCGACGTCCGGGTCGCGCGGCTCGACCTGGCCGACCAGGCGTCCGTGGCGGCGTTCGTCGCCGGCTGGGACGGCCCGCTGCACATCCTGGTCGACAACGCGGGCGTGATGGCCACGCCCGAGACCCGCACGCCGGAGGGCTGGGAACTCCAGTTCGCCACCAACCACCTCGGCCACTTCGCGCTGACCAGGGGCCTGCACCCGTTCCTGGCCCAGGAGGGCGCACGGGTCGTGTCCGTCAGCTCCAGCGCGCACCTCATGTCGCCGGTCGTCTTCGACGACATCCACTACACCGACCGCCCCTACGACCCGTGGACGGCCTACGGGCAGTCGAAGACCGCGAACATCCTGTTCGCCGTGGAGGCGAACAAGCGCTGGGCGGCCGACGGGATCACGGTGAACGCCGTGATGCCCGGCGGGATCATGACCAACCTCCAACGGCACGCCGACCGCGCGCAGATGGACGCGATGATCAGCCAGGCCGTGGCCGACGGCTTCACGCTGAAGACCCCTGAGCAGGGCGCGGCCACGTCGGTGCTGCTGGCGACGTCACCGCTGCTGGAGGGCGTCGGCGGTCGGTACTTCGAGGACTGCGGCGAAGCCCTGCCGAACACGGGCGACACCATGATCAGCGGTGTCGCGGCCTACGCGCTCGACCCGGAGGCGGCCGCGAAGTTGTGGCAGGTCACCGAGGAGACCCTGGCCCGCTGACCCGGGCCACCACCAGGTCGATCACGGGCCGGTAGGCGCGGACCTGGTCCGCCGGCCAGTCCCCGGCGGCCCGGTCCTGGGTGACGATCCGGTAGATCAACGCCCGGAGCAGCACCTGGTCCCACTCCGGCAGGTGCGACCACCGGTCGAGGAGTTCCGGGGGCGCGCCGTGCCAGCACAGGCAGTCCGCCACCGCGACCGCCGCCGCCCACGACGCGGGTCGCCAGTACGGCGGCCAGTCGATCACCGCGGGCGGCAGGTGGGCGGCGAACAGCACGTTGCCCGCGAGGTCGCCGTGCACGACCTGGGCCGGCAGGTCCACCGGAGCCCGCGCCGCGAGCAGCGGCGCCAGCAGGTCGAGCGCCGCCGGACCGACGTCCGCCGGCGACTCCTCCCAGGCGACCCGGTCGCCGACCGACCACGGGTCGCCGCGGAGGTCGAGGTACGCGGGTCGGGGCACGTCGCGCACGGCTTCGTGGAACGCGATCCCGGCCCGCAGCACGTCGTCGGGTCGGCCGACGTCCGGCTCGCCCGCCACGAACCGGCACGCCTTCCACCCGTCGACCACCCAGTCACCGGACGCGGACCGCACGGGAGGGGCGACCCGGAACGCGGTCGACGGCGGCAGCGCGGCGAGCACGTCGGAGCGCCACCGCGTCTCGGGCTCGAAGTCCACCGGCTTGAGCACCACCCCGCCGGCGCGCCACGTCCCGCCCCGGCCGCCGGGCAGCACGACTGGCTCGTCCGTGACGACGAACGCGGACAGCGCGGTCCGCGGAGGTCTTGGCACGCGGCGATCGTAGGCAACCCCGCCCGGCGGTGACGGGCCATTTCGGCACGCCCTGGGAGAGGGCCGCATGGCCGGGCCACCACCGCGCGCCGGACCCGCGTGGGCGATCGGCGTGCCGATGGACCCGGCCACTGCCCGGTGCTCTCGCGGTGGCTGCTCGGCGGTCGTGCCGGAGTGGGGCCTGCCGTCGCACGACGCGGACCTGGTCGAGGCGAGCTTCACCCGATCGCGCTGCTCGTGGCGACGCCGTCCGCCGGGGAGGTGATCACGTCAGCGTGACGCCGGTGATCTCCGCGCAGGCGCCGAGCAGGCGTTCCTGGATCTCCACGTCGTAGGCGGCGGGGTTGGCTCGCAGGTCCTCGCGCCACTTGAAGTAGCGGCCGGTGACGGTGGCGGCGGGCTCGTCGCTCGCCGCCAGCCACACCTGGGTGTCGGCGCCGGTCGGCAGGTCGTCGGTGGCGTCGGGACCGCCCAGCTTGGTCTTGATCCAGCCAGGGTCGACCGCGTTGCTGAGCACGTCCGGCCACCGCCGCGCCACGGCGAACGCCAGCACCACGTCCAGCAGCTTGGAGTCCGAGTACGCCTGCATGCCGTTCCACGGGCCCCGCTCGTGCTGGAGGTCGTCGAGGTCCGCCACGCCCTGCGACTCCAGCCCCGACGTCAGGTAGACCAACCGCCGCGGCCGGGGCATCAGCGCCGTGAGCAGGTACGGCGCCAGCACGTTCACCTGGAACAACAGCTCCAGGCCGTCCTCGGTGACCCTCCGCTCGGGCAGGCCGCCGCCGAGCCCCGCGTTGTGGATCACCACGTCGAAGGGCTCGGCGTCCGCCGCCGCGGCCATCTCCCTGGTCCGGGCCAGCGACGCGAAGTCGCCGACCAGCACGCCGGCCGCACCCGGCACGGCGGCCAGCGCCTGCCCGGCCCGCGCCCCGTCGCGCGCGTGCAGCACCACCCGGTGCCCGAGCGACACCAGCGTCGCCGCCGTCTCCCGGCCGATACCGTCCGCCGAACCCGTGACCAGAACGCTCGTCATGCGCGGCAGCGTACCGTGGGAGCGCTCCCAGGCGCTCAGGCGAAGACCTGCCACCGGGCCAGCTGCCCGGCCGGCCAGCCCGTGTTGCCGCTGAACCTCAGCCGGACGTGCCGCGCGCTTACCCCGGTGGGCAGCGTGACGGTGACCGCGTTGCCGGTGGCCGGGTCGAACACGTGGCCGGCCGCGCCGACCACCGTGGTGAACGTCGAGCCGTCCACCCCCGCCTCCACCGCGATGGTCTGCGTGCGGCGTCCCCACGCCGGGTTCGGCGGCAGGCTGAGCACCATCCGGCGCGGCGCGGCCACCGTGCCGAGGTCGACCCCGATCCACTGCGGGAACGCGCCGTTCGCGCTCTCCCAGTAGCTGTGCGGATCGGCGTCCACCGCGAAGTGGCTGCCGTAGTGCTGGGTCTGGCTGCTCTGCGTGGTCGACCTGCCCGCCGCGAGGTCGCGATCGACGGGCGGTGTGTCGGTGAGCATCGGCCTGGTCGGGCGCACGGCGGTCAACGCGATCTGCCCCTTGAGCATCCGACCGCCGTCGGCGGTGAGCCGCAGGTAGTAGTCCGACGAGCACCGCGTGCCGTCCTCGTCCAGGGCGAGGAAGCCCGAGCCGACCGGGATGCCCGCCTGCGTCTCCGGCGTCTTGGCGATCTGGTTCGCCTCGTTGTACTCGTCGAACATCGAGATGTAGATGCCCTGCACGCCGAGGCGGCACATGTTGTAGAACTGCCGCCACATGAAGTCGCCGTGCGCCCGGTGCCGCCGGGACAGGTCGCCGGGCAGCACGCACGGCTGGTAGTCGATGCCCAGCCGGGCGCACTCGGCCAGGTCGGGCGAGTTCACGTTGGAGAAGAAGTGGTCGGCGTCGGCCACGGTCCCGATCCGGCCCACCATCCACGGCGAGATCATGTCGAAGCTGCGGTAGACGCCGCCGAACCCGGGCCGGGAGTCCTCGATCTCGCGCCGCCAGTGCGTCGGCACGCCGCCGATCAGGTACACGCCCTGGCCCTTGAACCAGTCGACGACGTCCTGGCACTGCGGCGGGGTGAACGGGCGGCCGGGGTCGTTGAAGCCGAAGCCCCAGACGCAGACCACCGGCTTGCCGTTCTGGCGCGCGTACATGGGCGACGAGGTGTGGGCGCGCATCTTGGCGAGCCAGTCGGCCTTGATCTCCGACTGCATGGTCGTCCAGTTCGT
Organism: Actinosynnema sp. NPDC023794; assembly: GCF_040639675.1. Lineage (NCBI taxonomy): Bacteria > Bacillati > Actinomycetota > Actinomycetes > Pseudonocardiales > Pseudonocardiaceae > Actinosynnema > Actinosynnema sp. NPDC023794. The sequence continues at coordinate 309,502 of NZ_JBFAFR010000001.1, read as the reverse complement.
GACGTCGTACATGACGTAGAACTTCACACCGTGCGCCTCGGCGGCCCGCCGGACGTGCGCGGTGACGGCGTCGCGGATCGGGCCCTCGCCGCCGGTCGGGTTGAACCGCTGCAGGGCGGCGGTGTCGCAGCCGTGCTCGCGCATCCAGCGGAAGTGCACGTCCACGGTCTGGTAGTCGTGGTTGGAGAAGACGGTGGCCGGTTGGCCGTTGCCCAGCGTGCCGAACGCGGTGGGGTACTTGGTCGCGTAGTCGGTCATGTCCGGCCACGCCATGAGCGCGTGGTTCGACGGCGAGGGCGGTTGGCCCCAGTCGTCGCTCCAGTGCCACCAGCCGTCGATCGGCGAGTTGTCGCCCCGGGCGGCGAACCAGCCCTGGTAGCCGACGGTGATCTTGCCGACCACGTCGCCCGGCGGACTGGCCGCGCCCGCCGGGGTCGACGTGGTGGCCGCCATGGCGGAGGCGGCCAGGGCCGAACCGAGGAATGTCCTGCGTGACAGGGACACCGCACGCTCCTTCGTTGGAGGGACGGCATCAGCATGCAAGAAGTGAGCAGGGTCACGCAATAATTCGACAAACCGGGATTCTGGTGGCGGACCGGGACTACGCGAGTCCGGTGAGCAGCTCGGCCGCCTGCCTCGGGCGGACCAGGAAGCCCATGTGGCTGGTGTCGAGGGTGCGCACGTCGAACGGGTTGTCCGGGAGCAGCGCGTCGGCCTCGCGGATGAACCGGTCCTGCAGCCCGACCGGGACCGAGCGGTCGCCGGTCAGTCGGACGTAGGTGTGCGGCAGGCGTGCCCAGGCCTCCGGGTCGACGCGGTCGCTGCCGCCGTCGAGGCTTTCGTCGGGCTCCAGGGTGTTCAGCGCGGCCAGGAACTCCGCGTCGGTGCCGTCGGCCAGCATCGCGACCTTCAGCTTGGCCAGCAGCTCCGGGTCGGCGGTGCGCCAGTTCATCCGGAGCGCGCCGAGCTCGGCCGGGTTGCCCGCGAGCAGGCCGGGGAGGTCGTTGAGCGCGCTCGACGCCCACTCCGGCCCTTCCATGTACCCGCCGGCGGTCACGTCGACGCAGCACCACGCGGACACGTACACGACCCGGTGCAGCAGCTCGGGCACGGAGTTCGCCACCCCGGTCACGGTCATCCCGCCCCGGCTGTGCCCGACGAGGACCACCGGGCCGTGCTCGCCCGCCCGGCGCACCACGTCGATCACGTGGGCGACGTTGTCGGCGTGGCTCGCGCCCTTGAGCGCGGACGGGGCGGTGGCCAGCGACGCCAGGTCCTGAGGTGCTTGGTACGACGCGGGGAACGGGGCGTCGAAGCCGTGCCCGGGCAGGTCGACGGCGAGCGCGCGGCGGCCGAGCAGGGTGAGTTCGCGGAGCAGGGGAGACCAGTGGAACGAGTTGCTGTTGGAGCCGTGCACGAAGACGTAGATCGCGTTCATGCAGTGATCCTCACATTCGGCCGGGATCGGGCCAGCAGCACACCACCGATCACGACCACCCCGCCGACCAGCGTGCTCCACCCCACGGGCTCGCCGAGCAGCACCGCGCCGATCGCCGTCGACCACAGCGGCGCGACGTAGGTGACGGTCGACGCCACCGCCGGCCCGGCCGCCCGGATCACGTCCAGGTTCAGCACGTACGCCAGTCCCGTCCCCGCCGCGCCGAGCACGACCAGCGCCACCGCGGCCGACATGCCCGGCCACGACGGCAAGCCGCCCGACGCGGGCGCGACCAACGCCAGTTGCAGCGCCGCGCACGTGATCTGCACCGCCGACAACGCGCTCGCGCTGTGGTCGCCACCGGAGAAGAACCGGCGGGTGTAGGCGAAACCCGCGCCGTAGCACGCGGTCGCGCCCAGGCAGGCGAGGCTGCCTTCGAGGACGTCGTCCGCCAACCCGCGCCACGCGCCCAGCACCACGAGCACGCCCGTGAAGCCGACCAGCAGCCCGGCGACCCGGGCCACCGTCATCCGCTCGCTCGGCACGATGAGCAGCACGAACACCAGCGTGGTCAACGGCGTGGTGGCGTTGAAGACACCGGCCAGCACCGAGCTGACCTGCGTCTCGCCGTGCGCCAGCAGCGTGAACGGCACCGCGTTGAGCAGCAGCGCGACCACCGCCGCGTGACCCCACGTGCGCCGGTCCAGCGGCACGGCCGCGCCCTGCGCCAGGCAGACCGCCCACAACGTGAGCGCGCCGAACAGGCAGCGGAACAACGCCACCCACACCGGCGGCACGCCCGCGTCCACCGCGACCTTGATCAACGCGAAGCTGCCGCCCCAGATCACCGACAACAGCGCGAACTTCCCGGACGTCTGCACTGGGCGAGGATCTCCGCACCTGCGATGATGAGTCCAACAAGTGACACCTGCCCACCCATGAGAGTTGTTCATGGCCCTGAACCTCGCGCAGCTCCGCGCGTTCCTCGCCGTTGTGGACGAGGGCGGCTTCGGCACGGCCGCCGACGCGTTGGGCCTCACGCAGTCCGCCGTGTCGCACGCCGTGGCCGCGCTGGAACGAACCCTCGGCCACCCGGTGCTGGTCCGGCGCGGCAGGCCCCGGCCGACGGCGTTCGGCGCGGAGGTCGTGGCGCACGCCCGGGCCGCGGTGGCCGCGTCGGTGGCGATCACGGACCTGGCCGCGCGGCACGGTGGGGCGGCCCGCGGCACGATCAGGCTGGCCGCGCCGCCGACCGTGTGCCAGGGGCTGCTGCCGGAGCTGATGTCCCGGTGGGAGGCGGAGTTCCCGCACGTGCGGGTGCGGGTGTTCGAGGGCGAGGACGACGAGGTCGCCGAGTGGCTGGCCAACGGCACGGTGGAGATGGCCGTGGTGGTCGACCCGCCGCCCGGTCGCGGCGTGCTGGTGGGCGAGGACGCGTTCCACGCCCTGGTGCGCGCCGACCACCCGTTGGCCGGTGTGGGCGAGGTGCACGTGGCGGACCTGGCCGACGACCCGTTCCTGCTCTCGTGCGGCGGGTGCGAGCGGCACGTGCGGCAGGTGCACGCGGGCCTGCCGTTCGACCCGCTGCACCGGGTGCGCGAGCTGGGCACGTTGCTGGCCATGGTGCGGGCGGGGGTCGGCATCTCGATCGTGCCCGGCCTGGTGGCGTCGATGCCGGCGCCGGGGCTGGTGCTGGTGCCGTTGCGGCCGAGGGTGGTGCGCCGGCTGGTGGCGTGCGGCCCGCCGGGGCGCGAGTGGCACCCGGCCGTCACCGCGCTGGTGGCGTCCCTGCGCGGCGGCGGCGATCACGGGTGACCTCGCGTTCCGGGTGATCGGTGACTGCCGGACCGGGCGACCGCACCGCGGTCCTCGACCGCGCGTGACGCGAGTCAGATCCGCTCCGGGCCGGCAACTCCCGGGCCATGACGAGGCGCTGCGCGGCAACGGCGTGCCGCCCGCCGCCCTGGTGAACTCCGCGCAGTCCGAAGTGGACAACGAGGCCCCGTGGGCGGTCGTCGGGCGCGGTACCTGTTGGTCTCGCCCGAGCAACCGGCCAAGCCCGACGTGCCGGACCGGTTGGGCGAGCCCGCGTTGGTCGTGGTCGACGAGGCGCACCGCGTGTCCGCGTGGGGCCACGACTTCCGGCCCGACTGCCTGGGGCTCGGCTCGGCGGTGGAGCGGGTCGGCCGGCCGCCCGTGCTCGCGCTCACCGCCACGGCGGGCACGACCGTGCGCGAGGATGTGATCACCGACCTGGGTCTGCGTGACCCGGGAGATCGGCCGGGCGGGACGGACGGCGAGCCTTCGGCGACTTGCGGCGTGAGCGCCGGGACGACGACGAGTGCACGATCAGCGTCATGCCCTCGGTGACGCCGGCCGTGCCGGGGCGCTGCGGCCTGCCGAAGCTTGTCCACAGTGGACAGATGGTTTACTGGTGCGGACACCGCCGCCGCCCGACCGGGTTCCCTTTTGATCAACGCAGATCAGTTGGAGGAGACCGACGTGTCCGTCATCAGCCCGATCCGCGGGGCGCTGTCCCTGCTGTCCGTCGTGGCCGCGCTCGCCGCGGTGCTCGCACCCGCCGCGACCGCGGCCCCGACCGCCGACCCGACCACCGACCTCACCATCTCCGTGTACGGCCGGTTGACGCCGGTCGTCCGCGAGTTCCGCCTCACGTGCGACCCGGACGGCGGCACGCACCCGCAGCCCAAGGCGGCGTGCGAGGCGATCCGGAAGTCACCGGGCACGATCAAGCCGCCACCGCCGACGGCGCACTGCTACGACCGCGTCTTCGGGCCGGAGCACGCCAAGGTGAGCGGTCGGCTGTTCGGGGTCGAGGTGGCCGCCGAGTTCAACCGCCGCAACTCCTGCGAGGAGGACCGCTGGCAGGCGTGGCTCCCGGTCTGGGGCTGACACCCGCCGATCGCGGTGCCCGTCCCGCCGACGCCCCGGGCCGGTGGTCGACCGGCCCGGGGCGCCACCGTGCGCGCTACTCGCGCGTGATCTTGTAAGCGCGGATCACGGTGTGCTCGAACGTGTTGCCGTCGCTGTCGGCGCCGGACGCCTTGAGCGAGACGTAGCCGGCCGCGGCGGGATGCCGCACGAGGGCTGCCCCGCCCGCCACCGGCGCCCGGCGCCAGGTCTTGCCGTCGTCGAACGACACGTCGACCCGGACCTGGCCCACCTCGCCGTTGTCCGCGCCGTCCTGCTGCTCCACGACCAGCGGCACGCTCAGCAGCCGTCCGGCGGGCGTGCCGCCGGCGGCGTCGAGCTCCGGGTTGAACCGCACCACCGACATCGGCAGCCGGCGGCCGTGCCCGTCGGGCAGGGTCGCCATCCGGAACGTCCACGCGCCGCTGACCCGCGTGGTCAGCTCGTGCGCGGTCGGATCGCGGACGATGTCGTGCTCCACCCGGTAGCGGCCCTCGCCCTCCGGCACGGTGAACTCGCCCCACTGGTCGCGGATCTGGCCGACCAGCCGCCCGTCCCGGTACACCGAGGTGCGCGCCGACTCGTGGCTGCCGCGGCCGAGGTTGCCGTCGCGGTCGTTGATCAGCGGGATCTGCGCCGTGACGCGGTCCTCGTGCACGCCGAGGTAGGTGGCCGAGTAGCCGGACAACCCGGGCCCGAGCACCGGGCGCCCGAACCGCTCCGCGTGCTCCTCGCCCAGTCGGTAGGTGCGGTTGAACGAGGAGTAGTCGGCCTCGGTCCGGTACTGGGGCGACAACCGCTGGAAGCCCCAGCTCCAGGTGAGCCGGTCGGGCGTGACCAGGTCGACCACCGCGCCGCCCACGGGCACGGGCAGTCCCACCGACCAGCCGCCCGAGCCGTCCGGCGGGCTGGCGTTGCCGCTGTGCAGGTACTGGCGGTCGGCCGGGCCGGGCGCGAACGTGGTCCGCACCTCGGCCAGCTCGGCCCTGGTCGGCGCGCGGGTGTACCCGGTGGGCACCGCGCCCTGCTCCATCCAGCGGAACCGGTAGTGCGTCGGCGTGCCGTCGACCGGCGGGCTCTGGAACTGCGCGCCGATCGAGACGGTCAGCTCCTGGTCGGTCAGGGTCGGGCCCACGTGACCGAGCGCCATGTCCCCGAAGCCGCCGAGGAACGCCGTGTTGAGCACGACGCGCCTGCCGTTGAGCACCCGGGACACGTTGATGTCGCCGATCATCGGGGCCGCGGCGGGGTCGGGAGCGGTGACCTGCACCGGTTTCGCGACGCGGGCGTCGAAGGTGTAGCGGGTGTGGTCGGCGTCGACGGTCAGGGTCGGCCGGGCGAGCACCCAGGTCTTGGGCCACGAGCGGATGACCGCTCGCGCCATGTACTCGCCCTTGGGCACGCGTGCGCGAGCAGTGCCGTCGGGGCCGTACAAGTTCTCGTAGACGTCGTTGTCCATGCCGACGAGCGCGGTCGAGTTGTCCAGGGCCGGGTTGCCGTCGGCGTCGATGTTCTCGATCGCGATGTCGTAGCTCTCGACCTCGCGGGCGAGGCTGACCGGGACGCGGGTCGGTCCGCCGACCAGCGCGCCGGAGTAGACGCCGTCGAGCGTGCCGACCCTGGTGTCCGCCGTGACCGCGACGGCGGCCGTGCCGCCGGCGGGCACGGTGACCTTCGCCGGGGTCGCGGTGAGCAGGCCGGCGGGCGCGGCGGCGCCGTTCGGGCCGCGGAGCTCGGCGGTGAGGTCGAACGTGACGGGCTCGGGACCGCTGTTGCGGTAGGTGACGGTCTTGGTGACCGGGGTGTCGTCGTGGTGGGGCCACAGCTGCTCTTCGAACGTGACGCTCACCGGCGTGGCGCCGACGTGCGCCGTGATCGCGCGCGGCAGGTCCACCCGGCCGGTGCCCTGGTCGAACACGGACAGCCCCGGGTTCGGCTTGGCGGAGGCCATGAGGACGGCCTTGAGCTGCGCTCCGGTCCAGTCGGGGTGCCGCTGGGCGAGCAGGGCGGCGGCGCCCGCGACGTGCGGCGTGGCCATCGAGGTGCCGGACAGGGCCGCGTGCCGCCTGCCGACGGGGGTGCCGAGGGTGCCCTCGGCGGCCCTGGCGGCCACGATGTTGAGGCCGGGCGCGGTGATGTCGGGCTTCACCGCGCCGTCGCCGTTGCGCGGGCCGCGGCTGGAGAAGTGGGCGAGGTCGTCGTCGTGCCGGACCGCGCCGACGGTGAGCGCGGCGTCGGCGCTGCCCGGCGAGTCGATCGACTTGGACCGCCCGCCGTTGCCCGCCGCGACGACGAACAGGGTGCCGGTCTTCTCGGTCAGCTGGTTGATCGCGTCCTCGAGGGGGTCGACGCCGGGTGAGTCGTAGCCGCCGAGGCTGAGGTTGACGATGTCCGCGCCCTCGTCGACGGCCCACTGCACGCCGGCCAGGATCGCGGACTCGGGGCAGCCGTTGTCACCGCAGACCTTGCCGTCGAGGATGCGGGCGTCGGGCGCGACACCCCGGTAGGTCCTGCCGCCGCCGGCGATGGTCGCGGCGACGTGCGTGCCGTGCCCGGTGACGTCGGTGGCGTCGGGGTCGGCGGTGAAGTTGCGCTCGGCGACCTCCTTGCCCCTGAGGTCGGGGTGGTCGCCGTCGACGCCGCCATCGAGCACCGCGACCCGGACGCCCTTGCCGGTCAGGCCGGCCTGCCACGCGGTCGGCGCGCCGATCTGGGCGGTCGAGCGGTCGAGGGACGGGCGCAGCACGCCGTCGAGCCACACCCTGGTCACGCCGGGGTCGGCGAGCAGGTCGCGGAACACGGCGCCGGCGTCCGCCTTGGGCGCGAGGGCTGCGATGGCGCCGGGCAGCGCGCGGGCGGAGCGCAGGCCGGTGGTCGGCGTGCCGGTGACGATGAGCGGCACGTGGTCGCTGCCGGCGTCGTCGTAGCCGGCTTCGACCAGGCCCGTCACGTCGAACAACCGCGGGTCGAGCTTGCCCGAGGCGATGCCCTTGAGCGCGTCCTCGGGGACGACGTTCAGCCGACCGTCCCGATAGGTCGAGTGGAAGGTGACGTCGTCGCGACCCGGACCGGGCCGCAGCGACCCGACCGCGTCACCGGTCACCACGACCCGGTCACCGGTGACGAGGGTGACGGTCCGCGGCTGGACGCCCGCCGCGGGGGTGGCCGGCGCGGTCTCCGCACCGGCCACCCCCGTGACCGGCGCGGCGACGAGCCCCAACGCCAGGACGGCGGCTCCCAGGGCTTTACCGCGCTTTCGTGGTCTGAACACACATACCTCCCGGATTCGGCGCGCGCGAGGATCGCGCGGTCCGGGGGCGTCGCAGACCCGCGGTGGCGGTGGAACCGGAAGGTGACGAAGCCCCCGACGCCTCGACGCTAGCCACCCGTCACGGTGCGGTCAGCGTCTTTTGGAAGGGTGTTCGGCCACCCGAATGCACTACCGGCGGCTCGTGCGCGGTCACCAGGAGAGGTCGCCGGCCTCCACCCGCGCGGTGAACGCGTCGGCGTCCGGGGCCACCGGCAGGGCACCCGACAGCGACACGGGAGCCGGGTCGAGGGTCAGGTCGAACGCGAGCCGCCCCCGTGCGCCGTCGTCGCCGATGACCGCCGGGCCCGCGTGCTCGGTGGCCTCCAGCGTCTCCCTTGGCGTGTAGAGGGCGACGAACTGGTCGCCCCGCCACCCGCTGCGGAACCACGACTCGCCCTGGAGGTAGCGCCGCCACGCGGCCGGCAGCGGACGTCCCAGCGCGGCCTCGGCGTGGTCGAACTCCTCGTCCGCCACCGGCCCCCGGTACTCGGCCTCGCACACGATCTCGCCGACGACGTTGGCGTTGAACTCCTCCAAGTCCTCGGCGGGCACCCAGTGCTCCAGCACGTCACGCCCACCGGCCTGCCGCACGGGGTACCGGGCGAGGAAGTCGCGCCGCACGCTGAACCGCGTGACGAAACCGACGCCCTCGGCGGGCACGTTCCACTCCCGCGCGATCTTGGTGGCGTACCAGCGGTTCACCACTGGGTAGAAGATCGGCTGGTCGGGCAGCCGCGGCGGCCACGCCCGCCACCGCGACGCGGCGACGAGGTCCAGCTCGGCACGTCCGGTCGGGCGCCACAGGTCCACCATGTCCATGGCGGAGAGGGTAGGGTGCTCTCCCCGTCGCACCACCGGGTTTTCGGCCCGCCCCGGTTCAGCCCACGTCCACGTTCACCGGCATGCCGGTGACGGGCCGTCCGGTGGCGGACGCGATCGCCGCCGCCGCGGGCGGGTAGGCCAGTTCGCCCAAGCCGCCGATGGGCGCGTCCGACCGCACGAGCACCACGTCGACGTCCGGCGCCTGGTCGATGCGCGCCCACGCGTAGTCCCGGAACGACGACTGCACGACCCGCCCGTCCCGCACGGTGATCTGCGCGCCCGACACCGTGGACAACGCGTCCATCACGCCGCCCTCGACCTGCGCGCGCACCCCGGACGGGTGCAGCACCGGGCCCACGTCGACGGCCGCCGTGACGCGCCGGACCCGGCCGTCGGAGGCGTCGGCGATCACCGCGATCACCGAGCCGTAGTCGTCGTGGCACGCCACACCGCGGGTGGAGCCCGGCCGGACGGTCCCCGCCCGGGCCGCCGCCGCGTCCAGCGCCCGCCGCAGTCGCGAGTCGGCGGGCAGCAGCCGTCGCCGCAGGTCGACCTGGTCGAGCCCGGCGCGGTGGCCGAGTTCGCTCAGGAAGTTCTCCTCGGCGTACTGGAAGTGCCCGGCGTAGACCGCGCGCCAGAACCCGGTGCGCAGCGGCGCGTCCCGCAGGACCACGTCCACCCGGCCGGGCACCGCGTACGGGAAGTGGTCGCCGCTCGCCTTGACGATGGCGGGGTTGTCGAAGAAGGGCAGGACGGTCAACGGCCAGGTCGCGATGCCGTGCGCCCGCCACGTCGGCACGCCCGACGCGTCGAGGACGGCGGACAGCCGGTGCACCGACATAGGCCGGTACGAGTCGTGCCGCATGTCGTCGTCACGGGTCCACAGCACGCTCACCGGCGCGCCCGCCACCCGTGAGCAGGCGACGGCCTCCAGCACCGGGTCGGGGTCGATGCGCCGGCCGAACGCGCCGCCGGTCAACGTCGGCTCGACCCGCACGGCCGCCGGGTCGAGCCCCAGCTGACCGGCCAGGGACTGCCGCAACGAGCCCGGGTCCTGCGTCGGCGTCCACACGGTGAGGCCGGTGGCGGTGAGGTGCGCGGTGGCGTTCATCGGCTCCATCGGCGCGTGCGCCAGCAGCGGCAGCTTGTAAGTGGCCTCGAACGCCACCGGGCCCGGCGCGGTCGGCACGGCGGGCAGCGCGGCCTCGAGATCCGCGAGCCACTGCCTGCTGTCCGCGGTCGGCGTGCCGCCGCGCCACGTCACGCGCAACGCCTCGCGCCCGCGCAGCGCCTCCGGCACCGACCGGGCGATCACCGCCACCCCGCCCTGGCCGGACGTCGCCGGGTCCAGCGTCGTCACCGCGACCACACCCGGCACCGCTCTCGCCGCGCTGTCGTCCACCGCGTCGACCAGCGCTCCGATCCACTGCGGACGGAGCACGACGGCGACCAGCGCGCCCGGCGGCCGGGTGTCGATGCCGTACCTCGCCCTGCCGGTCACGATCGCCTTCGCGTCCACTCCGCCGGCCCGGGTGCGGCCGAGCAGCCGCCACCGCTCCGGCGGGGTCGTCGTCACCGGCACGGTCGCCGGGTCCAACGCCGCCGCGTCCCGCACCAGGCTCCCGTACCGCAGCACGCGCCGCCCGTGGTGGACCGCGCCGTCCCGGGCGGCGCACTCCTCGACCGGCACGCCCCACCGCCGCGCGGCAGCCGCGACCAGCAGGCAACGGGCGGTCGCGGCGGCACGGCGCATCGGCTCGTGGAGCTGCCGGGTGGAGAACGAGTTGCCGACGCCCTGGTAGCCGAACCGGGCCGTGTCGCCGTGCGCCTGCTCCAGCCGGACATCGTCCAGGCCGACCGCCAGCTCCTCGGCGACCAGCAGCGCGACCATGGTCCGCACCCCCTGCCCGGAGTCGGGCTTGGGCGCGGTCGCGGTGATCCGGCCGCGTTCGTCCAACCGGACGAAGACGTTGGGCGCGAACTCCTCGGCGGCCTCGGCCGGACCGGGCAGCGCGACGGGCACGGAGACGACCAGCACGCCACCCAGGAACGTGCGCCGGCTGATCTTCATCGCTCGTCCCGCTTCAGCTGGGCCGCACGTCGAACGGCTGCCCGCACCCGCGTGTAGGTGCCGCAGCGGCACACGTTGTCGCGCAGGGCGGCGTCGATCTCGGCGTCGTCCGGGTCGGGGTTGGCGGCCAGCAGCGCGACCGTCGACATGATCTGGCCGGCCTGGCAGTAGCCGCACTGCGGGACGTTCAGCTCCAGCCACGCCCGCTGCACCGGGTGGTCGCCGTCCTCCGCCAGGCCCTCGATGGTGGTCACGCGCTTGCCCTGCGCCTCGCTGACGGGCGTGACGCAGGGCCGTGCCGCCTGACCGTCCACAAGGGACGTGCAAGCGCCGCACGCCCCGACCCCGCAGCCGTACTTGGGTCCGAGCACGCCCAGCTGTTCCCGCAACGCCCACAACAGCGGTGTCTCCGCGGGAACGTCCACTTCCCGCCGCTCGCCGTTGACGTGCAACCGGTATCGCCCCACCGCGGCCCCCTCCACGTTCGGCCTGACCTCATCGTGGTGGCGCGCGGACCAGCCGGCAATCATTCGATCAGCCGCTGAACGATGGCCCGGGTACGGCTGACAGGCGGTTGCGCCTGCTCCGACCGGGTCGGTCAGGGCCTGCGGCCGCGGAAGGTGCGGCGCAGGTCGCCCACCCAGGCGTCGGGGTTCTCCCAGGGGATGAAGTGGCCGCCGCGGTCGTGCGCGTTGACGTTGACGTGGTTGAAGTACCCGCTCAGCGGGCCGGTCAGGAAGGCCCGGACGCGCTCGTCGGCGGTGTGGATGCCGGGCGGGTTCTCGTAGGTGACGAAGGTGAGGCCGACCGGGGCCCGCACGACCGGGGCGCGGTCGTGGGCGGGGGCCCAGGGGTGGCGGTTGGCGTTGGCGTAGTAGCGCATCGACGTGGCGATGGAGTTGTTCGCCCAGTAGATCGTGGCGTGGGTGAGCAGGTCGTCCTTGGTGAAGACGGACTCGACGTCGCCGCCGTTGTCGCTCCAGGCGCGCCAGCGCTCCAGCAGCCAGGCGAGCAGTCCGGCGGGCGAGTCGCTCAGGCCGTGGGCCAGGGTGGCGCCGTCGAGCATGTGCACCGTGAGGTGGGACGCGAAGCGGTGGTCCAGCTCGACGGTGCGGGCGCGGACGTCGGCGGGCTGGTCGTCGGTGAGGGGCCGGTTGCGGGCGAAGTCCCAGGCGCGGGGGCCGGCGAAGAAGTCGAGCGGCAGCCCCGAGCCGATGTGGATGCCGTACAGCTCGTCGGCGTACTTGTGGCCGAGCTGGCTGGTCACGACGCCGCCGATGTCGCAGCCCCCGGCGGCGTACTTCCGGTAGCCGAGGGTCTCGGTCATCAGGGTGTGCCAGAGGTCGGCGACCTTCCAGAAGTTGACGTCCGGGAAGCCGGTGAGCGGACCGGGGAAGCCGAAGCCGGGCAGGGACGGCACGATGACGTCGAACGCGTCGGCGGGGTCGCCTCCGAACGCGGCCGGGTCGGCGAGCGGGTCGACCACCTTCGACCAGTGCCAGAACGTCCACGGCCAGCCGTGGGTGAGGATCAACGGGATCGGGCGGGGGCCGCGGCCGGGCTTGCGCATGAAGTGCACCGGGACACCGGCGACGCTCACCTGGTAGTGCTCGTAGGCGTTGATGGCGGCCTCGGCCCGGCGCCAGTCGTAGCCGTCCCTCCAGTAGGCGACCAGCTCGCGGAGGTAGCTGTCCGGCACGCCGTAGGACCAGTCCTCGTTGCCCTCGTCCACCGGGGGCCGGGTCGACGTGAGACGGGCGCGCAGGTCGTCGAGGACCTCGTCGGGCACGTGGATCGGCGTGGGCTCCAGGGGGAAGGCGTGCGCGGTCGTCACGGCGTGGTCCCTTCCGGGTGGGTCGGCGGTGTCTCCAGCTTGGAACGTTTCCACATCCGCCCGGGGCGGCGGCGCCCGGGGATCGCCGGTGGGAGGAGTGCCGCCCCACACTCTATGAAACGTTTCACTTCTGTGCGACAGTCGTAGTCCGCCCGCCACCGTCCCCGACAACCGATCCCCGAGGTCTTCAATGAGGAAGGCACCACTCGCGGCGGCCATCGTGCTGGCCGCGTCCCTGGTCCAACCCGGCGTCGCGCAGGCCGCGCCGGGCGTCACCCTGCTGTCCGACACGCTGCTCGACCAGTCGGCGCTGTACTTCGTCTCGTACGACGGCCTGGTCAACAACAACGCGTTCCAGGACGCCCTGGTCACCTACAACGGCCACCAGTACGCGGCCTGGTACACCTCCACCCGCAACGCCGTGATCGCGCGGCGCGCGTTGGGCGGCGCTTGGGAGAAGGCGGTGCTGCCGCACCGGCTGAGCGCCAACGACTCGCACAACGTGATCTCGTTGGGCATCTCGCCCCAGGACGGCACGCTGCACGTCGCGATGGACACCCACGACACGCGGCTGTACTACTCGAAGTCGGTCGCCGGGCTCGCGTCGCAGCCCGGTTCGCACCCCTGGTCGCCGTCGGTGTTCGGCGCCGTGCAGCGGACCCTGGGCGGCGTGGAGCTCGGCAACATGACGTACCCGCAGTTCGTCGTCACGCCCGAGGGCGCGTTGCAGTTCAGCTTCCGCACCGGCCGGTCGGGCAACGGCGTGAACGAGTTGGCCGAGTACACCGGCGGCGCGTGGCGGCGGCTGGGCGGGTGGTCTTCGGCCACCGGCAACTACAAGGGGCCGAACGGCGTCGTGTCCACCACCCGCAACATGTACCTGCACGGCCTGACCTACGACCGGCGCGGTCGGCTGCACGCGGCGTTCACGTGGCGCGAGGGCAACTCGGGCGTGCTGTGCAGCCCGGGCGGCCTGACCAACCACGACACCGGTTACGTCTACAGCGACGACCGCGGCCGGACCTGGCGCAACGGGGCGGGCGCGGTCGTCGGCACGACGGGCGGCACGCGGGTGTCGGTGACCTCGCCGGGCCTCGTCGCGGACCCCTTGGACCCGAACCACGGCCTGATGAACCAGGAGGGCCAGGGCGCGGACTCCGCGGGCACGCCCCACGTGGTGATCAGCTACGTGCCGGGCCGGTTCACGCAGTGCGTCTCGAACTACTCGCAGCAGCGCACCCAGTACGGCCGGACGTTCCACGTCGTGCGCAACGCGAACGGCACGTGGACCAAGCGCGAGGTGCCCGTGCCGCCGGGCAGCACCCAGCGGACCAAGCTCGTCTTCGACCGCGCCGACAACGCCTACCTGGTGATGCCGCGCGGCCGGATCGTGTCGGCGAGCAAGGCCAGCGGGTGGACCGACTGGGCCCTGGTCTTCGACCGGCCGTCGATGAACGCGTTCGGCGAGGTCAACGTCGACACGTCCAGGCTGGCCGCGGACGGCGTGCTGTCGGTCCAGTACCAGCAACGCTCCAGCGGCACCACGCCGTCGCCGATCCGGGTGGCCGACTTCCGCCTCGGCTGAGGCCGGGTCGACACCCCGCCCGCCTGCTCGGTCAGGGGTCCTCGGCCCGAGGATCCCTGCGCCGGGACGGCGACCGGCTCAGTACCCGACGTACCCGGTGCCGGCGTTGATGCCGACGAGCCCGGGGTGGCGGGCGAAGCCGCCGTAGCGCGCGTAGGTGTAGCGGACGCCCGCGATGATGTTGTCGACCGGCGCGTAGATGTCGTCGTACCCGGCAAGCTTGTACGACTGGAACGTCGGGTCGATGCACTGCATCAGGCCCTTGGAGGGTGTGCCGCGGGCGGCGTTGGAGTCCCAGGTGTTGACGGCGTTCGGGTTGCCGTTGGACTCCTTGATGATGATCGTGTAGATCTCGTCGACGCTGCTCTCGTCGATCGCGGTGCCGTTGGCGGCCAGGACGGCGATCGCCTCGCGGATCCAGCCCTCGATCTGGCGCTGCTTCGGCGGCTTGCGCGCCTCCTCGGCCTCGCGGGCTTCCCGCGCCGCCTGCTCCTCGGCCGCCTTGCGGGCCGTGTAGCCGTCCTGCGCGATGCCGCTGGCCTGGTTGAACGTGTGCAGCGCGGCCAGTTGCTCCTGGCGGATGATCCGGGCGGTCTCCGAGCCGAGGTCGACGGCGTGCACCGTGTCGACCTTGCCGGTGCGCACCGTCTCGTCCGGCACGCCGCCGAGGTCCGCGCCACCGGCCACCGGGCTGAACGTCCCGGTCATCGCGTGCGCAGCCGCTCCGGCGCCGGAGACGATGCCGACGGCCACCGCGACTCCGGCGATGCGTCGCGGGAGGACCCGCTCGGCCTCGGCCCGGTGCGCGCCCTTGTAGCCGGGCGGCGGCGGGGGTACCTGGAAGGTGGTTTGCCCACGTTTGTTCTTGTGACGGACGTGCCGAGCCAAGGGTGCAGCCTCCTGCGGTCGGGGAACTCCGTCACCGGAGACCTGGCGGGGGATCCAGGTGGACTCGGGCCGTCTCGGGGGATGTCGGGCCCGTGTCCCTTCGGTGATGGAACCGTGATCTGCGGCCGAGAACGTAACCGTTCGTGTTTTGCGGAGGCAAGGTATGGGCGTTAATGGGTGACGCTCGTCACGTTTGTGCCGAGCAACCACTACCGATTGTTGCTTTGTGTGTCACTAACGGGTGAGAAGGGTAGTTGGGCGTGGTGATGGACCAGCCTCGAACGGCGCAAACGCGGGAGCCACCGCCACCTCGGCGCCCGTCAGCGGGTTCTGGACGAGGTGCCGGGCCGGGCCGAGCGCGGTCGCCTCGGCGTTCATCGCGGCCACGTCGGCGGCCGGCCACCGCCCCGTCCCGATCCGCTCGAACAGCACCCGGAACGCGACGATCTCCTCGGCCGCGCTGAACCGGCAGTGGCCGGCCCGGTCGACGGAGTACTGGCGCAGCCGCTCCGGCTGCCGCACCCGGGCCGCGTAGGCCGACCCGTTCGACGCCGGCAGCAGGCCGTCGCCGGCGTTGTGCACGGTCAGCACGGGCCACGGCGTCAGCCCCACCGGCAGGCTGGTCCGCGCCAGGTACGCCACCGCCGGCGGATCGGGCGCGACCCTCGGCGCGGCGGCCAACCGGTCCAGGTCCGCCTCCAGGTCGAGCCCGGCCGCCGCGTACGCCGCCGACACCAGCGCGCGCTCGTCGGACCGCGCCAGGACCCGCCGGTAGTCGACGCCGGCGTTCCAGCTCGGGTTGCCGCCCGCCCACCTCTCCATGTCCGCCCGCGCCGGCCCCGCCGCCCAGACCCGGAAGTACCGCAACCAGACGGCGGCCCAGTCGACCTGCTCGTCCACGGACGCCGGGCGCGGCGCGGTCGGGTCGAACCAGCCCGGCACGTCCGCCAGCGCCGCCGCCAACGCCAGCCGCGGCCGGGCCGCCGGGTCGGCGGAAGCCGCCGTGATCGCTTCGGCCAGCCGCGCCTCGTTGGCCGCCGGGTCCGCCGCCTCCACCAGGTCGACGTCCACGCCCAGCAGCACCGACAGCGCGAACACCACGTCGAGCCCGGAGTTCCAGTACGTCGCGCCGCCCGCCGTCGCGCCGCACAGCGACAGCGCGCCGTCGAACCGCCCCGGGTTGCGCTCCGCCAGCACCAGCGACGTCGCGCCGCCGATCGACGCGCCGGCCGAGATCGTCCGCCGGGGCGCGCCGACCTCGCGCCGGAACCAGTCGAGCACCGCGACCTGGTCGCGCAACCCGTCCTCGGCCGACCACCCGACCGGCGTGCGGAACAGGGACGCGCCCAGCGCGTAGCCCTGCGACAGCAGGTGCTCCTCGGTCTCCGGCCGGTTGGTCAGCGGGATCGCGGCGGGCATCGAGCCGAAGGCGCCGTGGCTCCACAGCACGAGCGTCCCGTTCCACCGGTCCGGCACCATCACGCGGTACCGCGCGCCGTCGATCTCCCCCTCGTAACGGCGGACACCGCTCGCCGCCGCGGGTGCGAAGACCAACCCCATGAGCACGACCACGAGCACGACCGCGAGCTTGCGCATGACGACGTTCCTACCGGGCGAGGCGGTGCTCACGGGCCGGTTCCGCGTGAATTCCGGACAACGCCGGACAACGGGCGGTCGGTAGTCCGCAAGAGTGCGGTGACGTGGGGCGATCGCGCCGGAACAGCCCGAACCGGACCCTCCCGACGGCTAAAGTCGGAAGTCCTGCGTCACGCCGCCGAGGTGGGACGAGGCTGGTCCGCGAGGAGTCCGGTGGCCGAACACGGTGCAGGGGGGCGTTCGTCGTCGGTCGACGTCGTCGACGAGCTGGTGAAGCTCCTGCAGGACCTCACCGAACGACCGCGGTTCGGCGAGCTGCCCGGCCGCCGGGCGGGCGGGCGGGTGAGCGGCGATCGGGGTATCCCGCTGGTCTGCCTGGTCCGCGGCAAGCCTGCCGACGGCCTGCTCCAGGCGCTCCGAGCCCACCTGCGCGGCGCGCACCCCGGCCGCGTGCCGCACGCGTACCACCGCTTCCCCGAACCGGCCGGTGACGCCGGCGCACCCGAGACCGGCACGTTGGAAGCGGTCGGCTCGGTGCTGGTGCGCGTCGCCCGCGAACTGGCGCACGGCGCCAACGACCGCTACGGGCGCCACGAGTTCCGCCGCTTCGAGCTCGTCTACTGGCTGATGAACCAGCGCGTGGACGGCGCCGACCCCGAGTCGGCCGCCACCCTGTTGACCCGATTGCGGGAACGGGACCTCGGCCGACGCAGCGGCGACGACCTGAAGGACGCGCTGGACGACGCCGCCGGGACCGCGCCGTGGTGGGTGCGGCTGGTGGTGCGGCTCGTGCCGTCGTTCCTGTTCCGGGCGAAGCTGCGCGGGCTCGTGCCGGGCAGCGAGTACCGGTGGCTGCTGCGCCAGCCCTACCTCGCGCCGCACGACCCGGGCACGTTCATCGGCTTCGCCGAGCGGCTGACCTCCGCGCTGGTGCCCGGTGAGAGCGCCGAGCCGCGCGAGGACACCGGCCAGCTGGCCAAGCTGCTGGTCAACGCGTTCCTGGAGGACGTGCGCCGCGCGTACCGCCGGTCGTGGTGGCGGATCAGGTCGGCCCGCCGCACGGTGTACCCGGTCGTGCTGCTGGACGGCATCCGTCGCGACAACGGCGGCTACGCCGTGCTGAAGATCATCAACGACGTGCGCAACGACACCGGCGCGTTCGACCCGCTGGTGATCATCAGCGGCAGCGCCAAGGTGCCGCCGGACGCGGAGACCACCGCCGAGCGCGAACCGGCGTCGGTGAGCCAGGCGAGCCACGCCTACGAGACGTGGGCGCGCAAGCTGGCCACCGACAGCCGGGCCCGCCGACCCACCGCGTGGTTCCTGCCGTTGCAGGTGCCCGACGTGAGCGTGGTGCGCGGGGAGGTGCCTCCGACGGCCACGCTGTCCGTGCGGCAGGCGCCGGTCTGGTCGCGCACGTCGGTGCTCGCGATCGTGGTGTTGCTGCTGCTCGCGTCCGTGGCGACGGTCGGCTACCGGCACGTGCGCGACGTCGTGGCCGCGGACGAGGCTTGGCGCCACGAGCACTGCGGGCTGGACCGCGACAACCCCGACGCGCACACCCTCAAGCGGATCGGTGACGACTGCGTCGGCGTCACCACCGGGCACGTGCCGCTGTTCGGCGAGGCGGATCCCGCGGACCTGCGGCGCTTCAACCGCATCCAGGAGCTGATCGTCCGCCAGAACGCGGAGGTGCTGGCGGCGCACGAGCGCGACCGCAGCCGTCCCTACGCGACCGTCGTGTACGTGTCGGCGATGGGCGCGGCCCGCGACGCGCTGGCCAGCAACACGGCCCGGCTGGTCGGCGTCGCGGCCAGGCAGGCGCGGCAGCTCGACCGCACCGACTCCGACGAACCCCTGATCCGGATCCTGCTGAGCAACGCGGGTTCGGCCATGCAGCACGGTGACGTGGTCGCCGAGAAGCTCCAGTCGATGCTGGCGAAGGACAAGAGCATCATCGGCGTGCTCGGCATGGCGTTGAGCAGCACGCCGACCAGGAACACCATCACCAAGCTGGGCGAGGTCGGGCTGCCGGTGGTGGCCGCGACGCTGTCGGACGACGCGATGCCCACCGCGTCCCGGATGTACTTCCAGGTCTCGCCGACCAACGACCGGCAGGCCCAGGTCGCGGCGCGGCACGTGCGCGCGGCGTACCCCGGCAAGCAGGGCGTCGTGATCGTGCACTCCAGCGACGAGGCGGACTCCTACGCCGCCAACCTGCGCCTCGACGTGGCCGCGCGGTTCGCCGAACAGGGCTTGCGGGTGCGCGAGGAGCCGTACCAGCCGGTGGCGGTCGGGCAGGGCTCCGACGCCCGGCGGCTCGGCCAGTCCCTGTGCGAGGTCGGCGACGACGAGGTGGTGTTCTTCGCCGGGCGGCCCGCGGACTTCGGCAAGCTGCTGGACGGCGTGAGCGCGGGGTGCAAGGGCGACCCGCCCGCGCTGCTCGCCGGTGACGACATCGCCCGCTACGCCGCCGACGACAAGCTGCGCGGCCGGCACCCGGAGATCCCGTTCGAGTACGTGTCGTTCGCGGTCGGCGCCCAAGGCTGCGCGGCGGCGACCGAGATGTACCAGACGTTGCGCGAACTCGTGCCGGAGGAGTGCGAGGGGAACGCGGACCCGTCGCTGGACGGCCACGCCGCGCTCACCTACGACACCCTCTACCTGTACGTGCACGCGATGATCCAGTTGGGGGGCATCCCGGTCTCGCCCGGCCACATCTGGAAGGAGATGAGCGACGTCGGCGGTCCGCGGGCGCTGTCCGGCGAGAGCGGCGTGATCGACTTCGGTGACGGCCAGGTGCCGATCGACAAGTTCCTGGCCGTGCTGCGGGTGGCGGACGGCGAGGCGCCCACCGTGCTGGCGTCGTGCGGCGGCTACCCGAACCGCCAGGACGTCGACCTCCGCCGCGCGTCCTGGTGCCCCACCACGCCACGCTGAGGCGGTCAGCGTCCCCGCGTCATCCAGTCGCCCTGGTGCGGCGCTTCCGCGCCGATGGTGGTGTCCTCGCCGTGACCGGTGTGCACGACCGTCCGCTCCGGCAGGGTCAGCAGCCGCCGCGAGATCGAGTCGACGATGAGGTCGAAGTCGGAGTACGACCGCCCGGTCGCGCCCGGACCGCCGTGGAACAGCGTGTCGCCGGTGAAGACCACGCCCAGCGCGGGCACGTGGAAGCAGCACGCGCCGGGCGCGTGGCCGGGCGTGTGCAGCACGTGCAGCGCGATGTCCGCCACCTCCACGACCTGGCCGTCGGCGAGGTCGCCGTCCGGCCGCACGTCCGGGTGGGTCATGTCCCACAGCACGCGGTCGGCGGGGTGCAGCAGCACGGGGGCGCCGGTCGAGCGGGCGAGGTCCGGCGCCACGCGCACGTGGTCGTCGTGGGCGTGCGTGGCGAGGATCGCCTTCACCTCACGGCCGCCGACGACCCGGAGGATCGCCCGCACGTCGTGCGGCGCGTCGATCACCACGCACTCGGTGTCGTCGCCGATGACCCAGACGTTGTTGTCCACGGCGAAGGTCTGCCCGTCGAGGTTGAACGTGCCCCGCGTGACGGCGTGGTCGACGCGTGCCATCAGCGGGACACCGCCGAGCGCGGCACGTCGGTCACCTCGACCGGTGCGCCTTTGCCCCGGGCCACCACGCCACGAACCGTTTGAGTCACCGAGAACCCTTCTCGTCGTCGTGCACGCGCACGGGCCCCTGTTCGCGAGCCGTCGGGGATGGTGGTCAGGCCGATCCGGATGTCGGCGGTCGCCGTGCGGAAGATCGCCCGCACGGGCGACTCCCATCGCACGGCCTCGTCGAACGCCACCCTCGCAAGGCGGGGCCCGGCCCGCAACCGCTGCCACTGGTCCGGGTGGGTGGGTCGACTCGCCTGCCGAGTCGACGAAGGCGGGCGAGGTGGTGCCCGGTCGCAGGCAGCGCGCGGTGGACGCGGCGATCGACGTGATCGCCGAGAGTTCCCGCCGTTCGGCGGCGGTCCGCACCGGTGCGTCGGGTCGGTGCCGGCGACCGCGGGGTTGACGGTCGTGCTCGCGCGTGCCGGCCTGCCCGCGCTGGTCAGCGCTCCGCGGCCAGCCGGACGCCGAGCCCGATGAACACGCCGCCGGTCGCGACGTCGATCCGGCGGCGGGCGGCGTGCCTGCGGCGCAGCCAGCCGCCGATGCGGCCGGCCAGCACGCCCACCGCGCCGTCCACCACGAACTCCAGCGCGATCAGGATGGCGCCCAGGATGGCGAACTGGAGCCACACCTGCCCCAGGTCCGGGTTGATGAACTGCGGCAGGAACGCGATCGTGAACGTGACCATCTTCGGGTTCAGCAGGTTGGTCGCCATCCCGGTCAGGAAGGCCCGGCGGCCGGACATGCCGCCCGTCACCGGCTCGCCGACCACGGTGCGCCCGCGGTGGCGGATGGCCTGCACGCCCAGGTAGACGAGGTAGGCCGCGCCGATCGTGCGGACCACCGTGAAGGCCACCGGCACCGCGGCGAACAGCGCCGCCAGGCCCGCGGCGGCCACGGTGACGTGGACGGCCTCGCTGGTCGCCACACCCGCGGTGGCCAGCAGCCCGGCGCGCGGACCGCCGCGCATCCCGCACCCGAGGACGAACAGCATGTCCGGACCGGGCGTGACCATCGCGACGACGGTGGTCAACGTGAACAGGACGAGCAGGTGCTGGTCGATCGGCATGCCGGCATGCAAGCACCCGGTCGGCGGGGTGCGCCCGTGAATTCCCAAGCACTGGACCGCACCCGCGCGGACCGACCGCGCGACCGCCGGGCGTCCGCAGTGGACACCCGGAATTGTCGGACCCCTTCGGCACCATCACGGTGTCGAGGAGGGGAGCAGCGGTGGCGGTGCGAGTGGCGAGCAGGCGGCGGGGCGCGGCGTGGTTGGCGAAGGCGTATCCCGGCGCGACGGTCGTGGACGTGACGTCGAAGGGGCCGCAGCCGTGGGTGCGGCTGAGCCCGTTCTTCCCGCACGGCGGCATACCGGTGCCGTTCACGCCGGAGGTGACGGCGCAGTCGGTGGAGGGCGTCTGGCAGGCGTTGAAGGTCTTCGAGGGCGAGGACGTCGACCGGGCGAAGCTCGAGGTGAGGACCATGGCCGGGTTGAAGCGCACGGTCCGAAGATCGGGCCCGGTCCGGGGCCACCGCGACGGGCTGGCCGGTGAGCGCCTGCTGGCCTACGAGGACGCGCGGCGCGTCATCTACCTGCCCACCTACCGCTGGGTCCTGGAGCACCGGGTGCAGGAGGAGGTGGCCGAGCTGGAGGAGCTGAGCGCACGGGGGGAGGTGGTGTTGCTCGACTACACGACGAACGGCGACGTGGCGGACCTGCGGACCCCGCTGTCCCACGCCGCCCTGATCGCCGCGCACCTGGAGGACCGCTGGCCGTAAATTGGTGCCATGAGCAGCGCGACGGGCAGCGGCCAGCAGCCGCGGGTGGTTTCCGGCAGGCAGTCCGAACTGCTGGGTCTGCTCCGCGACGAGGGCGCGATGTCCCGGGTCGCGCTGGGTGAGCGGCTGGAGCTGCCGCGGGCCAAGCTGACCGCCGAGCTGGCCAGGCTGGTGGACGTGGGCCTGGTCCAGGTCGGGGGACCGGCGGCGAGCCGGGGCGGTCGGCGGTCGACGCTCGTCCACCTGGCCGACGACCTGCGCGTGCTCGGCGTGGACGTGGGCGCGACCTCGGTGACGGTCGCGGTCACGGACGGCCGCTGCGAGGTGCTGGAGAGCCGCAGCGAGGAGTGCGACGTCCGCAGCGGGCCGGCGCCGGTGCTGAGCCGGGTCGCCGAACTGGCCGACGTCGTCTACGCCAAGGCGTCGGGCCGGCTCATCGGCGCGGGCATCGGCCTGCCGGGTCCGGTGAGCTTCCGCGACGGCATGCCGGTCGCGCCGCCGATCATGCCCGGCTGGGACCGCTATCCCGTGCGGGACGAGCTGGCGGGCCGGTGGGGCTGCCCGGTGACGGTCGACAACGACGTGAACGCCATGGCGCTGGGCGAACGCCACGCGGGCGTGGCGCGGTCGCTGGAAGACCTGATCTTCGTCAAGGTCGGCACCGGCATCGGCTGCGGGATCGTCCTCGGCGGGAAGGTCTACCGCGGCGTCGCCGGGACCGCGGGCGACATCGGGCACATCAGGCTGGACGACTTCGGCCCGGCCTGCGCGTGCGGCGAGGTCGGCTGCCTGGAGGCGTACTTCGGCGGTTCGGCGCTGGCCCGTGACGCCAACACGCTGGCCCGCAGCGGCCGTTCCGTCGCCCTGGCCACCGCCCTGCACGACAAGGGCCTGCTCACCGCCGAGGACGTCGGCACCGCCGCCGCGGCCGGCGACTTCGCCGCCGCGAACCTCGTGCGCGAGGGCGGCAGGCGGCTCGGGCACGTGGTCGCGTCCCTGGTCAGCTTCCTGAACCCGGGAATGGTCGTCATCGGCGGCGGCGTGTCGAGACTGGGGCACTCCCTGCTGGCCGAGGTGCGCAGCGCCGTCTACCGCCGTTCCCTGCCGCTGGCCACCGGCAACCTGCCCATCGTGCTCTCGGAACTGGGTGACCTGGCCGGCGTCACCGGCGCCGCCTGGTCCGCCACCGACCGCGCGTTCTCCCCGGCCGGCTGACCCGGGCTGGGTCCCGCCGGGACACCGAGCCCCGGACGCCGAGCCGTTCCTCGAACGCCGGGCGTTCCTGACCGCCGAGCTCCACCCCGAGCCGTCGAGCCGCCCCCGAACGCCAGGCCGCCCCGAGCACAGAGGCCGACCGGGAGCGCCGCGTCCCCATCCGGCTACCGCGCCCGAGCGCGGCCTCAGCCTGCCCGCGAGCGCAGCGCCCCACCCCGGATATCGCGCCGCCGCCCGTGCGGCGCGTCCCGTCCGCCCCCGTGCCTTCCGCACCTCCCACCCACTCGAGAACCGGTCGCGAGCTTCCGTCAAAACTGCGCCGACTTTTGCAACAGATCGACAAAAGCAGGCCCAAGTTCTTGTCAGACGGCGCGCTCAAATGCCAGGATCTGCCGCAACCCGGCCTCCAACGTGAGCTGGACCACCCCGTTCGATCGACTCTCCAACGAAGTCGGAGCCACGATGCAGGCGCAGACCGAAGGCAGGCGCGAGGCCAACCTCGCCCTCCTGCTGCGCACGCTCCGCACCCGCGGCCCCCTCTCCCGCGCCCAACTGGCCGCCGGATCGGGTCTGTCCAAGGCCACCGTCGCCCCGCTGCTCGTGAACCTCGAACGACGCGGCCTCACCGAACGCGCGGGCACCACGACCACCCAGGGCAGGCCCGGCCAGCTGGTCCGACTGCGCCCCGGCGCGGTGTGCGGCATCGGCCTCGACATCCGCCCCGGCCACCTCGGCGCGACCATCACCGACCTGACCGGCGACGTCCACCTGCGCCGCCAGACCAGGTGCGACACCAGCGTCCCCGAGCACGCCCTCGACCGACTCGCCGACCTGACCCGCGCCGCCCTCGACAACCTGCCGAGAGTCGACTGGGCAGGCGTCACGGTCGCCGTGCCGGGCCGCGCCGACCGCACCGCGGGCACCGCCACCGCCACCCGGCTGCGCTGGCGCGAGGTGGCCGTGGTCGACGGCCTGGCCGCACGGACCGGCCTGCCCCTCGACCGGCTCGACATCGACAACGAGGCCAACCTCGCCGCCTACGCCGAGCACGACGGCGACCCGGTCGACGACCTCGTCTACCTCAACGGCGACCACAGCGTGGCCGCGGGCGTGATCGCCAACGGCGCGCTGGTGCGCGGCGCGGACAACCGCGCCGGCGAGGTGGGCCACGTGGTGCTCGACCCGCACGGCAGCACGTGCTGCGCGTGCGGCCGGCGCGGCTGCTGGGAGACGCAGGTGGGGCTGGACGCGTTCCTGCACGCCTGCGCGCCGCGCCACGACCGGGTGCACGACCCCGCGCTCGCGCCGACCGAGCGCATGGCCATCCTGCGCGGCCGGGCCGAACGCGGTGACGCCCGCACCCTCGACGCGCTGCACCGCACCGCCACCGCGCTGGCGTCCGGCCTCTCGATCCTCGCCACCGTGCTCAACCCGCGCAAGATCGTGCTCGGCGGCTACTTCGCCGCCCTGCCGGACTGGCTGGTGGCGCCGCAGGAGCACGACCGGACCCGCGTCACCGCCTCCGCCCTCGGCTTCACCGCGGGCGGGACGGGCGCGGCGCTGGCCGCGCTGCGCCGCGTGCTGGACGACCCGACCGTCGTGCCCGTCAAGGAAAGCGGCCCGAAGACGGGCGGTTCACACGAAGGGGCCTCGTCATGACCCTGCTCCGGATGGCCGGCATCGGCAAGACGTTCCCCGGCGTGCGCGCCCTGGACCAGGTGGACCTGGAGGTCGCCGAGGGCGAGGTGCACTGCCTGCTCGGCCAGAACGGCGCGGGCAAGTCCACCCTGATCAAGGTGCTGGCCGGCGCGCACCAGCCCGACGACGGCGAGATCACCTGGCACGGCGCGAAGACCACCCTCCCGTCGCCGGTGGCCGCGCTGCGGTTGGGCATCGCCACCATGTACCAGGAACTGGACCTGGTGCCGGACATCTCGGTGGCGGAGAACGTGTTCCTCGGCCACGAGCCGACCAGGTTCGGCTTCACCCGTCGCCGCGCCGCCCGCGACCTCACCAGGACGTTGATGGCGCGCCTCGGCCACCCCGAGATCGGCCCCGACCGGGAGGTCGGCCGGTTGTCCGCCGCCGGTCAGCAGCTGGTGTCGATGGCACGCGCCCTCGCGCACGACGCCCGGCTCATCGTGATGGACGAGCCGACCGCCGCCCTGGCCGCCGACGAGGTGGACAACCTGTTCCGCATCGTCGGCGAGCTCACCAAGGACGGTGTCGCCGTCCTCTACATCTCCCACCGCCTCGAAGAGATCCGCCGCATCGGCAACCGCGTCACCGTGCTCAAGGACGGCCGCACGGTCGCCGCGAACCTCCCCGCCGACACCCCGACCGCCGACCTGGTCGACCTGATGTCCGGCCGCAAGGTCGAGACGGTCTTCCCGCACCGTGAGGCGTCCACGGTGGACACGGCGCGCGAGGTGCTCACGGTCACCGGCCTGAGCCGCAAGGGCGAGTTCAGCGACGTCGGCTTCCACGTGCACGCGGGCGAGATCCTGGGCATCGCGGGCCTCGTCGGCGCGGGCCGCAGCGAGATCCTGGAAACCGTGTTCGGCGCGCGGAAACCGGACACCGGGCACATCGCGGTCGACGGGAAACCGGTGCGGCCGGGCAGCGTCGTCGCGGCCGTGAAAGCGGGCATCGGCCTGGCCCCGGAGGAGCGCAAGGCCCAGGCCCTGCTGCTCGACCTGCCGGTCGCGCACAACGTGACGCTGTCCAGCCTCCCCGCCTACAGCCGCGCGGGCTTCCTCGACCGCGCCCGCGAGCTGACCGACTCCAAGGCCACCCTGGAACGGCTCGACCCGCGTCCCGCCGACCCACGCCGGCTGGTCGCCGAGTTCTCCGGCGGCAACCAGCAGAAGGCCGTGGTGGCGCGGTGGCTGGTCCGGGGCTGCAAGGTGCTGCTCCTGGACGAGCCGACGCGCGGCGTGGACGTCGGCGCGCGCGCCGAGCTGTACCGGGTGATCCACGAACTGGCCGCCGCCGGCGTGGCCGTGGTGCTGGTGTCCAGCGAGGTCGCCGAGGTGCTCGGCCTCGCCGACCGGGTGCTGGTGCTGCGCGACGGCGAGGTGATCGCGGACCGGCGTGCCGACGAGCTCACCGAATCCGCCGTGCTGGACATGGTGATGGCGGGCAGCGCCGTCACCGAAGCCGCCGTCACCGACACACCAGAGGTCGTGCCTGAGGAGGCCCCGTGACCGAAGCAAGGGTCCTCGACCCGAAATCCGCCGCGCCCCAGGAGCCGCCCAAGCACCGCCGCAACCTCGACCTGAGGCTCACCGGGCTGCTCGGCGTGCTGGTGGTGCTGTGCGTCGTCGGCTACGCCACCCGACCCGACAGCTTCCTCACCGAGGCCAACATCTCCACCATGCTGCGGCTGGCCGCGGCGATCGGCGTGGTCAGCGTCGGCATGACGTTCGTGATCATCAGCGGCGGCATCGACCTGTCAGTCGGCTCGATCGTGGCGCTGTCGGGCGTGTGGATGACCACCGTCGCCACCCAGTCCTACGGGCCGGTGGTGATGGTGCTGTGCGCCCTGCTGGTCGGCCTCGGCTGCGGCCTGGTCAACGGGGTGCTGATCTCCTACGGCAAGATCGTGCCGTTCATCGCCACCCTCGCCATGTACGCGTCGGCGAAGGGCCTGGCCGAACGGCTCTCCGGCCGCCGCACGCAGGTCGTCACCGAGACCGGGTTCACCACCTTCTTCCGCGGCGACATCCTCGGCGTCCCGGTGCTGATCTGGATGCTGGCCGCGGTGTTCGCGGTCGGCTGGGTGCTGCTCAACCGCACCGCGTTCGGCCGACGCACGTTCGCCGTCGGCGGCAACGCCGAAGCCGCCCGCCTGGCCGGCATCGACGTCCGCAGGCACACCGCGCTCGTCTACGGCATCGCCGGCCTGTGCTGTGGCATCGCCGCGCTCATGGTCGTCGCCCGCACCACGTCCGGCGCGTCCACCAACGGCATGTTCTACGAGCTGGACGCGATCGCCGCGGTCGTCATCGGCGGCACCCTGCTCAGCGGCGGCCGGGGCTCGTTGATCGGCACGCTGATCGGCGTCCTCATCTTCACCGTGGTGGGCAACATCTTCACCCAGAACAACCTCGACACCGACATCCAGAACATCGCCAAGGGCGTGATCATCATCGCCGCGGTGCTCCTGCAGCGCACCACCGCCCGCCGCCGCGCGCACACCACCTGACGCGCCACCCGACGCCTCCACCACCCCGACACACCACCCGGGAGACCGCCATGCCCTCACTCGACCGCCGTCGCTTCCTCTGGGGAACCACCGCCGTCGGCACCGCCGCCCTGCTGGCCGGGTGCACGTCCAACGAGTCCGGCAACACCGCGCCGAACGCCGTCGCGGGCGGGTCGGGCCAGAACAGCCAGCCGGGCAAGCAGGTCACCATCGGCTTCTCCGCGCCCGCCGCCGACCACGGCTGGATGGCCGCGATGACGAAGAACGCCAAGGCGCAGGCCGACGAGTTCTCCGACGTCACGTTCAAGGCCACCGAGGGCACCAACGACGTCAACCAGCAGATCGGCCAGGTCGAGACGCTGATCAACGACAAGGTGGACGTGCTGGTGGTGCTGCCGTTCGACGGCAAGGCGCTCACCGAGGTCGGCCGCCAGGCCATGGACGCGGGCATCCCGGTGATCAACCTCGACCGCGTCTTCGACACCCCGCTGGCCTACCGGCTGTGGATCGGCGGCGACAACTACCGCATGGGCGTCAACGCCGGTGAGTACATCGTCGCGCAGCTGAAGGCCAAGAACGTCTCGAACCCGATCATCGGCGAGGTCGCGGGCATCGACTCGCTGCCGCTGACCCAGGAGCGCAGCAAGGGCTTCAGCGACGCGTTGGCGAAGGCGGGCTTCTCCGTCGGACCGCGCGTCTCGGCGTCGTTCACCTCCGAGTCCGGCGAGCAGCAGACGGCCAACCTGCTCCAGTCCGCGCCCAAGCTGGACGCGCTGTGGAACCACGACGACGACCAGGGCATCGGCGTGATGGCGGCGATCGACAGCGCCGGCCGCAAGGAGTTCGTCATGGTCGGCGGCGCGGGCTCGCGCAACATGATGGACCTGATCAAGGCGGACAGCGGCGTGGTCAAGGCGACCGTGCTCTACAGCCCGTCGATGGCCTCCTCGGCGATCGCGCTGGCCAGGCTGCTCGGTCAGGCCAAGGGCATCGGCGACATGGCCGAGCACGACATCCCCGCGTCCATCACCACTTACTCCGCCGTGGTGACCAAGGAGAACGTCGACCAGTACCTCGACGTCGGCTTCGACTCCTGACCGGGTCGCCGGACCGACACCGTCGCTGGATCGACACTGCTGCGAAAGGCTGCTGATGACGGAAGAGATCGGCGTGGGCATGGTCGGCCACGCGTTCATGGGCGCGGTGCACTCGCACGCCTGGCGCAGCGTCCACCGGTTCTTCGACGTGCCCCTGACGCCCCGCCTGGCCGTCCTCGGCGGCCGTGACCCGGTGCGCACCAAGGACGCGGCGACCAAGTACGGCTGGGCGGCCGTGGAGACCGACTGGCGGGCGCTCGTCGCCCGGGACGACGTCGGCCTCGTCGACATCTGCACCCCCGGCGACACGCACGCCGAGATCGCGCTCGCCGCGCTCGCCGCCGGCAAGCACGTCCTGTGCGAGAAGCCGTTGGCCAACACGGTCGCGGAGGCCGAGGCGATGGCCGCCGCCGCCGAGGAGGCCGCCGGGCGCGGTGTCCGGTCGATGGTCGCGTTCAACTACCGGCGCGTGCCCGCGATCGCGTTGGCCCGCAGGCTGGTGGAAGAGGGCCGCATCGGCGAGGTCCGGCACGTGCGCGCGGTGTACCTGCAGGACTGGCTGTCCGACCCCTCGTCGCCGATGACGTGGCGGATGCGGAAGGAGAAGGCCGGTTCGGGCGCGTTGGGCGACCTCGGCGCGCACATCGTGGACGCCGCCCAGTACGTCACCGGCGACCTGATCACCGGCGTCAGCGCCACGACCGAGACCTTCGTCCGCTCCCGGCCCGACGGTGACGGGTTCGCCGACGTGACGGTGGACGACGCGGCCGTGTTCCTGGCCCGCTTCTCGTCCGGCGCGCTGGGCACTTTCGAGGCGACCCGGTACGCGTTGGGCCGCAAGAACTCGATGCGGCTGGAGGTCAACGGCACGCGCGGCAGCCTCGCGTTCGACTTCGAGTCGATGAACGAGCTGTCGGTGTTCTCGGCCGACGACGGCTCGGCGGCCGGGTTCCGCCGGATCCTGGTGACCGAGGCCGATCACCCGTACGTGGGCGCGTGGTGGCCGCCGGGTCACCTGCTCGGGTACGAGCACACGTTCACCCACGAGGCGGCGGACTTCCTCACGGCCATCGGCGGCGGAGTCGACCCGTCGCCGAGCTTCGCCGACGGCCTGCGGGTGCAGCGGGTGCTCGCGGCGGTGGAGGAGAGTGCCGGGCAGCAGTCGACCTGGACCACGATTGGAGACCACCGATGAGCCGACCGGTCACGTTGTTCACCGGCCAGTGGGCCGACCTGCCGTTCGAGGAGGTGTGCCGGCTCGCGTCCGGGTGGGGTTACGACGGGTTGGAGATCGCCTGTTCCGGCGACCACTTCGAGGTCGACCGGGCGTTGGCGGACGACGACTACGTGCCCGCCAAGCGCGCGATGCTCAAGCAGCACGGGTTGGAGGTGTTCGCGATCTCCAACCACCTGGTCGGGCAGGCGGTGTGCGACGACCCGATCGACTTCCGGCACCAGGCGATCCTGCCCGCGCGGATCTGGGGTGACGGCGAGCCGGAGGGCGTGCGGCAGCGTGCCGCCGCGGAGATGGCGGACACGGCGCGTGCGGCGGCCCGGCTGGGCGTGGACACGGTCGTCGGGTTCACCGGTTCGTCGATCTGGAAGTACCTGGCGATGTTCCCGCCGGTGTCGCAGGCCGTGATCGACGAGGGCTACGCCGACTTCGCCCGGCGGTGGAACCCGATCCTGGACGTGTTCGACGAGGTGGGGGTGCGGTTCGCGCACGAGGTGCACCCGTCGGAGATCGCGTATGACTACTGGACGACGCGGAAGGCGCTGGACGCGGTCGGCAACCGGCCGGCGTTCGGCCTGAACTGGGACCCGTCGCACTTCGTCTGGCAGGACCTCGACCCGGTCGGCTTCATCCTCGACTTCGCCGACCGGATCTACCACGTGGACTGCAAGGACACGAAGAAGCGCTTCGACGGCCGCAACGGCCGCTTGGGCTCGCACCTGGCGTGGGCCGACCCGCGCCGGGGGTGGGACTTCGTCTCGACCGGGCACGGCGACGTGCCGTGGGAGGAGTCGTTCCGGGCGTTGAACGCGATCGGCTACCGGGGTCCGATCTCGGTGGAGTGGGAGGACGCCGGGATGGACCGGTTGCGGGGGGCGGAGGAGGCGGTCGGCTTCATCCGGCGGCACCTGTTCGACCCACCGGCAGCGTCGTTCGACGCAGCGTTCAGCACGGGGGAGTGACCCTCGCCGGCGCCCACCCCACCGGTGGGCGCCGGCACCACCTTCACCCTGTGCCGTGCGGTTGCCGCATGATCGCCGATCGGCCACACTGCTCGCTGCCCAACCGATCGCTCCGAAACACGATCGGGTGATCATGTCCCGACAATGTACGGAAACACTGTTACCGCACCTCGGTTGAAAACCAGCGGACCCGCCTCGACCACCACCGCCGCCTCGACCACCGACCGCCGCCTCGAATGCCCCGGTCCCAATGGACCCGGCCTAAGCGGACACCAGCCCGGCGGACCTCCGATCCGGCCGAACCCGGATCCTGCCGAACCGGATCCGGCGGGGGACCGCGGCTACCAGGTGATCGGCAGAGAGCGGAGGCCGTAGATCGGGGCGTCGAACTTGAACTCGACCTCCTCGAACGGCACGGCCAGGTGCAGGTCGGGCAGCTCCGTCACCAACGCCCGCAGCGCGACCCGCATCTCCAGGCGCGCCAACAGCTGCCCGACGCACTGGTGCACCCCGCTGCCGAACGCGAGGTGCGTCCGCGCGTCCCGGCGCAGGTCGAGGCGGTCCGGATCGGGGAACGCGGCCGGGTCGCGGTTCGCGGCGAACAAGGACGCGATCACGCCCTCGCCCGCCGCGAGCACCGTGCCACCGACCGTCGCCTCACCCGCCACCGCCCGCACCACCCCGTGGTGCACGGGGCTCAAGAACCGCAGCAGCTCCTCCACCGCGTCGTCGACCAGATCGGGCGACGCGACCAGCGCCTCCCACCACGCCCGTTCCCGTTGCAGCGCCAGCACGGACAGCGCGATCGAGTTCGCGGTCGTCTCATGCCCGCCGACGAGCAGCAGCACGGTCATCCCGACCGCCTCCTCGTCGGTCAGCCCCGGCTCCCGCACCAAGCGGCTGATCAGGTCGTCCCGCGGCGAGAGCCTGCGCGCGCGGATCAGGTCGGCCAGGTACGCGTGCAGCTCGTCCAACGCCGCCTGCACCTGCACCGCCGACAACGACCGGTCCAGGTGGGCGCGGCTCCGGGTCGAGAAGAACTCCTGGTCCGACACCGGCACGCCGAGCAGCAGGCAGATCACGTCCGACGGCACGGGCAGCGCGAACGCCGTCACCAGATCCGCGGGCCGCGGCCCCGAACGCAACGCGGCCAACCGTTCCCGTGTGATCCGCTCCACGTCGGAATGCAGCGCTGCCATCCGCCGCACGGTGAACTCACCGGTCACCATCCGGCGGTACCGCGTGTGCTCGGGAGGATCGGTGACCAGGAAGCTCCCCGGCGCGGCCTTGCGGTCCACCACCGGCCGCAGCTGCGGAAACCCCGGCGTGCTCGGATCCGACGAGAACCGGCCGTGATCCCGCAGCACCGCCCGCACGTCGTCGTACCGGGTCACCAAGTGCGCCTGCTGACCGTGCCGCAACGACACCGGGCACACCGGCGCCTCCGCCCGCAACGACGCGAACTCCGCCGGCGGGTCGAACCCGGGACGACGCGCGATCGGGTAGTCCATGGTGATCGACCTTATAGCCGCCTCCCGCCACCCACAGGCGCGAGAAGAAGCAAACTGCACCCGTGGACCCGGTGACAGCGCAAGCCTGGGCGGCCCTCGGCGGCCGACCCGACCTGACCGTCGACTACACCCCGGCGGGCGACGTCCTCCGCGCCCGACTGCCCGTCCGGGACCTCGCCCGCGCCACCGTCGGCGTGTGCGCCCTCGCCGCGGCCGAGCTGAAAGCCGCACGCGACCACACCCCGATCCCGCCGGTCACGGTGCGCGAAGCCGCCGTCGCCACCGCGTTCACCAGCGAACGCCACCTCCTCGTCGACGGCCGCCCCGGCGCCACCTTCGCGCCGCTGTCCGGGTTCTGGCGCACCGCCGACGGCTGGGTCCGCACCCACGCCAACTACGCCCACCACCGCGAACGCCTGCTCGAAGCCCTGGACGTCGCCGACGACCCCACCGCACTGGCCCGCGAGCTGGCCACCCGACGAGCCCTGGACGTCCAGGAAACCGTCTACGCCGCGGGCGGCCTGGCCGTCGCGGTCGCCACCGAACCCGACCCGATCCGACGTCCCCTGGTCGAAACCCGCCCCACCGACGCAGCGAAATGCGTCCTCCCGCCGGCCTCCCGCCCCGCTGAGGGCGTCCGCGTCCTCGACCTCACCAGGGTCATCGCCGGCCCGGTCGCCACCCGCACCCTGGCGTTCCTCGGCGCCGACGTCCTCCGCGTCGACCCACCCCACCTGCCCGAGGACCCCGACGCCCACGCGGACACCGGCACGGGCAAGCGCTCCACGCTCCTCGACCTCGCCGACCGGCACGACCGGCGCACGTTCGACGACCTCCTCGACCACGCCGACGTCGTCGTCACCGGCTACCGGCCGGGCGCGCTGGACCGCCACGGCGCGAGCCCGGAGGCACTGCACGCGAACCGCCCCGACCTGGTCGTCGCCCACCTGACGGCGTGGGGCGACACCGGCGACCTGGCCGGCCGGCGCGGGTTCGACAGCCTGGTCCAGGCCGCCACCGGCATCGCCGCCGCGGAGAGCACCGACGGCGCCCCCGGCGTGCTGCCCGCCCAAGCCCTCGACCACGGCACCGGCTACCTGCTCGCCGCCGCCGTCCTCCGCGCCCTCGCCGAACCCCACGGCCGGCACGTCAGCCTGTCGCTCGCCGGCACCGCGTCCTGGCTCTTGCACGACATCGAGCCCTCGCCGGTGCGCGGCGACTACGACCCCGGCCCCTGGCTGGTCGAGACCCCGTCGCCCTACGGCACCCTCCGCCACGCCCGACCGCCGCTCACCGATCACGGGACGTGGGACCATCCGCCAACCCTCTGGGGCACCGACGAACCCCGTTGGCGATGAAAGGGGCGAGACGTCATGGGCAGACCTCCGGCGCCGGTGCTGGACTGGGCGTTCGCGCAGAGGTGGCGGCAGCCGGCGGCCTTCCGGGTCGGTCGGGTGGCGCTGGCGGTGACGACGTGGCTGGTCGCGCTGGTGATCGCGCTGATCGCGGACGGTTCCGAGGCCGACAGCCCCGTCCTGCGGAGCGTGCGCTACCTCGTCGTGCTGGCCACCCCGTTCGTGCTGATCGCGCGGCCGAGGCTGGGATGTGCGGTGGCGGTCGCCTCGGCGGTCCTGCTGGGCGTGGCCGGCGAACCGCCGTGGGTCGTCGTCCCGTTCGCGATCAACGGCGCGTACTGCGCGTACTCCCTGGCGCGGTTCCTGGTCGGCCCGAGGCGGCAACGGCGGGTGTTCGCCGGACTCGCCGCACCCGTCACGATCGACCTGCCGCAGGACGACCCGGTCACGCGGCGCGCGCCGGGGCTGCGGAAGCTGCTGATCGGCGTGATGCTGGTGACGGACGCGGCGCTCGCGGTGTGGGCGTGGCGCGGCGACCACCCGACCCTGTGGCTGGTGGTCGGCGTGATCGGTTTCGTCGCCGCCGTCCAGACCGCACGCCTCACCGCCGCACGGCTCGCCCCGCGACGGCTCCTGTCCCGTCCCGCACCGGCCGCGCGGGTGCTGGTCCGGTTCGCGCCGGGACCGCGAACGACCCTGCTCACCGCCGACGAGCACCGCCGGGAGGTCGCCTGGCTGGTGTTCGACCGCGTCGTGCACCGGTCGGCGGACGCGGACGCGCCCGACGTCCTCGCCGCCCACGCCGCCATCGTGGTCGCGGAGGACGAGGACCTGCCGCCGGACGACCTGTTCCCGGCCACCGTCGTCGGTGACTTCCGCGTGGGCGGGTACGTCGCCGTCGTCACCGATCGCGCCGTGCTGCTGCCGGACGGGCCGGTGCACGCGTTGTTCGACGACGCGCCCGTGGAGGTGCCGCCCGGACTGGTCGACGGTCGGCTGTGGTCGGGGCTGGAGCGCCCCAAGCAGCCGAACCGCCCCAAGCAGCCGAACCACCCCGCTTAGCCGAACCGCCCAACCGCGCACCAGCACCCTCGAACTCTCAGTCCACAAAGGACTGACATCGCCGGGCCCGGGAAGCGCGCACGCCGGCGGCACCGTGGCGCGCGGCTCACCTGCGTGACCGACCCGCGTGGTGAAGGGACAAACGACCACTGGAAGTGTTACGACTGAAACGCACGTTCGAGGGGTCACCCGATCGGGTACCCCCGTCGCCGGACGTGCGCGCGACGTTGGGAGCACGGGTGGTGGACCGCACTATCGCAGGCCGGTATCGGCTGACCGAGCGGATCGGCACGGGTGGGATGGGGGTGGTGTGGAGGGCCGAGGACCAGCGGCTGCGCCGCATCGTCGCGGTCAAGGAACTGCTGTCCCGCACCGGGTTCGACCAGGAGTCGATCGACCGCGCGATCCGGGAGGGGCGCATCGCGGCCCGCCTGTCGCACCCCAACGTGATCGCGCTGTACGACGTCGTCGAGTACGACGGCCACCCGTGGCTGATCATGGAGTACCTGCCGTCGCGCAGCCTGGCCACCGTGATGACCGAACGCGGCACCCTGCCGCCCGACGAGGTGGCCAGGCTCGGCGTCCAGCTGGCGGACGGGCTGGCCGCCGCGCACAACGCGGGCGTCACCCACCGCGACGTGAAGCCGGGCAACGTGCTGGTCACCGAGTTCGGCACGGTCAAGGTCACCGATTTCGGCACGTCACGCGCGACCGACGAGGCGACCGTCACCGCGTCCGGGATGCTCGTCGGCACGCCCGCCTACCTGGCGCCGGAGGTGGCGCGCGGCGGCAAGGGCGAGTTCCCGGCGGACGTGTTCGCGCTGGGCGCGACCCTGTACGCGGCGCTGGAGGGCACGCCGCCGTTCGGCGTGGACGGCAACACCATCGCGCTGCTGCACCGGGTCGCCGACGGGCGCTTCCCGCCGCCGCGCAACGCCGGTCCGCTGACGCCGGTGCTGATGCGCCTGCTCGACACGAACCCGGAGACCCGGCCGAGCATGGCCGAGGCGGCGGACATGCTGCGGGACGTGCGGTTCGACGGCACGTCACCGCCGCCACCACCGTCCCCGACGCCGACCGCGATCCTGGCCGCGCCCCTCGAACCGGTGGCCACCCCCGAGCCGACGCCCGTCGAGCCCGCTCCCGAGCCGGTCAACCCCGCTCCGGCCCAGCCCACGCCTCCGCAGCCCACCCCTCCGCACCCCACGCCCCCGCAGCCCGTGCCGGCGGTCGCGCCGCCGAACGAGGAGAAACGAGGCGACCGCAAGGCGCTCGTCGCGCTCGCCGTCGTCGCCCTGATCGCCATCGCCTTCGTGGCGTGGCTGGTCAACCGGGGTGACGGCGCCTCACCGTCGGCCGGGTCGGGCACCACCAGCGAGACCACCACCCAGCCGACGTCCGACGCGCCCGCCGAGACCCAGCCCGCTCAGACCACCGAGGACGACCAGCCGACCACGACCACCACCACGGAACCCGAGCCGACGACCGCGACCACGACCCAGCCGCCCGCCGACATCGGCCCGGACCAGGCCCTGAGCGACTACTACGGCCTGCTGCCGAACAACCTGGAAGTCGCGTACGGCCGCCTCACCGACGGCTTCAAGGCCGCCAAGACGCAGACGTTCGCCGACTACCAGGGCTGGTGGGGTCAGATGAGCGCGGTGACCGTGAGCAACGTGCAGGCGGTCGGGCCGCAGCAGGTCACGGCGACCGTGTCGTACACGTTCAAGTCCGGTGGCACCCAGACCGAGCGGCACCTCTACACGCTGGTCAAGGTCAACGGGCAGTGGGCGATCGACGGGCAGCAGAACGCCTAGCGGCCGAGGGCGCCGGTCACGCCAACCGACCGCGCCACACGTCGATCACCAGCACCGGCCGCATCCCGACCGACTCGTAGAGGCCGAGCGCGGGCGTCGGGTTGTTCGAGTCCACGTGCAGGATCGTGCCCACCCGCCCGTCGGACGCGTCCAGGTGGAAGGCATGTCCCAGCAGGTGCTTCGCCACCCCACGACCCCGTGCCCCGGCCGACACCCCCAAGTGGCTGACGTAGCCGCAGTTCTCGTCGGCCGCGAACTGGTCGCTGCGCTCCAGGAACCCGGCCGGCCGCCCGTCCAGCTCCGCCAGCCACAGCCCCGACCAGCCGAAGGTAGACTTGCGCTCCTGCCGCTCGTGCCACTCCTCGTAGGTCCTCGGCACGAACCCGAAGTGCCCGGCGAACGACGCGTTCAGCACCTCGTGCGCGACCCGCCGCACGTCCTCGTCCACGGCCTGCCGCAGCACGAGCCCCGGCGCCTGCGCGGGCGGCGGCACGGCGCCCACGTGGTCGATCCGCATCCGGTGGAACGTGGTCGCGACCTCGAACCCCAGCGCCGCCACCTGCGCCCGCAGCACCACGTCGTCCCGGTAGACGCCGTGGTCGACGGTGACCCCGTCGTGCCCGCCGGCCCGCCCGATCTCACGGGCGCGGCCCAGCACCCTGGTGAACAGCCAGTCCGCCAGCGCCGCGTCCTGCGTCACCACCTCGACGTCGACCTCGTCGCTGTCGCCCTTGCCGTTCGCGGTCGCGTACCCGACCGGCGCGCCCGCCGCGTCCAGCACCAGCCACGCGTCGCGCTCCAGGTCGAAACCCGGCCGGGCCAGCTCGTCCCGCATGTCGTCGAGCGTGTAGTCGGCGAACCCGATGACCGCCGTGGTGCAGGCGTGCACCAGGCCGAGGATCAGCTCGGCGTCGTCGGCGCGGGGCGGCCGGACGGTGTGACCGGCGGGAAGGGCGTCCATGGCGGGACATGGTGCGCCGCGCGTCCGACCCTGTCGACCGGGTTTCCGCCGGGCTAGGGTCTCCGGATGGTCGAGGGCGTCCGTCGGGTGTCGGTCCTGCTCACGGTGATCGCCGGGGTGGGCGCGTTGGCCGTGCTGGCGTTCCGGCCGCCCGCGCCCGTTGTGGACGCGCCGCCGGGCGAGTTCGCCGCCGGGCGCGCCGAGCGGCACCTGGCGGCCATCGCCCGACGACCGCACCCGATCGGTTCGGCGGACAACGAGCGCGTCCGCGACCACATCGTCGACACCGCCCGCGGTTTCGGCGCGGACGTGGTGGTGGAGTCCGACGACGTCGTCCGGCCGTGGCGGGGCGTCCGCGTGGCCACCGCGCACAACGTCGTCGCGCGCGTGCGCGGCGCGGCGCCGTCGGTGAGCGGCGGCAAGGCGTTGCTGCTGGTCGCGCACTACGACTCGGTGCCGACCGGTCCCGGAGCGGCCGACGACGGCGCGGCGGTCGCGGCGATGCTGGAGACGTTGCGCGCGCTGAAGACCGGCGGTGTGCGCAACGACGTGGTGTTCCTGTTCACCGATGGCGAGGAGGCCGGGGCGCTCGGTGCGGCGGCGTACGTGGGGCGCCACGGGGTCGAGGGCGTCGGCGCGGTGCTGAACTGGGAGGCGCGGGGCAGCGGCGGGCCGGTGTGGATGTTCCAGACGGGCGACGACAACGCGCCGCTCGTGTCGGCGTTCGGCGAGGCGAGCAGCAGGCCGATCGCGAACTCGTTCGCCTACGAGGTCTACCGGCGGATGCCGAACTACAGCGACTTCACGGTGTTCGCCGAGGCGGGCGCACGCGGGTTGAACAGCGCGTTCATCGAGCACGTCGGCGACTACCACTCGCCGTACGACGACCTGGAGCGGCTGGACCGGGGGAGCCTGCAGCACCACGGCGAGACGATGGTGGGGCTGGTGCGGGCGCTGGGCGACCGGGACCTGCGGGCCGGCGCCGGTGACGCGGTGTACTTCGACCTGTTCTCCCGGGTGCTGGTGCGCTACCCGACGTGGCTCGCGGTGGCGCTGGCCGCGGTGACGGTCCTCGCGCTGGCGTCGCTGCTGGTCCTGGGTGTCCGGAGGGGACGGCTGCGGTGGCGGGGCGTGGTCGCGGTGGCCGGGGTCGCGGTCGGTGCGGTGGTCGTGGCGGGCGCGTTGTCGTTCGGGGCGTGGGCGCTGGTGGCGGCCGTGCGGCCCGAGCTGGGATTCCTGGCGTTGTCGGAGCCGCCCGAGCGGGGCTGGTTCGTCGCCGGGTTCTGCCTGCTCGGGTCGGCGGTGCTGATCGCGGCGGCACGGGTGGTGCGGCGGTGGTCGCCGGCCGAGGTCGTCGCCGGGGTGCTGGCGGTGACGGCCGTGCTGCTGGCGGCCACGACGGTGGCCGTGCCGGGGGCCGGGTTCCTGTTCCAGTGGACGCTGCTGGCAGGCCTGCCCGCGCTGTGGACGACCCGGGCGGCGTTGCTCCCGCCGCTGGTCG
Organism: Actinosynnema sp. NPDC023794; assembly: GCF_040639675.1. Taxonomy (NCBI): domain Bacteria; kingdom Bacillati; phylum Actinomycetota; class Actinomycetes; order Pseudonocardiales; family Pseudonocardiaceae; genus Actinosynnema; species Actinosynnema sp. NPDC023794. The sequence goes on along the minus strand of NZ_JBFAFR010000001.1, from coordinate 270,706 downwards.
CGGCGGCGATCTTCCCGCCGTTGGTCGGCACGATGATGGTGGCGTTGGGCATGCCGTTGAGCGCCGTGGCGGTGGTGTTCGCGGTGCTGGCCGGTGTGCTGCTGATGCCGTTGCTCACGGTGTGGCGCTCGTGGCGGCCGGCGCTCGGCGTGACGGCGGTCGCGGTGGCGCTGATCGCGGTGGGGACGGTGCGGTTCGGCTTCGCGCCGGACGAGCCGCGTCCCGACTCGCTGATCTACCTGCAGGACACGGGCGGCGCGAGCTGGCTGTCCGCCGATCCCGCGCCCGACGAGTGGACCTCGCGGGTGTTGGGGGAGAACCCGGAACGGGTGACGTTGCCGTACCCGACGCTGGACAAGCCGATGATGCGCGCCGCCGCGCCCGACCTCGACCTGCCCGCACCCACCGTCGTCCTGGTGGCCGCCACCGATGCCGCCGTGCGGACGGTGACGTTCCGCGTCACGCCGAACGCGCGGGCGTGGCGGACGCACGTGACGCTGTCCGGACCCGGTCGGCCGGCTTGCCGCCTCGGCGCCGCGGAACTCCCCGGCGCCACCCTGGACCTGTACGGCCCGTCCGCCCGCGAGATCACCTGCGACCTGGACCCCGGCGCGCCGCTGGAGGTGGCCGTGGCCGACCAGTGGGCGGGGCTGCCCGCCGAGGCGACGTCCCTGGTCGGCCCGCGCCCACCCGACGCCATGCCGGTCCAGTCCGGCAGTCGCGCGTTCGACGCCGCCGTGGTCCGCGCCGAGTTCCGCCTCTGACCGCTCGTCACGCGGCCCTGACCCGCGCGGCCCTGACCCGCGTGCCGATCAGACCGGTTGCCGCGAGTCCCACGCACAGCCACGCGAACCAGTCGCCCAGCCGCGCGTACGGCGTCGGCCCGTCACCAGTCGGCACGTCGGCGACCACCACGGTGAACGCGCCCGCGCCGCCGGTGTCCGCCTCGGCGACCACCCGACCTCGGGCGTCGGACGCCATCAACCGCGTCTTCCGCCCGCTCCACGCCACCCCGACCCCGTTCTCGACACCGCGCAGCAGCGCCGTCCGGCTGTGCTGCCACCCGTTGTCGCCCTCGTCGGACGCCGGGATCGCCAGCAGCCGTGCGCCGGCCGTCGCGTAGTCGGAACTCGGGTCGGGGTGGTTGACGTCGGCGCAGACCGCGACGCCGGTCGATCCGAGAAGCGTGAGGTCGCGCCCGGCCGGGCTGACCGTGTCGTGATGCTTGAGGTACTTCACGGGCTCGCCGCCGGACGCGGGGAACGTGACCGCGTAGTTGTACTTCTTGCCGTCCGTCCACTGGGCGAGGCCGACCACGATGTCGATGCCCTCCGTGCGGGCGAGCGCGGTCATCGTGTCCACCAGCACCGCGGGCCGGGCCTCGCGCGCGCCGAACGCGGCCTCCGGCAGCACCGCGACTCGCACGCCGTCCGGCAGCGCCTCGACCTGCCGCGCGTACGCGGCCACGAGCTCGGGTCCGGCCGGTGTGTCCAGGTCGGTGGCCCAGCCGTGGTCGTTGCTCGCCACCAGCGCCACGCGCCGCGCCGGTCCGTCGTCCTGGGCCAGCTGCACCGCGCCGCCGATCGACACCGCCGCGAGCACGACACCGCCGACCGCGGCGACCCGCACGTCGCGCCTGGTCACCGCCGCGGCGACGGCGGCCGGCGCGAAGAGGACCAGGTACTCGACGCCCCACGCGCCGGTGATCGCGGCGGTCTGCAGGATCAGCGGCACGTCCGCCTGCGTCGTCGCGAGCGTGCCCATGATCCCCGTGGGGTTGGCCGACGCCACCAGGTACAGGACCGCGACCCAGGCGGCGGGCGCCGCGGTCACCGCGAGCAGCGCGCGTCCCCGGTTCAGCAGCGCGCGGAACAGGGTCACCGCCAGTGCGAAGGTCGCCGCCATCCCGACCGTGACGGCGACGCCCCACGGCACCAGCGGCAGGTCGTACGAGTGTGCCAGGAACGGCCAGCTGTTGGTCAGTCCCAGCAGGCACGACGCGAAGGCCAGGGCCGCGGCGACGCGGCCGGAGGTGCGCGGCGCGGCGAGGAGCACGGGCAGCGGGGCGAGCCAGGCCAACGCGGCGACCGGCGCCAGGCCCGTGCCGAAGTAGAACAGGGCGGCCGAGGCCGACCCGGCCAGTCCCACCAGCGCGAGCTCAGACCTGGAGTCCATTGAGGACCCTTCCTGTCGTGCGCTTGCACAGCGCGCGGAAGTCGCTCTCGGGCATGTTCATCCGGCCGCCCAGGTACAGCTGGACCAGGCCCATGACCGGTGTGGTGAGGGCCAAGGTGACTTCCAACGGGTCGTCGTCGCGCAGCACGCCTTCCGCCATGGCCTGCTCGACGGCCGCGAACGCCGGGGCGAACGCGGGCGAGCCGCCGGTGCGGAAGTCGTCCGGGAACCGCAGCGCGTCGGGCCGGTGCTCGGTGACCAGGTAGCGGTAGAGGTTCGGCCGGCCGAGCGCGAAGTCCAGGAACGCGTCGGCCAGTGCGTCGATCCGCCGGGCCAGTCCCAGCTCACGGCCGAGTCCGCCCCAGTCGGCGGTCATCTCCGCCACCGCCGCGTCCGCCACCGAGCGCAGCAGCGCTTCACGGTTCGGGAAGTGGCGGTAGGTGGCCATGGCGGTCACCCCGGCATCCGCCGCCACCCGTCGCATGGTCACCGCTTGCGAGCCTTCGGCCAGCAGGATCGCCAACGCCGCCGCAGAGATCCGCTCGGTCGTCCCCGTCATGTCTACACCGTACACGTCACCTGTCTACGCTGTACACGTCCAGGTGGGGCAAGGCGGAGGCCAGTGCGTCCGGGGCACGTCCACCTGCCCGACGTCACCGCTCAGGACGTTCGCACCAACGCGCCCTCGGCGAGCAGGGACGTCGGGGGCAACGGGATGGTCGCGGTGTCCGGCAGCACCGGAACGGCCGGCACGGCGGTGGGACCCGCGGTGGTGGCGTTCGGGAACTGGGGCTGCGGAACGGGTGCGGCCACGTCGGTGAACGGGATGCCGCGAGGAGGCCTCGGGTTCGCCCAGGTGCCGGACGGCGACTGGTCGGCCGCCGGGCAGGCCGCGGTCGTCGCCAGCCGGTCGGGCGCCGTCGTGACGAGGTCGTTGCCGCGCAGGCAGTTGCCACGACCCCGGGTGGCGGTGGGGAACGTCCAGCCGACGTCGACGCCGTTGGCCGCGAACGCGTTGGCCACGACCTGGTTGCCGTTCGGCGGGATGTCGGCGGTCGCGGTGATCACCAGCCCGGCGTTGACGTGGTCGGCGATCCGGTTGCGGACGACCTGGTTGTCGCTGCCGCCGTCGATGCCGACGCCGATGCCCCACCCGCCGTCGGCCTGCTCGGGGGTCGAGTCCTGCTGGTTGGCCGCGATCAGGTTGCCGGCGACGACGGCGTCCTGCTGGGGGAGCAGCTTCTCCTGGTGGTCGGAGCTGCTGGTGAGCCCGACCCGGTTGCCGACGAGGCGGTTGCCCACCACGTACATCTCGCCGCCGGCGTTGGTGCCCTCGTAGCCGACCGCGTTGAGCTCGGCGATGTTGTCCCGCACGACGATGCGGCACGGCTTGCACTGCCCGACGTAGATCCCGGAGTCGGCCGAACCGGAGGTGTACGAGTGCTCGATGACGCCGTCCTGGGCGGAGAACGCGTAGATGCCGTAGAGCCCGTTGCGCGTGGCGGTCACGTGGGAGACCAGGAACGACTTCAGGAAGGTGACGGGCTCGTCGCCGGTGTCGTAGCCGCCGTCGCCCGGGGTGCCGCCGGCCGCCGCCGAACCGGTGACCAGGATCCCGTTGTGCGTGTTGTTCTTCACGGTCAGGTTCTGCACGGCCACACCGGGCGCGGTGACGACGATCCCGTTCGGCTGCCGCAGCTGCCCGTCGATGACGACCCCGTCCCGGGACTCGCCGCGAAGGGTGATCCGGTCCGTCCCGACCTTGACCGACTCGTGGTAGACGCCCGGCGCGACCAGCACGAGGTCACCGGGCTCGGCGAGGGACACCGCGGCGGAGATCGTCGGCGCGTCGGCCGGCACCCGGATCGTCACCTGCGCGCCGGGCGGTCGCCCGCCCTCGCCCGCACCGCCGTCGTCGGCTCCGCAACCGGCCAGGACGAGCGCCGCGGCGATCACGGCAGGGCCGAAACGAAGCATGGGCCCAGTCTGGCACGACGTGCGGATTCGCCTGCGGTAGGGCGAATCTGGCACTCTCCCCACCGTGCGCCGAGCCGAAGAACACCCGTCACGCCGCACGTTCCTCGGCGCCGGCGCCACCGCGCTGGCCGCCGGTCTCACCGCCGGGTGCGAACCGCGCACCGCACCGGTTGAGCGGCACGACGTCCCGGCGGTGTCGCCGACGGGTCCTCATCAGGCGGGCGTCGTGCTCCCGGCGGAGGCCCAGCCCAACCTGCTGGTCGTGGTGGCCGACGTCGTCGACGGCGTGGCGGTCGGTCCGCTGCTGGCCGAGCTCGGCGAGGCCGTCCGCACGCTCGCCGAGGGGACCGACGCACGGCTGCTCGGCCTGTCGCCGGGCGATCTCACCGTGACGATCGGGGTCGGCCCCCGACTGGTGCGCCTCGCCGACCCGACCTTGCCCGGCAGCACGGACCTCCCGCGGTTCTCCCGGGAACGGATGACCGGAGAGACCCGGGGCGGCGACCTGCTGGTGCAGGTCTGCGCCGGTGACCCCGTCGTCGTGCCGGTCGCCGCCGCAGCGCTGCTGGGCCAGGCCGGTGACCGGGTGCGCGAACGCTGGCGGCAGTCCGGGCGCCGCGGTGCGACCGTCGCGGTGGAGCAGGGCATCACCGCGGCGCGCAACGCCTTCGGGTTCGTCGACGGCATCGTGGGCCCGCACACGACCGCTGAACAGCAGCGGGACCTGTGGCTGGCCGGGCCGGCCGGCCCCGGTCGCGGGCGGCACCATCGCCGTGCTCCGCCGCATGGAGCTCGACCTGCCGAGGTTCGCCGCGCTGCCCGTTCCCGACCAGGAGGCGGTCTTCGGTCGACGTCGGGACACCGGCGCGCCCCTCTCGGGCGGCGCCATCGCCTCCGACCCGGACCTCGGCGCCAAGACGCCGGACGGGCGCTACCTCATCCCGGCCGACGCCCACGTCCGGCGGGCGCACCCGAACGCGGTCGGCGTCGGCCACATGCTGCGCCGCTCGTACACCATCGACGAACCCGGGCCCGGCCTGCTGTTCATCAGCTTCCAGAACGACCTGCGGACGTTCACCAACACCCTCACCCGGATGGACGCCGTCGACGCCCTGCTGCCGTTCACCACCGCCACCGCCGGCGCGACGTTCCTGATCCTGCCCGGGTTCGACCGGCGACACCCGTTGGGCGCCACGCTCTTCCGGTGAGCGTCAGGTCCGGACGCGGTAGCGCAGCTGCACCACCCCGTTGCCGAACGCCCGGGTCTCGACCAGGTCCAGGTCGGCCTTGTCGTCCTCCGGCCCGAACATCGGCCGCCCGCGTCCCAACAGCACGGGGTGGACGTACACCCGGTACTCGTCGATCAGGCCGAGGCGGCGGAACGACGACGCCAGGTCCGGGCCGCCCACCACCAGGTCCCCGGCCGCCGACGCCTTCAGGGCCAGCACTTCCTCCGCCACCACGTCACGCACGATCGTCGCGTTCGGCCCCGCCGCCTGCAACGTCCGCGAGTACACGACCTTGGGCATGCCGCGCCAGATCCGGGCGAACTCCACCTCCGGCGCGGAGGCGTTCGGGTCCTGGTCTGCCGTCGGCCAGTGCCCCTCCATCAGCTCGTACGTCCGCCGACCCTCCAGGAACGCGCCCATCGGCGCGAACTCGGTGTTGAAGTGCTCGTGCAGCTCTTCGTTCACCGAGGCCCAGTCGATCGAACCGTCGAGCCCTTCGAAGAAGCCGTCCACGGACACGGACAGGGAGTACACGATCTTCCGCATGGGTCGCTCACCAGTCGTGAAGGGTGCCGTCGGCCAGCCGGTTCACCGGCAGGTACGCGGCACGGTAGGGGAATCGGCCGGCCGCGTCCACATCGAGCTCCACACCCAACCCCGGCTCGTCGGACGGGTGCAGCAGGCCGTCCGCGAACGTGTAGGACGTCCGGAACACCTCCAGCGTCTGCGCCGAGTGCCGCATGTACTCCTGGATGCCGAAGTTGTGCACGGCCAGGTCCAGGTGCAGCGCGGCGGCCATGCCGACCGGCGAGATGTCCGTCGGCCCGTGCATCCCCGACTTGACGCCGTACACCGCGGCGAAGTCCAGCACCTTCTTCAACGCCGTCACCCCGCCCGTGTGGGTGACCGCCGAACGGACGTAGTCGATCAGTCGTTCGCTCAGCAACGTCGTGTAGTCGTGGATCGAGTTGAACACCTCGCCGATCGCCAACGGCGTGGTGGTGTGCTGCCGGATCAGCCGCAACGCCGCCTGGTCCTCGCCGGGCGTCGCGTCCTCCAACCAGAACAGGTCGTACGGCTCCAGCGCCTTCCCCAGCCGGGCCGCCTCGATCGGGGTCATCCGGTGGTGGCCGTCGTGCAGCAACGGCAGCGCCGGGCCGAACTCCGACCGCACCGCCTCGAACACCGAGGGCACGTGCCGCAGGTAGGCCCGCGTGTCCCAGCTCTCCTCCACCGGCAACGCGGTCGGCCGCGCCGGCTCGTAGTCGTACCGGTCACCGCCGCCGGCCGCCGACGCCGCCACCCCGTACACCGTCTCCAGCCCGGGGATGCCGGTCTGCACCCGGATCGCCCGGAACCCCAGCTCCAGGTGCAGCCGGATCGAGTCGAACAGCTCCGGCAGGTCACGTCCCGACGCGTGCCCGTACGCCAGCGCGCCCACCCGGCACGCCCCGCCGAGCAACTGGTACAGCGGCATCCCCGCCGCACGCGCCTTGATGTCCCACAACGCCGTGTCGACGGCGGCGATCGCGGCCATCGTCACGGGACCTCGTCGCCAGTACGCGCCCCGGTACAGGTACTGCCAGGTGTCCTCGACGGCCGACGCGTCCCGCCCCAGCAGCAGCGGCACGACGTGCTCCCGGAGGTACGCCTCCACCGCCAGCTCACGCCCGTTCAGCGTGGCGTCACCCAGACCGGTGATCCCGTCCTCGGTGGTGATCCGCAGCGTGACGAAGTTCCGCCCCGGACAGGTCACCACGACCTCCACCGCCGCGACCTTCACGACTCCACCTCCCGCACTTCGGCCACCACGACGCCGTACGCGTCCAACTCCACGGAGCCCAACGGCGCGCCGTCCAACGTCACCAACCGCCCGTCGAGAACCGGGTTCACCACCACAGGTGACGCGTGCTGGCTGACGAACCACGCGAACACCCGCCCGTCGGAGGAGTGCTCCATCAACCCCGTCATCACCAGCGGGTCGTCCACCCGGACCGCCGGCGACACGCCCGCGACCGCGGCCAGCGCCGCGTACAGCCGCCACGTCGGCTCCGGGTTCACCCGGGGCGTCATCGCGGCCATGTGCTCCAACGGGTACGTGCACAGCACCATCCACCCGTCGCCGACCCGGTGCCGCAGCAAGGCGGGCCGCCCGTGCCCGTCGACCGCGACCACCTCCGCCCCGTCCGGCGCCACCGGCAGGAACGCGCGCGACTCCGCCGTGCCGCCGACCCGGAACACCAGCTCCTCGCCCGCGCCGATGCCGCCGAAGTCCCGCTGGAACACCATCCGCAGCGAGTCGTCCTCGATCGGGTCGACCAACCCGTACCGCAGCTGCTTCACCACGCCGAACGTCTCGTCCAGCTTCGGCCACCACGGTCCGCGCTGCGTCCGGTGCTCGCCGACGAAGTACGACGCGTACACCACCGCGCCCGCCGCGGCGCGCTCCACCAACGTCCGCCACGTCGGCGCGGTGAGCTGCTTGACCGACGGCACCAGGTACAACGCGCAATCGTCCGGCACGCCGTCCAGCTCGCGCGCCACACCCACGGGCAGGTCCGCCTCCCGTGCCGCGATGTAGGCCTGCCGCGAGTTGTTCGCCACGCTCGTCGCGTCCTCGGGCTGCGTGAACGGGTACCGCGCCTCCAGGAACGACGACACCAGCAGCGCGATCGAGGTGTCCGGCCGCCGCAGCCGCGCGAAATCCGTGCGCCGCAACACTTCCGTGAACGCCTGGACCTCCAGCAGCTGCGCCTTCGGCCGTCCCGCGGAGTCCGTCAGCCCGAAGTGCATCTCGAACGGGTGGTGCCGGTAGGGCTCCTGGTCGGCCAGGTCGTCGTAGTCGGTGTTGTTCCACGGGATCCAGCCGGTCGCGCCCGCCAGCAACGTCGTGTGCAGGACCTGCCGGTAGTAGTGGGCGGCGTTCTCCTCCGACGCGTAGTCCGACGTCACGCCGAACTCCTCCATGATCACCGGCTTGCCGCCGATGTCGAGCAGCTCGCACACGAACGCCGCCCCGAGGTGCAGCCGCAGCTGGTCGTCGTCCATCCGGTACACGTGCGGCCCGTGGAAGTCGATCAACGGCGCCAGGTCGCGCACCCGGAAGCCGTTGTCCAGCCCCGTGACCTCGACGCCCCACGCGCCGTCGCCGACCGAAACCGGCTGCGTCGCGCCCGCCGCGCGGATCTCCCCGACCAGCGCCGCCGCCCACGCCGTCACCGCGTCCGCGTCCAGCGTGCCGATGCCCCGCGACCGCCAGTCGGCGTAGATCGGGATCTCGTTGCTCAGCAGCCACCCCGCCACCGCCGGGTGGTCCTTCCAGCGGGCGGTCAGCTCGCGGACGTACCAGCGCTGCCGGTCCAGGAACGACTCGTCGGCGAAGACGTCCCGCCCGTTCCGCCACGCCGGGTCCCAGTTCTGGCCCGACATGTGCCCGACGACGAACGTCGGGATCGTCCGCATGCCCAGCGCGAGGTGCCGGTCGAGGAAGTCGTCGTACCTGGCCTGCGGTTCGGCGTCCAGCGCGTCCTCGGTCGGCATGAAGTCCGGCCAGTAGAAGAAGCTGCGGGTCAGGCCGATCCCGTGGTCGCGCATCACCCGCAGCTCCTCGTCCACGACCGACGGGTCGTAGTCGCGCCACATCAACGGGCCGCCGGTCCGCGACCAGTAGTTGACCCCCACCCAGACGTCGGGGCCGGCGAGCTTGGCGGAGTTGCGCTGCATGGCCACAGGTATATCGTTTAACCTGGGATCTGTCGAGGCACAGCGCTCAACAGGTGTAACGTTCACCGTGTGGCAAGCCGCAAGCCGACGATCGCCGACGTCGCCGCCCTCGCCGGGGTGTCGGTGGCTGCCGTGTCGAAGGTCGTCAACGGCAAGGCGGGCATCTCCGCGCCCACCCGCGACCGCGTCCTGACCGCCGCGAGCAAGCTCCGGTGGACGCCGTCCGCCGCCGCCGTCGCCCTGCGCTCGGCGAAGACGCGCGCCATCGGCATGGTCGCCAAGCGCTCGCCGGACCTGCTCAGCGCCGACCCGCACTTCACCCTGCTGATCTCCGGCATCGAGAGCGAGCTGTCCCCGCTCGGGTACGGCCTGCTGCTGCACATCGTCGGCGAGGAGCCGAGCGCGGAGGAGGCCGCCTACCGCAGGCTGGCCGACGAACGCCGGGTCGACGGCGTCGTGCTCACCGAGAGCCGCATCGGCGACACCCGGTTCGAGCTGCTGCGGACCCTGGACGTGGACACCGTGCTGATCGGCACGCCGTGGCGCGACGACCCGGTGCCCTCGGTGCAGGCGACCGAGCCCGACACCGGCCTGCGCGCGGCCGTCGAGCACCTCGTCGAGCACGGGCACCGGCGCGTCGCCTACGTGTCCGGCCCCGAGGACCGCGTGCACACGCTGCACCGGCGACGCGTGGTCGAGGACGCGCTGGCCGCGCACGGCCTCACCCCCAGCCACTCGGTCGTGTCCGACTTCACCGCCGCCGGCGCGACCGACGCGATCGGGCGGCTGCTGGCGGAGCACCGCCGACCGACCGCCGTGCTGTTCGCCAACGACTCCATGGCCGTCGCCGGCATGAGCGCGGCCCGCCGCCTCGGCGTCGACGTGCCCGCGGACCTGTCCGTCGTCGGCCACGACGACCTGCCGCTGGGCGAACTGGTCTACCCCCGGCTCACCACCGTGCGCCAGGACCTGCTCGGTCTAGGCCGAGCCGCGGCCCGCCTGCTGCTCGCGTCGCTCGACGAGACCGACCACGCCCCGGTCACCGTGCACCCACCCGAACTGGTGGTCCGCGAGTCCACCGGCCCCGCGCCCGCACGCCCGTAAAGTGGACCGCATGCGCACACGGCCGACGTTGAGCTGGACGCCGACCGGCGCGCCGTTGCCGCGCACCACCAGCCTGGACGAGGTCGTGCGGGTCGTCGCGGACGGTCGGGTGGTGGTGCTCAGCGGCGCCGGGCTGTCGACCGAGTCGGGCATCCCGGACTACCGGGGCGCGGCGGGCAGCCTGCGCAAGCACACCCCGATGACCTACGACGAGTTCGTCGGCAGCGCCGAGGGCAGGCGCCGGTACTGGGCGCGCAGCCACCTCGGCTGGCGGACCATCGCCCGCGCCGCGCCCAACACCGGCCACCGCGCCGTGGCCGAGCTGCACGCCCGCGGCCACCTGTCCGGCGTGATCACGCAGAACGTCGACGGCCTGCACCAGGCCGCGGGCACGCCCGACGTGGTCGAGCTGCACGGCGGCCTGGACCGCGTGGTCTGCCTGGACTGCCGCGCGGTGAGCCCGCGCGAGGACCTCGACCGCCGGTTCCGCGCCGCCAACCCGGCGTTCGAGGCCACCTCCACCCGGATCAACCCGGACGGCGACGTGGACCTGGCCGAGCACGAGGTCCGGTCGTTCCGGTTGGTCGGGTGCGCCGACTGCGAGAGCGGCGTGCTGAAACCGGACGTGGTGTTCTTCGGCGAGAACGTGCCGCGCCCGCGCGTCGAGCAGTGCTACCGCCTGGTGGAGGAGGCCGACGCGCTTCTCGTGCTCGGCTCGTCGCTGACCGTCATGTCCGGCCTGCGGTTCGTCCGGCACGCCGCTGCCGCCGGCAAGTCGGTCCTCATCATCAACAAGGGCGTGACCAGGGGTGACGTCCACGCGACCGTGCGCGTCGACCTGCCCCTGGGGCAGGCCCTGACCGAGTTGCTCGCCCGGTTGTAGCGCTCCGTTCCGAGGGTCGGTCCCGGTGTCACCTGACAGGGTGAGCGCTGTCCGTCAGCCGCGTGACGGCGGAACGGCCGGGTACGTCCAGGGACATGACGAGCGAAACCGTCGACGTGCGCGCACGGACGCCGGTGGCGCCGGACGGGAGGCTCGGCGCCGCCCCGTTGCACCCCGGTCTGAGCGATCCCGCGTACGTCCGCCGCCGTGACGCGATCGCGGCCCTGGCCGAGGGCCACGAGGTGGGCGCGCCCTCACCTCCGATCGCCTACACCGAGCGGGAGCACGAGACCTGGCGGCAGGTCCACGCCGCGCTGACGGCGGCCCAGCGGGACACGGTGTGCCGGGCGGTGTTGAGCGCCCGTGACGCCGCGCCCATCCCCGCCGACCACGTGCCGCAGCACGCCGAGGTGGGCGACCGCCTCCACGAGCTGACCGGGTTCCGGTTCACCCTCGCCGGCGGGCTCGTGCCGGACGAGCGGTTCCTGGGTTCCATGGCGCGCGGGTACTTCCACGCCGTGCAGTACGTGCGGCACCCGGCGATGCCCCTGTACACGCCCGAGCCCGACGTCGTGCACGACGTGTTCGGCCACGGCACGCACCTGTCCTCGCCGTGGTTCGCCGACCTCTACCGGCTGGTCGGCGCGGCGGCGTCCCGCGTTTCCGGCGAGGACGCCTTGGACCTGATCAGCCGCGTGTACTGGTTCACCTTGGAGTACGGCGTCGCGTTCGAGCAGGGCCGGGTCAAGGCGTACGGGGCGGCGCTGCTGTCCTCCTACGGCGAACTCGGACAGCTGCACCGCGCCGACATCAGGCCGTGGGCCGTCGAACAGGTCGTGACCACGGCTTACGTCGCGGCCGGGTACCAGCCGGTGCTGTACGCGGCGCGCTCGCCGGCCCACGCCGCCGACGTCCTGCACGACTTCCTGGACGAGTTCGACGAGGACACCCGCGACCGCTTGGGCCTGCCCGCGCCGGACGAGCGCGGCGCCGTCACCTGACGTCGCCGCTCGCCCGTCCTCAGCCGCGCTTCAAGCGCAGCACGACGTCCGTCCGCGTGCCGTGCTCCTGCTCCGGGCTGATCACCTCCCGCTCGACCGACTCGTCCACCTCCACGACCCACTCCGGGCCGAGGTCCAGCGACGCCAGCACGTCGGCGTTCGTGGGGAACCGGTAGTCCACCGGCGGGTTGTGCGCCAGCCACGTAGGCCAGCCGGCGTGCCCCACGACCAGCAGCCGCCCGCCGGGCGCCACCGCCTCGGCCGCCCGCGCCAGGATGCCCTCCCGCTCGCCGTCCACGGCCACCGACGAGTGCAGGAACTGCGCCGAGACCAGGTCGAACACCCCGGTCGGGAACGAGCGCGCCAGGTCGTGCCGCTGCCAGTCGATGCGCGCGGCCAGGCCCAGCTCGGTGGCGCGGGCCGCGCCCCTGGCCAGGGCGACGGTGGACACGTCGACCGCGGTCACCTGCCAGCCCTGCTCGGCCAGCCACAACGCGTCGCCCCCCTCGCCGCAGCCGAGGTCGAGCGCGGTGCCCGGGTCGAGGTGGGCGACCTCGCGGACCAGCAGCTCGTTGGCCTTGCCGGTCCACACCTGGTCGCGGTCGCGGTAGAACGTCTCCCAGTACTCCTCAGTTGCGTCCATGCCCCGATAGTGCGGACCACCCGGGCCGACCGGCAAACAAAGTTGCCGATCCGGCAACTCGTCGGCCGGTGCGACCGTCCGGGGCGCAGGTGCGCAGGCGTGGTGCCCGTCCACCGCTCGCACCGGCCGGTCCGCCCTGGAGTCGTCGACTCCTGCGCCTCGGCGTGGTCGCGGCCCACCCGGCACCGAGCCTGCGCGGCGTGCTCCGAGCGTTCGTGATCACGGCGGCCATCTCGGCCCCAAAGTCGTTGCGTAGTCGGCAAGTTAACTCGATCGTGTAGTCGCCTATCGCTCGAACGAGTCGAGGTTTTTCGGGTTCTACGCTGCCCTTCCGATATCGGGATCACACCGACCGCTTCCGCGCGCCGGCTGTCTCCACGGGCCGTTATCTCCATGGGAAGGGTCGCGTGACTGGATACCTCGAACTCGCCGCGTCCGCGGTGCTGTACGCGCTGGGCATCGTCGCCCAGTCGATCGCCTCCCGCCGCGCCGACGAAGGCGGCGGCGGGCTCGGGCTGCTCGCCCGGCTCGCCCGCGACCGGCTCTACCTGCTCGGCTTCGCGGGCCAGGTGGGCGGGTTCGCGCTGGCGTTCCTGGCCCGCGCCGAGCTTCCGCTGTACCTCGTCCAGGCCGGCTCGTCCTGCGCGGTGGGCCTGGCCACGCTGTTCGGCATCGCCGTGCTCGGCTGGCGGGTCCGCGTGATCGAGGTCGTGGTGCTCGTCGTGATGGCGACGGGGCTGGTGCTGCTCGTCGCGGCGGCCACGCCGTCGGCCGCGCACGACGTGCCCCAGGGCCCCGGCATCGTCCTGTTCGGACTTCCCCTGGTCGTGCTCGTGCTGGTGCAGCGCCGGATCGGCGGCGTGGTGCCGCTGGCCGCGTCCGCCGGCCTGGCGTTCGCGGTGGTCGCCATGACGAGCCGGACGCTGGCCGACGAACCGTTCCTCAGCCTCCCGCTGTACCCGCTGGCGTGGCTGATGATCGTCGCCGCGCTCGTCGGCCAGTCCTACCTGGCGCTGTCCCTGCGCCGCGGCTCGGCCACCTCGACCGTCGCCACGATGGACGCCACCACCGTCGTGCTCACCTCGATCATCGGCATCGCCGCCCTCGGCGACCGGATCACGCCCGGCCGCGAGTGGTGGGTGGCGCTCGGCGTCGCGCTCGTCGTGTCCGGCGTGCTCCTGCTCGGCTTCGCCGACCGGTTCGCCAAGGAGCCGGCGGAGGTGGCCGGGTGAACACCGCCAGCGTCTCCCTCGACCTCGACAACCTCTGGGCCTACCTCAAGACCCACGGCGACCCCGAGTGGGAACGCCGCCCCAGCTTCCTGCCCACCGCCGTGCCACGCCTGCTCGAAGTCTTCGGCGAGCACGGCCTCACCACGACCGTCTTCGTCGTCGGCGCGGACGCCGAACGCGACGACGGGGCGCAGGCCGTCGCCGACATCGCCGCCGCCGGGCACGAGATCGGCAACCACTCCTACGGCCACGAACCCTGGCTGCACCGCTACACCCGCGACCGGCTCGAAGCCGAGCTCGCCCGCACCGAGGCGGCCATCGTCGCCGCGGGCGCGCCGCGGCCGACCGGCTTCCGCGGCCCCGGCTACAGCGTCACCCGCGACCTGCTGGAACTGCTCGCCGAGCGCGGCTACCGCTACGACGCCAGCACCCTGCCCACCTGGATCGGCCCGCTCGCCCGCGCCTACCACAACCGCACCGCGCCGACCGGCGGCGAACGCGACCTGTTCGGCGGCTTCTCCCGCGTCCGCGCTCCCAACGCCGCCTACCGCTGGCGCGTCGGCGCGGGCCTGGTCGAGCTGCCGGTCACCACCATGCCGCTGCTGCGCGTCCCGATCCACGGCTCCTACCTGCTGCAACTGCACCAGGTCTCGCCACGCGTGGCGCGTGCGTACTTCACCGCAGCGCTGCGCTTGTGCCGGGCACGTGGCGTTCAGCCGTCGCTGCTGCTGCACCCCACCGACGTGCTCGGCGCGGCCGAGGCGCCCGGCATGGAGTTCTTCCCCGGCATGGCGGTGCCCGGCGCGCGGAAGGTCGAGTTCCTCGGCTGGGTGCTGGGCGCGCTGCGCGAGCACCACTTCGAGGTGATCGGCACCGGCGCGCACGTCGACCGGCTCGACGCCGGCCTGCGCGAGCACGACACCGGGCTGCTGGCGCGGTGCGGGGGATGACGCGGGGGATGACGTGGCGCGGTGCGGCGGATGACGTGGCGGGCGCGATGCGGTCGATGACGTGGCTGGTGCGGGCCCTGGCGTGCGCGACGGTGTTCGCCGCGCCCCTGGAGGGCTACCTCCTGCACGCCCACGACCAGCTGGCCAAGGCGCCGTCCGCCCTGCTGGTGCTCGTCTGGGCCGTCCTGCGGGTGCGGCAACGCCGCGCGCCCGAGCCGCACCCAGCGCACGTCGTCCTCGCGGCGCTCGCCGTCGTGCTGCTGGCGTCCTGGGCGGTGCACGCGGGCGGCCCGTTCGCGACCGGGTACGCCCTGCGCTGGCTGCCGTTCCTGCTGGTCACGGTGGTGCTGATCGACGTCGTCTCCCGGGAGGTGCCCCTCCGGGCGGTGCTCGCCGCGACCGTGGCGGGAGCTGTGGTCGCGGCCGTCGGCGCGCTGCTCGGCATGGTCGCCGAGGGGCAGACGCGGGCCGCCGGGCCGCTGGAGGACCCGAACGACCTGGCCTACTTCCTCGTCGCCGCCCTGCCGCTGCTGGTCGCGCTGCGCCGCTCGGTCCTGACCGCGGCGGCGGCCGTCGTGCTGGCGGCGGGCGCGGCTGCGACGTTCTCCCGGGGCGGCGCGCTCGCCCTCACCGCCGCCGTGGCGTGGCTGACGGCCCGCCGCGCGGTGCCGCTCAAGGCGTTGGCGGGCGGTGTGGCGGCGCTGGCCGTGCTCGGCGTGGCCGCCGTGCTGTTCGCCGGACCGGAGCTCGACCGGGCGGTGCGGGAGAAGACCCACGTCGCCGAGACCAACGTGGACACCCGGGAGCTGCGCTGGCAGGCCGCCGCGCGCATGGTCGCCGAGCACCCGACCCTCGGGGTGGGACCGGGCGGGTTCCGCGAGGGCTACCCCGCCGCCTCGAACAACGCCGAGATCGACGAGCAGACCCCGGTGGCGCACAACATGTACCTGGAGGTCGCCGCCGAACTCGGCGTGCCCGGCTTCGCGTTGTTCGCCGCGCTCCTCGTGCTCACGGCGGTCACCTGCGAACGCGTGCGCCGCACCACCGACGACCCGTTGCCGATCGTCGCCGTCCAGGCGTCCCTGATCGCGGTCGTGGTCGCCTCGACCTTCCTGTCCCAGCAGTACTACCTGCCGTTGTGGTCGCTGGTCGCGGTCGTGGCCGCGGCCGACCTTCGTCTGAGGAGAGCGAGCGACGTTGCGTGTGCTCCACGTGATCAGTGAGATGGGTACCGGCGGCGCCGAAGCGCTCGTCGCCGGGATGGCCAGGTCGGGCGGGCAGTTCGGCTGGCAGTCGGCCGTGGCCAGTGGCGGCGGGCACCGGGCCGAGGCGTTGCGCGCGTGCGGCGTGCCGACGTTCACCGTGCCCGTCGCCCGGCGCCGGGCGACCGGCGTGCTGCGCGCGACCACGGCCACCAAGGCCGCGATCCGCAGCTTCCGGCCGCAGGTCGTGCTGGCGCACAACGTGTCGGCCAGCCTCGTCGCGCGCCTCGCCGTGCTGCCGGGCAGGTTGCCGCTGCTGACCGTGTTCCACGGCGTCGCGGAGACCGACTACACCGGCGCGGCCCGCATCCTCAAGCGGACCTCGCGCACGGTCGTCGCGGTCGCCGACGCCACGGCCGACCGGCTGCGCGCGGCGGGCGTGCCCGACCCGGTGGTGATCCCGAACGCGGTGTTCCCGCAACCCGAACGGGTGGACCGGAACGCGGTCCGGGCGGTGCACGGCGTCGCACCGGACACTCCGGTCGCGCTGTGCCCGGCCCGGCTGGAACCCCAGAAGCGGCACGACGTGCTGCTGGAGGCGTGGGCGAAGCTGGACGGCGGCGCGGTGCTGTGGCTGGCGGGCGACGGCAGCCTCCGGGACGTGCTGCGCGTGCGTGCCGCGGAGTTGGGCGTCGCGGACCGGGTGCGGTTCCTGGGCAACCGCTGCGACGTGCCCGACCTGCTGGCCGCCGCCGACGTCACCGTGCTCACCAGCGACTGGGAGGGCATGCCGATCGCGGTGCTGGAGTCGCTGGCAGCCGGACGTCCGGTGGTGGCGACCGACGTGGACGGTGTGCGGCAGGCGTTGGCCGGCGGCGGGGGAGTGGTGGTGCCGCGCCGCGACCCCGGCGCGACGGCCGAGGCGTTGCGGTCACTGCTGTTCGACCCGCGGGCCCGGGCCGATCTGGCCGAGGCCGGCCGCGCGTCCGTGCGGCGCGAGCACGACCCGCGTCTGCTGATGCGGTCCTACGACGAACTGCTGCGCACCGCGATCGGAGCGTCATGAAGGGCCTGAGCGTGTTGTGGGACCTGCGCGTCCCGGAGGTGCCCGCGGTGCTGAAGCGTCCGCTCGCGGTCAGCCTCGGGATCGCGTTGCTGGTCGCGACCGCCGTGGTGGTCGCGGTGGAGGTGGCGGGCAAGGAGTACGAGAGCCGCGTCGGCGTGCTCGCGGTGCCGGCCGTCGGGGATCCCGACCAGCCGCCCGAGGCGAGCTTCGGCGAGGTGGTCGCGCTGTCGCTGCCCGCGCTGGTCGAGGTGTCGCGCAGCCCGTCCGTGCTGCGGGGCCCGGCCGGGGAGCTGGGCACCACGATCGACGACCTGGCCCGCCGGGTGTCGGTGGAGCTGGTGCCGGCCTCCGGTCTGGCCCGCTTGTCGGTGCGCGCCGACACCGCCGACCGGGCCGCGCAGGCCGCGACCCGGATCGCGCAGACCGTGGTGGAGGCCGACCTGTTCGCGCCCGCCGCCCGGCTGCGCCTGCTCGACCGGCCCGAGACCACGCAGGTCGCGCCCGACCGGCCGCTGGCCTACGGCCTGGCGCTGATCGCCGGCGTGCTGGCCGGTCTGGCGGCGCACGCCGTCGGCCACCTGCGCCGGACCCGGCCGCGTGACCGGGTGCGCGCCGCTCTCACCGCCGGTGGCGTGCGGCGGCCGGTGGCCGTGCTGCCGGACGACGACCCGGAACTGGCGCAGCGGTTGGCGTTGCTGTGCGAGGCGTCGGCACTGCCCGCGCGCGTCGTGGCGGTCGTTCCGGAGCTGGCCGACCGCGCCGAGGCCCTGGCCGGTGAGCTGCCGGAGAAGACCGGCGAGCCCGCCGACGGCGACGCGGTGATCGCGGTCGTGCCCCGCGGCGGGCCGCAGGACGAGCTGGCGACCGTGGTCGGCGCGCTGCCGGCCACGGCGACCCTGGTGGCGGTGGTGACGTGCTGAAGACCGTCGCGCTGAAGACCGCGCTGAAGGACAAGGTGTGGGTGCTCACCGCGCTGGCCGTGGTGGTCGGAGCCGTGGCGTCGTGGCGTGCGCTGCGGCCGTCGTGGCAGGTGCCGCTCCCGACCTGGGCCACCCGGCCCGAGGAGCGGATGCAGGACTTCCGGGACGCGCTGTACTTCCCGATCCGCGAGTTCCTGGCGGGCGGCAACCCGTACCACCCGGCCACGATGGTGGAGCACTGGCCCGTGCGGCAGAGCTTCAACCTCTACCAGCCCTACCACCTGCTGCTGCACGCGCCGTTCGCGCTGCCGGGGTACCGGGTCGGCGCGGTGGCGTTCGCGTTGGCGTCGCTGGTGCTGCTGATCGCGCTGGCGGTGCTGGCGGCCGGCCGGTTGCGCCCGCACGTGCCGTTGGCGCTGGGCACGGCGGTGATCGCGACGCTGCTCGTGCTCAGCCAGGTGGGCAAGGCGCAGCTGTACGTCGGCCAGGTGAACCCGCTGATCGCGCTCGGCGCGGCGGGCGCGTTGCTGGCCCGGCGGGACGCGCCGAGGTGGGCGGCCGTCGCGTTGGCGCTGGCGTGGCTCAAGCCGCAGTTCGGCCTGCCGCTGGCGGTGCTGCTGTTCGTGCGCGGGTCGCAGCGGGTGGCGGTGACCGGGACGGCGGTCGCGGCGGTGGCGAGCACGGTCGTGGTGGTGCCGTTGGTGGTGCGAGGAGGCGGCGTCGGGCCGTTCCTCGACGTGATCGCGGCGAACCTGGCGCACGCGGGTGAGACGGCGTACGGCGCGGTGGACTCGATGACGGCGCAGCGGGTCGACCTCGCGGCCGTGTTCTACCGGGTCACGGGCTGGCTGCCCGGCGGCGCGGAGCCGGTCGCGCTGGTGGGTGTGCTGGTGGTGAGCGCGCTGCTGGTGCGGCGACTGGACCGGATGGGACAGCCCGCCGCGGCGGACCTGCTCACGTGCCTCGCGGTGGTGGCGGCCGTGGTGCACCAGCCGGGTGACGTGCTGATCGCCGTGCCGTCGCTGGTGGCGGTGGGTGTCGTGTGGTGGGGGCGCCGGTGCGAGCGGGACTGGCGGCTGGGGCTGTCGGTGGTGCTGCTGCTGGTCCCGTTCGCGCACCTGCACTTCGTCAGCCTGGCGATCCGGGAGGTGACCGGGGCGCGGGTGGACGTGACGGTCGACGGGGTGGCCGTCGTGCTGGCGTGGGCGTTGGCGGCGGTGTTCGCGGCGACCCGCCGTTGTTCGGCTGTGGGCACGGTTCGGACGTGACGCCGGGGTCGGAGGCGAGGCCGGGTTCCGGTGCGGCGTCGGAGGTCGGGCGGCGGGCCGTGCGGGGGTCGCTGTGGCTGTTCCTGGTCAACCTGGTCAGCAAGGGCAGCCAGATGGCCGTCACGCTGGTGCTGGCCGCGTTCCTCACCGAGGAAGGGCTCGGGCTGGTGGCGCTGGCCGTCGCGCTGGTCAACATCGGCCAGGTCGTCCAGTCGATGGGCGTGTACGACGTGGTCAGCCGCACCGACCGGGACCCGCGCCGGGTGGCGGGCACCCTGCTCGTGCTCAGCGCGGGCACGGGGGTGGTGCTGGCGTTAGCGCTGGTGCTCGCGGCCGACGGGATCGCGCACGCGCTGGACGCGCCGTCGGCCGCGCCGCTGGTGCGGCTGGCGGCGGTGAGCCTGCCGTTCTCCGCGGTGGCCGGTGTGCAGATGGGGCTGCTGCACCGGGACCTGGACTTCCGCCGTCGGCTGCTGCCGGACGCGGGCGGCGCGGTGCTCGGCGCGGCGGTGACGGTCGTGCTGGCCGTGACCGGCGCCGGGCCGTACTCGCTGGTCGTCGGGTTGCTGTGCACGGCGGTGGCGCAGCCCGTGCTCGGCGTGGTGGTCGGCGTGCGGGTGCGGCCGGCGTGGGACGCGGGCGCGGCCGGTGAGGCGACGCGGTGGATCGCGGTGGTCGGGCCGGGCGCGTTGGTGGCCGTGCTGCTGATCAACGTGGACTACCTGGCCATCGCCCGGGTGCACGGGCCGGAGGCGGTGGGCGTGTACTCGTTGGCTTACCGGATCGCGTGGGTGCCGTACATCCTGGTGGCGGTCGTGCTGGGTGGTGTGGTGCTGCCGTTGTGCGCCAAGCTGATCCGCGACGGTGAGGGACTGTCCACCGTGGTCGGACGGTTCACGTCGGCCGTGCTGGCGGTGACCGGCGGCCTGTACGCGGTGACGGCGGCGTTGGCCGACCGGGTCGTGGTGTTCGGGGTGCGGTGGGCGGAGGCGGCCCTGCCGCTGGCCCTGTTGTGCCTGTACGGCTTGGGGATCAGCCTGCTGCACCTGTGGTACCAGGTGCTCAAGGCCGCCGGGCACGCGCGCCGATACCTGGCGCTGGAGGTGAGCCACCTCGTGCTGCTGGTCGGCGGGTTGGTGGTGTTCACCCAGCACGGGCTGGTGGCGGTCGCGCTGGTGCAGGTCGCGGCGGCGTGGCTGGTGGTGCCGTGCACGTGGTGGGCGTTGGCCCGGCGGGGGATCGGCCCGCCGTTGGCCTCGTTGGCGCGTGGCGCCGCCGGGGTGGTCGCGGCGGCCGGGTGTTGCGCGGCGGTGGCGTTCGGAGTCGGTGACGTGTTCGGGCCACCCGGTTCCGTGGTGGCCGCATTGGGCGAAGGGGTCGTGTTGGCGGTGGTGTGCGTCGTGGTCGTGCTGGCGGCGAACCCGGAGGTGGTGCGCCGGTGAGGGTCGTGCACGTGAGCCAACCCGTCACGGCGGGGGTGGCGGCGGTGGTGCTGGAACTCGCCCGTGCGCAACGGGACCTCGGGTGGTCGGTGACCGTCGTGTCCCCGCCGGGGCCGCTCGCCGAACGGGCGCGTGGACTGGGCGTGGAGGTGCGGGCGTGGCGGGCCCGTCGGCAGCCGGGGATCGGGACGGTGGGGGAGGCGGTGCGGCTCCGGCGCGTGTTGCGCGGCCTGGAGGCGGATGTCGTGCACCTGCACAGCTCCAAGGCCGGGTTGGTCGGGCGGCTGGTGGTGCGCGGGCGGCGGCCGACGTTGTTCCAGCCGCACATGTGGTCGTTCCAGAGCGCAGGCGGGGTGGTGGCGTGGGCGGCCCGGATCTGGGAACGGGTCGGTGCGCGGTGGACGCACCAGCTGGTGTGCGTGAGCGACGACGAGTTGGCCGCCGGGCGTGCGGTCGGCGTGCGGGGGCCGGCGGAGGTCGTGTGCAACGGCGTGGACGTCGAGCGGTTCCGGCCGGGCGACCGGGCGGCGGCGCGGCGGCGGTTGGGCTTGCCGGACGTGCCGACGGCGGTGTGCGTGGGGAGGTTGGTGCCGTACAAGGGGCAGGACCAGTTGCTCGCGGCGTGGCCGGTGGTGCGGGAGCAGGTGCCGGACGCGCTGTTGGTGCTGGTCGGGGACGGCCCGATGGCGGAGAGGTGGCGGGGGGCGTGCGACGACGGGTCCGTGTGGTGGTGGGGGCACGACGATTCGGTCGCGGACTTCTACGCCGCCGCGGACGTGGTCGTGCTGCCGTCGCGGGCCGAGGGGATGGCGTTGGTGCCGTTGGAGGCGATGGCGTGTGGGCGGTCCGTCGTGGCGTTCGACGTGAGCGGGGTGCGGCAGAGCGTGGGGGAGGCGGGGGCCGTGTTGTCGGCCGGTGACGTCGAGGGGTTGGCGGAGGCGGTGGCCGTGCGGTTGGCCGATCCGTCGGCGGCTGATCTGGAGGGTGCGCACGGGCGGCGGCGGGTGGAGCTGCTGTTCGACCGGAGGCAGGTGGCGGATCAGATCGCGACGTTGGTGGACAAGTTGTTGGTGGGGGCGCGGTGAGTCGAACCTCCAGACCGCGCGTGTCGAACCATCAGGCCCCGCGTGTCGAACGTTCAGGGCGCGCGTGTCCTACGTTCAGGTGCCCTGAGCTCAACGTTCAGGTTCGGTGGTCCAGCCCGGCTCGATGTGACATGGGGCCCTTACGGGCACTCCACGCAGGACGGAGCCATGTCAGATCGGGCCTCTGCGGTGGTGTGGCGGGTCCGTTGTGGTTGAGAGGATTGGTGGTCAGTGGTGAGCGGGCGGTTGAGGGTCGCGTATGTGTTGACTCAGGACAGTGGGGGGCCGGTGGACGTCACCGTTCGGTTGGCGCGGGCGGTGATCGAGTCTGGGGAGGCGGAGGTGCGGGTGTTCGGGCCCCTGCCTCGGCGGGGGGCGGAGGTGTTGCGCGGGCACCAGGAGGTTGTCGAGGTGGGGGACAAGGCTGATGTCCGGGCTGGGCGGCGGGCGCGGGCGGTGGTGCGGGAGTGGCGGCCGGATGTCGTGCACGCGCAGGACCGGCGGGCCGGGTTGGTGAGTGCTGGGTTGCGGCTGCGGCACAAGGTGATCCAGACCTACCACGGTGTGCCGGACGATGTGGGTGAAGAGTGGTTCCGGGGTGTGTCGGGGGCGGTCGGGCCTTCTGCCTATACGCGGGTTGTGTTGGCGGCCGATGCCGTGGTGGCGCGGGCGGTGCACCGGACGGTGGTGCCGGCGCGGGCTATGGGGCGGTTCCTGTCGGCGCGGTTGAAGGTGCCCGCGTCGGGGTTGGCGCACATCGACAACTGCGTGGAGCCCGCGCACACCCAGCCGCCGGTGGGGCGGGTGCGGCGGTTGGTGTTCGTCGGGTTGTTGGTGGAGCGCAAGGGGTTGGCCACGTTGTTGGCCGCGTTGGCGTTGCCCGGGGTGATGCCGGTGGACGCGACGTTGACGGTGGTGGGTGACGGGCCGGAGAGGGGGAAGGCCGAGGCGTTGGCCCGTGAGCTGGGTGGGAGGGTGGAGTTCTTGGGGTTCCGGACCGATGTGCCCGACTTGCTGCGGCACCACGACGCGCTCGTGCTGCCGTCCACGATGGAGCAGCAGCCGCTGGTGGTGGCCGAGGCGATGGCGGCGGGCAAACCGGTGGTGGCGACGGACACCGGTGGGGTGGCCGACATGCTGGGGGACCGGGGAGCGGCTGCGGCGTTGGCGACGCCGGGTGATGTCGAGGGGTTGGCTGCTCGGTTGCGTGCGTTGTTCGCGGAACCCGATCCGGCGCGGATCGGGTTGGAGCTCGCTGAGCGGGCGCGGGAGCGGTTTGCGCCGGACGTGTGCGCGCGGCGCCACCTCGCCCTCTACCGCGAGGTCCTGGGTAGTCCATGGGTCGAGCCGGTTGCGACGTGATGCCGTCATGCGGGTTGTGCAGCCGTTGTGACGGCCGATGTGAGGCGGTTATGAGGGAGGGGGTGGTGGTTCGGTCGGGGAGGTGGTCGGCGCGGTCGTGGCGGGGTTGGTGGTGGTCGGGCTGGTGGTCGGCTCGCTGGTAGCGGGGTTGGTGGTGGTTGGGGTGGTGGTGGCGGTCGCGACGGTGGTGGTGGTGATATCGGTGCGGTTGAGGAGGACGATGGCGTCGCCGGCGGCGATCTCGATCGTGGCCGGGGCGGCGGCGCCGCCGTCGATGTTGACCAAGCCCGGTGGGGGTGTCACCCTCGCGGGTTGTCCGGTCGGGTTCACGGCCACGTAGCCGCCGGTGAAGCGCCGGTCCCACACGCCGGACGGGAGGCGGTTCGCGGTTTCCGTCGCCTCGCCCAGGGGCGCTTCCTGGTACCGCGACCAGTCGGGGTTGCGGTAGTCCTTGGTGGTCGCACCGGACCAGCACGTGTGCGGGCTCGCCAGCAGGGCCGCGGTGGCGTAGCCGACGCGTTCCTCCCTGGCGCCCTTGGTGTGGGTGATCAGCAGGAGCCACGTCTCGCCGAGGGCGGCTTGCGACCGCAGCTCCTTCCACTCGTTGCCCTTGAACGTGAGCAGTTCGCCCGTGCCGGTGTCGCGCAGGCCGAAGTTCTCCTCCATCGCGCCGTCGTAGCGCGAGTGCGCCGTCCACCTTCCCGCGGTCAGGTGGGATTCGGACACGTTCGGGATCAGCATCTTCCCGGCCTTGTGCAGGGCGTCACCGGCCGTGGTGAGGAACGTGTCCATGCCCTCGCGGATCACCCGGTCGGACTCGGCGGCGTCCTCCGCGCCCTTGAGCACGGCCGACGAGTAGTACTTCAGGGAGCTGAAGTCGTTGTCGGCCAGCACGCCGTCCCAGCCCTCGCGCACCACCTCGGCGGTGACCGCTTCGCTCCACGCCTTCTGGTAGGCCGGGTCCCACACGGTCATCTGCCAGTGCTTCGGGTAGGGATTCCACTCGATCCGGTTGTCCTCGGTGTCCACCGCGAACCAGTTCGGGTTCTCGCGGTGCGCCTTGAAGTAGCCGATACCGGTCGGCAGGAACGGCGCGTCCACCTCGCCGTTGACCGCGCCGGGGTAGTTGCGCGCGCTGGAGAAGTCCTTGTAGACCAGCACCTTGATCTTCGGGTTGAGCTGCTTGAGCCGGCGCAGCGACGACGTCTCGGTCGCGTTGAGCACGACCAGGCTGTAGTGCTGCGCGGCGAACGTGATGTCCCGGCCGGTCGGCGGCTCGCCGATGCCGTACCACCAGCCGCACGGCGCGAGCGGCTTCGGCACGGGCCCGAGCGGGGAGTGCGGTGGCGTCGGTCTGCCGGCGGCGGCGGTGGTCGTGCACGCCGCGCTCGGCACCAGGAGCGCGGCGGCGCACACCAGGCCGAGCACGCGGCTGGATCGTCGCCGGTTCAGCGATTCCTTCGGCACAACAGCTCACCCACCGTCTGCAACAGGATTTTCACGTCCAGCCACAACGACCAGTTGGCTATGTAGTAGTTGTCGTATCGAGACCTGTCGACAATCGACGTGTCACCCCGCAGCCCGTGCACTTGCGCGAGCCCGGTCAGCCCCGTCGGAACGCGGTGCCGGGCCCAGTATAGCTCGTGGATGGCCGAGAATTCGCGGACGAAACCCGGTCGTTCGGGCCGCGGTCCGACGATGGACATGTCGCCCTTGATGATGTTCCACAACTGGGGCAGTTCGTCCAACGAGCTGCTACGCAGGAATCGTCCGACTGGCCCGACCCGGCGATCTCCGACCACCGACCAGGTGACTTGGGAATCGTCTTCGCCGTTCATTCTCACGCTGCGCAGCTTGTAGAGCACGAACGGCTGATCATCCATCCCGACCCGGACCTGGCGGAAGACCACCGGCCGCCCGCTCTCCAGCAGCACGGCCAACGCGCACAGCGCGATCACCGGGGACAGCACGACCAGCGCCACGGCGGCCAGCAGCACGTCCATGGCGCGCTTGACCCACCAGCTCGGCCTGCTGGTCGGCGCGGTGCCCAGCCGCATCAGCGGGTAGCTGCGCAGCCGCTCGATGTCCGGACCGTCCTGGTAGAGCTCGAACATCCGGGGCACGACCAGGGTGGTGCAGCCGAGCCGGTGCGCGGCGATGGCCGAGTCGACCACCGACGACTCGCGGGCGTGCGAGAACGCCAGCACGACCGTGCCGACACCCAACCGGGTGATCGCGTCGGACAGGGCCTCGTCCATCAGCGCGACCGGCAGGGCCTCGCGGTCCAGCGCCGGCTCCGGGTCGACGAACCCGACGGGGCGCAGGCCGAACTCCGGGTGCGCCAGCATCGCGCCGACCAGGTCGACGCCGACCTTCCCGGCGCCGACCACGATCGTGCGGTCGCAGCGGTCGAACTTCCGCCGGCACCATCGGCCGAAGGCGAACACGAGCAGCCGCGCCGGTTCGCTCAGCGCGGCGAACGCCAGCACCGCCCACTGCGTGGCGAGGGTGGTGCCCGGCGGCGCGCCGCTGACCAGGCCGGCCAGCGTGACCAGGGCGAACGCCACGGCCGTCGCGCCGACCGAGCGCGGCAGGTCGTGGAACCAGGACAGCCACAACCGCCTCCGGTACAGCCGGCACGCGGCCCGCACGCCGAGCAGCGCCGCCGCCACCACCGCGGTCCACCCCGAGCCCGGCGAGTACCGGGCCGCCACCGCCACCACCGCGGTCACGTCCACCGCGACCAGCAGCACCGCCACCGCGTTCACCCGCCGCAGCAGGTCCGACCCCGGCACCTCGCGGAGCCTCTGGTGCCGCCACCGCGACACCAGGGTCGGGGTCGTCGCCGAGCCGACCCCGTTCACCTGGGACCGCCCTTGCCAGGGACCGAGCGCGTCCCGTCCACGCCACACCACATTCGGACGACGTCCTTCCCGCCATGAACCCGATTATTTGGTCACCCGTTCGAGACCATCCGAACGGGACTATCTGCTCACTCGGTGTGTATCAAGCGTGATGTTGAGGATCTAATTCACTCTTTCGGTGATCACCGTTCTCCTTTCTGGTGACGGTCGGGCCCGACTTCTGCGGTAATTCATCCAGACGTGCGACGAGATACCGCCGGGGTGGTCGAATCCCGTCGCGGTCCGGAGGCGAATAATTCTGGACCGTCATCCGCCATCCAGTGAAATGGGGCCCATTGAGCGTCGATGAAGGAGACGTGCGCGCCGCGTCGGAACAGGGCGGACCGGCCCTTTCCGACGGCCCGCGCACCCACGCCCGCGCCCACGTCGTGCTGCCCGCCTACAACGAGGCGGCCTCGCTGCCGCCGCTGCTGACCCGCCTGGCCGACGCGACCCCCGCCGGGAAGCTCACCGCCTGGGTCGTCGACGACGGCTCGTCCGACGGCACCGCCGAGGTCGTCGCCGAGGGGTGGCCCGGCCTGGACGTCCGGCTCGTCAGCCACCCGGTCAACCTCGGCCTCGGCCAAGCCGTCCGATCGGGGCTGCGCGCCGTGCTGTCCGAGGCCGGCGAGGAGGACGTCGTCGTCGTGATGGACGCCGACGACACCCACGACCCGGCCCTCATCGACCGGATGGAGCGGGAGATCGCGGCCGGCGCGGACGTGGTGATCTGCTCCCGGTTCGTCGACGGCGGCGACGACGCGACCGCGCCACCGCTGCGCCGGCTGCTGTCGCGCGGCGCGGCCGTGCTGTTCCGCCGCGTGCTGCGCCTCGACGGTGTCCGCGACTGCACCAGCGGCTTCCGCGCCTACCGGGTCAGCCTGCTGGCCCGCGCCGAGCGGCACTGGGGCGAGCGGCTGATCGAGGAACGCGGGTTCGCCTGCATGGTCGAGCTGCTGCTCAAGCTGCGGCACTGCCGGCCGGTCGTCACCGAGGTGCCGCTGGCCCTGCGCTACGACCGCAAGCACGGCCCGAGCAAGATCCGGATCGCCCGCACCGTCGGGCAGTACGTGAAGCTGCTGGTCCGCGACCGGCTCACGCCCGCGCCGTACCGGGCGCTGTGATGCGGCGGGCGGACCGCGGGCACGTGGTGGTGGTCGGCGGCGGCATCTGCGGCCTGGCCACCGCGCACCGGCTGGTGCGCGCCGGCACGCGGGTGACGTTGCTGGAGGGCAGCGACCAGCTCGGCGGGCTCGGCACGTTCTTCGCGTGGCGCGACCGCTGGGTGGAGCGCTTCTACCACTGCGTGATGCCGACCGACGACCACCTGCTCGACCTGCTCGGCGAGCTCGGGCTGCGCGACTCGATCACGTGGCGGCCGACCCGGATGGGCATGGTCGTGGACGGTCGCGCGTTCCCGTTCAACACGGCGCTGGACCTGCTCAAGTTCACCCCGTTGGGCGTGCCCGACCGGTTGAGGTTCGGCGCGGTCTCGGTGCTGCTGCGGCGCTTGGGCAAGGGCAAGGACCTCGACCGCACGCGCACCGAGGACTGGTTGCGCGGCCTGTACGGCGACCGGGTGTGGGAGCTGCTGCTCGCGCCGCTGTTCGGCGCGAAGTTCGGCGCGCGCTTCGGCGACGTGCCCGCGCTGTACCTGTGGCAGCGCCTGGGGCGCGAAGGCGCCGTGTCGGTGCGCGGCTACCCCGACGGCGGCTACCGGGCCGTGATCGACGCGCTGAGGGCGTCGATCGAGGCGGGTGGCGGCGTGGTGCGGCTGGACGCGCCGGTGCGGCGGATGGGCGTGACCGGCGAGCGGATGCGGATCGCGCTGGACGGCGGCGAGTCGGTGTCGGCGGACCACGTGGTGTCGACGCTGCCCCTGCCGCTGCTGCGGCGGCTCGCCGACGAGGACCTGGCCGCGCGGCTGCCCGACGTGCGGCTGCCGTACCAGGGCGTGGTGAACGCGCTGTTCTTCCTGCGCCGGCCGTTGTCCGGGCACTACTGGACGCCGGTGGTGCGGTCCGGCACGGAGTTCGACGGCCTGATCCAGATGACACCGCTGGCCGGCGTGGAGCGGTACGACGGGCGGCACCTCGTCTACGCGATGCGGTACACCGACCGGGAGTCCGCGCTGTTCCAGGAGGACGACGCGGCGATCGCGGCGCGGTGGACCTCGCAGCTGCTGGCCCTGCACCCCGCGTTGTGCCGCGAGGACGTGGAGGACGTGCGGGTGTTCAAGGCGCCGTTCGTGGAACCGGTGTACCCGCTCGGGTACCTGGCGCGCCGGCCTCCCGTGGTGGTCGCCGGCACCCCGCTGCTGCTGGCGACCACCGCGCACGTCTACCCGGACGTCACGAGCTGGAACTCGAGTGCGGGACTGGCGCGACGGGTCGCCGCGAGGCTGGCGGAGGCACCACAACCTGTGCCGGGCTGAGCCGCCGGGCGGGCACCGGTTCGCCGCGGACCAGTTGCCGGAGCGCGTCGGCGATCCGGGCGGACGGCGAGCCGGTGCCGTAGGGCGACGGGATGTGCTCCAGGCGCTCCCGGTGGCCAGCCACGTCGTCCAGCCACCGCAGCACTTCCGCGCACACCCGCGGTCCCGGCGGCACCAGGGTGCCGAACGTGCCCTCGATCTCGGGGCGTTCCGTGCTGCGGCGCACCACGACCACCGGCCGCTTGAGGACGCTGACCTCCTCCTGGATGCCGCCGGAGTCGGACACGACCACGGCGGCGCACCGGGCCAGCGCCAGGAACGCCGGGTAGGCCTGGGGCTCGACGACCTTGAGCCGGCCCAGCAGGGTCGTGAGGCCGAACGCCTCGACCCGCTTGGCCGTGCGCGGGTGCAGGGGCAGCACCACCGGCAGCGGCAGGCGGTTCAGCTCGCGCAGGATCGTCTCCAGGTTGACCGGGTCGTCCACGTTCTCCGGCCGGTGGACGGTGGCCAGCACGTAGCCGTCGCGCTCGAGCTCGTGCGCGGCCAGCACGACGGCCTCCTCGTCACGGCCGGGCAGCGCGGTCAGGAGGGCTTCGACGACGGTGTTGCCGGTGATCGCGATGCGCTCCTCGGGCACGCTCTCGGCCAGCAGGTTGGCGTGGTTGAGCGGGGTCGGCGCGCAGCACAGGTCGGCGAGGTGGTCGATCGCGACCCGGTTGTGCTCCTCGGGCATCGCCCGGTCGTAGCTGCGCAGCCCCGCTTCCACGTGCACCAGCGGCACGTCGTTGGCGTTGGCGGCCAACGCGCCGGCGAGCGCGGACGTGGTGTCGCCCTGCACGATCACCGCCCTGGTCGGGTGCTGCGCCAGCAGCTCGTCCACGGCCGCGATGGCCGCGCCGAGCTGACCGCCGCGGCTGCCGCCGCCGACGGCCAGCTCGTGGAACCGACCCGGGCGGCCGATGTCCTGCCGGATCCGGTGGTACATCGCGGTGTCGTAGTGCTGTCCGGTGTAGACGACGGTGGCGTTGGCGCCCATCACGCGGATCAGCGGCGCGAGCTTGATCAGCTCCGGCCTGGTGCCGCACACCATCGTGACGGTGCCGGGAACTCCCTGGTCTATCGGACCCACCTCCAGTCGCGGATGACGCGCGCCCGGGGCGCGATCGCGGTGAAGGTTAGAGTCAGGTGGGCCGATTTCCCTTGTGGCTCAGTCGATCGAGTGAATCTGAACGTGGTGGTGCTCGAGTTGCCGGTGTGTCTCAGTAGATTGATGAGTGGATCATTCTGGAGTGGACGGATCTTTTGATGTTTCGAAGACACGCGGCTTTGATCACCACGGTGTTGCTCGTCGCGGTGGTGGTGGGGCCTTCGCACGCGCAGGCGTCCGGGACCGTGCTGCTGCCCGACCTCCGGCAGGCGCCGGTCGGGTGCGGCGGAGGGTTCTCCGGCAACCCGTCGCGGTGCGTCGACTGGGACGTGTGCCCGGTCGCCGACCCGGCCGCGCCGAACGGCGAGTGCGCGCAAGTGGGCCCGATCGGGGCGGTCCGGTTGAGGTTCACCACATCGGCGGACAACATCGGCGACGGGCCGCTGCTGATCCACGGCAGCCGGCGCGACGTCGGGCAGCGGGAGATGACCGCGCGGCAGGCGTTCCAGTCAGCTGTGGACGGCTCGATCCCGATGGACCACGCGCAGGCGCAGCACCCGATCCCGGCCACCATGTACTACGAGCCGGCGGCGACGCACGAGCACTGGCACCTGCTCGGCTTCGAGCACTTCCAACTCCGCACACTTTCGGGTGACACGGTGGTGACCGACCGGAAGAACGGCTTCTGCCTCGGCGACCGGTACGGGGTCAGCGGCCACCTGCCGAACCGGCCGACCGCGGACGACAGCCCGCAGGGGCGGTTGGCGGCGTTGTTGCGGGCGAACCGGTGCGGCCACCACGCGCCGGAGGCGTTGAGCGTGGTGCAGGGCATCTCGGTCGGCTCGGGTGACGACTACCCGCACACGGTCGACTTCCAGTGGCTGGACATCACCAAGGTGCCGTCGGGTGTGTACGACGTGGTGAACATCGTGAACGGCGACCGCACCCTGGTCGAGAAGTCGTACACGAACAACGCCTCGGCGATGACCGTCTCGATCCGCTGGCCGGGCAACTCCATCGAGCCGCCGGCCACGGTCACCATCCCGCCGCAGGTGCGGCTGGTGCGGAACTGCCCCGGCGCGGAGCAGTGCGCCACCCTGCGCGACTGACGCGCAGAGCGGTCGGCTGACGGAGCTGCCGGGTGGCCTGCCGGGGATGCGCCGACGGACCTGCTGAGGGACCTGCGCCGCCGACCCGCCCGGCAGACCTCGGGTCGGGCTGCTGACCCCGGGCGGCGTTCGCGACTGACTCGGCGGGTGGCGTGCGCGGTCGAGTCGCCGGGCAATCCGCAGGGCCGGGTTGCGCTGCCGACCGGGCGGGCCGACCGCCGGTGCGACGTGGGTGGCTGACCGGTCGAGTGTCCGCCGGTGCCGGGCCAGGTCGCCGCCCGCGCCCGCCGCGCCCCGCCTGGATGTCCTCTGAGGAGGATCGACGCCCGGTCGCCCCGGCGTTTGGCGGCCTCGCCGTCCGGGAATTCGCCAGACGTCCGGATCGGCGACCGAAGGGTGGGGCCATGTCGTTGGCCACCGAGAACCGAGTGCTCGAAGGTCGCTACCGGTTGGCCGGCAAGCTCGGCGCGGGCGGTGCGGCGGAGGTCCACCGGGGGTGGGACCTGCTGCTCCGCCGGTTCGTCGCGGTCAAGGTGTTCGACGGCGACGAGGTGGACGGGCGTCGGTTCGACAACGAGGTCCGCACGTTGGCCGGGCTGTCGCACCCCGGCCTGCTGTCCGTCTACGACGTCGGCACGTGCGACGGGACGTCGTTCGTGGTCATGCAGCTGGTCGAAGGCACGACGGTGCGCGACCGGCTGCTGGACGGCACGTTCACGCCCGCGCAGGTGCGCGCCCTCGGCCACCAGCTCGCGGACACCCTCGCCCACGTGCACGAACAGCAGGTCGTGCACCGCGACGTGAAGCCGTCGAACGTCCTGCTCGACGGCTCCGACACCGCCTACCTCGCCGACTTCGGCCTGGCCCGCTCGCTCGGCTCGACCCGCATCGCCGAGACCACCGAGGTCGTCGGCACCGCCGCCTACCTGGCGCCGGAGCAGGTGCGCGGCGACGAGGTCGGCCCGCCCGCGGACGTCTACGCGCTCGGCCTGCTCCTGCTGGAGTGCCTGACCGGCTACCGCGAGTACCAGGGCGACCGGGTCGAGGCCGCCATCGCCCGCCTGCACCGCCCGCCCCACGTGCCGCACGACGTGCCCGCCGGCCTGGCCCGCCTGCTCGCGGCGATGACCTCGCTGTCCGCCCGCCGCCGCCCCACGGCCGCCCAGGTCGCCGACAAGCTGCGCCCCGCACCGGCCGCCCTGCCCCGCGACCGGCTCCTCTGCGGCGTCCGGACGTCGGCCCGCCCCGCCTAGAGCGTCAACAGGAACCGCTCGATCGCATCGGTGAACTCCGCCGGCCGTTCGAGGTTGGGCAGGTGGCCCGCCCCGGCGATCACCGCGAGCGTCGAACCGGGGATGGTCGCGTGCATCCGCTCGGCCACGGCGACCGGCGTGTACTCGTCCTCCTCGCCGACGACCACGAGCGCGGGCACGGCGACGCGGGACAGCGAGTCCGCGTAGTCGGGCCGTTCCGCACGTCCGCGCCAGCCCGCCGCCGCGCCTTCCGGCGACGTGCCGCGCATCATCCCCAGCACGTGCTCGGCGACGGCCGGCAGCGCGACCACGTTGTGCGGCGAGATCATCTTGTCCAGCACCTCGTCGGCGTAGGGGCCCATGCCCTCGCGCAGCACCCTCGACGCCAGTTCGCGCCGCAGGTCGCGGGCCGCCGTCGGGTCCGCCTCGGGGAACGTGTCCGCCAGCACGAGCGCACGGACGCGTGACGGGTGCGCTCGGTGCAATTCCATGGCGATCTGGCCGCCCATCGACAGCCCGCACACCACCACCCGGTCCAGGTCGAGGCGGTCGAGCAGGCCGATCAGGTCGTCGGCGAACGCGCCCCACGGCGTCGTGCCGGGCACGACCGTCGTCTCACCGTATCCACGCAGGTCAGGCGCGATGACCCGGTAACGGGAGCGCAGCCGTGCCACCTGGGGTCGCCACATCGTCCGGTTGAACGGGTGGCCGTGCACGAGCAGCACCGGGACGCCGTCGCCCTCGTCGTCGTAGGCGATGTCGATGTCGTTGACCCGCATGATCTCCCCCAGCGTCCGTTGACGGGAGAAGCCTAGGAAGACCACCATGCCCGGTGCAATGAAAACAATGCTCTCGGTGCAATGTGGGGTGCACGCGTGGCGGACTACCGCCTGATCGCCGACCGGCTCGCCGCCGAGGTCGCGGCCGGCCGGCTCAAACCGGGTGACCGACTGCCGCCGCAACGCGCGTTCGCCCGCAGGCACCGCATCGCGGGCTCCACGGCGGCCCGCGTCTACGGCGAGCTGATCCGACGCGGGCTCGCGGTCGGCGAGGTCGGGCGTGGCACGTTCGTGCGCGCCGCACGCCCTCCGGTCGAGCCCGCGCTGGCCGAGCCGGGCGGTGCGCGGGTCGACCTGGAGCTGAACTTCTGCGTGCTGCCCGACCAGCCCACCCTGCTGGCTCCCGGTCTCGACCGGCTCGTCCGGCACGGGCTCGGCGACGCGCTCGCGCCGGTCGGCGTCCGCGGCACGCCCGAGGCACGCGCCGCCGCCGCACGCACGCTGGCCCGGGGCGGGTGGACGCCGGACGAGCGCCGGATCCTGTTCACCGGCAACGGCAGGCAGGCGATCGCCGCCGCCGTGTCGGCGTTGGTGCCGGTCGGCGGGCGGCTGGGGGTGGAGGCGGTCACCTACCCGGTGGTGAAGGCGATCGCGACCAGGCTGGGCGTCACGCTCGTGCCGCTGCCGGTGGACGACGCGGGCGTGCTGCCGCAGGCCGTGCGCGCGGCCGACGTGCGCGCGGTCTACCTCCAGCCGACCCTGCACAACCCGCTCGGCGCCACCATGCCCGAACGACGCCGCGCCGAACTCGTCGACACCGTGCGCGAGCTGGACGTCCAGGTGATCGAGGACGCCATCTACGCCTTCCTGGGCCCCGACCTGCCGCCGCTCGCGCCCGAGCGCACGACCGTGGTGGACAGCCTGTCCAAGCGCCTCGCGCCCGGCCTGACGGTCGGGTTCGCCGTCCCGCCCGGACACCTGGTCGACCGGGTCGCCGCCGCCGCGCGCTCCGGCGGCTGGGCCGTCGGCCACTTCGCGCTCGCCGCCGCGACCGAGTGGCTCGGCGACGGCACCGTGGAGTCCATAGTGGACCGGAAACGGGCCCTCGCGCACGAACGGCAGCAGCTCGTGCGCGCACGCCTGGCCGGCTTCGACATCAGCGCCGACCCCGGCTCCTACCACTGCTGGTGGCGGCTGCCTGACCGGTGGCGGGCCGAGACGTTCGTCGCCGCCGCGGCACGGCGCGGCATCGCCATCACGCCCGCCGCCGCGTTCGCGGTCGTGCCCGGCCACGCGCCGAACGCCGTCCGACTCGCCCTCGCGTCCGCGCCGGCGCCGACCCTGGCCGCCGCGCTGGACGTGCTCTCCGTGCTCGCCGAGGGCAGTCCGGAAGATGAGCAGGTCGACTAGAGTCGCGACATGACCAGGGTGTCTTGGCTGCTCGACGCCGATCCGGCGCTGCGCTGGCAGGTCGAGCGCGACCTCGTCCACGAGCCGGCCGAGGTCTGGGAGGCGACGCGGGCCCGGATCGCGACGGAGGGCTTCGGCGCACGCCTGCTCGCGTTGCAGGACCCGGACGGCCAGTGGGCGGGCGGCGCGTTCTTCCCCGCCGGCTTCGACTTCCACGGCCCGGAAGCGGCCGAGGGCGCCGGGCAGCCCTGGACCGCGACGACGTGGACGCTGTGCTCGTTGCGGGAGTGGGGCATGGACGCCGCGGTCCTGCGCGAACGCCGCACGGCCGAGCTGCTGGAGCGCAACTGCCGCTGGGAGTACGACGACCTGCCGTACTGGGGCGGCGAGGTCGACTGCTGCATCAACGCGTGGACGGTCCAGAACGGCCTGTGGCTCGGCGCCGACGTCACCGGCATCGTGGACTGGTTCGTCGAGCACCGCCTGCCCGACGGCGGCTGGAACTGCGAGTGGGTCGAGGGCTCGACGCGGTCGTCGTTCCACTCGACCCTCAACTCCCTCAAGGGACTGCTCGCCTACGACGCCGCGACCGGCGGCACGGACGCGACGCGTGCCGCCCGCCGTGCCGGCGAGGAGTACCTGCTGGCCCGCGGGCTGTTCCGCCGGCTGTCCACGGGCGAGCCGGTGGCGCCGTGGGTGAACCGCTTCTCGTACCCGTTCCGCTGGTTCTACGACGTGCTCAACGCGGCCGAGTACTTCCGCCAGGTCTGGTTGTTCGACGGCACGCCGCCGGACCCGCGCATGGCCGACGCGATCGGGCTCGTCCGCGCCGAGCGACAACCCGACGGCACGTGGCTCCAGGCCCGCAGGCACCCCGGACGCGTGTGGTTCGAGGTCGACGTGCCGGCGGGGGAGCCGTCGAAGTGGCTGACCCTGTACGGAACCCGCGTGCTGGACTGGTGGGACGCCACCGCCGGGTCAGCGCACTAGGAGTCCACCAGCCACGCCAGCAGGCGGCCCCGCGACCAGCAGCGGCCGACGGCTTCGGCGTGCCGGACCGACCCGTCGGACACCACCACGCCGATGATGCTGTGGCCGGAGGCGGGGCGATCGCCGAGCGTCGGTACCGACGGCGCGACCCCGACCCCTTCCGCCGACACCCACGCCACCGGCCGGTCCGCGGCCACCTCGTCGAGGCGGCGCAGGAAGCGCACGCGGCTCTCCGGCGGGAACCGCGACAGCGCCCACGTCGTGGTGACGACGGGCAGGGCGTCCGCCGGGACACGGGCGACGGCGTCCGGCAGCACGTCGACGGCGTCACCTCGCAGCAGCAGCGGAGGGTCCGTCGCCGCCAACGCGATCTCCGCTTCGAGCCTCGCGATCCGCGCCGGCTCGTCGGGTGGCAGGCAGGCGCGCAACCAGCGGGCGTCGTCCGCGTCCGTCACGTCGAGCGGATCGAGGTCGACGCCCACCTTGGCGACGACCTCGGGCAGCACCCGCGCCGGGACGGGCTGGCCACCCACGATCGAAGCCGACACCTGCACGGGAGAGGACGGGTCGCCCAGCGAGTGCCCGTCGCTGTACGCGATGCCGACGCGATCGACCGTGAGGTTGAGGCCGGCCGGACAACCCACGTCGATCAGCCCGACGGCGTTCGCGCCCACTCGTCGTGCCGCCTCGGCGACGGCCGGGTACAGCACCGCGGCCCGTCCGGTCTCGTCGGCGCGGTGCCGCCGGCGCACGGCGATGTCCACCACCGAGTCGGTCAGGCGCAGCAGCGCGTCGATCGCCGCGGCGGCGGCGCCGTCGCCGTCCCCGGCGGCATAGGCGGCGGCGAGTGCCGGGGCGCGTCCGGCGAGGGCGAGGTCGTGCAGCGCGGCGAGGATCACCGCGGGGCGCCGCTTGCGCGCCGGCGCCGATCCGATGGCGCGCAACGCCTCGTCGGACTCGCTCAGGGCGACGGCGACGCGCTCGTGCAGCGGCGAAGTCCCGGCGGCGTCGACCTCGCCGAAGCGCCGGTACACCTCGGCGAGCGTGCGCGCCCGTGCTCGACCTGGCATCCCGACGATCCTACGGGTCGGCCGGTGCTAGCGTGCCCGGCCATGCGGCGATCAAGGGCCCGGTGATGGGTGACCTCGCGTTCGACCAGGACCTGGTGCGGGCACTGCTGCGCGATCAGCACCCGGATCTCGCGGACCTCGAAGTCCGGGACGTCGAGGGGGGCTGGGGCAACCAGGTGTGGCGGCTCGGGGACGACCTGGCCGTGCGCTTGCCCCGCGTCGACCGCGGGCCCGCCACGCTGCACGCCGAGCAGACGTGGCTGCCGGTGCTGGCCGACCGCCTGCCGCTGCCGACGCCCGTCCCGGTGCGCCTCGGCAGACCGTCGAGCCTGTTCGGGCACCCCTGGACGATCGTGCGCTGGGTCGAGGGCGAACCGGCCGACCACGCGCCGGTCACCCGCGTCGACGCGGCCGAGGTCCTCGCGGAGTTCCTCGGCGCGCTGCACGACCCCGCGCCCGCCGACGCGCCGGCCAACCCGACGCGCGGCATCCCCCTGGCCGGGTTGAGCGACGGGTTCGACGACTGGGTGGGGCTCATCGCCGGCCACCCGGGTGCCGACGGCGCGCGGGAGGTCTGGGAGGAGGCCGTGGCGGCGCCCGTCTGGTCGGGCGCGCCGCGGTGGCTGCACGGTGACCTGCACCCGGCGAACGTCGTCGTCCGCGACGGGACGCTCGCCGGGGTGATCGACTTCGGTGAGCTGTGCGCGGGCGATCCCGCCACCGACCTCGCCGCCGCGTGGGTCCTGCTGCCCGCCGGCGCGGCGGGTCGGTTCTTCGACGCCTACGGGCAGGCCGACGGGGCGACCGTCACCAGGGCCCGCGGCTGGGCGGTCCTGCGCGCCCTGGTCCTGATCGGGATCGGGCGCAACGGGAGGCTCGGCCTGCCCGGCGGCAAACCGACCTGGGAACCCGCGGGCCACGCGGCGCTGGAACGCGTCCTGTCGGTGGCCTGACGGCCAGGGCGGGGTCATCAGCCGAACGCCACCAGGTACGTGGCCACCACCGCGAGCAGGTACACCGGGTAGCCGACGCGGGAGGCCCGGGCGAGCCGGCGTTCCGCGTCGTCCCGCCGCACCGACGCCAGCCGCTTGCGCGGCATGGCGACCAGCACGCACCCGGCGGCCAGCAGGATGAACGCGTAGCAGCCCCACTCCAGCGCCACCGTGTAGCTGACCGACGGCAGCTGCGACGTCACGTTGTTCAGCAGCACGGCCGTGCTCAGGATCGCCGTGACGCCCATCGACACGGGCGCGGCGCCGTCGGTGGCCTTGAAGAACAGCGACAGGTACGTGACGGAGATCAGCAGCAGCGGCAGCAGGTTCTTCAGCAGGAACGGCAGCGTGTCGCGGACGATCTCCACCTCGCCCGTGTACTGGCTGTAGTAGATGCCCCCGGCGGCGCCGACCGCGGAGCCGTCACCGAGGGCGTCGCTGCTGCCGACGGTCCGCTGGAAGAAGCGGGCCGACGTGGCCAGCCAGTTGGGATGTCGTTGATCGTCGCCTCCGCGTCCGCGCCGCTGCGCAGGTGGTGCTCGGGCGGCACGTCCAGGATCTCCTTGTCGGT
Source organism: Actinosynnema sp. NPDC023794 (assembly GCF_040639675.1). Taxonomy (NCBI): domain Bacteria; kingdom Bacillati; phylum Actinomycetota; class Actinomycetes; order Pseudonocardiales; family Pseudonocardiaceae; genus Actinosynnema; species Actinosynnema sp. NPDC023794. Next base: position 232,786 of record NZ_JBFAFR010000001.1, on the reverse strand, counting down.
CACGTACACGACCTCGTCGGCGGTCCGGGTCCGGTTCTGCAGCACGACCTCGAGGCGCTGGTGGTCGAACGGGGAGCTGCGGAACTCGAAGCCGTTCTTGAACCGGTCGGCCACCCGGTACAGCCGGTAGGTGCCGTCCTCGCCGGTGACGTCGCGCAGCGGCTCGCCCAGCTTCAGGCCCGGCTCGACCGCGTTGACGAAGTGCACGTCCGCCGCCGTGTGCGGGCCGGTGTACTTGAGCCACAGGAAGAAGTCCATGAAGTACGTGCCGTCGCGGGTGTCCAGGTCGCGCACCTCGTTGATGTTGATGCCGGTGGCCACGACCTGGCGGCGCGCCAGGTACCGGTCCTCGCCGATCGCGATCACCGTGCCGTCGGCCAGGCCTGCGCCCAACGCCTCGGGCGACGGCGGCTCGTACACCCTCAGCTGCACGGGCGCGGACACCAGCCGCTCGCCGTCGCTGGTCACGAAGGACACCGGCATCTGCGCCGAGCCGTTGGCGGTGAAGAACAGCGGGCCGAGCAGCGCCGGGAACGCGTTCTTCTCGTCCTTCAACGCGGCGAGGCCGTCACGCAGCCGCTCGCGGTCGTCGGCGAGGGTCGTCTCGTCGAGGCCGATGCGGTCGGCGGTGACGACGTGCAGGCCGACGTTGAGCGCTTCCCGGGCGGTGGCGGCGTGCCGGCGCGGGCGTTCCCCGTACCGCCGCTGGAAGTCCTCGGCCCAGGCCGGCGCGGGGCCGGACAGGGAGTCGTGCGCCATCGGGGTGGCCAGGTGCAGGTCGCGCGTGGCGCCGCCGAGGGCGTCGTGGAACGACATCGTGCCCAGGGCGGCGGTGCCCAGGATCGGCGCGTCCACGCCCGCCTCCCGCAGGCCCTTCACCAGCGCGACGCCGTTGCGGTCCTCGGTGGCGAGCAGGACCGGCGTGCCGGGGTCGAGGGCCTTGATCCGGTCGACGGCCGCCCGCGGGTCGTCGGTGACGGGCACGGTGGCGAGGACCTCGCCGAACCGGCGGTAGGACTCGGTGAACGCGGCCTGCGCGGAGCGGCCGGAGGCGTGGTCGTCGTGGACGATCGCGACCTTGTCGGCGCCGAGCACCTCGGCGGCGTACGCGGCGAGGAAGTCGCCCTGGGTGCGGTCGCCGAACGTGCTGCGGAGGAACCAGTCGTTGCCGTCGGTGACGCTCGACCCGCCGGCCGACGGCGTGACGGCGGGGATGCCGGCCGCCTGGTAGATCGGGGCGGCGGCGAGGGACGTGACCGTGACGCCGTGCCCGATCACGTACAGCGCCTTGTTCTCGCGGACGATCTCCTCGGCGATCTGCTTCGCCCGTTCGGGCTGGTCCGCGTCGTCGTAGACGAGCAGCTCGACCGGGTGGCCGTTGACGCCGCCGTCGGCGTTGACGTCGTCCAGGCCCATCCGCACGCCGCGTTCGACGTGGGCGGCGGCGGCCGGGTCGCGCCCGGTCAGGCCCGCGACCAGGGCGACGTGCACGGGGCGTCGGTGGCTTGGCCGACCGCGGTCCACACGCCCGCGCCGATCAGCGTCACCAGGACCACGGTGACCGCCGCGACCAGCGAGTTCAGCTTCGTGCGGCGTCCCGGCGCGGTGTCGAGGGGTTCCGGTCGCGGCGGTTCGACCACGTCTTGCGCCTCCGGTGGCGCTTGCGGTTCGACGCCGCGCAGCGCGCGCCGGGCCCGGTCGGTGGCGGGGTCGGCCTTGATCGCGTACGCCCGGTCGAGGCAGAACAGGCGTTGGGCGTCGTCGGCGACCAGCTCGGCGAGCCAGCGCCAGGCGGGCTCGTACCCGGTGTCCTCGGCCAGCGCCACGCCGAGCAGCTCCCGTGCTCCGGCGGGGTCCGTGGCACGCAGGGCGATCGCCCGGTGCGTGAGCGTGACGGCGGTGTCGGGTTTGGCGGGCTTCTCAGGCACGGGCGCAGGCTAGGCATGCCACCTGGTGCCCGATCGCGGGATCCCTTGATCGTGGCATCGTGACCTGATCAGGTCATTCGATGGGGCGGCCGTCCTCGTCCTCGATGTGCATGGCCGCGTCCTCGGGGCCGCGCAGGTAGTTCGACCCGGCCTCGTCGGCGATCGACGTCGGCTCCTCGTCGACGAAGTCGCCGTCGTCGTCGGGCGCGGAGTACTGCGGGCCTGGCGCTTCGGGGTCGCGGCGCAGGCTGTGGCCCTCGCCCGTGCCCCATCGCGGCTCGATCGCCTCTTGTTGCTCGGACATCGGTCCTCCTCGGGCGTGCGCTCGTTCGTCGCCCATGGTCGCTCCTCCCGTGCCGGGCAGGGGGCACACAGACGGGTTACCCCGTGTGCCCCGATCGGACACTGCTCGTTTGCCCGCGCGTGAGCCGGTGAACCCGGAGGTCATGACGAGGAGCGGCACGATGGCGGTGTCGGTCGACGCCTGGGGTGTCGACCTGGCCGCCGACCTTGGCGTGCCGTCCGATCCGGCCGGTGTGGTGGTGTTCGCGCACGGGTCGGGCAGCTCGCGGCACAGCGGGCGCAACCAGGCCGTGGCGGAGTCGCTGCGGCGGGATGGGTACGCGACCCTGCTGCTCGACCTGTTGACCGAGCGCGAGGAGCGGGAGGACCGGGTCACCGGGCGGCTGCGGTTCGACATCGGGCTGCTGGCGGAGCGGGTGGCGGCGTCGGTGGAGTGGACGTCGCGGGCGCCGGTGACGCGGGATCTGCCGATCGGGCTGTTCGGTGCGAGCACGGGCGCGGCGGCGGCGTTGGTGGCGGCGGCCGGGACGTACCTGGTGAGGGCGGTCGTGTCGCGTGGCGGGCGGCCGGACTTGGCGGGGCGGGCGTTGTCGCGGGTGCGTGCGCCCACGTTGCTGGTGGTCGGTGGTCGTGACGAGGAGGTGCTGGAGCGCAACCGCGCGGCGGCGGAGGAGTTGTCGGTGCTGTGGCGGCTCGAGGTGGTGGAGGGCGCGACGCACCTGTTCGAGGAGCCGGGGGCGTTGGACCAGGTCGCCCAGCTGGCGGGTTCGTGGTTCCGGGATTTCCTCTGATCCCGTCTCGCGGGGTGGACGCGGCGCGACGGCGGGTGGTCGCGCCGCGTCCGGTCGGTGGTGGACTGTGAGCGTCGCCTACGGCGCGCTCAACGACGCCACTTCTGGTTCGCCGTGCCCGCGCAGTCCCACAGCTGCAGGACCGCGTCGTTGTCGGGGTTCCAGTCGGCGATGTCCACGCACTTGTTCGCCTGCGGGTTGACGAGGTCGCCCGCGGCGGTCAGGACGAACTGCTGGGCCGGGTTCCCGCTGCACCTCGCGACCTGGACGGCGGCGCCGTTCGAGGTCGAGCCCCAGGCCACGTCCATGCACATGTCGTTCTGCGTGCGGAACGTGCCGCCGGTCGACTCCCACCGCTGGTTCGTGCCGCCCGTGCAGTCCCACACGACCAGGCGCCGGCCGTCGGCGAAGTCCCAGTTCGGCACGTCGACGCACTTGCCGTGCCACGCGCTGACGATGCTGCCCGCCGGCCCCGGCGGAGGAGTGCCGCCGCCACCCGTGAACGGCGTCAGGACGATCCCCGCCGAACGCGGGTCGCCGTCGTGCACCAACGACTCCTGCGCCTGCACGTCGTCGAACGCGAAGCCGTAGGCCTTGCCGTCCACCATGTTCTGGTGCACGAGCCGCGAGTAGTGGTTGGTGAGCGGCCCCTGGTAGAAGTCGGCGGGCCCGCCGCCGGGCTGGGTGTCGATCCGGCCGAGCGTGGAGCGGTGCAGCGCGGCGCACAGGGTGCGCGCGATCGGACCCACGACCTGGTCGTTGGGCGCGTGCAGCGCGCCGTCGCAACCCCACACGTTCGACGTGGACGGTTTGGCGAACGATGCCACCTGACGTCCTGACGAGTCGGTGAAGTTCATGGTGTTGCCCGACGTGCGGCCGAAGTAGCGGATGTCCGGCCGGTCGCCGAACGGCACCACGGTCAACGTCTTGGTGGTGTAGGCGTTCCACGCCTGCGTGATGTACGGGTCGAGGTAGGCGCGGTCGAACAGGCCCGCGTCGGCCGCCTTGCCCGGTGCGAGCACGCGCACCACCGTGCCGTCGGCGCGGGTGCGGACCGAGCCCGCCCAGCCGGCCTGGTCGCGCACGCCGTTGATGACGTTGTCGCGGCCGTTCGCGACCAGCTCACCGGTCTTCTTCGTCACGCCGCTCGCGCCGGTCACGGTGACCGCGTGCGGCACGGCGAACATGTCCACCTGCGAGCTGTTCAACCACAGGCCCGCGTCGTTGTAGGTGAACTCGCTCCAGTCGAACAGGATGTCCCGGTTCGGGTCGCTCGGCGACCACGGCGCGGGCTGCACCAGGCCGTCCGGCGTGAGGAAGAACTTGAGCCGCTCCCCGAACGACATGTAGACGCGGCCGGAGATGAACCGCGGCACGCGCAGCGTGATGGCGCCGCCGTTGGGCGGGCCCGCGATCGACACGTCCGGCGCGGGCGAGGGCGGGTTGGCCCCGGCCGGCCACGGCGTGAAGGTGCCCGACTGGTTGACGTGCCCGAGCCGGCCGCCGGGACGGATGTCGGTGCCGAGGACGTACAGGTGGACGGCCTCGGCACGGCCGCTGTTGTTGGTGATCGTGATCGGCAGCAGGTCAGGTCCGACGGCCGCGGCCGGTGTGGCGGCGGCCAGTGACGCCGACGTGGCGAGCGCGGCGAACGCGCTCAACCACTTCGTCAGGGTGCGCATGGGTGCGACTCCTCGGTGCAGGGCAAGGTTGTCCCGACCTCCCGGCCGGTTTCAGGGCGGCCCGGCGGTCGGGCGCCGACGCGGACGCAGTCCGTGAGAGCGCTTCCATAGCGTTGTGCGATGGTTGGACCACTGTCAAGGGGAGAACGTGACCCGGACCACTGGAGTCCGATGTGGATCGGCGGTCAGAGTGGTGGCATGACCTACGACGTCGACTCCGTCCGCGCCCGCTTCCCCTCCCTCGCCACCGGCACCGCCCACTTCGACGGTCCGGGAGGCTCGCAGGTGCCCGCCGCCGTCGCGGACGCCATGCGTGACGCGATGACCTCGTCCCTGGCCAACCGGGGCGTGGTGACCGACGCCGAACGCGCGGCCGACGCGATCGTGCTGGACGCCCGACGCGCCGTGGCGGACCTGCTCGGCGCGCCGCCGGAAGGCGTGGTGTTCGGGCGCAGCATGACGCAGCTGACCTACGACTTCGCCCGCACGCTGGCGCGGACCTGGGCGCCCGGTGACGAGGTGGTGGTGACGAGGCTCGACCACGACGCGAACGTGCGGCCGTGGGTGCAGGCGGCCGAGGCGGTCGGCGCGGTGGTGCGGTGGGTGGGGTTCGACCCGGCGACCGGTGAGCTCGACGACGTCGCCGAGGTGCTGTCGGAGCGGACCCGGCTGGTGGCCGTCACGGCGGCGTCGAACCTGATCGGCACGCGACCCGCGTTGGCGGGGATCGGCGCTGCGGCGCACGAGCGCGGCGCGCTGTTCTACGTGGACGGCGTGCACTTCGCCGCGCACCACCCGGTGGACGTGGAGGCGATCGGGGCGGACTTCTTCGCGTGCTCGCCGTACAAGTTCTTCGGGCCGCACTGCGGTGTGGTGGCGGGGCGGCCGGAGGTGCTGGCGGACCTGCGGCCGGACAAGCTGCTGCCGTCGCCGGACGCGGTGCCGGAGCGGTTCGAGCTGGGCACTCTGCCGTACGAGGTGCTGGCCGGCTGCACGGCCGCGGTGGACTTCATCGCCGGCCTGGTCCCGTCGGTCGGGGCCCGCCGTGAGCGGATCGCGGCGTCGTTGGCGGCGGTGGGCGAGCACGAGGACCGGTTGCGGGAGAGGGTCGAGGCGGGGCTGGCGGCGCTGCCCGGCGTGACGGTGTGGTCGCGGGCCCGGCTGCGCACGCCGACCGTCCTGGTGACGTTCGCCGGGCACGCGGCGGCGGACGTCTACCGGCACCTGGCCGGGTTGGGCGTGAACGCGCCGGCGGGCTCGTTCTACGCGATCGAGGCGTCCCGGTGGCTGGGGCTCGGCGACACCGGCGGGCTCAGGGTCGGGCTCGCGCCGTACTCGACCGACGCCGAGGTGGACCGGCTGCTCGGCGGGGTGGCCGCGTTCCTGCGTTCGGCCTAGTGACGACCCCTGACGTGATGGGACGACCGGCGCAATGTCGACGTGACCGGTGAACACCGCTCATCGGGTGGCCGTACCCCCGGACGAGAACGGGTCACCCGCCGCGCAGGTGCGCCCGTACCCACACAGGAAGGTGGTCCATGAGGCACACACGTCCCCAGTTCGGCAGGAAGCGCGCGGTGGTGATCGGTGCGGTCGGTGTGGCGGCGATGGTGGTCACGGCGGTGGCCGCCCTCGCCACCGCCGGTGGCGGCGACGGGCAGGCGATCGTCTGCCCGTCGCCGGTCGGCGCGCTGTCCGCCGTGCCCGACGCGGCGAAGACCGAGGTCGCCCGTGAACTCGCGAACCTGGACGAGCAGCTCGGCGAGGCCAACGAGCGGTTGGCGCGATCGGAGGGCGAGGGCGGGCCGGACTTCGTCGACAACGCGATCCTCGGCCCGTTGGCGAGCAAGCGGACCGCCGCGTTGGACCGGATCGGGATCGCCATCGGCCGGGTCGCCGGGCAGCGGCCGGACGGGCTGGAGGACTTCGCCGAGTGCGCGCTGGGCGAGGCGGGCGACGTCGTCGAGGTCACCTCGCCCCCGGTCGTGGAGGAGGTCGCCGAGCAGGTGATCGAGTGCCCGTCGCCGGTGGGCGCGTTGGCGGAGGTGCCCGCGGCGGCTCAGGACGAGGTGGCGCGGGAACTGGCGAACCTCGACGAGCAGGTGGAGGAGGCGAACGAGCGGCTGGTCGAGACCGAGGGCCAGGGTGGGCCGAACTTCGTGGACAACGCGATCCTGGGTCCGTTGGCGAGCAAGCGGACGGCCGCGTTGAACCGGATCGAGACGGCGATCGGTCGGGTCGCGGAGAAGCCCGAGGGGTTGGAGCGGTTCGCCGAGTGCTCGCTGGGGTGAGCGGAGAACCCTGGTCGGTCCGGGTGTGCGCCCGGACCGGCCCGCGCCGTTCAGGGCGAGCCGGCCAGGCCGGTCAGGAAGCGGTCGAGGCCCTGGCTGAACAGGGTGTCCCAGTCGGGGTCGTCGAGGTGGTCGTTGGCGGCCAGGGTGGGGTAGGCGTCGGCGTTCGCCCGGACGTGGGCGTTGGCGGCGTCCCGCACGGCCGCGTTCCGCCACGTGGACTGGGTCAGGGCGGAGCCGATGGCGAAGTTGGCCAGGCCGTGCGTCGCGGCGGCCAGGTCGACGCCCCGGAAGCCCGCGGCGGCCAGCGTCGCCTGGAGGAACTCGGTGCGCCGCAGCACGTTCGGGCCCAGCGTCGGTCGACCCAGCAACGGCGGCGACCACGGGTGGCGCAGCATCGTCGCCCGCCACGCCAGCACCAGGGCGCGGACCGCGTCCGCCCACTCCCCGCCGTCCGGCACCGGGACCTCGGCGAAGATCGCGTCCACGGCCAGGTCCAGCACGTCGTCCTTGGTCTTCACGTGCCAGTACAGCGTGGGAGGCGCGACGTCGAGGCGGTCGGCGAGCGCGCGCATGGTGAGTCGGCCCGCGCCCTCGGCGTCCAGCAGCGCCACCGCCGCCACGACGATCCGGTCCACGGTGAGCGGCGCGTCCCGCCGCCCCCTGGCGGGCCTCAACCACACCCCGCCCTGATAACCCGTCGAGTCCACGATCGGGACTCTAGTACGTTGGTCGGGTTCTCGACCAATGTTCGAGAGGGTGGCCGATGGCTCACGTCGAGGTGTCCGACCTGACCTACGCGCTGACCGACGGTCGCGTGCTGCTGGACCGCGTGTCGTTCCGCGTCGGCGAGGGCGTCACCGCCGGCCTGGTCGGTCCGAACGGCGCCGGCAAGACGACGCTGCTGCGGCTCGTGGCCGGTGAGCTGCGTCCGGCGTCCGGCGAGATCGCCACCAGCGGCGGCGTCGGGGTGATGCGGCAGTTCATCACCGGCGACACCGTTCGCGACCTGCTGCTCGCCGTCGCGCCCGACCGCGTCCGGACGAGCGCGGAGGCCCTGGCCGATGCCGAGGCCGCGGTGACCGGACGCGACGAGGAGGACACCCAGCTGGCCCTCGCGAACGCCATCGCCGAGCACGTCGACGCGGGCGGCTACGACATCGAGGTCGTCTGGGACACGTGCACGACCGTCGCGCTCGGCCTGCCGTTCGCGCAGGCCGCCGACCGGCCCGTCGGCACGCTGTCGGGCGGCGAGCAGAAGCGCCTGGTGCTGGAAGCCCTCCTGCGCGGCCCGGACGACGTGCTGCTGCTGGACGAGCCGGACAACTACCTGGACGTGCCCGGCAAGCAGTGGCTGGCCCGGGAGCTGGTCGCGAGCCGCAAGACGATCCTGCTGGTCTCGCACGACCGGCAGCTGCTCGCCGACGCCGCCGACCGGATCGTCGCCGTCGAGGACCGCGGCGTCTGGGTGCACGGCGGCGGCTTCGCCACGTTCGCCCGGGCCAGGCACGACCGGATCGACCGGCTCGACGAGCGGCGCAAGCGGTGGCGCGACGAGCACCGCAGGCTGAAGACCACCGTGCACACCCTGCGCCAGAGCGCCGCCCGCAACGACGCCGTGTCCTCGGCCTACCGCGCCGCGAGCGCCCGGCTGGCCAGGTTCGAGGAGGCCGGCCCGCCGCAACGGCCGCCGAAGCAGCGGAACGTCCGGATGCGCCTCCAGGGCGGTCGCACCGGAAAGCAGGCGTTGAGCTGCCAGGGTCTCGCGGTGCCCGGCCTGATCGAGCCGTTCGACCTCGACGTGTGGTTCGGCGAGCGGATCGCCGTGGTCGGCGCGAACGGCACCGGGAAGTCCTGGCTCCTGCGCGTGCTCGCCGACCCGTCCGCCACCCGGCACTCGGGCCGGATCTCCTTCGGCGCGCGGGTGGAGCCCGGCCACTTCGCCCAGACCCACGCCCGTCCCGACCTGGTCGGCCGCGCGGTGGCCGACATCGTGACGCAGGACAACGGGATCGAGCGCGACGACGCGATGGCCGCCCTCGCCCGCTACGAGCTCGCCCCCGCGTGGCGGCAGCCGTTCGAGACGCTGTCGGGCGGCCAGCAGGCGCGGTTGCAGATCCTGCTGCTGGAGCTGGCCGGCGAGACGCTGCTGCTGTTGGACGAGCCGACCGACAACCTCGACGTGGCCGCCGCGGACGCCCTCCAGGAGGGCTTGCGCGCGTTCACCGGCACCGTCGTGGCCATCACCCACGACCGCTGGTTCGCCGCCGACTTCGACCGGTACCTGCACGTCGACCGGGACGGCCGGGTCGAGGAGGTGCCCGAGCCGGTCTGGTCCTAGCGGTGGCGCGGCCCGAACGCCATTCGCAGCCCGCGGACGGCGACGCTGACCAGCGGCCGGTGGGGGAGCAGCCACGCCAGTCCGCCCGCCGGGTCGACGTGCCAGCGAGCGCGGACCGGGGCCACGCGACCGGTGGCGCGCAGGGGCGTGCGGGCCAGGCCGTCACCGAACGCCTGCCAGGTCGACCCGAGAACCGGCAGCCGCACGCCGAACCGCGGCGTCCGAGCCCGGATCGAGGCGATCGGACCGCGCTCGTCCCGGGCCGACGCGGCGAGGTCCCGACCCCACTCGAACTCGGCCAGTTCCTTCGGGATGCCCCACAGCTCACGGCCGCCCGCCCGCGACGCCGGGCTGTCCACCCAGATGCGCGTGATCGACACCCCGAACCGCGGGCCACGCCGCACCAGCACGGCGGCCAGCACCTCGTGGTAGGCCAAGCCGGGCGGCCGGTAGTCCACGAACGCCGTGCCGACCACGGCCCGCCCGAACACGGTCACCGGCCGCACCGGCAGCGGTGGCAGCACCGTCGCCCGGACCAGCCACACCGACACGCACGCGCGGCCGTGCAGCTCCCACGGTTCCGGCGGATAGGTCACCGATCACCCCTCACGGCTCCGGACGCGGGTCACGGTCACCATATGTCCGGCCACCTCGACATCGCGCGCTCGGCAGTGGCATCCACGGCGGCACCCGCCACCGCGCCGAGCGGTCATGTACCGTGCTGCGCCGACAGCCTGTAGTCAGGCGACACGTGTGGGGGACGGGCGAAAGAGTGAGTACGGTCATCGAGGAACGCGCGCCCGCGGAGGCGCGAAGACAGTCGGCGTTCCGCACCGACATCCAGTCCTTGCGCGCCATCGCGGTGCTCGCCGTGGTGGTCAACCACCTCTGGCCGGGCGGTCTCACCGGCGGCTACGTCGGCGTCGACGTGTTCTTCGTCATCTCCGGCTTCCTGATCAGCTCGCACCTCGACCGCGAGATCACCTCCACCGGCCGCGTCCGCCTCGGCCGCTTCTACGCCCGCCGCATCCGCCGGCTGTTGCCCGCCGCGTTGCTGGTGCTCGGCGTGAGCGTCGTCGCCGCGTACCTCCTGTTGCCGTACCCGCGGTGGGAGGCGACCGCGGCCGAGTCGGTCGCCTCCGCCCTGTACTGGGAGAACTGGCTCCTCGCGGCGAAGTCGGTCGACTACTCGGCGGCCAACACGGCGGCCAGCCTCGTGCAGCACTACTGGTCGCTGTCGGTGGAGGAGCAGTTCTACCTGGTCTGGCCGTTGCTCCTGGTGGTGTTGTTCAAGGTCCGGCAACGGCGGGCGCAGGTCGTCGGCATCGCGCTGGTCGGCGCGGCGTCGTTGGCGTTCAGCATCCACTACACGCAGGTCGAGCCGAACCAGGCGTACTTCGTCACGCAGGGCCGCGTCTGGGAGTTCGCGCTGGGCGCGCTCATCGCGCTGACCGGCGTCGAGTTGTCGAAGCGGCTGGCCGGGGTGGCTTCGGCGGTCGGGTTCGCCATGATCCTCGGGTCCGCGTTCCTCTACGACCACGCGACGCCGTTCCCCGGTTACCTCGCGTTGGTGCCGACCGTCGGCACGGCCCTCGTCATCGCGTCCGGGCAACGCCCGGGACGGCAGTGGCACGCCGCGGTCACGGCGTCGTCGCCGGTGCAGTTCCTGGGCGGCATCAGCTACTCGCTGTACCTGTGGCACTGGCCGTTGATCATGGTCGCGCCGTTCGTGTTCGCGGACGCGTTGCAGGCGGGCCGGATGACCACGCCACTGCTGCTCGTGGTGCTCGGGGTGTCGCTCGTGCTGGCGTACCTGTCGAAGGTGCTGGTCGAGGACAGGGGCATCGCGGTCCGCCTCGGGACCGGCCGGACGTTCGCCGCGATGGTGGTCGGCCTCCTCGTCGTCTCCGCGGCCGCGGCCGGGTTGAACTGGACCTACGGGCGGCACGTCGCGCAGGCCGAGCGGGAGGCCGAGGAGCGCGGCGTCGGGGTGTGCGTCGGCGGGCAGGCCCTGATCCCGGCCAACGGCTGCCCGAACCCGTTGGGTCCGGCGGAGGTCGTGCACATGGGGCCCGTCAACGAGTACTTCAAGGCGCCGCCCGGTTGCGTCGGTGTCGAGGGCGTGGCCGACGTCTCGCTGTGCGACTACAGCGGTGGATCGGCGTCCGCGCGGGTGGTCTGGCTCGTCGGCGACTCGCACGCCCAGCAGTGGCAGCCACCGGTGGTCGACCTGGCCCGCGAGCACGGCTGGGTGCTCAAGTTCGCCTACCTGGGCGGGTGTCCGTTCGCGGAGGTCGACTTCGTCGGCTACCGCGGCGTCGCGACCGACGAGGCCAGGCGCAAGTGCGCCGACTGGACCGCGCGGATGACCGACGAGATCGCGGAGGACTCGCCGTCGCTGGTGCTGACCTCGTTCTACGCGCGCAAGGAGCTCGTGGACGACGGCAGCGGCCGTTCGCAGACCGAGCAGTACCGCGACGGGCTCGAACCGCGGTGGAAGCGGTGGACCGACGCGGGTGCGCGCGTGGTGGTGTTGGGCGACCCGCCGTTGAACGGCGAGGTGCGGGACCACCAGTGCGTGGCGCTCAACCCCGGTGACCCGGGGGTGTGCGCGGTGGACCGTGCGACGGCGCAGCCTTCGGACCCGTTGTCGGAGGTCGCGCGGACCAGCGACAACGAGATGGTGTCGTTGGCGGACTTCACCGACTACTTCTGCGACGCGCACAAGTGCCACGGCGTGGTCGGCAACATCGCCGTGTACTACGACCCCGACCACCTCAACGCCGCGTTCAGCCGGAGCCTCGCGCCGGTGTTGGCAGGGGCGCTCGACCGCGGGTAGTCACCGGCCGAGCCCTCGGCGGGTGCGTGCCGGTGGCGGTGGGGTGCCTTCGGTGTCGAGGCCGGTGTAGGCGGTGAGCCAGCCGGTGGCGCGGTAGTCGCCGCGGCGGGTGAACACAGCCACCCCGGTCTCGGTCGGGTCGTCGTCCTCCGCCGGTGGGTAGGCGACGGTCGCGGCCGTCGTCGGCGTGGTCCAGGTCCGGCCACGCCAGGCGACCGCGGTCGCGCCCGTGCCGCCCGTGACGGTGGCGTTGTCGGCGTGCGCGGTGAGGGTGTGGTTGGTGGTGCGCTCGCGCAGCAACGCGGTGTAGCCGGCGTGGTCCAGGACGCAGCCCGCCGGTGAACGCCCCGGTGGCCAGTCCGGCGCGCGGAGACCCCGCGCGACCGCCGAGCGCCACAGGCCCGGCACCACGTCCCTGAGGTGGGCGCGGGTGGCCATCTCCTCGCACATCCACAGCAGCCTGCCCGCGCCGCGGCCCGGTGCGAGGCTCCGCCAGCGGACGCGGTGGTCGAGGTCGGCGGCCACCACGGCGATCCACGGGTGCACGGTGCCCAGCACGCCCTGCGCGGCCAGCCACGCCAGGAACCTCGGCGCCTGCTCGTACACCGGGTGCAGGGTGGCCAGCGGGATGCCGCCCGCCACGCGCCGCTTCCCGTCGAACAGGTGCGGCGACCGTGCCGCGAGCAGCAGCGCCGCCCACGCCAGGTCGCCCGGCGCGGTGGTCGTCTGCGAGCCGAGGCCCTTGACCGACGTCGTGTGGGTGATCTGCGACGTCTTGCCGCCCGCCTTGATGACCGTGGCCACGGCCGGCCGCACCGGCTCCGGCACCGGGATGCCCGCCAGGTCGCGGACGGCGACCGACAGGACCAGGCTGAGCGCGTTCTCCGCCTCGTCCGGGTCGTGCGGCACGGGCAGCAGACCGAGCGTGCGGCGCAACCGGTGGCCGGTGTGCGTGGACACCATCATCCGCGCGGTGAGGCGGCCCAGCTCGGTGATGTCGAGCCGGTCGCCGGTCGACGTCAGGTGGCCCTCGTCCACCAGGAACGCCACGGCTTCCTGCACCGGCTCCAGGTCGTCGTCGCCCTGCGCGTGCGCCAGCGTCTCGACCCACCACGCCTGCGCGTCGTCCACCGTGCCGATCCGGCCCTGGAGCACCTCGGCCAGCACGTGGTCGGGCAGCGAGTCGCGGATCCGCGAGTAGACCGAGTACCCGGCCACCAGCCGGGTCTGCCAGTCGGCGCGCTGCGTCTCGTCGACGATCAGGTACGACCAGCCCTCGGTCTCTCCCGCGCCGATGCGCCCGGCCCGGCCGAACATCTGCAGCACGGTGGACGTGTCGATCGGCTCGCCGCCGATGGAGACGTCGCGCACGACCACGGCCCGTGCGGGCAGGTTCACGCCGGCGGCGACGGTGGACGTGGCGACCAGGACGTCCGCTTCACGTGCGCGGAAGGCTCGTTCGGCGGCGTGCTTGTGCTCGTAGTCGGCGTAGTGCAGGCGGACGCCGACCTCCGCGCACGCCTCGGTCAGGCCGTCGACGTCGTCGGGGGCGACGGTGTGCACGGGCGCGCCCCGGTCGGCGGCGATCGCCATCGCGGTGGAGCGGACGTTGCGCTTGGAGCCGCAGAACACCAGCACGCTGCCGCCCTCGGCGGTGTGCCGTTGGGTCAGGTCGAGCACGACCTGCTCGCGCAGCCGGTTGTTCGCGGTGAAGCCGGAGGCGGCCGGGATCGTCGGCAGCTGCCAGGTCACCTTGGACGGCCGCCAGGTCGTGGCCACGAGGTCGGCTTCCAGCCACTCGGCGACCTCGGCGGCGTTGGACACGGTCGCCGAGAGCCCCACGATCCGGACCGGCGAGTCGATGCCGCGGACCCGGGCCAGGAGGGCTTCCAGCAACGCGCCGCGGTTGGGGCTGCCCAGCAGGTGGATCTCGTCCACGACGAGGCAGCCGACCTCGCCGAGCGCGGCCTGGAGGGAGGACGCGCGGCAGATCGCCTCGAACTTCTCGGTGGTGGCGACCCAGAGGTCGGCCGCTTTGACGGCTTCGACGTCGACGGCGTACTCACCGGAGAGGCGTTCGACGCGGAGGCCCTCGTCGCGCCAGGTCTCCAGCTCGCGGTCGAGTTCGTCGGTGAGCGAGCGCTGGGGGACGAGCCAGGCGGCTTTGCGGCCTTCGTGCAGGATCGCCTTCAGCACGGCCAGCATGCCCATCGCGGTCTTGCCCGCGCCGGTCGGTGCGGTGATCAGCAGGTGGGAGTCGCCGTCCACCAGGTGGGGTGCGGCTTGGGCCTGGGCGGGGTTGAGCACGGGGAAGGGCAGGAATCGCGTCCAGTCGGCGGGCACGTGCCGGGTGACCGGGACGGGGTCGGGCACGTCGTCGGCGTTGGTCGGTTCGTGCAGGTCCCACAGCATCTCGAAGGCCAGTCGAGCCGCTCTCGCCCCCTCGCCGACGACCGACTCGCACCGCTCCGGCACCACGCCGCCGACGTCGGACAGCCAGGCGGTGGCGGCGGTCGCGGACACTTCCTCCTGCTCCAACCAGTGGCGGATGGCGCGGTACGGCACCCCGGCCGCTTCGAGCCGCTGCTTCAGCGGGTCGAATACGGACAAATCAGGCAAAACGACCCGAGCGTCCACGCCGGTCGGCACGTCGGGCACGTCGAACGCGGGGTCGACCGTCTTGCACCACCACACGGGCCGCGACTCCAGCGCCGCCAACGCCGGCGGCAACACGGGCACCGCCGCCGAACGCGCCGCCGGCGCAACCTCCGAGCCGCTGAGGATCGACCGGATCCGAGCCGCCATCGCCACGGTGGACACGCGCCGCCCCACCCGAACCCGCGCCTCACCTCCGCCCTCGGCCGCCCCGTCCGCCTCCGCCTCGGCGTCCACGCCCGCCCCGGCGGCTGCCGCATCCTGCGCCCCGCGGTCGACCTCGGCCGCACCGCCGGCCGTCGCGCCCCGCACGGCACCTTCGACTGCCGGCCCAACGACCTCGGTCCCGCCACCGGCCGCCGCACCACCCTCAGCGGCAGGCGAACCGGCCTCCACCTCACCGCGCGATCCGCCCGCCCGCCGCGAATCCCGCGCCGCCCGCTGCGACTCCGCCCGCCGCCGCCCGGAATCCGCTGCCCCCGGCCGCCGCGAACCGTCCTTCGGCGACCCGGCACCGGATTCCGACCGCTGCGAACCCGCCGCCGATCGCGAACCCGTCGCCGGCGATCCGGCACCGGCTTCCGGACGCCGCGGGCCCGCCTCCGGGGAGCCGGGCCCCGCCGCCGGCTGCCGCGAACCCGCCGCCGGCGGCAGGTCCAGCGCGGTCTCGGGCTCGCCGAACCCGGTGCCCGGCGCGGTGGCGCGGCCGGTTCGCGTCGGCGGGTTCCGGGGTGGTTCCAAGGGCTCGGGCGGCGCGGCCGGCGGCCGATCGGCCGCCGGTCGGCGGACGGCGCGCGAGCTGCGGGCCAGGGCTTCGAGTTGGGCGTCCTCCGCGAGGCGGCGCGAGACGGCGTCCGGGCGCAGGTCGCCGAGCACCGAGCGTTGCGCGAGCTTCAACTCCCGCAGCGTGAACGAAGCGGGGCACGCGGGGCACGCGACGGCGGCCTGCAGCTGCTGCCTGCCACGATCCGGGTGGGCGCGGTACAGGCCGTGCAGCTCGCCTGCGCACTTCGGGCACCGCCGGTCGATGGGCAGGGGCGACAGCTGCCAGCCCGGCTCGGCGTACCGCGCGATCGCGGGCTCCGGGCGGACACCCCACCTGGCCTCCACGACCCCGGCGACCGAGGTGTCCACCACCGGCGACCCGTGCTCCACTCGTCGCCTCCCGTCCCCGGCCGCGGTCGTGTCGGCGCCTCCCGGCACGCCCCAGCGCCTCCCGGCACGGCCCCGGAGGCCCCGGAAGCGCCGGGCGTCCTCCTGGCGGCCGACACGTGATGCTATGCCGAGCCGCGTCCGGGCGGCTGCGGCGGTGACGGGCGGGGCTGGTCGGCGCTCGGTCTATCCAACCGATGTACGAGAACACTGTTTCCGTACATTTCCGGGCCATGATCACCCGATCGTGTTCAGGACCGGAATGTGCTGCTCCTCCTCCGTCAGCGAGCCGTGGTGCCCGACAAAGGTAGTGAGTCCCGGCTCCACCGTCGAACGCACCACAGCCAGCGACCCCTTCGCCGCCACCACCAGGTCGCCGATCCGCGGCAGCACGTGGTCGTCCACCCGTGGCCCGAACCACCCCGCCGCCACGGCCTCCGCGCGCGACGCGATCCACGCCCGATCACCCAGCCGCTCCACCCACCGGGCCCGCACCGCCTCCACCGCCGACGTGTAGACGTGCCGCACCCGGGCCTCGCCGCCGAGCAACCGCACACCGTCGCGCAGCACGTCGTCGGTGTCGAAGTCGACCCGGTCGTCCGCCGCCACCATCCCGTGGTCGGCCGTCACGACCAACGCCCCACCGGCCGGCAACCCGTCGGCCACCGCCGCCGCCAACCGGTCGACGAACCGCAACTGCCACCGCCACGCCTCGCTGCCCGGCCCGTGCACGTGCCCGAGCGCGTCCAGGTCGGCGTGGTAGGCGTAGCAGAGCACCCGGTCGTCCGACCGCATCGCCTCCGCCACCCGCGCCACGAGGTCGCCGAACCCGAGCACGCCCTGGAACCGCCCACCCCGCAGCACGGCCCGCGTCAGCCCGCTGCCCTTCTGCTCGCGCGGCAGCACGAGCCGCACCGCCACCCCGGCGTCGGCCGCCGCCTCGAACGCCGTCCGCCGCGGCTGCACGTCCTCCGGCACGAGCACGTCCCGCAAGTCGACGTGCGGGGTCGCCCCGTACCGCGACCACCGCAACGCGTTCAGCACCTCGCCACCGTCGGCGAACGAGTACCCGACCAACCCGTGCTCACCGGTCGGCACCCCGGTGCCCAACGCGGCCAGGCTGCTCGCCGTGGTCGCCGGGAACCCGGCCGTGATCGGCGGACCCGCCAACGACGACAGGAACGGCGCGTCCGCCTCGTGCTCCCGCAACAACCGCCACCCGAGACCGTCCACGAGCAGCACGCACACCCGGGACGGGCCGGAGATGCCGAGCACGTCCACCATCCCCGGCACACCGAGCCCGGCGAGCAACGACGGCACGACGTCGGCCAGCGATCCGCCCCCGTACCGGGGCACCAGCGGGTCCATGGCACGCGACCCTAGCCCTCCGGGGACCATGGACCCATGACCACCGAACGCGTCGGCCCACCCCTGCGCGCCGACGAACGCGAGACGCTGCGCGCGTTCCTCGACTACCACCGCGCCACCCTGGCCATGAAGTGCGACGGCCTGTCCACCGAAGACCTGCGCCGCCGCTCCATGCCGCCGTCCACGCTCACCCTGCTCGGCCTGGTGCGGCACATGGCCGAGGTCGAGCGGACCTGGTTCCGGCGCGTGATCAACCACGAGGACGTCCCGCTGGTCTGGTCGGCCGACGGCGACTTCCAGGTCGCCTACGACGCCTCCACCGCGACCAGGTCCGAGGCGTTCGAGGCCTGGCAGGCGGAGGTCGAGCACGCCCGTCGCATCGAGCGGGAAGCCGAGTCGCTCGACGTCACGGGCCACCACGAGCGCTGGGGCGAGGACGTGTCGCTGCGCCTGGTCATGCTCCACCTGATCCACGAGTACGCCCGGCACAACGGCCACGCCGACTTCCTGCGCGAGGGCATCGACGGCACGGTGGGCGCGTAACGCCACCTCTGCGCGGTCAAGCCGCGGTCGGCCGGCTGATCCGGCCGACCAGTTCCACCAACGCCGCCGCCACGGCGCCGACTGCCACACCCACGAGCAGCCGCTGCGGCGTCACCTCCAGCAGGAACACGTCGGTCGCCAGCACCGGCACGGCGAGGATCACCGCCGCCGTCGTCGCCAAGCCCGCCAGCAGCGCCACCTTCCACCCCGTCAACGGCCGCGCCAGCAGCGACAACGTCCACAGCGACGCCACCAGCACCACGACCGCCGCCACCGTCTGACCGGCCACCCGCCCGCCGGCCGGGTCGAGCGAGCGGATCGCGAGGTCGCCGCCGAACGCCGCCAGCCCGATCACCACACCCGCCGGCACGGCCAACCGCAGCACGCGCCCCAGGAACCCGGGCACATAACGGCGGCGGTTCGGGGCGAGGGCGAGCACGAAACCCGGGACGCCGATCGTCACCGTCGAGATCATGGTGAGCTGGATCGGGGCCAGCGGGTAGGCGATCCCGCTCGCCAGCACGACCAGCGCCAGCACCAGCGAGTACACGTTCTTCACCAGGAACAGGTTCGCCGCCCGCTCGATGTTCGCGATCACCCGCCGACCCTCCGCGACCACGTCCGGCAGGTGCGCGAACCGGCTGTCCAGCAGCACGAGCTGCGCCACCGCCCTGGTCGCGGCGGCGCCGTTGCCCATCGCCACGCCGATGTCGGCGTCCTTCAACGCCATCGCGTCGTTGACGCCGTCACCGGTCATCGCGACCACGTGCCCGCGCCGCTGCAACGCGCCCACCACCGCCCGCTTCTGCTGCGGCGTGACCCTCCCGTACACGGCGGAGGTCTCCAGCACGTCGGCGAGCGCGTCCGGGTCGTCGGGCAGCGTGCGCGCGTCCACCGCCTCGCCCGCGTCGGAGATGCCGGGCAAGCCGACCGACACCGCGACCGCGCCGACCGTGCGCGGGTTGTCGCCGGAGATCACCCGCAGCGTCACGCCCTGCTCGGCGAAGTACCGCAACGTGTCGGCGGCGTCGTCGCGGATCCGCTCGGCGAGCACGACCAGCGCGCGCCCGGTGAGACCGGAGGGCAGCGACGTGCCATCGGCGGGGGAGTGGGCCGAGGCGAGGACCAGCACGCGCTTGCCCTGCGCTGCCAGGTCGGCGGCGCGTTCGGCCGCCGGTCCGCCCTCGGGGAACACCATCTCCGGCGCGCCGAGCACCCACGTGCCGTGACCGAGAGCGTCCACAGAGGACCACTTCCGGGTCGACGAGAACGGCACGCCTCCCACGCGCTGCCAAGTGGTGGAGGAGAACTCCTCGGCCAGCGCGGCGGACGTGGCGTTCGCGTCGGGCGCCGTCGCCAGCAACGCCAGCGCCTCCCGGACGTCATCCTGCGGGCCGTCCGCCATCAGCTGGTCGAACACGATCTCGCCGTGCGTGAGCGTGCCAGTCTTGTCGAGGCAGACGACGTCGACGCGGGCGAGCACCTCCACCGCCGGCAGCTCCTGCACCAGGGTCTGCCTCCGCGCCAGGGCCACCGCGGCGAGCATGAACGCCAGGCTGGTGAGCAGCACCAGCCCTTCGGGGACCATGCCGACCAGCGCCGCGACCGCGCCGGTCATCGCCTCCTGCCAGTCGTCGGTGTCGGGGCTGCGCAGTTGGCCCCACAGCAGCAGAGGGCCGACCACCAGCATCATCAGCGAGATCCACCGCAGCAGCTTGTTCGTGCCGGCGACCAACTCGGACCGCACCGCGGTGAACCGGCGAGCCTCGGCGGTGAGCCGGGTCGCGTAGGCGTCCGCGCCGACCGCCGTCGCCTGGAACCGGCCCGACCCGGCGACCACGATCGACCCGGACCGCACGTCGTCGCCGACGGCCTTGTGGACGGGCTCGGACTCGCCGGTCAGCAGCGACTCGTCCAGTTCCAGGCCTTCGGCCGCGGTGACCGCGCCGTCGGCCACGACCTGGTCGCCGGCGCGCACGGTGATCAGGTCGTCAGCCACCACGTCGCCGACGTCGACCTCGGACGTCACACCGTCGCGCGTCACCCGGGCGTGTGGCGCGTTGAGCACGGCGAGCCGGTCGAGGGTGCGCTTGGCGCGGAGCTCCTGGACCACGCCGATCGCCGTGTTGGCCACGACGACCAGCCCGAACAGGCCGTTCTGCCAGCGCCCGGTGGCGAGGACGACCAGGAACAACGCGGTCAGCAGGCCGTTGAACGGCGTGATGACGTTCGCCCGGACGACCTGACCCGTGCTGCGGCTCGTGCGGGACCGCACGGCGTTGGTCCGCCCGTCGGCGACGCGCTCCGCGACCTCCGCCGCGCTCAACCCCGCCGCCCGCTCCGCCCGCACGCCGGCGACCTCGGACACAGCCACCTCCCGCGCCCATGGTCACCCGCCGCGTCGCTTCCCGCCCGCCAGTGCGGCACGACGGCCCTCGTCCGCTCGGGAACCGCGCACCAGTGCCGACCGCGGCGCCGACTCGCGCGAGCGGGCGCTCGAGTTTCGGACCCCCGTGATCAGAGCTAGCGTCGGACCATGCCGTCGACCGAGCGGACCGCGGACGACCTGGACCTGCTGGACGCCTACTGGCGTGCGGCGAACTACCTGTCCGTCGGGCAGATCTACCTGCTCGACAACCCGCTGCTGCGCGAACCCCTGCGTCCCGAGCACGTCAAGCCCCGCCTGCTCGGCCACTGGGGCACGACCCCCGGCCTCAACCTCCTCTACGCGCACATGAACCGCGCCATCCGGCAACGCGACCTGAACGCCCTCTACGTCACCGGACCCGGCCACGGCGGTCCCGGGCTCGTCGCCAACGCCTACCTGGAAGGCACCTACAGCGAGGTCTACTCGGGCATCGGCGAGGACCTCGACGGCCTGCGCGCGTTGTTCCGCCAGTTCTCCTTCCCCGGCGGCATCCCGAGTCACGTCGCGCCGGAGACACCCGGCTCGATCCACGAAGGCGGCGAGCTCGGGTACGCCCTGCTGCACGCGTACGGCGCGGTGTTCGACAACCCCGACCTCCTGGCGCTGTGCGTGGTCGGGGACGGTGAGGCGGAGACCGGGCCGCTGGCCGCCAGTTGGCACTCGAACAAGTTCCTCGACCCCGCCCGGGACGGCGTCGTGCTGCCCGTGCTGCACCTCAACGGCTACAAGATCGCCAACCCCGCGGTGCTGGCCCGCATCCCGGACGACGAGCTGGCCTCCTTGCTGCGGGGCTACGGCCACACGCCGCACTTCGTCGTCGGCGACGAGCCCAAAGCCGTGCACGAACAGCTCGCATCCACATTGGACACGGTCCTGGACGACATCGCCGAGATGAAGCAGTCGGCACGACGACCGCCGTGGCCGGTGATCGTGCTGCGCACCCCGAAGGGCTGGACCGGACCGCGCGAAGTGGACGGGAAGCAGGTCGAGGGCACGTTCCACTCGCACCAGGTCCCGCTCGCCGCCACGCGGACCGACGACGGGCACCGCGCGCTGCTGGAGGAGTGGCTGCGCGGCTACCGGCCCGAGGAGCTGTTCGACGACGACGGCCGGCTCGTGCCCGAACTGCGCGCCCTCGCGCCCACCGGCGACCGGCGGATGAGCGCCAACCCGCACACCAACGGCGGCCGGTTGCTGCGCGACCTGCGGATGCCCGACTTCCGCGACCACGCGGTGACCGTGGAACGGCCCGCCGTCGGGAGCAGCGAGGCGACCAAGGTGCTCGGCGCGTTCCTGCGCGACGTGGTGCGCCTCAACCCGGACAACTTCCTCGTCATGGGCCCGGACGAGGTGGCCTCCAACCGGCTGTCGGCCCTGTTCGACGTGACGGGCCGCAAGTGGCGGGCGGACACCGCGCCCGGCGACGACCACCTCGCACCGGACGGCCGGGTGCTGGAGGTGCTGTCGGAGCACCTGTGCCAGGGCTGGCTGGAGGGCTACCTGCTCACCGGCAGGCACGGCCTGTTCACCAGCTACGAGGCGTTCATCCACATCGTCGACTCGATGCTCAACCAGCACGCCAAGTGGCTCAAGACGACCCGGACGATCCCGTGGCGCGCGCCGCTGGCGTCGTTGAACTACCTGCTGTCGTCGCACGTCTGGCGGCAGGACCACAACGGGTTCAGCCACCAGGACCCCGGCTTCCTCGACCACGTGGTGAACAAGAAGGCCGAGATCGTCCGCGTCTACCTGCCGCCCGACACCAACACGCTGCTGTCGGTCGCGGACCACTGCCTGCGCAGCAGGCACTACGTGAACGTGATCGTGGCGGGCAAGCAACCCGCGCTGACGTACCTGGACATGCCGGACGCGGTCGCGCACTGCGCGCGCGGCCTGGGCATCTGGGACTGGGCGGGCACCACCGAGGGCGAGCCGGACGTGGTGCTGGCCTGCGCGGGCGACATCCCGACGTTGGAGACCCTGGCCGCCGCCAAGCTGCTGCGCGCGCACCTGCCCGACCTGAAGGTGCGCGTGGTCAACGTGGTGGACCTCATGCGCCTGCAACCGGACACCGAGCACCCGCACGGCCTGCCGGACCGCGACTTCGACGCGCTGTTCACCGAGGACAAGCCGGTGATCTTCGCGTTCCACGGCTACCCGTGGCTCATCCACCGCCTCACCTACCGCCGCACGAACCACGGCAACCTGCACGTGCGCGGCTACAAGGAGGAAGGCACCACGACCACGCCGTTCGACATGGTGATGCTCAACGACCTGGACCGGTTCCACCTGGTCATGGACGTGATCGACCGGGTGCCGTCGCTGGGCGGCGCGGCGGCGTCGTTGCGGCAGCGCATGGCGGACGCCCGGCTCGCCGCCCGTCAGCACACCCGCGAGCACGGCGAGGACGACCCGGCGATCGCCGACTGGACGTGGGGCTGACGTGCGGGTCCTGGTGGTCAACGCGGGCTCGTCCAGCCTGAAGCTGCGGCTGCTGGCGGCCGACGACGAGGTGGAGCGCACCGCCGACGTCGAGCCGGACCCGGAGCGGCTCGCCGACGTGCTGGAGGACTGGCCGACACCGGACGCCGTCGGGCACCGCGTGGTGCACGGCGGCACGCGGTTCACCGATCCCGTCGTGCTGGACGACCTGGTGCGGCAGGCGCTGGTCGACCTGACCTCGCTCGCGCCGCTGCACCAGCCGAAGTCGTTGGCGGGCTTGGACGCCGTGCACCGGCTGCTGCCGGACGTGCCGGCGGTCGCGTGCTTCGACACCGCGTTCCACACCACCATCCCCGCGTCGGCGGCCACGTACGCCGTGCCCCGGGAGTGGCGGGACCGGTACGCGATCCGCCGCTACGGCTTCCACGGCCTGTCCCACGCCTACTGCGCGCGCCGGGTGGCCGAACTCGTGTCGCCCGGCCTGCGGCTCGTCAGCTGCCACCTGGGCGCGGGCGCGTCGCTGGCGGCGATCGCCGACGGCCGCGCCGTCGACACGACCATGGGCTTCACCCCGTTGGAGGGCTTGGTGATGGCGACCAGGTCGGGCACGGTCGACCCCGGTCTGGTGCTGTGGCTGGAGGAGCACGAGGAGCTGACCCCGCACGAGGTCGCGACCGCGTTGGAGGAGCAGTCCGGGCTCACCGCGCTGGCCGGCACCGGCGACATGCGAAAGATCGACGCGGCGGCGGCCGACGGCGACCCGGACGCCGTGCTGGCGCTGGACGTCTACACGCACCGGCTGGTCGGCGGCATCGCCTCGATGGCCGCCGCGCTCGGCGGTCTGGACGTCCTCGCGTTCACCGGCGGTGTCGGCGAGAAGTCGGCCACGGTGCGCCGCCGTGCCGCCGAGCGGTTGGCGTTCCTCGGGGTGGCGGTCGACTCGGCGCGCAACGACCAAGCCGACGGTGACACCGACATCACCGGGCCGAGCGCGAGCGCCCGGACCCTCGTCGTCACCGCGCGTGAAGACCTGGAGATCGCGCACGGCACCCGAAGCGCGCTCAGCCGCTGACCGCCGATCACGATGCGCCGTGCCTCAGCGGCGATTTCGGCGTCCAACTGCTCGAAGGTCCGGCCCGGGGCGTGCTGGAGCAGGTCGTAGGCGTCGTCCCGTTCCGCCAGGCGCTCGGCCGACGGGTGTTCGGTCCGGGATGTCAGGCGGATCACCCGGCGCGGACTCCCGCACCCGGAGTGATGCCGCGACGGCCGGGTGACCGGACACTGGAGGAGCGAGGGCCCGCGGGGTGCTCAGGCGACGGTGTCGATCGCGGCCAGCCGCGAGCGGACCACCAGCACCTCGGCGGTGCGGTGTTGCGAGTGGTACAGCTCCAGCGCCTGCGACCAGGCCTCACGCGCCTGGTCGTGCTGCCCCAACGCGGAGTGCGCCTGCGCCAGCAGGTCCAGCGTGCTCGCCTCCTCGCCGCGGTCGTTCAGGCTGCGCAGCACGGTGATCGCCGCGCGGAAGTGGTCGACCGCCCGCGCGTGGTCGCCGGTGCGGTGGGCGATGTGGCCCAGGCTGCTCAACGTGTACGCCTCACCGTCGACGTAGCCGACCCGCCGGTGCAGCGCCAACGCCGCCGTGCAGTACTCCGCCGCACGGGTCAGGTCGCCGAGCGCCGCGTGGTACCAGCCGACGGAGTTGAGCATGTTCGCCTCACGGGTCCGGTCGTCCAGCCCCCGGTAGAGCTCCAACGCCTCGTAGGCGTGCGCCAACCCGCGTTCGCTGTCGCCCTGCTGGTCCCACGCGGCGGCGAACGCCTCGTGCGTGCGCGCCTGGCCCGCGACGTCGCCCGCCCGGTGGAACTCCTCGAGCGCCCGGTGCAGGTGCGCCAGCCCGTCGCGGTGCTCGCCGACGTCCAGCAGCGCCACGCCGAGCCGCCGGTGCGCGCGGGCCTGGTCGCCCGGGTCGTCCAGGTGCTCGACGGCGGCGACGGCGGTGCGCCACGTGACGAGGTTGTCCCGGCGGTGCCGCTGCCGGTAGTGGAACGTGTGCATCACCCAGCCCAGCCGCCACGTCGTCGTGTGCCTGCCGTGCCGCGCGGCCAACTGCTGCGCCTCCATCAGGTTGGCGTGCTCGACCTCGAACCACGTCACCGCGCGGGCAAGGTCGGGCAGCGGGTGCGGCGCCACGCCGGTGACCGGGCGGCCGATCACGATCGGCGGCCGGTACGGGTCGAGCACGCGTTCACCGGAGTACGCGGTGTGCAGGTAGAAGTCGAGCAGCCGGGTCGTCGCCTCGTGGCGCACCGGCTCAGCCAGGTCCCGCGCCGCCTGCTCGGCCGCGTACAGCCGCACCAGGTCGTGCATCCGGTACCGGCCCGGCGAGTGCTCCTGCACCAGGCTCTCCGCCTCCAGGTCGCGCAGCCGCACCCGGGCCTCGGCGGTGGACGTGCCGATCAGCGCCGCGGCGGCCGGCAGCCCGATGTCCGGTCCCGGCGCGAGGCCGAGCAGGCCGAACGCGGTGGCCGTCCGCTCCGCCAACGCCCGGTAGGACCAGGAGAACACGGCCCGCAGGTTGGCCTCGGCGTCGTCGATGTTGAGCGCGTCCAACCGGCCCGTGTGGTCGCGCAGCTCGTCGGCCAGGGCGGACAGCGAGAACTCGGGGTGGCTCGTCGCGCGGGCCGCCACGATGCCCAGCGCCAGCGGCAGGCCCGCGCAGAACGCGACCAGGTCGTCCACCGCGCGCGGGTCGGCGGCCAGCCGGTCCGCGCCGAGGTGCCGGGCGAGCAGGTTGCGCGCCTCGCCCTCCGGCAGCACGTCCAGGTCGACCTGGCGGGCGCCGTGCGCGGTGACCAGGCGGGTCAGCCGGCGGCGGCTGGTGATCAGCACCGTGCACGTCGGGCTGCCCGGCAGCAGCGGCACGACCTGCGCCGTGTCACGCGCGTTGTCGAGCACCACGAGCATGCGCCGACCGGCGATCACGCTGCGGTACAGGCCGGCCTGCGCCTGCGGGTCGGTGGGGATGGTGGCCGGCGCGACGCCCATGGCCTCCAGGAAGCCGCGCACGGCCGCCTCCGGTGGCACCGGCGAGCCGGTGGGGTCGAAACCGCGCAGGTCGACGTGCAGCTGACCGTCCGGGAACAGGTGCAGGTTGCGGTGCGCCCAGTGCAACGCCAACCACGTCTTGCCGATGCCACCGGCCCCGCTGATGGCCGAGATCACCACGGCGGCGGGCTGCGCCGCGAGCGCGGCCGTGACGTGCGCCAACTCCCGCTCCCGCCCGGCGAACCTGGCCGGGGGAGCGGGCAGCTGCCGGGCCACCGGCTCGTCGTGGGCGCCCGCGCTGTCCGACGTCGCCATCGCCCACAGCCGGTGCAGCTCGACCAGCTCGGCCTTGGTCGCGCCGCAGGCCCGCGCGATCCTGGCCACCACCTCGAAGTGCTCCGGCACGGCGAGGCCCTGGCAGAAGCGGTGCAGCCCGGAGCTGCTCAGCCCGGTGCGCTCGCCCAGCGTCCGGTAGCTGCGCCCGCTGCGCCGCTTCAGCTCGGCGAGCGCGCGCGCGAACGCGTCCACGTGCCCCGATAACGACATTCCCCGCCCCCTCGATCGCCCAGCGTCCCACAGGCCGTCCCACCGGTCCACGTCCTCGCAGGTCAACGGATCCGCGGTGTCCCAGCGTCCCGTTCCACTCGCGCCGCCGCGCGCCGGTCCGCCACCGTTGACCAAGACGGACCGCCCGACCCGGTGCTCTAGGGGGACCCGGGGTCGCCGGCCCGTCGACGACACCCTGCGGCGGGTGTCTGAGGGGGGCGTCCGACCGCGTCGACGAACGCGACGCGGTCGGACGGGTGAGGTGGCTCACGGTGGTGTTGCCGACGGACTGCCCGACCGCGGCGTCGACTGCCATGATGGGGTGCCGAGCCTGGAGGTCGCCGTGTCCGATCGTCGCGACGACATAGAGGTGAAGATCCCCGACGTGACGGCCGTGCCGCTGCGGGACCTCGCCGCCGTCCCCGTCGAGGCGCTGTCCGAAGCGCTGCGGCCGTTGCTCAGGAGGTCCCTGGTGGGTGCGGAGGTCCAAGAGCAGGCCGACGACGACTGGCCGCCGGAGGAGTCGGATCCACGGCGGTGAGCTCGGCCAGGTGCTGTCGGGTGCGCTCCGCGACCGGCGCGGCGGTCTCCGCGGGCAACGCCTCGAAGATCGCGAGCGCCTCGGTCCAGCACCGCGCCGCCTCGTCGTCCCGGCCGAGTCGCCGGTAGGTGATGCCCAGGTCCTTCAGCACGCTGCCCACCGCGTGGACCGCGCCGAAGTCACGGAACGTCCGCAACGCCTCCAGGTGGCAGTCCACCGCTTCGGCCGGTCGGCCGGCCACCCGGTAGGTGACGGCGAGGTTCGCCATGGTCCGCGCGTAGCCGTGGCGGTCGGCCATGTCCGCGACGATTCGCAGGTTGCGCTGGTGGCACTCGATCGCCTCGGCTACGAGGTTCATCTCCCGGTAGGCGATGCCGAGGTGGTCCAGCACCCGTCCCTCGATCAGCGGCCACCGGTGCTCGCGGGCCAGGGACAGGCATTCCAGGTGCAGTGCGACAGCCTGGTCGAGCTCGCGCCGACGCCGGTGGACGACCGCCATGTCGTGCAGCGCCTTGAAGTACGAGTGCGCGTCGCCCGCCTCGTGGAAGAGCGCGGTCGCCCATTGGTGACAGGCCATCGCCCACTCCAATCGGCCCGTGTTGCGGAAGCGCTGGCCGAGCCGGTTGAGCGAGCGGCCGAACAACCGCCGGTCGCCCAGTCGCCGGGCCAGGGACATGGCGTCGCGCAGGTAGCGCATCGAGAGTTCCGTGTGCAGCAGCTGGCCGTGCCCGACGCCGAGTCCGTGCAGCAGTCGAGCCTCGCCTGCCCGGTCACCAGTCCGCCGGGCGACCGCCAAGGCCAGCTCATGGGTGGTGATCCACTCGCTCCAGAGCTTGTGCAGGGAGAAGTACTCGACGAGACCGCTCGCCATCCCGATCACGTGCGCGGAGTGGCCGGTGGCGTGAGCCAGCTCGATCACCGGTACCAGCTTGGCGCGTTCGGCATCGACCGCCCGCACCGCCGCGGTGCCCGCCCGCACCTCGCCGTGGTGGTCAGTGGTGGCCCGGACTGCGGCCAGGTAGTGGTCGAGCAGCCGGACGACCGCCCGGTCACGTTCCGGGTCCTCAGCGGCTTTGTTCCGCACGTACAGCCTGACCAGGTCGTGCATCCGCCAACGCCCCGCGGACCTGCCGGGCTGCACCAGGTGCGCCGCCCGCAACCGCCGGATCAGCCGCGCCGCGGTGGCGCGGTCGGTGTCGGCGATCGCGGCAATGGTGTCGAGGGCGACGTCGGGTCCGGGGTCGAGAGCGGTGAGGCGGAGCAACCTGGCTTGGTCGGGGTCGAGATGCGCGTAGGACAGGTCGAACGCGGCGCGCACGGCGAGATCGTCGTCGTAGTCGAGCTCGCGCAGCCGCTGGTGGCCGTCGGCCAGCGCTTCGGCCAGGTCGGTCATGGCCCGCTCTGGATCGGCGACCAGCAGGGCCGCCGCCACGCGCACGGCCAACGGCAGCCCGCCGCACAGCCGCGCGACTTGTTCACAGGCCGCGAGGTCGTCGGTGCGGGTGTCGCCGGGGTTGCTCATCAGCAGTACCTCGACGAGCATCCGCACCGCGTCCGGCACGTCCAGGACGTCCAGGTCGAACAGTCGTGTGCGATCGAGACCGGCCAGCCGGTGCCTGCTGGTGATCAGCACCCGGTGCCGGGGGTCGCCGGGCAGCAGCGGGACGACCTGGTCGGCCCCGGAGACGTTGTCCGCCACCACCAACATCCGCTCGCGCCGGGTGAGCAGTGAACGCCACAGCCTGACCCGGTCCGCCTCCTCCTGCGGGATGTGTTCGCTCGCCACGCCCAGCGCGCCCAGCAGCCCGGCCAACGCGGTCGAGGGCGTTACCCGCTGGTCGTAGCCGCGCAGGTCGGCCATCACGACCCCGCCCGGGAACCAGCCGGCGGCGACCGCGCGATGTGCCGCCGCGACGGCCAGCGCCGTCTTGCCCACGCCGGGCAGCCCGCCAACGGACCACACGAGCACCGGGTCCGTCGACTCGGGGCGCAGCGCGGCGGTCAGCCGGGACAGCTCGGCCTCCCTGCCGACGAACACGGCGAGCGGCGGCAGTCCCGCGACTGCCGTCGGTCGTGCTTGCGGCGCGGTCACGGTCGCGTGACCGACCTGCACGACGTCACCGACGACGTGCCCGGCGACGACGTTGCGCACTTCGGTCACGTCGTCAGGTGTACCAGCCGATCAAGTGCGGTGTGATGTCGTTCAAGACGGTCGACACCGGTGTCGGCGATGTCGCCACGGCGATCAGCCCGGCGGACGCGGGCAGGAACGCCGCGTGCACGGCCGGCACGTGGGCGCTCTGAGGGGCACGGTGAGCCGCGAGGAGTTGCCGGGCACATGAGGTCACGGCCCCACGTGCACGTACGGCACCCAGCTGGTCGGCAGCGTGTCCCAGCCCCGGGCCCGCATGTCCCGCACGGCCTCGTGCAACGCGAACGCGGCGCGGTCGGGTGCGGCCGACGCGCCGAGGTGCCCGTAGAAGCCGCGGGCGACCTCGCCGGCGGTGGCGTCGTGGATCGGCCACAGGGTCGCCACGACGTGCCGGTACCCGGCGAGGTTGAGCCCCGCGCCCAGGTGCAGCGACTCGTCGGGCAGGTCGCCGCCGCTCGCGGTGTCGCACGCCGACAGGTAGGCGAGCTCCGCGCCGAGCCGCAGCCGGGACACGTCGGCGACCGTCAGCCGCTCGTCGTGCAGCAGGAGGCCCGAGGCCGACGGCCGGGACGGGTCCACGACGCCGTGGCAGGCGAAGTGCGCGTGGCCGTGCCGCGGCAGGTCGGCGAGCACTCGGTCGCGCACCGCGTCGGCGGAGCGGCGCACGGTGCACCGACCGGGTGACAGCTCGGCGAGCGCGGCGACCTCCGGCTCGACGTCCAGCGGCACGGCGCCCCGCACCTCGGGGACCGCGACGACGAGCACACCGTCGCCCTCGGCCGGTTTCCCCTCGCGCGCCAGGGAAAGCGCCCGGACCGTCGGCGTGTACGACGACACCGTGAGGTCGGGCACGGACGCCGGTGTGCCGGGGATGCCCGCGGCGTGCAGCGGCAGCCGGGTCAGGGCCCCGGTCGGGCACCACCACAGCCGGGGCGCCGCGCCGACGTGCGCGAGCACGGGCTCGGCCACCGCCTGCCACAGCCACGCCAGCACGTCGCTCAGCACCGCGTTGTGCGCGACGACACCGGCGAGGTCGTGCGCGGCGTGCGCCGCGGCGGCCAGTTCGTCCGCGCGTTCCGAGGCGTCGTGCGCCGTCAGGCCCGGCAGCGGCACCACGTCGACCCCGTCGGGCGTCATGACGAGGGCGTCGCAGCGCAGCGCGCTCACGTTGACGATCACGATCGGCCCGTCGGCCGCGGCCCCCAGCAGTTCGGCGCACGGCCGGGGCCGCAGGAAGTCGGCCAGCCCCGGGAGCCCGCGGACCTCGGCGACGGTCTCGTCCCACTGACGGGCGAGCGCCATGCGGTGGTCGAGCGCGACGGGCGTGGGATCGAGGTCGTCCTTCGCCGGAGGCTCCTCCAGGCCGTCGCGCAGCTCCTCCAGCCGCCGCGCGAGGTCCGGGCGCACACCTCGGAGCGCGAGGAAGTCCGTGCGCAGGTCCAGCAGTTGCGACCAGAGCACGGATCGGCCTTGCTCCAGCAGTTCGACGGCGCGCTCCGGCCGACCGGCCGCCAGCGCGGTCGCGGCGGCGTCGGAGGCGACGCCCACGAGGTCGAGCAGTTGCCGTTCCCGGTCCTCGCGGTGCAGGCCGTGCCACGCGAGCACCGGGAACAACGCCACGGCCTGCTCGTAGCCCGCCAGCGATGCCGCGACGTCGTGCTCGGCGACCGACACGGCCCACAACCGCGCCGCCTGCACCCGCACGATCGCGGGCGACGTGCCCGAGGCCGCCGCCGACAGCGCGCCGACGGCCTCCGCGAGGTCGGCCGGGTCGTGCCCGGCCCGGTGCCTGCGGACCAGCACGAGGCCGAGGTTGTGCAGGTGCGTCGCGTGCCTGGTGTCGCCCGCCGTCGTGCGCTCGGCGCACTCCCGCAGCAGGGCGACGGCCTCGTCCAGGTCGCCTGCCTCTCCGGTGACCAGGAAGCGGTCGGCGAGCGAGCCACCGAGGTTCGACAGGTAGCGCACCCGCCGCGGGTTGTCCGGCCCGACGAGCGCCAGCGCCTCGCGTTGCGCCTCGACGGCGAGGTCGAGGTCGGTCGGGTCGCGCCGGACGTGGTAGCGCGTCGCGGCGGCCTTCGAGAGGTTCGTCAGGGACGAGACGCGCGTGGGCGACCCCACGTCCGCGGCGGTCGACTCGGCGCCGGCGCGCACGGCCTCGTCCAGGTGTCCGAGGTCGCCGGTGACGTGGTAGAGCTGCTCCAACGCGTTGCACAGGTTGGTCAGGTACTCACCCCGGCGCGAGTCCGTCGTGGCGACCGACGCCAGCGCGGCGCGGTGGGACTCGACCGCCTCCACGACGTCGGCCACGGCGCCCGTCCGCTCGTGCCGGCGGATCAACGCGCTGCCGAGCTGGTTCAGCGCCGCCGGACCCCGGCCGGACGTGACCGCGACGCAGCGCCGCATCACCGCGACCGCCTCGTCGAGGTCGGCGGGGGAGCCGCCGAAGTCGTAGGCGGTGATCAGCGCGCTCCCGATCGCGCCGAGCTGGGTGGCCGCCATCCCCGCGGGCACCTCGGCGCCGGTGATCTCGCGGGCGATGGCCGACGCCCGCGCGGCGGACTCCGGGTCGCCGTGCCGGTCGTGGCGGAAGAGGTGCGCCTGCACGAGGTTGGCCAGGTACATCAAGCGCTCGGGATGCCATTGCGGCATGCGGGCCGCGGCCGCGGTGAACAGCTCGATCGCTTCGTCCAGGTCCTCGTCGCCGCCGAACCGCCGCGCCCGCTCCATGAGCGCGGCGGCGAGGCTGTTGAGGTGGTCGGCGTACCCGAACTGGTCCGGCGGGAACGTCTCGATCGACGACCGGTGCCGGCGGATCGCCTCGTCGAGGGTCGCCGCGTCGCTCGTCTGGCTGAACGACTTCCGGTAGGCGTTGCCGAGCATCAACCGCGCCCTGGCGCGCACGTTCGCGTCATCGGTGTCCACCGCGGTCAGCAGCAACTCGATGGCCTCGGCCAGCGCGCCGGCCACCACGCCGGAGTCGTGCGCCGAGATGAGCACGCTCGCCAGGTTCGTCACGCAGAAGTCGGCCAACATCCGCTCGCCGCGCGCCGGACCGAGGGCGGCACGCCCCGCCGCGATGCCGTCCGCGATGTCACGCGGGTCTTCGAGCCGTTCGAACCGGCCCAGGTGGGCGAGGCACAACCTGGTGTGCGCCAGGGCGAGCAGCGGCCCTTCGGCGAGGTCCGCGGCGCGTCGCAGCACCTCGATCGCCTCGTCGAAGTCGGCGGTCGCGGCGCCGTTGCCGCCGCGGAAGGTGAGCGCGCCGCCCAGTTCGCCCAGTGCGTGGACGTGCAGCGGCTGACCGGGCCGCGTGGCCTCGACCCCGAGGCGGTACAGGGCGATCGCGGTGTCCGGCTCCTCCAGCCGCACGTGGTCGCCCAGGTCGACGAGCAGGTCGGCGGCCAGGCCCGCGGTGAGCGCCCGGATCTCGTCGCCCGGGTCGAGTTCGCGCAACGCCCGCGACATCTCCTCGATCAGCAGGCGGGCGGACTCGGGACCGGGGCTCGTCTCGTACCGCACGGCCCGCAGGTTGACCAGGTTCATCAACGCCACCGGCCGGTAGCGCCACTCCGGTCGCGCCACCGCGAGGGAAGCGGTGAGCACCCGTTCGGCTTCGGCGTGGTCCGGGCTGCCGGGCGCGTCCCGTCGACCTCGCCGGGTCAGGAACGCCCCGAGTTGGCACAGCACCGCGCCGTGGAACTCGTCGCCCGCGGGCAGCCTCGCGACGGCCGCCGTCATCGCCGCCACCGCGCGATCGAGGTCGAGCCGGTCCTCGGTCGCGTCGAACCGGCGGGAGAAGGCGCCACCCAGGCTGTGGAGGAAGTGCGGGTCGAACTCGTCGCCGCCGGGGTCGCCGCCGTCCAGCAGGTCGAGCGCGGCCACCAGGTGGTCCGGCAACGCGTCGGGGTGCTCCGCCCGCACCGCGAGGAACCGGTCCAGGTAGGCGGACACGACGTCGGCGCCGGGATCGCCGGCGAAGTACCGGCACCAGCACAACCACGCCACGGCCGCGAGTGCGTCCGCGTCCCCCACGTCCGGGAGCGCGCCCGCTTCCTCGATCGCCTCGGGCGCCAGGACCGGGTCCGCGTCCCCGTCGTCGAGGAAGGCGTCGACCCGCCGGAAGATCGACTCGATCAGTTGCTCGATGTCCACACGTCCTCCCTGAATGGGGTCGCACGCCGCTGACCGCTCGTTACTGCCGGTATCGTCCCGGTCCATGACCGGTCAGCCGTGGCTCTACCGAGTGCTCGTCGACCCCGGCGCCACGCGCTCGGGCGCGCCGTGCCTGGACCTGCCGGCCGGGACGGGGCCGGTGGACGCCGCCCGTGCCGCCGCGACCGTCTTCGCCGCGGACGCCGCCGTGCCGGCGCTGGTGCTGCGCGTCGCGGACGGCGAGGTCGGCGTGACCACCCGGGAACACCTGGGCCGGCTGGGGCGATCGGCCCTGCGCGGGCTGGGCGAGGGCGACGGCGCGACCCTGCCCGGCGAGTCCACGCGGTACACGTTGCTGCGCTTCGCCTGCGGGACGTGCGAGACCACGGCCTACCGCGTGCACGTCGGCATGTACGGCGCGCCGGGCTGCCCGAACGGTCACGGTCCGATGGAGGCCGCGCCGTGACGCTCGCCGGTCTGGCCAAACCGGCGGGCGAGGGGTTCTCGCCGCGCTTCGTCGTCGTGAGCTACCTGCCTTCGCTCGCGGCGGCGGTGTTCCTGCTCCTGCTGGTCTGGGCGGGCGCGCCCGGTCCGCTGACGTGGTCGCGCGCGTGGAAGACCGCCGCCGGGCTCGGCGCGGGCGAGGCCATCGGCCTGGCGGTGGCGTTGGCGCTGCTCGCCGTGGCGCTGATGCCGTTGCAGCTGACGATGGTGCGGCTGCTGGAGGGGTACTGGCCGCGGCTGCTCACGCCGCTGGACCGCCTGCTGCGGGTGGTGCAGCGGTGGCGGCGCGGCAGGCTCGAGAAGAGGGCCGAGCTGCCCGGCGACGCCGAACCGACCCCGGCCCAGGTCCTCGCCGCCGGCCTCGCGGGCACACAGCTCGAACGGCGCTACCCCGACGAGGAGCACGTGCGCGCCACGACCCTCGGCAACGTGCTGGCCGCCGCCGAACAACGGGCGGGCGCGAACTACGGCTGGGACGCCGTCGTCGCGTGGCCGCGCCTGTACCCCGTGCTGACCGACCAGGTGCGGGCCGTCGTGGACGCCCGGCGCGACAGCCTCGACGGCACCGCCCGGCTCGCGTTGACCGGCGCGGTCACCGCGGTCGCGTCCGCCGCCCTGCTGGCCCGCAGCGGGTGGTGGTGGCTGCTGGCCCTGGCCCCGTTGGGCGTCGGGTGGCTCGCCTACGCCGGCGCGGTGCGCGCCGCGGTCGCGTACGGCGAGGCGCTCGTCGTGGCCTTCGACCTGGGGCGGTTCGCCCTGCTGACCGCCCTGCACCTGCCGCTGCCCCGGACGAGGGCGGACGAACAGCGCCTGGCCGGGGGCTTGTGCCTGCAGTGGCGGCAAGGCGTCCAACTCCCGGACGAGTACGACCACGGCGACGACCCGCCTAGCGCGGCGTGATGCCGTTCAGGACGGTGGCGACGAGGGCGTAGACGTGGTCCGCCGGCACGTCCACCGGCTCGGTCAGGCCCCGGTAGACGCGGGGGAGGACCAGTTCGTGGCACGCGCCGACGACGAGCGTGGCCACGGCGCGCAGGTCCGTGTCCGGGGAGATCCGGCCGCGGTCCCGTTCGGTGCGCAGGTAGTCGACCAGGGCGGTGTGCAGGCCGCGTCCGTCGGCCATCGGGTTGGGCAGGGCGTCGAACCGGGCGAACACCTCGGGTTGGCCGATCAGCCCGGCGAACGCGGGCAGGAACGCCGCGTGCACGGCCAGCGCGTGCGTCACGAAGGCGTGCAGGTTCTCCGCCAGCGTGCCGTCGGTGTCCGGCCGGCCGATGCGCCGCTCCACCTCGCGGACGTGCTCGTGCAGGGCCAGCGCGAGCAGTTCCTCCTTGTCCGCGAAGTGGTTGTAGAGCACGCCGACCGCGACATCGGCCGCGCGGGCGATGTCGCGGACCGTGAGCCCGGCGGTGCCGCGTTCGGCGATGAGGCGCGTGGCCGCGGCGATCAGGTGGTCGCGCAGGCTCACGTCGCCGTCACGCAGTGCTGCTGCTCGTCGCGGTGCCATCGCCGTGCATCGTATGCGGTAGGTGGAGGTCGAAGCCGTGGGCCGCGGCTTCGCTCAGGAACGCCTCCGGGTCGACGACCTGGTCCACGTGCCACACGCCGTGAGGCAGGGCGGGCAGCAGGTCGACGAGCAGCGCCGCGACGACACCGGTGGCGCGGCTCTGCCGCCTCCCGCTGAACGCGCACGTCACCCCGCCCGCCGACACCGCGACCGCAAATCCGTCGCCGCCGACGCGCGCCTTCGCCAGCGGCCCAGCCGGTGCGCGAACCGCGCGGCGGCGGGCAGCAGCGCGGTCGTCAGCCGGGAGTCGGGGCACAGCCCCGTGCGCACCCGGTCCACGTCGAGCGTGTCCGGCAACGTGCGCTGGTCGGAGAACGGGAACCCGTGCACGGTGCGCGTGCCGTAGGGCGCGGGGAACTCCACCCGCCAGGACGGGCCCAGGTCGGCGAGCCCGTCGAGCGTCCACGCGACCGCCGCCGCGCCGTGCCGCTCCCCACCGCCCAGCAGCACGCCGATCTCGACGTCACGGCCGCCGCCTCCCCGACCCACCGCGCCGTAACCGCCGAGGATCACGACCCTGGCCACGGTCAGGCCCTCGCGATGACGAGCCGGGCCGTGCCGCGCAGCCGCACCGCGTCACCGTCGGCGTGCGGTGCCAGCGCGGCGGCGACGGAGGCCCGGATGCCGTCCACAGTGGACGGTGAGGCGCCGCGCAGGGCGAACCGCACCGGGCCCCAGCCCATGAGGAACTCCGTCGCGTCGGCGACGTCGCGGCCCCACACCTGGTCCGCCTCCACCGCTTCGGCGGTCACGTCGGTGAAGCCCGCGCCGGTCAGCACCCGGTCGATCACGGCCGGGTCGGACAGCGACAGCGGTCCGGTCTCGGTGGACGTGGACATCGGTGAGCCGCCGAACGCCGCGAACACCTCGGCCAGGTCGCCGAGGTCGCGCATCGACAGGAACGCCAGCCGCCCGCCGGGCCGCAGCGCGCCGCGGATGTTGGCGAACGCGGCGACCGGGTCGGCGAAGAACATGATCCCGAACCGGCTGACCACCACGTCGAACGCGTGCGGCGGGAACGGGAAGACCTGCGCGTCACCCTGCGCG
This sequence comes from Actinosynnema sp. NPDC023794, assembly GCF_040639675.1. Taxonomy (NCBI): domain Bacteria; kingdom Bacillati; phylum Actinomycetota; class Actinomycetes; order Pseudonocardiales; family Pseudonocardiaceae; genus Actinosynnema; species Actinosynnema sp. NPDC023794. The sequence goes on along the minus strand of NZ_JBFAFR010000001.1, from coordinate 196,469 downwards.
AACGTCACGTTCGGCGCGCCCACGGTCGTCATCCGCGCGCGGGCCAGCATCGGCCCGGACAGGTCGACGCCGGTGACGTGCGCGACGTGGGGCGCGATGAGCCAACTGATCCGGCCGTTGCCGCAGCCGATGTCGAGCACCCGGTCGTCGGGCGAGAGGTCGGCCGCGGTGATCAGCACGTCGTTGAAGCCGGCGTTCACGGCGTCGTAGCGGTCCTGGTTCTCGGCCCAGTGCTTGCCTTCGTACCCGTTCCACGCCTCGGCCTGGTGGGTGTTGACGATCTTCGGCACGGTGCTGCCCCCCCGGTAGTGAACGTGTGTTCATGAACAACTGTTCACAACGGAACCCGGTGTTGTCAAGAGCGGGACGCCGGCTATCGTCGCCGCCATGACCGTGGTCCGCTCGTTGCTGTTGTTCGTGCTGGCCGCGTTGGCCGAGATCGGTGGCGCGTGGCTGGTGTGGCAGGGCGTGCGCGAGCACCGCGGCCTGCTGTGGATCGGCGCGGGCGTGGCGGCGCTCGGCCTGTACGGGTTCGTGGCGACGTTGCAGCCCGACGCGCACTTCGGCCGCATCCTGGCCGCGTACGGCGGGGTGTTCGTGGCCGGGTCGCTGGCCTGGGGCGTGGTGGTGGACAAGTTCCGGCCCGACCGGTGGGACTACGCCGGCGCGGTGATCTGCCTGGTCGGCGTGGTCGTGATCATGTACGCGCCGCGCCCGTGAGGGTCCCGGAGGCGCTGACGGCGTCGTACCACCGCACCGAGTGGGGACGGGCGTGGCTCGCCGCGCTGCCCGGCCAGGTCGGCGACTTCCTCGACCGGTGGGAGTTGCGGCCGGACGGGTCGGTCGGCAGCGGCATGGCGTCGCTCGTGCTGCCGGTCGTGCGCGCGGACGGCACGCCCGCCGTGCTCAAGCTCCAGCCCGTCACCGAGGGGAACGCCGCCGCGCCGATCGGCCTGCGCACGTGGGACGGCGACGGCGTGGTCCGGCTGCTCGCCGACGAGCCGGGCGCCATGCTGCTGGAACGGCTGGACGCGAGCCGTCCGCTGTCCTCGGTGGACGACGTGGTCGCCCTGCGGGTCCTCGCCGACCTGCTGGCCCGACTGGTCGCGGTGCCCGCGCCGCCGGGCGTGCGGCGGCTGGCCGACCTCGCGCGCGCCATGCTGGACCAGGCGCCGGGCGCCGTGCCGGCGCTGCGTTCGGCGGCCGACCGGGACCTGGTGCGGACCTGCGCGTCCGCCGTGGCCGAGGTGGCGGGTGAGGCGGGCGACCGGCTGCTGCACTGGGACCTGCACTACGACAACGTGCTGGCGGGCGAACGCGAGCCGTGGCTGGCGATCGACCCGGAGCCGTTGGCCGGCGATCCGGGCTTCGACCTGCTGCCCGCCCTGGACAACCGCTGGGACGCCGTGGTCGCCACGGGTGACGTGCCGCGAGCGGTGCTGCGCCGCTTCGACCTGCTGACGTCCACCCTGGACCTCGACCGCGACCGTGCGGCGGCGTGGACGCTGGGTCGGGTGCTGCAGAACTCGCTGTGGGACGTGGAGGACGGCGAGACCGCGCTGAACCCGGTCCAGGTCGCCATCGCCACCGCCCTGCTCGGCCGAACCTGATCGGCCATCGTCGAGTCGCGATGCGTGCCAAGACAGCCGCGGGCGGCGACCGGAGGTCTGGTCGCCGCCCGCAGGCCCCGTTCAGCCCACTTCTCCGGTGCCCTCCGGCGCGCCGGCCAGCCACACCAGGTGGGTCCGCACCCCGCGAGACCGAGCAGAAAGCTCGAAAACCTGCCGAGCTCGCTCGGGGCTCTGAGAGTTCAGGTGGAAGTCGCCTTCCACCGAGTTGACGTCGACGCGGTCTGAGTACGCCAGGCCGTAGCCCGCGACCCGGCTGTCTTCCCATTCGCCGTACTCCTCCACGATCGCGAACAGCCGCGGGGCCTGCTCCTTGGCGATCAGGTGCAGGAGGTTGGTGAACTGGTCCTTGGTCCACAGCGGCTGCGCCACCATGTCGGGGCTGGGCTCGTCCAACTCGTTCACGCGCTCTTCCTCTCGACGCTGTAGGTGGGGGCATGCATCCCGGCCTCCATGACGTGTGCCTCACGGCTCAGCAGTACCGACGGCATGGGCGGTCGGACGAGGAAGTAGGCGAGTGGCATGGTGGGGAAGGCCAACACCGGCGTCGGGAAGGCCGCGAACCAGGGATTGTCGGCCAGCGTCATCGTCAGGGACTCGGCGACCGCGAAGGCGCCAGCCTCCGTGCCGGTCACGGTAAGAACGTTCGGTATGTGCAGGCCAGGCGTCGACCACCACTCGCGCACCAACGCGGCGTCAGTCGTTGCTTCCTCGATCGGCCGCAAGCAGGGACTGGTGACCTGCCGTTCGTCCACCGGGTCGGCGAAGTGCCCGTCACACCAGACAGCGCCAGGTACGACCGGCCACCCCAGCGCCGCGTAGTCCAGTGCTGCGGTGAGTTGTTCGGTTTGTGTTGTCGTGGTCGACATGGGTGCCCTTCTCGATGCCGTTGTGTGGAAGCAACCAGCGCCGAAAGTAGGACGCAATCGCTGCACAGGAGGTGAGGAGTAACGCCGGTAGCGATACGCCCTTGGTCATCTCCGGCGCTGATCCCTGTAACAAGGGTGGGCGTTAGACCGTTTGGGCGGAGTCGCCCCGGAAGGGGGCCATATGGCGGGGAGTGACCAGAAACAGGGGCCACAATGGTGACGTCCCGCCTGCTCGCCCGTCAGGATGATCCTATGCACGAGCCGACGAGCATCGGGGAGCTGCTGCGCCGGCTCCGCGCCGGCGCTGGGCGCTCACAGAGCGAGCAAGCCGATGTGCTGTCCGGACGTGCCGGTCGTGCGGTCACTCGCAATGAGGTGTCTCGCTGGGAGGCTGAAAAGCGCATGCTGACGCCGTACTGGCAACAGCATTACGCCGACAGCTTCGGTATTCCCGTGGACATTGTGAAGCGAGCGGTTGCGGCTGCCGAGGCCAAGCGTCGGCTCGATCAGCGAGAGCACCACGGAGGGGATGACGTGCAGCGGCGAATATTCCTTGGAGCGATGGCCGGATTGGCCGTGACCCTGCCGAGCGTCGCGCAGCCGGCAGTGGGCTCCCGGCTGGGCATGAGCGACGTGCAGGCAATGCTGGCACGCACTGCCAGACTCCGGCGCCTGGACGACTACCTCGGTGGCGCCGACACCGCTCATCTTTATGCCACTGAGCTGGCAGCAACCACGAAGCTGATGCGCGAAGCCGGCTGTACGGCCGCGGTCCGGAAGGCGGGTACGGCGGTCATCGCCGAGCAAGCGCAACTTGCCGGGTGGGCGGCTTTCGACGCCGGGCTGCACGATGTGGCGAAGCAGCACTACCTGACCAGCTTCGCGGCGGCCAAGGAAGCCGACGACTCCGCACTGGCCGGCAACGCCCTCGCGTGCCTTGCTTATCAACGGGTGACCGTCGGCAAGCCGGACGTCGAGACGGCGGCAGCCGCGTGTGCCATCGCGGTGCGGCACGCCACGCCGAAGGTGCGAGCGTTGTTGCTGGACCGCATGGCTTGGACGCACGCGGTCGCCGGTCAGGGCGACGCGGCCGACCGTGCCCTGGCTGAAGCGGCAGAGGTCGTCCGCCGGCGTGATGACCGCCCCGAACCCGATTGGGTCTTCTGGGTGGACGACGACGAGATCCGAATCATGGCCGGACGGTGTTGGACGCAGCTCCGGCGACCTCTTCGCGCCGTACCCATTTTGGAGGACGTGCTCAGCCGCTACGGCGACACCCATGCGCGTGACAAGGCCATCTACCTGACGTCGCTCGCCCACGCCTACCTCGATGCGGGGGAGGTGGAACAGGCCGCGACGGTCACCGAGCACGCGGTGCGATTGGCAGGCGGAGTGGGGTCTGTGCGGCCGGCCGAGAAGATCGAGAAGGTCGTGCGGCGGTTGAAGCCGCACCGCTCGCTGCCGGTTGTGTCCACCGTCATCGAGGCCGCGGGGCTCCTGGCTACCGCGCAGCGCTGACCGTCCGGCGCAGCCAGGCGAGGTAGTCCTCGGAGGCCGCGGCCAGCGGTAGGGCAGTCACCTCCGGGTTGTCCCACGGGTGTTCACGCCGCAGGTGCGCCTCCAACTCCGGGTAGCGCTCGGCCGTGGTCTTCAGCACCACCTGCCACTCTTCACCCTCGCCCTGTTCTCCCAGGTGCCAGAAGAACGACAGCACCGGGCCGGACACCTGTGCGCTCGCTGCCAGGCGAGCGGCGACGGCGGAGCGCGCCAGGTTCGTGGCGGTGACGCGGTCGGCGGCTGTCGTGGTCACCTGGAGGAACTCCGTCATGACCGTCAGGCTAGGTGGTTGCCCGTCTCCCGGTGCGCAGGCGCCGGGAACGTCAGGCCGGTGGTGGGTTGCCGCGCGGGCGGAGGCGGCCCATCGGCAGTGGTGGGGCGGGGAGGCGGTCGCCCGGGTAGCCCTCGACCCGGCCGAAGCGCTCCGACTCGGCCTGCCACTGGTCGCGGTACCGCACGATTTCCTCGTGGGACCGGCCCACGAAGTTCCACCACATCACCAGGTCCTCGCCCAGCGGCTCGCCGCCGAGCAGGACCACCCGGGCCGAGGCCTCGGTGACGTTGGCCAGGTGCAGCACCGACTCGCCCGGTCCGACGTAACCGAGCGCGCCGCTCGCCAGCGCCGTGCCGCCGAGCTCCACCGCGCCGATGTCGACGAGCACGCCGTGCTCGAACGCCGGGTCCACGTCGAGAGCCACCCGCGCGCCGGGTTCGAGCACGAGTTCCGCGCCCAGCAACGGCGTGAACGTGCGCACCGGCGACGTCCGACCCGCGACCGTGCCGAGGAACACCCTGGCCGAAGCACCGTCCAACGCCACCGCCTCGGGCACGTAGTGCTGGAAGTCGCGCGGTGCGTCCCGGTGGGCGTCGGGCAGCGCGATCCACAGCTGCACGCCGTGCAGCACGGTCGTCTCCGGCGTCGACACCTCGGAGTGGCAGATGCCGTGCCCGGCGGTCATCAGGTTCAGCTCGCCCGGCCGCACCAGCGCGTGCACGCCGAGGCTGTCGCGGTGCTCGATCTCGCCGCTGAACAGCCAGCTCGCGGTCTGGAGGCCGGTGTGCGGGTGCGGCGCGACGTCCATCCCGCCGCTGACCGACACGTCGTCGGGCCCGTAGTGGTCGGCGAAGCACCACGCGCCGATCATGGACCGCGACCGCTGCGGCAACGTCCGCCGCACGGTCATCGCCCGCGGCCCGCCCAGCGGCACGTCGCGGGGGTCGAGGACCTCGACCGCCGCGACGCCGGACGCGCTCTCGCAGATCAACTCGGACGGGTGGGTCTCCACGTTGCTCATCGCGACCCCGTTCGGACGGCCATCAGGCCATCTTAGAGGCGCTCAGAGGCGCTGGTACTCCTCCCACGTCCGCTTCGGGCTCACCGCAGGCCCGTCGTCCGGTCCGCGGTTGGCCAGCCCGTTGAAGCCGAGGTAGTAGTCGCCTGCCTGGTTCCGCGCGCCGGTGGACAGGTCCGGGTCGCCCAGCGCGATCGCGTGGATGTGGTAGTCGAAGCCCTGCGCGGGTGTCCGGATCCACGCGGCGAACCCGACCTGGCGCAACACCCTGGCCACGTTCGTGCGGGTCGTCGCGGTCATGCCCGACACCGAGATGTCCAGCGCGCCGCCGCCGTCGTGGGTGCCCGCCGAGCCGGGCACGCCGCCCGGGTTGTACGAGCCCTGGGTGATGCCGAGCGTCCGGCCGAGCAGCCGTTCCGCTTCGACCAGCATCGCCTTCGTGCGGGTGTTCATCAGCGCGCTGTGGTAGGTCACGCGGCTGCCCGCCGACACCACGCGGGTGACGGTGTAGGTCGTCTCGCCGAGCAGCCGCAGCGACGTCGGTCCGGGCATGCCGGACGCGTCGAGCCCGGTGTAGCCGAGCGAGCGCTGGTAGGCCGCGTAGGCGTCGATCGTCCGGGTGCCGAAGTGCCCGTCCACGTACGTCGAGGCGAGGTGCCCCTTCGCGGCGAGCGCCCGTTCCACCAGTCGCACGCTGTCGCCGCTGCCCGGCGTGATCGCCGAGTCGGCCCGGCGCGGGTCGATCTGCGCGGCCTTGAGCACGGACTCCATGTCGACCACGGGCAGTGCGACGGCCTGGGGCGCGGCGGTGGCGGGCACCGCCAGGCCGACCAACCCGATCAGCGCACCGACCACCGCGACTCTGACGTTGACCACGTCCACCTCCGGTCGACTCCGACGAAGCGCAGCCAGTCAAGCGTGAACGGGCGGTTCTTGGCAACACCTCGTCGTAGTTGGTTGGATGTTGACGATTCGGTGCCGCGCTTCGTCCGCCGAGGGTCGTGGAGTAGAGTTCGGCGGGTTGGGGCACGAGCTGTCGGCACTCGGTCGGCGCGGTCCCCGATCCAGTCCGGCCGCATCCCAGGGCCGGGGACGGGAGCACCGGCTTGTCGCCGGACCATCCGTTCACATCATCTACCCCTAAGGCCCGCAGGCGCGCCGGTCCGATCCACCACGCTTTCCCCACGCGTGGCGCGGCCCTGCCGGCAGGGGAGGCGGGGTCGTCATGACGCAGACCAGACCTGGTCGATCACAGGGTGCCGCGGTCGGTTTCGCCGACGCGAGGGCCGCGGCCGACAGGGCCGAGACCGTGCAGCGCAACCAGGCCGCACGCACCGTCGCCGACAACTCGGTCGACGCGAACGACTGCCGCGAGCTGCTGCTGATGCTCGGCCTGCCCGACCCGCCCGCGGACGACGCGCCGGTGCGCACCCGCAACGAGCGGGCGCAGGACCAGCGCACGGCCGAGCACCGCGTGCCCGAGTACCCGTACCAGGACGCGCCGGTCGCTTCCTACCAAGCGGGAGCGCGCGACTAGGCAAGTGTCGCAAGTGGACGGTCGCGGGCTTCTTCGGCGGCAGTCCGCGGACGATTCGACGCGGCGTGCGGACCCCGCAGGGCTCGTCGACCATCGACCTAACTCGACCGGGTGAGTTGTCGGCTCGAACGCATCAACGGCCGACTACGGCGGTAGCCCACTTGTGGTGTGTCCACGAGGGACACCCGGAGGAGGTTCGAGCGCAGATGGGCATTGGCGACAAGTTCGACGACCTCAAGGGCAAGGCCAAGGACGCTCTCGGCCAGCACGGCGACAAGGCCGACGAGGGCCTCGACAAGGCCGGTCAGTTCGTCGACGAACGCACCGGCGGTGAGCACTCCGAGCACATCCAGAAGGGGACGGACAAGGCCAAGGAAGGCCTGGACCGATTCCGCGAAGGACAGTAGCCCGAAGACGACCAAGGGCCGCCCTCTCGATCGAGGGCGGCCCTTCCGTGCGTGGTCAGGACCGCGTGAGGCGCGAGGCGAGCAGCGCCTTGCCCTGCTCCGCGCCCTTGCGGCTCTCGCCCTGGGCGCGGCGGAAGAAGTCCGCCAGCTCGCGGTCGCCCGCGCGCTCGGCGTCGGCGATGTAGCTCTCCAGCCGCAGCGCGTTGCTCAGGCACGCCTCGACGAACCAGATGATGTTGTAGTCCTTGTCCTGCGTTCCGGTCACCTGACCGGTTTCGGTCGTGGTGGACACATGACCTCCTCACTAGTCGGCGCACCGGGGATACCCGTTTTCCACGCCCTGAACGCGGGGCCCCCGAGAAGTGCCGTGCCCCTGCGGGTCACCGCGCTGGTCGTCCCCGTTCGGCCGTCACCCGACAGAGGGACGAGCACGGTCCTTCAGCCGTCGAGCTCGGCCCACACGACCTTGCCGTCGGCGGTCGGGTCCGTGCCCCACGCCCGGCTCAGCGCCGCCACGATGATCAGCCCGCGCCCCCGTGCGGAGTCGACCTGCACGGGTCTTGGCTGGGGCAGCGCGGACGACCGGTCGGCCACCTCGATCCGGAGCCCGGACTCCGTCCGCGAGACGGTCAGGCCCACTGGTCCGATCGCGTGGTCCACGGCGTTGGACACCAGTTCGGTCACCACCAAGGCGGCGTCGTCGCCGGCATCCTCCGACAACCCCCAGGCCGCCGCCGCGTCGCCCACCACCTGACGGGCCCGCGCCGATGAACCCGCTGACGCGGGCAGCGTCACGGCCACCGGCGCTGCTGGCTCGTTGCGCACATCCGCTCCCCGTTGATCGGCCGTCACCGCATCGTCGCACATCCACCGGGCGCGGCACCGGGCGGTCGCGCCGACTGGCGTCCTGGCGACGTCCGGCGGCACGGCGGTGACCAGTCCGCCGGGACGCGGTATCGGCACAGGGCCCATCCGGTGGCTAGGCTCGTGCACCATGGAGTTGCAGGTGCGCAGTGAGGTGCGGGGCGACTGGACGGTCGTCGCGGTGTCGGGCGAACTGGACGCGGACACCGTCCCCGTGCTGTCCGACCGCCTCGAAGAGAGCACGGGCGCCAACGTCGTGGTGGACCTGAGCGGGGTGCCGTTCATGGACACGACGGGACTGTCCCTGATGCTCGACTGGCACCGCAGACTGGACGGCGCGGGCGGGGAGTTCCGGATGGCGTCGATGCAGCCCTCCGTGCACAAGCTGTTCCGGCTGACCGAGTTGACCGAGGTCATGCACATCCACGACACCGTCGAATCGGCCACGACGACCACGTGATCCCCGAGACCTTCCGCAACTCGCCGATACCACGCGACGAGGACTGGCTGGCCAACCTCCCCGCCGCCATCGAGCACCGCTTGGCGGCCTGGAACCTGCGCCCGGACGGCCAGGTGAGGCACGGTTCGCACGCCCTGGTCATCCCGGTGACCCGCGAGAGCACACCGCTCGTGCTGCGCATGAACGCGCCGAGCGAGGACGTGACGGCGCACATCGAGGCCCTGCGCTTCTGGCGGGGACGGGGCACCGTCCACCTCGTCGACGCCGACCCGAGCGCCGGCGCCATGCTCCTGGAACGCCTGGACCTGCACCACAGCGCCCTGAACCTCCCGTCCGAGGAGGCGATGGCGGTACTGGGCGTGATGGCCCGACGACTGGCCGTGCCGGCCCCGCCGACCGCCCGTTCGACGGCCGACCTGGCCCTCGCCCGCGCCGACAGCCTGGAATCCGACTGGTTGCGCCAGGGCAAGCCCTTCGACCGCGCCATCCTCCGCGCGGGGGAGAAGGCGGTGGAAACCCTCGTCACCACCACGTCCACGCTCGCGGTCAACGGCGACCTGCACTCGGCACAGGTCCTGGCCGGAACCCGCGAGCCCTGGCTGACCGTCGACCCGATCCTCCTGCGCGGCGACATCGCCTACGACCTGGCCAGGGTCCTCTGGACCAGGCTCGACGACATGCCCGACCGCACCGCGATCACCGAACACCTGGACATCGTCGTCGACGCCGCCAGCCTGAACCGCGACCAAGCCCGGAACTGGGTCGTCTTCCGCGCCATCGACTACTGGCTGTGGGGCCTGGACGCGGGTCTGACCGAAGACCCCATCCGCTGCCACCGCCTGATCACCGCCCTGACCTGACCCTCGACCCCGAACCCCCGGAACTCCCCGTCGGGCCCCGAGACCTCACACCCGACCACCCCACCACGGACCCGAAACCACGCATCGAGCCGCGCTCGACCCCGACCCGAACGTTCAACTCGGGGTGTCCGAACGTAGGACTCTCGCGCTCTGGACGTAGGACTCTCGCGTTGTGAGGGTTCGGCACGCGGGGGTGCGGGTCAGTCGGTCTGGTCGAGGCCCAGGTAGAAGGCGATCAGGCGCAGCAGGTGTTCGGTGTCCACCGGCTTGGTCACGTAGTCGGTAGCGCCCGAAGCCAGCGACTTCTCCCGGTCACCCTTCATCGCCTTGGCCGTCACCGCGATCACCGGCAGGTCGGCGTACCGCGACATCGCCCGGATCGCGGCCATGGTCGCGTTGCCGTCCAACTCCGGCATCATGATGTCCATCAACACCAGCGTCACGTCGTCGTACTGCTCCAACGCCCGCACACCGGTGATCCCGTTGTCCGCGTAGATCACCTGCAACCCGTGCAGCTCCAACACGCTCGTCAGCGCGAACACGTTCCGCAGGTCGTCGTCGACGATCAACACCTTCTCGCCGTGGAACCGCATCGGCGCGGGCGGCAGCTCCGACGGCGCGACCAGCTGCTGCGTCGGGTCGTCGGCGGGCGTCAGCAGCTCCGGCACGACCTCCGGCTCCACCGGGACCGGCGGCACAAGGCCCTGCTCCGCCAACGGCAGGTACAGCGTGAACGTCGACCCGACGCCCGGCTCGGACCGCACGTCCAACCGACCGTCGAGCAACGCCGCCAGCTCCCGGCTGATCGACAGGCCCAACCCGGTGCCGCCGTACTTCCGCGACGTCGTGCCGTCCGCCTGCTGGAACGCCTCGAAGATCACCGACAGCTTGTCCGACGGGATGCCGATGCCGGTGTCCTGCACGTCGAACGCGATCGAGCCCTCGACCACCCGGATCCGCAGCTTGATCTCACCGTCGTGCGTGAACTTGACCGCGTTCGACAGCAGGTTCCGCAGGATCTGCTGCAACCGGTGCTCGTCGGTGTGCAGGGTGGGCGGCACGTCCGGCTCCACCACGACCTCGAACGCCAGCCCCTTCTCCGCGGCCAGCGGCGAGGTCATCGCCTCGACGTACCCGACGACGTCGGACACGTGCACCGGGTCCGTCTGCACCTGCATGTGCCCGGCCTCGACCTTGGTCAGGTCCAGGATGTCGTCGATCAGCTGCAGCAGATCGGTGCCCGACGAGTGGATCGTCTTGGCGAACTCCACCTGCTTCGGGTTCAGGTTCCCGTCCAGGTTGTCCGCCAGCAGCTTCGCCAGGATCAGCAGGCTGTTCAACGGCGTGCGCAGCTCGTGCGACATGTTCGCCATGAACTCCGACTTGTACTTCGACGCCGACGACAGCTGCCGCGCCCGCGCCTCCAGCTCGACCGAACCGGCCCGCAGCTCCTCGGTCAGCCGCTGCGACTCCACCAGCAGGGTGTCCGTCCGCGCGTTCGCCAGCATCGTGTTCAGGTTGACGCCGATGTTCTCCTTGAGCTGGTCCAGCAGGTCCAGGTGCACCTCGGTGAACTCGCCGAACGACCCCAGCTCGATCACGCCGAGCGTCTCGCCCTGGAACACGATCGGCAGTATCACCAGGTTCGCCGGCGGCGCCGAACCGAGCCCGGAGCCGATCTCGATGTACCCCGGCGGCACGTCGGTGACCAGCACCGTCTTCTTCTCCACCGCGACCTGCCCGACCAACGACTCGCCACGCGTGAACCGCGTGGGCCGACCGCCGAGCGGCGTGTACCCGTAGGACGCGGTCAGGTCCAGGGCGTTCGACTCGGGGTCCGCCAGGAAGAACGCGCCGTGCTGCGCCGACACCAGCGGCGTCAGCTCGCTGATCACCAGCGACGCCATGGCGTTGAGGTCCCGGTGCCCCTGCATCTGGCCGGACAACCTCGCCAGGTTCGTCTTCAACCAGTCCTGCTCCTGGTTGGCGCGGGTGGACGCCCGCAGGTTGCCGATCATCCGGTTGATGTTGTCCTTGAGGTCGGCGACCTCGCCGGAGGCGTCGACGGTGATCTGCCGGGTCAGGTCGCCCGCCGTCACCGCCGTCGCCACCACCGCGATCGCGCGGACCTGCCGGGTCAGGTTCCCGGCCAGCTCGTTGACGTTCTCGGTGAGCCGCTTCCAGGTGCCCGAGACGCCTTCCACCTCGGCCTGGCCGCCGAGCTTGCCCTCGGTGCCGACCTCCCTCGCGACGCGCGTGACCTCCTGGGCGAACGAGGACAGCTGGTCGACCATCGTGTTGATGGTGGTCTTCAGCTCCAGGATCTCGCCGCGCGCGTCGACGTCGATCTTCTTGGACAGGTCGCCGAGCGCCACCGCCGTCGTCACCTGGGCGATGTTGCGCACCTGCGACGTGAGGTTGTTCGCCATGAAGTTGACGTTCTCGGTGAGGTCCTTCCAGGTGCCCGCCACGTTCGGCACGCGTGCCTGACCACCGAGGATCCCTTCGGTGCCGACCTCGCGCGACACGCGGGTGACCTCGTCGGCGAACGCCCGCAGCGTGTCCACCATGCCGTTGATGGTGTCCGCCAGCGCCGCGACCTCGCCCTTGGCCTCGACCGCGATCTTCTTGGACAGGTCGCCGCCCGCGACCGCCGTCGCCACCGCCGCGATGGATCTGACCTGCGTGGACAGGTTGTCGGCCATCACGTTGACGTTGTCCGTGAGGTCCTTCCACGTGCCGGCGACCCCCGGCACCCTGGCCTGGCCGCCCAGCCGTCCGTCGGTGCCCACCTCGCGGGCCACGCGGGTGACTTCGTCGGCGAACGAGGACAGCTGGTCGACCATCGTGTTGATGGTCGACTTGAGCTCCAGGATCTCGCCGCGCGCGTCGACCGTGATCTTCTGGGACAGGTCGCCACCGGCCACCGCCGTCGTCACCTGGGCGATCGACCGGACCTGGGCCGTCAGGTTGTTGGCCATGAAGTTGACCGAATCGGTCAGGTCGCGCCACGTGCCCGCGACGCCCGGCACCTGGGCCTGGCCGCCCAGCCGTCCGTCGGTGCCCACCTCGCGGGCCACGCGGGTGACTTCGTCGGCGAACGAGGACAGCTGGTCCACCATCGTGTTGATGGTGTCCTTCAGCTCCAGGATCTCGCCGCGCGCGTTGACCGTGATCTTCTGCGACAGGTCACCCCGCGCGACCGCCGTCGCGACCTGCGCGATGTTGCGGACCTGCGAGGTCAGGTTGCCGGCCATGAAGTTCACGGAGTCGGTCAGGTCCCGCCAGGTGCCCGCGACGCCCGGCACCTGGGCCTGGCCGCCCAACCGCCCGTCACTGCCGACCTCGCGCGCCACCCGCGTGACCTCGGCCGCGAACGAGGACAGCTGGTCGACCATCGTGTTGATGGTGGTCTTGAGCTGCAGGATCTCGCCGCGCGCGTCGACGTCGATCTTCTGCGACAGGTCGCCCTGCGCGACCGCCGTCGTGACCTGCGCGATGTTGCGGACCTGCGAGGTCAGGTTGCCGGCCATGAAGTTCACGGAGTCGGTCAGGTCGCGCCAGGTGCCCGCGACGCCCGGCACCTGGGCCTGGCCGCCCAGCCGTCCGTCGGTGCCCACCTCGCGGGCCACGCGGGTGACTTCGTCGGCGAACGAGGACAGCTGGTCGACCATCGTGTTGATGGTCGACTTCAGCTCCAGGATCTCGCCGCGCGCGTCGACCGTGATCTTCTGCGACAGGTCGCCCTGTGCCACCGCCGTCGCGACCTGCGCGATGTTCCGCACCTGCGACGTCAGGTTGTTCGCCATGAAGTTCACGTTGTCGGTCAGGTCGCGCCAGGTGCCCGCGACGCCCGGCACCTGGGCCTGGCCGCCCAGCCGTCCGTCGGTGCCCACCTCGCGGGCCACGCGGGTGACTTCGTCGGCGAACGAGGACAGCTGGTCCACCATCGTGTTGACGGTGTCCTTCAACTCCAGCATCTCGCCCGCCACCGTCACGGTGATCTTCTGCGACAGGTCGCCCTGCGCCACCGCCGTCGCCACCTGCGCGATGTCGCGGACCTGCTTGGTCAGGTTGTCGGACATGAAGTTGACCGAGTCGGTCAGGTCCTTCCACGTGCCCGCCACCCCGGGCACGACCGCCGTGCCGCCCAGCCGTCCGTCGGTGCCGATCTCGCGCGCCACCCGCGTGACCTCGCCCGCGAACGTCCGCAGCGTGGCCGTCATCGAGTTGAAGCTCTCCACCAGCACGGCGACCTCGCCGCGCGCGTCCACCACGATCTCCTGCGACAGGTCGCCCTCGGCGACCGCGGCGAGCACGCGGCTCAGCTCGGCGGTCGGCCTGGTCAGGTCGTCGATCAGGCCGTTCACCGAGTCGGCCGCCGTGGCCCAGCCGCCGGTCGAGGTGCTCGGGGCCAGCCGCTCGCCCAGCCTGCCCTCCTGGCCGACGGACTGCCGCACCCGGACCAGCTCGCCGACCAGCCACTGGTTGCGCTCCGCGATCTCGTTGAAGACCTCGGCCAGCTCGGCTGTCACCCCGTCGCGTGGCACCACGAGACGACGGCGGAAATTGCCGTCCTTCATCTCACGCATCGCGGTCAGCAGTCGGGACAGGGTCACGTCCGTGTCGTCCTGGGCGGTCGTCACACGAGCCTCCGATGTCAGCGGAACTGCGCCAAGCCTGCCACTGTTGGAGGCAACTTGTCCGATAGGTTGGGTCAACCCGACACACAGGAGCCGTGATGGCCCAGGGCTACCGGCAAGGCGCCGACACGGGCCTCGACCTCGACGCGTGGCGTCGTGTGGTCGACGGCTTCCACGAGGCCGTCGTCGTGCTGGACCCGGAAGGTGTCGTCCGGTTGGCCAACCCTCTCGCACCCGCGCTGTTCCCGCAGGTCCGGACGGGCTCGATGCTGCCGGACGACGGCGCCGGCGGCGCCGGTCGCGGCCGGCGGCAGGACCTCGGCGACGGCTGGGTCGCCCTGTACCGGGGCGTGGACGACGTCCTGGACGACGCCGCGCGCCGGCTGGCGTCGCTCACGGACCGCGCGGCGACGCTGCGCGCCGTGGTCGAGCTGGCGCCCGCCGAGCACACCGTCCTGGTGCTGCCCGGCGTCCGGGGCCGTCTCGAATGGTGGCGGCGCACGCCCGCGGGCGACGTGGCCGTGGCCCGCACCACCCCCCAGGTCGCCGGCACCGCGCCCGGCCTCACCGCCGTGCTGGAACGACTGGTCGACCACGCCGAGCTGACCGAGCTGGGCGAGGGACCGTGGGGCGCGTCCGGTGTCGGCGTGGCCGTGCCGCTGACCGAGGGCGGCGCGCTGGTCTGCTTCGGCGGCACGTGGCAGGTCGACCTGCTCAAGCGGTACGCGGCACGGGCCGCCGCGGCGGTCGAGGCGAGCACCCGGTTCAGCGAGCAGCAGCAGACCGTGGAGGCCCTGCGGGCGGACCTGCTGCCCGTACCCCTGCCCGAAGTCCCGGGCGTCCACCTGGCCCGCGTCTACGAGCCGGCGCACCGGCGGGTCCTGGTCGGCGGCGACTTCTACGACGTCCACCCGCGTGAGGACGGCAGCGCGGCGTTCGTGCTCGGCGACGTGGCGGGCAACGGGCTGGAGGCCGCGGTGCACAGCAGCCGGGTGCGGCGGAGCCTGCACACCCTGCTCGTGGTCGAGCAACGGCCCGCACAGCTGTTGTACCTGCTCAACGCCGCTCTGCGCGCCGCGGGCAGCCGCCTGTTCACCACCCTCGTCGTCGGCACGGCGATGCCGGTCCAGACCGGCGGCCTGCGGCTGACCCTGGCCGCCGGCGGCCACCCCGCGCCGCTCGTGCTGCGCGCAGACGGTCGGGTGGACGAGATCGCCGTGCACGGCGGGATCGTCGGCGTGCTGCCGGAGGTGCGGTTCAACCAGACGACCGTCGCCCTGGCGCCGGGGGAGACGTTGCTGCTCTACAGCGACGGGTTGACCGAGGCGCGCAAGCACGACGACCGGCAGGAGCTGTTCGGCGACGTGCGGCTGAAGGCGGCGCTGGCGGACTGCGCCGGCCTGTCGGCCGAGGCGGTGTCCGACCACCTGCGGCGCGTCGTGTTCGACTGGCTCGGGCAGGGGGAGCACGACGACCTGACCCTGCTGTTGCTGCAAGCGGCGTCCTGAGGGAGCGGCTAACGGGCGCCGAGCGTGCCGGTCACCGGTTCGGCGGTGATGGCGTAGCAGACGGCGTAGGTGGCGCCGGACGACCAGTACTCCGGGGCCGGCATCACCGAGTGCGCCGTGACACCGGGCCGTGACCCGCCCAAGTACGCCTCGACCGCCCGGGTGCAGGGGGCCAGCGACAGCTCCATCATCGTCCGGTAGCTCGGCACTGGATCGGTGTGGGATCCCAGCCGGACCACCCCGGGCACGGCCTCGCTGCGGTGCGGCTGGTCGCAGGGCACGACCCGGGCCGGTTCGTCCAGCGGCTCGCCGGCGTAGCACCGCCGCAGCGCGCCGAGACCCGCCGAGAGCGCGCCCTTGAGGCTCCCGGTCCGCGTCGCCGCCTTGTCGTCCGGCCCGCGTTCCAGCATCGCGCAGGCGAACCACCGCTCACCGGCGGCCCACTGCTCCTGGGTCGGCCACAGGACCCGGTGCTCCAGCCTCGTGGCCTGGGCGTCCGGACCGGCCAGGTACGCGGCCACCGCGGTCCGGCACGTGGGTGAGATCGTCGTGCCCACCGGCGGGAAGTCGGCCGGGAACCCGGTCGGCAGGTGGTCGGACAGCACCACCTCCGCCTTGTGCTCCCGCTCGCAGCCGACGGGCTGGAAGGCGTTGTCCACGATGGCCAGGCAGTCGCCGGGTCCGTAGGTCCCCACCCGCTTCGGCGGTGGCTCGGCGGAGGTCGTGGTCACCACCGACGGCGCCGCTCTCGGCGTGCCGGGCACCGAGGTGCTGCCGCAGGCACTCGTCAGCACGAGCGCGAGCACGCCGGCAACGCCGCGCCACCACAGGGAATCCACCACCCGGCCAACGTAAGGTCCCGCCACCGACACCGACGCCGTGATGGCAGCAACCTGCCTGCGGGACGGCGCCCCCGACGTCCCCGGGTCCCTAGGATCGGGTGCTGTGGAGCCACCTCTCGACGAGATCGCGCGAGCCCACCGCCGGCTGCTCGACGCGATCGCCGGCCTGACCGACGCGCAGGTCGCGGAGCCGTCGCTGCTGCCGGGCTGGACGCGGGGGCACGTGCTGGCACACCTCGCCGACGCCGCCCGCGCCCGCAGCCGGGTGATCGAGCACCTGTCCCGTGGCGAGCGGGTCGCGATGTGGGAGCCGGGTGAACGGGACGCGATCATCGAGGCCACCGCGTCCCGCGGCGCGGACGAGCACCGTGCCGCGACCGCCGAGCAGTCCGAACGCCTGGAACGGGCGTGGGCGGGCATCGTGGACTGGTCGGAGCCGGTCGACCCGGACGAGGCCGATCCGGTCCCGCCGGTGTTCACGCGCTGGCGCGAGGTGTGGATCCACCTGCTGGACCTCGACCTCGGCGTCCGGCCCGCCGAGTGGAGCGCGGACTTCGCCGCGCACACCACCGGTGTGCTGCTGCCGCGGCTGCCCGCCGGCGTGTCCCTGCGGGCGACCGACGTGCCGAGGACGTGGGGCGCGGGCACGGAGGTGGTCGGCGGGGTGCGCGACCTCGCCGCCTGGCTCGCCAGGCGCGTGCCCGACGAGCCGCCCACCTCCGCCGCGCCGCTGCCGGAACTCGGCCCGTGGCCGTCGTACCCGGCGCGCCGTCAGGACTTGCCGAACTGATCCAGCGACAACGGCACCCGGTGCAGGGCGGTCTGGGACGGCTCGTCCCAGGACTTCCCCGACCGCTCGGTCACGCGTGCCACCGGCGTCGTCGCGGTCCGCAAAGGTACTCACAGCCCCGATCCCGCCCGCACGGCCAGTCCCACGCCGACGGTCACCACGAGCGCCGCGGTGATCACGGGCAGGGCGGTCAAGCGGTCGCGCAGGCGTTCGACGGCGGCCAGGCGGTCCCGCAGGCGGACCAGGACGAGGCCGACGGCGGTCAGCGTGGCGGCCATGCCGAGGCCGTAGCCGAGGACGAGCAGCACTCCGAACCAGGTCCGGCCCAACGCCACCGCGCCGAGCAGCACGACCAGCGCGGACGGGCTCGGCACCAGACCACCGGCCACACCCATGCCGACGAGACCGCTCCGCCCGACACCGTGCCCATGCCCATGCCCATGCCCGTGCCCGTGCCCGTGTCCGTGTCCGACGAGCGCGGGCCGGCGCTCCCTCAGCGACGTGCGCAGCAGCCCGACGCCGATCGCCGCCACCAGCAGGCCGCTCACCACCCCCGCCCACCGCAGCGCCGCGTCACCGGTCACCGCACTCGTCGCGCTGATCAGCAGCCCCACCACCAACACCCCGGCCGTGTGCGTCACCGTCACCGTCGCACCCACCACCAGAGCGTCACGGGGCCTGCCCGCCCGACCCGCCAGGTACGCCGCGATCACCGTCTTCCCGTGCCCCGGCAACGCCGCGTGCCCCGCGCCCAGTACCAGCGACAACAGCACCGCCAACACCCCGACCAGCGGCGTCGGGTGCCGAACGCCGACGAACGACGTGAACGTCCGCGTGGCCGCACCCCACAACGACGACCCGCCCACGGCCGTGCCGACCACCGGCGCGGACGACCCCGCCCCGACCTCCAACACCACCGAGCGCACGTCCAACGGGTCCGCCAGCAGGTCGTCCGGGTACTCCCGCAACTCACCCGTCACGCTCACCGCCGGCACCGGCGGGTCGAGCAGCGCCACGCCGTCGCCCACCGCCGTCATCTCCCGCCAGCCGACGCGGTCGTCCCGGTACCCGGCCCGCACCGCCACCGTCGACCCCGACGCGGCGGCCTCCACCACGCACGTCAGCCGGGTGGTCGCCAGCCCCGCGTCACCGGTCGGGAACTCGACCGCGCTCGACCGCACCTCGACCGGCACGGCCCGGCCCTCCACCTCGACCGACGTGGCCCGCGACAGGGCGGCGCACTCGCGTGCCGCGTAATCAGCCACCTCCGCCGGCCGCTCCTGCACGGTGGGGATCTCGGCGATGTCCACCACCGCGCGCACGGTCACGCGATCCGGGTGCACGGTGATCCCGTGGTAGTGGTTGACCGTGAAGTTGCCCAACGGGTGCGCCCCCGCCTGCGCCGGGAACAGCAGCAACCCCATCAGCACCAGGCCGAGGACCTTCACCGCAGACCGTCCAGCGCCGCACGCGCCCGCGGGGCGTCCACGAACGAGAAGTGCGGGTTGATCCGCAACGCCTCGTCCAGCACCCCCGCCGCCTCGTCACCACGTCCCAGCGCGGCCAGGATCACGCCCCGGTGGTAGAGGAACGCGGCGTTGTGCCACCCGGTCGAGACCGCGCGGTCGGCGAACGCCAACGCCTCCTCGTGCCGACCGTTCAGGTGCAACGCCCACCCCAGCGCGTCCGCCACCAGCACGTGCTGCCGCCGTCCCCACTCGGCCTGGGCCAGCCGCAACGCCGACACCGCGTCACCCCGGTCCGCCGCCACCGCGGACGCCGCCAGGTCGTCCGGCGCCAGCGCGAACTGCCGTTCCAGCACGGCGAACTGCGGCGAGGGGTCACGTCCCGCCGCGCGCAGCATGGTGGCGTACTCGTGCACGAGTTGAGGCAACGGCGCGCGCTGGACCAGTTCCGAGTACAGCCGCAGCGCCTCGTCCACCGAACCGCGCGCGAACAAGACCTTCGCCCTGCCCTGCGACGACATCACGTCGCGCGGGTCCACCGCCAACGCCTGCGAGTACTGCGACAGCGCCTCGTCCAGGTCACCGTTGTCGAACGCCAGCTCACCCAGGTGGTAGCGGCAGAACACCACGTCCGGCGCCGCGCCCGCCGCGCTCAACGCCCGCTCCAGCGCCTCGCGCGCGCCCGGCACGTCGCCTCGTTGCTCCAGGTCGTAGGCGGCCCGCGTGAACGACGGGACGCCGGGCTCCAGGTCCAGCATCCGCTGCACCGCGGCGGTGGCCTCGGCGGCCATCCCGAGCTGCGTCAACGCATCGGCCAGCACCCCGTACACCTCGGCGGTGCCCGGCAGCACTGCCTGCGCCCGTGACGCGTGGTCCCGGGCCGCCGCGAAGTCGTGCCGCGCGTTCGCCAGCGCGCCCAACCCGATCGAGGCGAACCCGTTGCCCTCCGGCTGGTGCCGCAACGACGTGTCCAGCGCGCCCTGCGCCTTCTCGTAGTACGACGGGTCGCCGGTGATCCGCGCCTGCTCGACGTACGCCGACCCCAGCGCGGCCCACGCGCCCGCGTCCGACGGCGTGCGGCGCAGCTTGTCCTGCAACGCCGAGACGGTCCGGTGCGCGGCGACCTCCGCCACCGCGCCGGCCGGCGGCGCCGGAGCGTCCGAAGTGGACAGGGAGGTCACGGCCGTGACGAGCAGGGCGATCCCGCCGACGACGGCGGTGACGGCGACGAGCCGGAGCATGGCGGCCTCCAAGGAGATGTCCCCCTTGGAGGGAGGGGAGACCCTCCAAGGGGGACGCGGACTACTCGGTCGGGGGGTCCTGCTGAACGCGGTGGCGCAGGACCCAGGCCCCGGCGCCGATCAGCAGGATGGCGAGCAGTCCGCTCAACAGGGGCGCGGTCGGCAGGCCGCCACCCGCTGTCGGCTTGATCGCGACCTCCGCGCCGCCGGCGTTGACCGCGGTGTTGTTCGGCAGGGCCACGTACGGGAACTGCTTCTCGAACGCGTTCTCGTTCGCGTCGACCTTGTCACCGGCGGCCAGCGCCTCGACCACGCCGTTCACCGCCGCGCCCTCCAGCGTCTGCAGCCCGATGTCCAGCACGTCGTCGGACAGCCTGCGCCCGTTGGGGAAGCCCTGGTTGTCCTTGACGAGCACGCCGAGGCGGTTCGGCTCGGCCGCCGGCGCGACCGACATGTTGAGCCGCAGCTGCTCGGACGGCACGAACTCGCGCTCGTCCACGTCGGCGTTCAGGACCTGGGAGTTCAGGTCGGCCTTGATCGGACCGCCGAGCTCCGTGGTGATGCCGGTCAGGAAGACCTCCACCAGGTCGTCGCGCCGGCCCTTCGGCGCGGGGATCCGGTAGATCGCCTCCACCAGCGCGGGCAGCTCCGGGTTCGTCACCCGGTCCACGAGCTCCTTGACCTTGCCGTCCTGGTCCGGTGTCAGCGAGTTGAACCTGTCCTTCAGCCCCGCCGGCACGACCACCTCGTTGACCAGCGGGTTACCCAGCCGGGACACCTGCACCCAGTCGCCGTGCGCCCGGTAGCGGCCGGGGCTGAGCTCCATCGAGCGGCGCTCGGTGTCGCCCCACACCCCGATCACCGGGTTGCGCTTCGCGTCGCCCTTCAACGCCAGCCACGCCTTCGGCACCTGCAACGCGATGGTGTTGGCGTTGAAGCCGCGCAGCGTGTCCTGCCCGACCTCGGACAGGTCGCCGCCGTAGAGCAGGTCGAACACCCGCAGGTCGAGGAAGAACGAGTCGTCCGCCTGCCCGACGTAGGCCTTCGCGCCGCCCTGGATCGGCGTGATGGCCTGGTCGCGCAACGCGCGGTAGTCCGGCATCGACTTCGGCCCGGTGTTGGACGGCGCGACCTTCCCCTTGCCCACCAGCTTCGTGGACGCCCCCCGCCGATCCACCAGCTCCAGCGTGTAGGTCTGCCGGAACAGCAGGTTCTCGTCGTCCAACGACGTCACGGCGCCGTTGTTGTACAGGAACGTCGACTTGCCGCGCCGGTCGTCGTTCTGGAACGTGAAGCGGTAGGTGAGGTCGGCTCGGGCGTCGCCGTCGTTGTCGACGTTGAGGTCGTAGCGCGCGTCGGTCGCGAACGGGTAGAAGTTCGGGCCGCCGTTCGGCTCCTGGAAGGGGGAGAAGTTCGCGATCAGCGTCACGGTGTCCGGGTGGTCGGGGCTGACGAACGCGTAGACGTCGGTGTTGTCGACCGCCGGGTCGCCCGCGATCAGCGGCGCCTCGCGGTGGCTCGACGCACCCGCACCGGTCGCGCCGAGCAGACCGGTGGCCAGCGCCGTGGCGCCGACCGCGGCCAGCGCGACCGCCTTGGCGGCACGGCGGCCGGTGAGCGGTGTGGACATGCTCGATCCCTCCATCAGGTGCGCGGGCTGACATGAGGAAGTTCGGCCCGCGGGCACGTCCGGTTCAGAAGGTAGGGGGTCGGTGCTTCCGGTGAGTGGAAGATCCCGTTGACCCGTTCCGGACGGCCTACCTAGCGTTCGCCGCACGTCGAAGCCGGTTCACGGCGGTCGGAACGGGAGGTCGGATTGGCCACCATCGCCCCCCTCGCGGAGGCCGTCGCGGAGGTCGTGCGCGACGGCGACACCGTGGCTTTCGAGGGGTTCACGCACTTGATCCCGTTCGCCGCCGGGCACGAGGTGATCCGGCAGGGCAGGCGTGACCTGACCCTGGTCCGGATGACGCCCGACGTGCTCTACGACCAGCTCATCGGCGCGGGCTGCGCGCGCAAGCTGGTGTTCTCGTGGGGCGGCAACCCCGGTGTCGGCTCGCTGCACCGGTTCCGCGACGCCGTGCAGCACGGCTGGCCGCGCCCGCTGGAGCTGGAGGAGCACAGCCACGCGGGCATGGCCAACCGGTACGTCGCCGCCGCGTCCGGGCTGCCGTTCGCCGTGCTGCGCGGCTACACCGGCACCGACCTGCCCGCCCAGACCTCCAACATCGCGTCGGTGACCTGCCCGTTCACCGGCGAGGTGCTGACCGCCGTCGCCGCGCTCGACCTGGACGCCGCCGTCGTGCACGCCCAACGCGCCGACCGGCACGGCAACGTGCAGCTGTGGGGCATCACGGGCGTGCAGAAGGAGGCGGTGCTGGCCGCGACCCGCTCGCTCGTCACCGTTGAGGAGGTCGTGGACGAGCTGGAGCCCCGGCCGGGCGCGGTGGTGCTGCCGTCGTGGGTGGTGGACTACGTCGCCGAGGCGCCGGGCGGGGCGCACCCGTCCTACGCGCACGACTACTCGGTGCGGGACAACGACTTCTACGTGGCGTGGGACGAGATCAGCCGGGACCGGGACCGGTTCGCGCAGTGGTTGGAGAGCGTCGCGTGAGCGCGGAGTACACGTCCGACGAGATGATGACGGTCGCGGCGGCACGGGCGTTGCGCGACGGCGCCGTGTGCTTCGTCGGCATCGGCCTGCCCAGCACCGCGGCCAACCTGGCCCGCCGCACGCACGCGCCGGACCTCGTGCTGGTCTACGAGTCCGGCACGATCGGCGCGAAACCGGACCGGCTGCCGCTGTCGATCGGCGACGGCGTGCTGGCCGACACGGCGGTCAGCGTGGTCGGCGTGCCGGAGATCTTCAACTACTGGCTGCAACCGGGCCGGATCGACGTCGGCTTCCTCGGGGCGGCCCAGCTGGACCGGTTCGGCAACATCAACACGACCGTGATCGGCGGCGACTACCGCAACCCCGGCGTGCGGCTGCCCGGCGCGGGCGGCGCGCCCGAGATCGCCGCGTCGTGCCGCGAGGTGGTCGTGGTGGTGCGGCAGACCAGGCGTGCGTTCGTGGAGCGGGTCGACTTCGTCACGTCGTTCGGCTTCGGGTCCGGGCCGGGTGGGCGGGAGGAGCTCGGCCTGTCCGGCTCCGGGCCGCGGCTGGTGATCACCGACCTCGGCGTGCTGCGGCCCGACCCGCGGACCTGCGAGCTGGTGCTGACCGCGTTGCACCCCGGCGTCGACCTGGCGACCGCGCGTGAGCGCACCGGGTGGGACCTGGAGGTCGCCGACGAGCTGGACCGCGGCGAACCGCCGACCGACCTCGAACTCGCCGTGCTCCGCGAGCTGACCCGCTAGGCCATCCCCCTCGGCACGACGAACAGGAGAACCCGGTGCCGACCCACCTGCCGCACACCTACCGGCCGGACGCGCCGTCACACCCGCCCGTGGCCTTCCCCGAGTACCGGTCCAACGTGCTGCGGGCGCCGCACCGGCCGTTCGAGCTGCTCCCGCAGCGGCTCGGCGAGATCACCGGGCCGCTGCTCGGCGAGGGCCGCGTCGGTCCGCACGACAACGACCTGACCCTCGGCCACGACGGCGAGCCGCAGGGCCAGCGCATCATCGTCGCCGGCCGCGTGCTCGACGGCGACGGCCGGCCGGTCGCGGGCACCCTGCTGGAGGTGTGGCAGGCCAACGCGGGCGGGCGCTACCGGCACGACGCCGACCGCCACCCCGCGCCGCTGGACCCGAACTTCACCGGCGTCGGCCGCGTCATCACCGATGCCGAGGGTCGGTACTCGTTCACCACGATCCAGCCGGGCGCGTACCCGTGGCGCAACCACGACAACGCCTGGCGGCCCGCGCACATCCACTTCTCGCTGTTCGGCACCGCGTTCACCCAGCGGCTGATCACCCAGATGTACTTCCCGGGCGACCCCCTGTTCGCCCAGGACCCGATCTTCAACTCGGTCCGCGACCCGAAGGCCCGCGAGGCGATGGTGGCCCGGTTCGACCTGGACACCACCGTGCCCGAGTGGGCGCTGGGCTACCGGTGGGACATCGTGCTGCGGGGCAAGAACCCGACGCCGCTCGAAGAGGAGGACGACGATGAGTGAACTCCAGACGACGCCGTCGCAGACCGTCGGCCCGTTCTTCTCGTTCGGCCTGGTGTGGTCCGACGGCCCGTTCGTGGTGCCCGAGGGCACGCCGGGCGCGTTCTGGATCGGCGGGACGGTGTACGACGGAGCGGGCGCGCCGGTGCCGGACGCGGTGGTCGAGACGTGGCAGGCCGACCCCGACGGCCGGTTCGACCACCCCGACGACCCGCGTGGCGCGGTGCGCTGGAAGGATTTCCGCGGCTTCGGCCGCAGCGCCACGGACGACGAGGGGCGGTACTCGCTGCTGACCGTCAAACCAGGCCCGCTGCCCGCGACCGGCGGCGGTGCGGCGGCGGACGGCCGGCAGGCACCCCACCTCGACGTGTCGGTGTTCTGCCGGGGCATGCTGGTGCGACTGGTCACGCGGATCTACTTCCCCGACGAGGAGGCCAACGCCGACGACCCGGTGCTCACCTCGATCGACCCGACCAGGCGGCCGACGCTCATCGCCGAGACGGAGCCACCTGGCTACCGCTTCGACATCCACCTGCAAGGGGAGCATGAAACCGTCTTCTTCGACCTCTGAGCACGGCGGCCGGTCGTCCGGGCCGCGGGAACCGGGCACGCGGTCGCTCTGGGGCACGCTGTTCACCGACCCGGACGTGGACGACGAGACCTGCGACCGGGCGTGGCTGCGCGCCATGCTGGACTTCGAGCGCGCGCTGGCGATCGTGCAGGCCAGGGCGGGCATCGTGTCCGAGGAGGCCGCCCGGATGGTCGTCACGGCCATCGACGTCGGCCGCTACGACCCGGTCGCCCTCGGCGAGGGCGCCCTCACGTCGGGCACGCCGGTCGTGCCGCTGGTCCGGGCGATCGGCGCGCACGTCACCGCGGAGGGGCGTGCGGCCGTGCACAACGGCGCCACCAGCCAGGACGTGCTCGACACCGCGTTGTCGCTGGTCGCGTTCCGCGCGCTCGGGCCGATCCTGGACGGGCTGCGCGGCGTGGCCGACGAGTGCGAACGGCTCGCGCGACGGCACCGGGACACGCTGATCGCCGGCCGCACGCTGACCCAGCACGCGCTGCCGACCACGTTCGGGCTCAAGTGCGCGGGCTGGCTGGTCGCGGTGGACGAGGCCGAGGCCGCGCTGACCCGCGTGCGCACGCAGCGGCTGGCCGTGCAGTTCGGCGGCGCGGCGGGCACGCTGGCCGCGGTGCGCTCGGGCGGCGACCTGACCGCGCAGCTGGCCGCCCAGCTCGGGTTGGCCGCGCCGCTGATCCCGTGGCACACCAACCGGACCAGGGTGGCCGAGCTGGCGGGCGCGCTCGGCGAGGCGTCCGGGGTGCTGGCCAAGATCGCGCAGGACGTGGTGCTGCTGGCGCAGACCGAGGTCGCCGAGGTGGCCGAGGCCGACGGCGGCACGTCGTCGGCGATGCCGCACAAGCACAACCCGGTGCGCGCGGTGCTGGTGACCGCGTGCGCCCGCCGCGTGCCGGGGCTGGTGGCCACGGTGCTGTCGGCGATGGCGCAGGAGCACGAACGCGCGGCCGGCGCGTGGCACAGCGAGTGGCAGACCGTCACCGAGCTGCTGCGGCTGGTCGGCGGCGCGGTGCGCGGCACCCGTGAGCTGCTGTCGCGGCTGCGGGTCGACCCGCAGCGGATGCGCCGCAACCTGGACCTGACCGGCGGGCTGCTGATGGCGGAGAACGTGGCCGTGCGGCTGGCCGGCGAGATCGGCCGGTCGGAGGCGCAGGAGCTGGTCGGCGAGGTGTGCCGGACCGCGGTGGCGGCCGGGCAGTCGCTGCGCGACGCGCTGCTGTCCGACCTGCGGATCGGGTTGTCGGAGAAGGAGATAGACGAGGCGCTCGACCCGGCCGGGTACACCGGCAGCGCGGGCGAGTTCACCGACCGCGCCCTCGCGGCGCACCGGGGGAGGAGGCGGCCGTGAAGCCGCACTACGAGTTGAGCGGGCCGCCGGACGCGCCGGTCGTCGTCCTGGGCAACTCGCTCGGCACCACGACCGCGTTGTGGGACCGGCAGCTGCCCGCGCTGCACCGGCGGTTCCGGGTGCTGCGCTACGACCACCGGGGTCACGGCGGTTCCGGGGCGGCGCCGGGTCCGTACCGGATCGACGACCTCGCCGACGACGTGCTGGAGCTGCTGGACGCGCTCGGGCTGGCCCGCGTGTCGTACTGCGGCGTGTCGATGGGCGGCATGGTCGGCATGTGGCTGGCCGGGCACGCGCCGGAGCGGATCGAGCGGCTGGTGCTGTGCTGCACGGCGGCCGGGTTCCCGAGCGCGCAGCCGTGGCTGGACCGCGCGGCGGCCGCGCGGTCGTCCGGCACCGGCTCCCTCGCGGCCGCGGCGGCCGGCCGCTGGTTCACCCCGGCGTTCCGCTCCCGGTCACCCGAGGTGGTGGCCGCGTTCGAGGCCGGTCTGTCCTCAGTGGACGACGAGGGCTATGCGGGGTGCTGCGAGGCGTTGGCGGCGATGGACCTGCGGTCCGTGCTGCCGGTGATCGAGGCGCCGACGGCGGTCGTCGCGGGTGCGGACGACGAGGCCACGCCGCCGGGCTGGGGTCGTTTCATCGCCGACTCGGTGCCGGGCGCGTCGTTCCACCTCGTGCCGGGGGCGCACCTGGCGAACGTGGAGGCGGCCGACGAGGTCTCCGCGATCCTGGAGGGTCACCTGTGAGCTTCGAGGAGGGCATGCGCGTGCGGCGGGAGGTGCTCGGCGACGAGCACGTCGACCGGGCGGTCGCGAACACCGACGCGTTCACCGCGGACTTCCAGGACTTCATCACCCGCTACGCGTGGGGCGAGGTGTGGACCAGACCTGGCCTGGACCGGCGGGTGCGGTCCTGCGTCACGCTCGCGATGCTGGCCGCTCTCGGGCATGAGCACGAGCTGGCCATGCACGTGCGCGCGGCGCTGCGCAACGGCGTGACGGCCGAAGAGATCAAGGAAGTGCTGCTGCAGGTCGGCGTCTACGCGGGCGTCCCGGCCGCGAACCGCGCGTTCGCCGTGGCCCAGCCGCTCCTGGCGTCGGACTGACCCACCGCCCCCGCGATCTCCTCCGGCGGCTACGGCTTGGCCCGCGCCGACCGCGGGCTACACGTCCAACTTGGACGGATGGGTGCTTTCGCGGACCGCACACCGACGGCGCCGGCACTCGGTCGGCGCCGTCGGCGCGTCGGGTCACTGGTTGCGGACCTCGGACCTCACCTGCTGCCCGGATTCGCGCGCGTGTTGGCCGACTTCCTGGGCGGAGCCCTTGGCCTGCTCGACGGTGGTCTGCTTGGCCTCCTGGGCGACCTGCCTGACCTGGTCCGCCGCCTCGCCCACGACGGTGCCCGCGTCGTCCTTGAGCTTCTGCGCGGACTCGGTGAGCGCCTCCTTCACCGGCTCCATGGCGCCGCCGGCGCGTTCGCTGAGCCGGCGGACGGCGTCCTGCTCGGCCCGCGTCGCCGGGATCAGGGTCGCGACCAGCGCACCCGCGCCGAACGCGATCAGCCCCGCCGCCAGCGGGTTGCCCCGCGCCTGTTGTCGTGCCTGCTCAGGCGCTTGCTGAACGGCGTGCGCGGCCTCCTGCGCCTTCTCACCGACCGCGGACGCGGCGTGCTGCGCCTTGTCCCCGACGGTCGAGGCGGCGTCCTGCGCGCGCTCGCCCACGGCGGACGCCATGCCCGCCGTGCGGTCCTGCACCGTCGAGGCGGTCTCCGGAACCGTGCCCATGACTCGCTCCTTCAACGTGCTCATCCGGTGTCGGACCCGGTCGGCCCGGCGGTGCGCGATGTTGCGCGGCCTGGCGTGGTCGACGATCCGGTTGGCGTCCGCCACCAACTCGGCGCGGGTCCGATCGATGTCGTGCCTTATCTGGTCGGGTGACGGGCCCATTCCGCGTCCTCCTTCAAGGTCTCGATGGTGCGCTCCGGCTTGGGGTTCACCTGGCGCAGCCGGGCGCGGCCGGTGGAGAACAGGGCGAACCCGGCGATGCCCCACAGCACGGCGACGACGAGCGTCGCCCAGCCCAAGCCCAGGAACGTCGCCAGGCCGAACGCCAGCGCGAGGCTGAGCAGGACCGCGGTCATGTACCCGGCGAAACCGGCCGCGCCGAGCATCCCGGCGGCCTTGCCCGCCTTGGTGGCTTCCTGCCGGATCTCGGCCTTGGCGAGTTCGAGCTCCTGGCGCATCAACCGGGACAGGTCTTCGGTCAGCTCGCCGACGAGTTGGCCCAACGAGGGCTCGTCCTCGGTCGGCGGCACGGCTCCCGGAGGCGGTGTCGCTCCGGTCGACGGCACCGCACCGCTCGCCGCGCGGCTCTCCGGCACGTGGCCCTGCACCTGCGGCCCCAGGCCGCCGGTCATGCGGGTCTCAGCGCTGGACATACGGCGATCCCTCCGGCTGGTAAGGGGCGCGCGGCGACGGCGTGCCGTACTCGGACGGCACCGGCGACGGTGAGGACGGCGTCGAACTCGGCGTCGGCACGGCGGTCGGCGTGGTCACCGGCGTCGTCGGCGTCTGGTCGGTGTGGCCGCGCTGGGGGTACCGCGGCTGCGCCGGCTGCTGGTCGCCGGCGCTCATGCTCTTCGCCGCGCGGGCGACCAGGAAACCCGCCACCGCCGCGCCGATCAGGAACGTCCCCGGCTTGCGCCGCGCGAAGTCCTGCGCCGAGTCGAGCAGCCCGCGCGCACCCCGTTCGTCGAGGTACCGCGCCGCCTGCCGGCCGGCGTCGGAGACCTGGCGCAGCGCGCCCGCGGTCAGCGAATCGGGGCCCGAGCCGTCGGCCATCGTGCCCAGCTCGTCGGCGATCCGGTCGATCTGCCGCGACACCCGCCGCGCCTGCTCCTCGGCCTCGGTCGCGACCCGTTCCCGCATGTCGTGCACCACGTGCTTGGCCTGGCCCGTCGCCTCGTGGGCCACCTGCCCGACCTGCTCGCGCGCGGTCGAACGCACGTCCTCGGCCGCCTGCCTGGCGTGCTGCGCCACGGCCGCGCCCTCCTGTCCGGCGGTCTCGCGGACCGCACCCACCTGGTTCTCGTCCACGACTGACTCCTCAAGGTCGGCGTGCTCTCCCTACCCAGCTACCCCCGTGGACGAGGCCTAACCTCCTTCGCAACGACAACGATCCCGGCGCGGGCGGCGCCGTTCGCGCGGTGGCGCGGAATGGTCGAAAAATGTGTGACGACCCTGCGGCCGGTGTTCCGGCCGCAGGGTCGTCGGTAGTCGGTTGATTATCCGGTCAGCCGGTCAGAACGAGAAAACGGTGCCCGTCTCCTGCTCCATCACGCACCGGTTCGGGAATTCCTCCACGTACTGCACGGGAGTGCCGCGCCACGAGCCGAACGCGACCGCGGTCACCGGCCGGTAGTCGAAGGTGCACACCTGCGGTTCGGTGCCCGCCAACTGCGTGAAGTCGCCGTCGGCGGCCGCGATCTCACCGCACGCCGCCTGCGCCGCGCGGTGGTCACCCGCCGCCGGGTCGCAGGTCAGCAGGGTGCTGTCGACGCCGGTTTCCTCCTGGTAGACCGCCAGCACGAGGTCCGTCTCCGGTGGCGCGGCGGATGCCGTGCCGGTGGCGATCAGCGGAGCGGCCAGCAGGCCGGACGCGAACAGGGAAGCCATGAGGGTTCGTGTTCGTCGCATGGCCCCGGGGTGACCTGATCGGGCGGCACGTATTCGCTCGGATTCCCATCTCACCGGGATGTCGTAATCTGTGAATTAACGTTTCCACATCGCCGGGAATGGCTCACCAAGTGGGTCGCGCGCTGATCCCACCGTCCACCACCAGGTCATTCCCGGTGATCCACGACGCCATCGGGGAGGCGAGGAAGACGCAGGCGTCGCCAACGTCCTCGGGTCGACCGAGCCGACCGAGCGGCGCGGCCCTCGTCCACCGGTCGACCCCGTCGGGCCAGTCGTCGGCGAGCCCGGGACGGTCGACGAGGCCGGGGGAGACGGTGTTGACCCGGATGCCACGCGGCCCGTACTCCAACGCGGCCGACCGCGCGTGCATGATCAGGGCGGCCTTGGACGCGCTGTAGTGCGCGTGCCCGGCGGCGGGGCGCGTGCCCTCGATCGAGGCGATGTGGGTGACCGAACCGCCCGCCGCCAGCACCTCCGCGGCGGCCTGCGTGCAGGAGAACGCGCTGGTGAGGTTCAGGTCCACCACCGCACGCCACTGCGCGGCCGTCATGCCCGGCAGTCCCTGCGCCGGCTGCACGCCCGCGTTGTTGACCACCGCGTCCAGCCGGCCGCCCCACTCGGCCGCCTCGCGCACCAGCCGCCGGCACTCGTCCTCCTCGGTGAGGTCGGCCAGGATCCCGACGGCCCGACCGCCGCTCGCCGTGATCTCCGCGACGAGCGCCGACACGTCACTTCGTCGGCTGTGCGCCACCACCGCCGCACCGGCCCGCGCGAACCGCACCGCGATACCGTGCCCGATGAGCCCACCGGCCCCGGTGACGAGCGCGACCGTGTCGGCGAGAAGTCCTGTCACGGGCACGGAGAGTAGCGCTGCGCGCGGATCAGCTCATCCGGAACACGGGGCCGCGTGGCCGGAACGGGAGGCGCGCGCCCTTCGGCACCAGGAACGCGTGCTCCCGGCGCAGGCGGACGTAGTCGCACTGGCCGTCGGTGATCACCAGGATCGGGCCGTCGTCGGGGAAGTCGGCCGCACGCTCCAGCAGGTCGACGCCGGGCTGGAGGATCGTGCCGCCGCGGCCCCGCACCCGCACCCGGCCCGCGATGTCCTCCACCGCCACGTACCCCGCGTCGTAGGCGACCGCGTCGCAGAACACCACCCGCGCCGCCGGGACGTCCCGCGCCAAGGCGTACGAAGCGATGGCGCCCAGCGCCTTGCCGAGCACCTTGGGGTCCATCGATCCGGACGTGTCCAGCACGACGCCGAACGTCGACCGCCGCTCGAGCTCCTCCGGCCGCACCCAGCCCGGCCGGGGGATGTGCGGCGTGGCGGACTGGCGGCGGGACGCGCGGGCGTACGTGCGGCGGCGTTCGACCGACGGCACGTGCTCCTCGAACCACCGCGCCAGCCGGGCGTCCCAGTCGAGCGGCGGCTGCTCCAGGGCGCGGATCTCCTCCACCAGGCCCGCGGGCAGCAGGCCGCGCTCGGTGGTGTGGTAGCTCAGGCCGGTCAGCAGGGCACGGCGGTAGAACGCGTCGAGGTCGGCGGTGTGTCGGGGTACTCGGGAGGGATCGCCGAGCAGGTCCGAGCCACGACCGCGCAACGTGGCGAGCTTGCGGTAGCGGCGCAGGTCGGTGGTGATCCGGTCGTACACCGACTCCACCGACAGCCCGGCCAGCTCGGGGTCGTGCAGGACGCCGTCCGGCGCGACGCCGACGCCCATCTCCACCAGCCAGCCGTTGACGACGAAGTCCGCGGCGACGTTCCACAGGTACGGGTCGCGCCCGTCCGCGCGGTCGCCGTGGCGCAGCGCGGCGTGCAGCATCTCGTGCGCCAGCACGAACCGCCACTCCGCCGGGGACAGGTGGGCGCGGGGGTTGACGTAGATCTCGCCGACCGACGCGTCGACCGCGGCGATCGAGATGTCCCAGCCCTGCGCCAGGTCCGCGTCCGCGACCACCGTCATGCCCGACGCCAACGCGCCGAGCAGGGGGTACGACGAGACGAACCAGCTCAACGCCAGCTCCCACACCGAACGCGTCGGACGTGGGTCGGTGAGCTGCTTGCGCGCGCCACCGGCGATGTCCACCGCCGCCACGGCCGCGTTCGCCAGGCCGGCGGCGAACCGGTCGGTCCACCGGGTGGGGTTCGGGCCGGGAGGTGTCACGTCGAGACAGCCGAACTCCTCCCACGAGTCCGGCCGCCGGCCGAGCTTCACCGCCGCCTGGAACCGCACCACCTCGTGGCACTCGACCACGTCGAAACCCAGGTGCAGCAGGCAGTGCGCGAACACCCACACCCACTCGTCGCGGTCGGCGATCCGGGTCCGGTGCGCGTGCAGGCGGCCGGTGGTCCCGATCGTGGCCCACGGTCGGTCGCCGTCGCGGACGACGTTCGCCCTGATCGCCATCGGCTCGAACAGCGGGTGCCTCCGGATGAGCTGCCACGCGTCCGCGAACGCCTGCGCGCCCGGGTCGACGCGGGCCCGCTTCACGCGCGTGCGGCGACCAGCCGGGGCAGGTCGCGGGTCACTTCGACGAGGAACCACGCCGGCAGCGCGGAGTTGCCGTGCTCGTCGGCCGCGATCACCATCTGCGCGATCTCCAGCGACAGCTCGGCCAGCTCCACCAGCAGCGCCTTGCCCCGGTGCGCCAGCAGCTTGCCGTTCGTCGGCGCGTGCGCCTTGTCCGCGGGCAGCTCCTTCACCAGCCGGGCCCGGAACGCCTCGGCCAGGAAGAACAGCAGGTCGCGGTCCTCGGGCGCGTGCGGCCAGCGGACGTCGCCGCGCAGCACGGCCTCCAGCCCGTACGCGTGCCGCACGGTCTTCACGTACGCCTTGAACATCGACGCGTGCGACGACGTGAGCGTGCCGAACGCCAACACGCCCAGCACGTCGTCGGTGACGTCGTCGCCGTACGAGTGCAGCGCGTCGGACAGCATGTGCCAGCCGCGCGGCGTGGAGAACGGCTCCTCGACCTTCGGCGGCGCGCTCCACAGGTGGTCGGGCCGCTGGGTCAGGTAGTCCAGCACCCACGGGTGGATGCCCGCGCCGCCGGCCCAGGCGAGCCAGTCCTTCGGCGACGCCGTGAGGTGGACGTGCACCATGCGGTTGACCAGGGCCGAGGCCATGGGCCGGGCGAGGGCGTTGTCGGTGGCCCGGTTGCCCGCGCCGATCACCACCGAGCCCTCGGGCAGCTCATACGCGCCGATGCGGCGGTCGAGGATCAGCGAGTAGAACGCCTTCTGCACCTCGGGGGAGGAGGCGTTCAGCTCGTCGAGGAACAGGCAGTACGGCTCGTCGCGGGCGATCGACTCGGGCGGCGCGAACCGCGACCGGCCGTTCACGAGCTCGGGCACGCCGATCAGGTCCTCGGGCGCGAGCTGGGTGCCGAGCAGCGTGACGCAGTCCAGGCCGAGGGATTCGGCGAACTCGCGCACCAGCGAGGACTTGCCGATGCCCGGCGCGCCCCACAGGAACACCGGGCGCACGACGGCGACGTGCAGCAGCACCTCGGGGAGCTGCACGGGAGTCACGGCCACGGCACTGCGCATGCCGGGAAGAATCCGCGTTCCGGCGGGGAAAGTCGATCTGTTTTCGCGCCGGGAGGTAGGGTCCGCATCCTTGATCGCCGGGGGATCGGAGTCGGGGATGGGCGCGAAGACGGCGCTGGTGGCGTTCGCCGACGGCGACATCCGCGCCGCGTTGCGCGGTGTGACGGGGTCCGACCGGGCCGCTGCCGAGGCGCTGGTGCGTCGAGTGCACCCGAACCGGGGGATCGAGCCGGCCCCCGACGGCACGCTGGACGAGTTCACCCGCCCACCGGTCGGTCTCACGTACGCCGCCGCGCTGCCCGGGGTCGACATCGTCTGCGACCAGAGGTTCACGTTCGCTCGGCCGTCCGAGCTGCCGGAGCACCTGCTCGAGCTCGGCCGGGGTCGGCGGATCGTCGTGCACTCGATGCACTCGGTGGTGGACTGGCTCGCGTTCGCGGTCTGGGAGGACGGTGTGCTGGTGCGGTCGCTCAGCCTGTCACCCGAGTACGGCATCGAGGAGAACGTCGGCGAGCCGTACGACTTCGAGCGGCCGTACTGGGCGGGCGGGCATCCCGTCGAACCTGATCCCGACTGGGAAGACGAGGAGCCGTACCCGTTGCCGTTCCACCCACTCGACCTGGGGGAGGAAGCGTTGCGGGCGTTCTTCGGGTTCATCTTGGAGGGCTACCCCGACCCGGAGGACGTCGACGCGGATCGGGTGCTCTTGCACGGGTTCCGGGTCACCGGCCCCGCGTAGTCCTCTCAGACCGGCACGAGCGGGCGGTGCGGGGCGAGTCGGGCCGGTCAGCCGCGCGAGCCGCCGAGGAGTTCGACCAGGACGCGGGCGCGCTCGGCCCGCCCGCGTCCGACGTACACCCTCACGGCGTGACTCCACCACAAGCGCATGAAGGCGGATCGGCGAAGCTGCCCGTGCGACGTCGCGGCCAGCACGCGCCGTTCGCGACCGAGGTCGTGGTGGTCGAGGGCGAGCTCCAGCACCCGGAGGTAGTGACCCAACGCCACCTCGTCCCGACCTCGCTCGCGCGCGAGCTTGCCCAGCAACAGCAAGGTGTCGACCTCACCGCGCCAGTCCTTGAGACGTCGGTCCAGCTGCAACGCGGCCGTCAAGTGGACGTCGGCGCCGCGCGGGTCCCCGGCCCTCCTGAGCACCGCGCCGAGGCGCCTCCGGGCCAAGGCCTCACCGACCGGGTTGCCGGCGTCACGGCTGACCGCGAGCAGATCGCCGTAGTGGGCACGGGCGCTGTCGTCGTCGTGGCGCTCCCACGCCAGCTCTCCGCTGTTCCTCAGCGCGTAGACCACGTCGAGGCGGTTGCCCACCGACCGCGCGGCGGTGAGCGCGATCGGGAACAGGACGTCGCAGTCGTTCAGGTAACCGTGCAGGAGCAGGAAGTCGGACAGCCCGAACACCAGGCGCATCGCCGACTCCGGCCGGCCGAGCTTGTCGGCGAGCAGGGCCACCCGGACCAAGGTGCTCCGCTCCGACTCCAACCACCGCGCGTACCGGCCCGACGAGTCCATGACGTTGCGCTGTTCGACCACCGCGATGTAGTAGGCGAGCAGGCGCACCTCGGCCGCCGCGCGGTCGGGTTCGTCGACCGCCTGCTCTTCGGCGTACAGGCGTAACAGGTCGTGGTAGCGGAACCACCCCCGTCGTTCACCGGGTTCCAGCATGTGCGCCCGCCGCAGGGAGGTCAGCAGCTTCGCGGCGTCCCTCTCGCTGAGGTCGGCCAGGGCCGCCGCGGCGTGCGTGCTGACCTGTTGGCCGGGGTCCAGCGACACCATGCGGAAGAGCCGCGCCTCGTCCGGGGTGAGCCGCTGGTAGGACAGGTCGAAGGCGGCGCGGACGCCGAGGTTGTCGCCGAACGAGAGCTCGCTCAGCCGGGTGACGTTGTCGCTGAGCGCTTCGGCCAGTTCGGCCACCGGTTGATCGGGGTCACCGGCCAGGATCGCGGCCACGATGGTGAGCGCGAGCGGCAGGTTGCCGCAGAGCCTGATGATCTCCCTGACCGCCTCCGGCCGGCTCGTGGCCCGGGTGTCGTGCGGATTGGCGGCTCGCAGCGCCGTGCGCACGAACGCCTCGGCCTCGCCCTGCTCCAGCACGCCCAGGTCGATCAGCCGCGCGCCCGTGATGTCGGCGAGCGTGTGCCGGCTGGTCACCAGCACGCGGTGGTCGGCCGAGGGCAGCAGCGGCCGGATCTGCAACGTCGAGGACGCGTTGTCGAGGACCACGAGCGTCGGTTCGGAGTGGTTCAGCATCGAGCGGTACAAGATCTCGCGACCGGCCTGGTCAGGGGGGATCTGCTCGTGCGGCACGCCCATCGCGCGCAGGAGCGTCGCCAGCGCCACCTCGGGGTGCACGGCGTGGTGCGGGTCGTAGCCCCGCAGGTCGAGGAAGAACACGCCGCCGGGGAACCACTCCTTGGCGCGGGCGTCGTGAGCCGCCCGGATGACGAGGGTCGTCTTGCCCACGCCCGCCAGGCCCGCGACCACGGAGACCGCCGGGGTGGTCGAGTCCGGCTCCAGGATCGCGGCCAGAGCCCGCAGCTCCACGTCCCGCCCGGTGACCGGGCCGATCGGCGGCAGTCCGGACCGGGCGTGCGACACGCCGGGGGCGAGCACCACGTCCCGCGCCTGGATCAGGGGGCCCGACACCGTGCCGCTCACGTCGTTGTGCGTATCGACCACGAGACTTTCTACACCACGCGGTGACCGGTCAACCGGTCAACCGCCGTACCGGCCGCCGGCGCCCGACGGGGAGGTCGCCGCCGCTCAGACCGGCACGAGCGGGCTGTGGGGGGCGGCCGGCAGTTCGACGCGGATCCCGTCGCCGGGGCGGATCTCGCCGCCCACGAGGACGATCGACATGATGCCCGCCTTGCGGACCACGTTGCCCTGTTCGTCGCGGCCGACGACCTCCTTGAGCAGGCCCTCCTCGAACGCGTCGATCTGCGGGCACGGGTTGCGCAGGCCCGTCACCTCGACCACGGCCTGGGCGCCCAGGTGCAGGCGGGCGCCGGTCGGCAGCGCGAGCAGGTCGACACCGCGCGTGGTCACGTTCTCGCCCAGTTGGCCGGGCTCGACGTGGAAACCCGAGGCGTTCAGCTCGTCGTGCAGCTCGGCGTGCATCAGGTGGACCTGGCGCAGGTTCGGCTGCGTGGGGTCGCGCCGGACGCGTGACCGGTGCTTCACCGTGACGCCCTGGTGCACGTCGCCCTCGACGCCGAGCCCGGCGAGCAGGGTGATCGAGTCCTGGTTGGGCTTGGTGAACGTGTACTCCCCGCTCCGGCTCACGGCCGTGATCGTCCCCATGCGCCCGACCCTACCGAGGTAAGACTTTCGGGCGTCGCGACGATATGAGTAGCGCACACCTTTCTGGGGACGATGGTGAAGATCATGGATGACGAGTTGAACCACCGGGCACGCGCCCTGCTGCGCGCGATCGCCGCGGGCCGCGCCGAGGTGACGCGCAGCAGCGAGCCGGACCTGAAGGTCGACGGGTTGCTGTGCAGCGACCAGTGCGCGGCGCGGGAGCTGGCGCACGCCGGGTTGCTCCGCCCGGCGCAACGTGACGGGTCCGGGCCGTGGGTGCGGGCCGAGCTGACGGCCGCGGGCCGTGCGGTGCTCGCCTGACCCGGGTCGTGGGCGGTCCACGCCCGAATGGGGCGCGCCTGACCGGCGGCCTCGGCCTCCCGACTCTTGACGCTGCGTGCACGGAGCGGTTGACTGCGTGTCCGTAACCGGTTTCGGTACCGGTTCCGGGGTCGCCGTCGACCGGAGTCGAGGAGTGCACTGTGCGAGTCACGATCGCCGAAGTCGCCCAACGCGCCCAGGTGAGCAAGGCGACCGTGTCCCGAGTCCTCAACGGCAAACCGGACGTCGACGCGGCGACGGCGGCACGCGTGCGCCAGGTGATCGCGGACGTCGGGTACGTGCCCAGCGCGCGTGCGGTCGGGTTGGCGCGCGGGCGGGCGAGGACGGTGGGGATGCTGGTCCCGTCGTTGACCTGGCCGTGGACCGGTGAAGTGGTGCAGGGCGCGGTGGACGAGCTGGAGGCCGAGGGGTACGGGCTGCTGCTCTACACCGTGAACCGGGGCGCCGAGTCGTTGGCGCAGTTCGCCAGCCACGTGTCCGCGAAGGCGTTCGACGGGCTGCTGGTGATCGAGCCGCCGGACACGTTGAGCTACATCGAGACCCTGCACGACCAGGGGCTGCCCGTCGTGATGATCGACGACCGGGGCAGCCGTCCCGGGTTCCCCTCGGTGTGCACGACGAACCGGGAGGGCGCGCAGGCGGCGGCGCAGCACCTGGTGGCGGCAGGCCGCACGGGGTTCGCCGTGGTGACCGGGCCGGCGAACTTCGGGTGCGTGCGGGAGCGGTTGGACGGGTTCCTGGACGCGCTCGGGGACGCGGGCGTGCACGTCGACCCGCGGCTGGTGGTGGAGGGCGACTTC
This sequence comes from Actinosynnema sp. NPDC023794, assembly GCF_040639675.1. Lineage (NCBI taxonomy): Bacteria > Bacillati > Actinomycetota > Actinomycetes > Pseudonocardiales > Pseudonocardiaceae > Actinosynnema > Actinosynnema sp. NPDC023794. The sequence goes on along the minus strand of NZ_JBFAFR010000001.1, from coordinate 158,755 downwards.
GGCACCGACCGCGGCGCGGTGGCGACCGAGAAGCTGATGGCCACCGGGTTGCGCTTCGACGCCGTCTTCGCGCAGAACGACCTGTCCGCGCTCGGCGTGATCAGGGCGCTCGACGCCGCCGGGCGAAAGGTGCCCGACGACGTCGCGGTGGTCGGCTTCGACGACATACCGATCGCCGCGCACGCCGAGCTGACGACGGTGCGCCAGCCGATGAGGGAGATGGGCGAGGCCGCCGCGCGCCTGCTGCTGTCCCGGCTCGAAGGCGCCGCTCCGACGCGGGAACCGGTGGTCCTGCCCACGACCTTCGTCGCCCGCCGCTCGGGCTGATCGCTCGGGTCGGCGGCCCGCGCCGGTCGGCGGTTTCGTCGTCGAGGACACGTTTCGGCTTAACGGCAGGGCTTCCCGGGTACCACCCACGTGATCGTCGGGGGACGGAACGACGTTGGGAGCCGAAATGCCTTGGGTCCAGAGACATCGACGACGCCTGCCGCACAGCTGGTTCCGCACCACCTCGGTGCAGAGCCACTACCGCCGGTCGCCGGCCACCATCCCGATCGTCATCGCCGTCATCCTGGCGATCGTGCTTCTGATCGTCGTCTTCTGACCACCGCCACGGCGTTTACCTCCTGTTGATGTCCTCCGGTGTTCACTGGCCCGGCGGGCAGGGAGGCGTCGGTGAGGGTGCTGGTGGTCGAGGACGACCGGCTGTTGGCCGAGACCGTGGCACGCGGGTTGCGGCAGGCGGCGTTGGCGGTGGACGTCGTGCTGGACGGCGACGCCGCGTTGGAGCGGGTCGCGATGACCCGTTACGACGTGGTGGTGCTGGACCGGGACCTGCCGGAGGTGCACGGCGACGAGGTGTGCCGCGCCGTCGTCGAACGGTGGCAGGGAGCGGTGCGCGTGCTGATGATGACCGGCGCGGTGGACGTGCGGTCGCGCGTGGCGGGGCTGAACCTGGGCGCGGACGACTACCTGCCGAAGCCGTTCGCGTTCGAGGAACTCGTGGCCAGGGTGCTGGCGCTGCTGCGCCGGTCGGGCCCCGCCGGCCCACCGGTGCTGCGCCGGGCGGGCGTGGTGCTCGACCCGGCCAGGTTCGAGGTGAGCCGGGACGGTGTGCCGATCCGGTTGTCGCCCAAGGAGTTCGCCGTGCTGCGGGTGCTGCTGGCCGCCGACGGCGCGGTCGTCAGCGCCGAAGAGCTGCTGGAACGGGCCTGGGACGAGCTGACGGACCCGTTCACCAACAGCATGCGCACCACGGTCGCCTCGCTGCGCCGCAAGCTGGGCCCGCCGCCGTTGGTCGAGACGCTGGTGGGCGTCGGCTACCGGATTCCCTGATGCGCCCGCCGAAGCTGCCCGCCCGCGTGCGGCTCACCGCGTTCTACGGCGCGCTGTTCCTGGTGTCCGGGGTGGTGCTGGTCGGCCTGATCCTGGCTCTGGTGTTCGCGCCGACGACACCGAAGCTGACCACCGCCGAACTCCCGAAGTGGAAGACGGCGGACGTCGAGCAGACGTGGTCGGACCCCAAGCAGCACGCGCGCGACGAGCTGCGGACCCGGCTGCTCACCGCCTCCGGCCTCGCGATCGGGACGATGACGGTCATCGCGCTCGGCTTCGGGTGGGTGATGGCGGGCCGGGTGCTGCGGCCGATCCGCGCGGTGTCCTCCGCCGCGCGCCGGCTGTCCGAGCGGGACCTGCACGAGCGCATCCCGGTCGCCGGTCCGGACGACGAGCTCAAGGAGCTGTCGGAGACGTTCAACGAGATGCTCGCCCGGCTGGAACGGGCGTTCGCGGCCCAACGGCTGTTCACCGCCAACGCCTCGCACGAGCTGCGCGGCCCGATGACCACTCAGCGCGCCCTGGTCGAGGTGGTGCTCGCGACGCCGCGGGCCGGCCAGGACGCGATCGAACTGGCGAGGAGCCTGCGCGAGGTGTTCCTCCGGCAGGAACGGCTGGTCAACGGCCTGTTCGAGCTGGCGTCGAGCCAGCACGGGCCGGCCGGGCGCGAGCCGCTGGCGCTCGACGCGGTCGTCGGCGAGGTCGTCGGGCGGTGGCGTGCCGCCGCCTCCGAGGCCGGTGTCGACCTGACCGCCGAGTCGACGCCGACCACCGTCGTCGGCGATCCCGTGCTGATCGAGATCATGGTGGACAACCTCGTGCGCAACGCCGTCGCGCACAACCACCGGGGCGGCCGGGTCCGGGTGCGGACCGGTGACGGAGCCGTCCGGATCGTGAACACCGGGCCGGAGCTGTCGGCCGAACGGCTGGCCGAGCTGGCGGAGCCGTTCCGCCGAGGCGGCCGCGACCGCACCGGTTCGGGTGCGGGCGCGGGGCTGGGACTGGCCATCGTGGACACGATCATGGCCGCGCACGGCGGTTCCCTGCGCCTCCAGCCGCGCGAGGGTGGCGGAATCGTTGCCATGGCGGCATTTCCGTTGAAGTCCTGTTGATGTCGGTGTCGCTAGCGTCGTCCTCATGGACAACAACAAGATCCGACGCGTCGCGGTCGCGGTGGCCGCGCTCCTCACCGCGGGGTCGGCTTTCGCCTCTCCGGCGAGCGCTGTCGTGGCGGAGGGCAAGGTCGCGGTGGCCAAACCACCGGTCAAGGGTGCGGAGGTCGTGCAGGACGGTGTCGTCACCGCGCCCGTGGTCACCGACACCGGCAAGGACGGTGAGGTCGTGACGGTGTTCAAGGTGACCGACGACGTCCGCACCTCGCCGTGGGTCGCGACCGCGGAGGCGGTCGTCATCAAGGGCGGCGTGCCGGTCCCGGCGACCGCGATCGCGCAGGGCGACCGCGTCACCGCGTCCGGGGTCGTGGTGAAGGGCGAGATCGGGTCGGCGCTGAAGGTCGTGGTGCACGACGCGGCGTGACCCGGGCCTGGTCGGGCACTACGACCGGGTGCCCGACCAGGCCGCCCACAGCTCGGCGTAACGGCCGCCGGCGGCCAGCAGCTCCTCGTGCGCGCCGCTCTCCACGACCCGGCCCGCTTCCATCACGACCACGCGGTCCGCCGTCACGGCCTGGGTGAGGCGGTGCGCCACCAGCAGTCCGGTCCTCCCGTCCAACGCCCGTGCCGCCGCCTCCTCCAGCTCACGCGCGCCCGCGCTGCCCGCGTCCGCGGTCGCCTCGTCCAGGATCGCCACCGGTGGGTCGGCCAGCACGAGCCGTGCCAGGGCCAGCTGCTGCGCCTGCGCCACGGTCAACCGGTGCCCGCCCTCGCCGACCACGGTCTCCAGGCCCGACGGCAGCGCGGAGGCCCAGCCGAGCGCCCCGACCCGCGCCAACGCCGCCGCGATCTCGTCGTCGGTGGCCCCCGGGCGGGCCAGCCGCAGGTCGTCGGCCAGCGGACCGGCGAAGACGTGCACCTCCTGCGTGATCAGCGCGACCGACCGCACCGCCGACGCCAGCTCCACGCCGCCGATGCTGATGCACCCGGTCGTCGGCTCGTGCACGCCCGCGATCAGCTTCGCCAACGTGGTCTTGCCCGCGCCGGAGGCGCCGACCAGCGCCACCCGCTCACCGGCGGCGAACTCCAGGTCGATGTCCCGCAGCACCGGGTGACCGTCCACATAGGAGTAGGAGACGCCGGCCAGCTTGATCGTGGTGTCCGCCGGCCGCACCCGGCCCTCCAGCACGGGCATCGGCTCGTCGGACACGCCCACCAGCCGGGACAGCGACGCGGTGGCGGCCTGCGCGTCGTCGGCCAGCGCCAGGGCGGCGTTGATCGGGTTGAACAGGCTGTGGAAGTACAGCGCCGCGGCGGTCGCCGTGCCCACCGACGCCGAACCGGCGCCGACCAGCCAGAACCCGGTCACCAGCACGCCGGCCAGCCCGATGAACTCGGCCGCGTTCAGCCGACCGTAGAACCGGGTCAGCAGCCGGATGCCGCGCAACGCCAGGTCCACCGCCTCCTGCGACCGCGACCGGACCTGCGCGACGTGCGCCGAGGCCAACCCGAACGCCCGCACGGTCGCCGCGCCGCCGATGGAGTCCAGCAACTGCTGCTGCTGCACGCCGACGGCCACGCGCTGCGCCGCGTACAGCTTCACCGCACGCCCGCCGTACCAGCGCACGGTGTGCACGTGGATCGGCATCGCCAGCAGCACGGGGATCAGGAACCGCCAGTCCAGCACCGCGATGCCGACCACGGTCAACCCGATGGTCAGCGCGGAGCGCGCCATCACCGGCAGCGCGTTGCGCACCGCGTCGGCGATCACCTGCACGTCCCGCGTCACCCGCGAGGTCAGGTCGCCCGAGCCCGCCTTCTCCACCCGCTCCAACGGCAGGTGCAGCGCGCGTTCCACGAACTTCTCGCGCAGGTCGGCGAGCATCCCCTCGCCCAGCCGCGCGACCAACGACGTGCCGAACGCCGTCGACACGCCCTGGACGACCGCGACCAGCACCAACACCACCACGGGCCAGGCGATGGCGGACGACCCCGCGCCCACCAGGTCCACGATCCGGCCCAGCACCGGCGCGGTCAGCAACCCGACCGCCGTGCCCGCCAGCAGCACCAGCAGCGCCGCCCACGCCAACGCGCGGCGCGGCCGGACCAGCTCACCGACCGCCGCCCACGTCCGGGCGGCGGAGGCGGTCGCCAACAACTCGCGCATCAGCTCAACACCACCAGTCGGTAGTCCTCGTCCGCCACCAGGTCCGCGTGCGCGCCGGACGAGACGACGGCGCCGTCGGCCATGAACACGACGCGGTCGGCCGCGGCCAGCAGCGCCGGGCTCGTGGCCACCACGATCGTCGTCGACCCGGCCCGCACCCGCTTGATCCCGGCGGCCAGCGACACCTCCGTCACCGCGTCCACCGCGGTCGTCGGGTCGTGCACCACCAGCACCGGGGGAGCGGCGGCCAGGGCACGCGCCAGCGCCACCCGCTGCCGCTGCCCGCCCGACAGCGACCGGCCGCGCGCCGAGATCACCGTGTCCAACCCGTCGGGCAACGCCCGCGCCACGTCGTCCACCCGTGCCGCGTCCAAGGCCTCGTGAAGCCTGACCCCACCGGCCGCGACGTTGTCCCGCACCGACCCCTCGAACAGGTCGGCGTCGTGCGCCGCGACCAGCACCGCCGCCCGCAGCGCCGAACTTTCCACAGTGGACAGCGGCACGCCGTCCAACGCCACCGTGCCGCCCGACGGGTCCACCTCCCGCGCCAGCACGGCCAGCAACGACACCGCGTCCGCCGGATCACGGGCCACCACACCGAGCAGCTCGCCGGGCGACGCGGTCAACGACACACCGCGCAACGACCCGGACACCACGTCGGTCAGCTCCACCCGCCCGGCCACCGGGGTCGGCAGGGGCGATGAACCCGGCGGCACGTCCAGGGGAGCGGCCAGCACCTCGGCGACCCTCGCGGCCGACGCCCGGCCCTGCGCCAGCAGCCCGTTGACCCACGAGAAGATCGACAGCGGCCACAACAGGAACTGCGCCAACCCGACCGCGGCCACCAACTGGCCGACGGTGATCGTCCCCGACGCGGCCAGGTGCCCGCCGACCAGCGCCACGATCGCCAGGAACACGCCGGTCACCGCCAGCATCGACCCGTCCAGCCACGCCCGGGACCCGGCCGCGCGGATGGCGGCCTCCATGGACGACCGGCTGGTCACCCGGTACCGCCGCGCCGCCGTGGCCTCCGCGCCGATGCCCTTCAACGCCCGCAGCCCGGCGACCAGGTCGGCCGCGACCCCGGACGCCAGCGCGGCCCGGTCCTGCTCGGCGTCGCTGCGCCGTTCGAGTGGTTTGCCGAGCACGTGCGCCAGGCCGAGCAGGACCGGCGCGGCCACCAGCACCAGCAGCCCGAGCACCCACGACACCCGCAGCAGCGCCACCGCGCCCACCAGCACGCCGATCACCGCGGAGAAGGCGATGGGCAACGCCAGGTTCACCTGCCCGACGCGCTGCGCGTCGCTGGTCGCGATGTTCGCCAGCTCCCCGGACAGCCTGCCGTGCGCCGCGCCGCCGTCGGCCGACAGCACCCGCGCGGCCAACGTCGACCGCACCTCGTGCGCGGCCTGGTGCGAGGCCTTCTCCCCGCTGCGCAAGGAGAAGCGGAAGCTCAACGACAGCGCCACGAACACCGCGGCCAGCACGCCGATCCAGAGCGCCAGCCGCCCGCTCGCGCCGGTGCGCACCGCCTCGTCGATCACCACGCCGATGAGGAGGGGCACGGCGGCCTCGCCGGTCTGGTGCGCCGCCCCGAGCGCCGACGCGACGGTCACCGACCTCCACTGCCCGGTCACCGCGCCCTTGAGGACGTCGGTCCTGAGGTCGGTTTTCACCCCTGTGCCCGCCTTCCGCTGAGTGCTAGGTGAGGCTACCCTAATCAGAAGAGAGGCCTGGATCACTCCCGCGGAGGATCAACTTAGGTTAGGGTAACCAAAGTTCGATCACGCCCTGTTCTCGCACCGATGGGACAGCCATGCCACAGCCACCAGTCTTCGACGTCCTCGGCGTCGGCTTCGGGCCGTCCAACCTGGCCCTCGCGATCGCCGTCACCGAGTACAACGCCAACGCGCGTGCCGAAGACGTGGTGACCGCCCACTTCCTGGAACGCCAGCCGCGGTTCGGCTGGCACCGCGGGATGCTGATCGACGACGCGACCATGCAGGTCTCGTTCCTCAAGGACCTGGTGACGCTGCGGAACCCGAACAGCACCTTCACCTTCCTGAGCTACCTGCACAGCAAGGGCAGGCTGGTCGACTTCATCAACCACAAGAACCTGTTCCCGCTGCGGGTCGAGTTCCACGACTACTTCGAGTGGGCCGCCGGCCGCGTCGACGACCTGGTGTCCTACGACCACGACGTGGTGGACGTGCGGCCGGTGACCGAGGACGGCGTGATCACGCACTTCGACGTCGTCTCGCGCACCTCGGCGGGCGAGGTGGAGGTGCGCCGCGCCCGCAACCTGGTGCTGGCCACCGGCCTGCGCCCGGCGCTGCCCGAGGGCGTCCGGCCGTCCGAGCGGGTCTGGCACAACCGGGACTTCCTGCACCGCGTCGAGTCGCTGGCCGACCCGCGCCGGCTCGTCGTGGTCGGCGCCGGGCAGAGCGGCGCCGAGGTCACCGCGTTCCTGCACGAGCGGTTCCCGACCGCCGAGGTCTGCGCGGTGTTCGCCCGCTACGGCTACAGCCCGGCCGACGACAGCTCGTTCGCGAACCGGATCTTCGACCCCGCCGCCGTCGACGACTACTTCGCCGCGCCCGAGCAGGTCAAGCGCAAGCTGATGGACTACCACGGCAACACCAACTACGCGGTGGTCGACAACGAGCTGATCGCCGAGCTGTACCGGCGGGTGTACCGGGAGAAGGTCCTGGGCGAGCAGCGGCTGCGGCTGCTCAACCTCTCCCGGGTGGCCGAGTTGGACGACCGCGGGGACGGTGTGGTCGTGACCGTCGAGTCGCTGAGCACCGGCGCGCGCGACGTGCTCGACGCCGACGCGATCGTCTACGCCACCGGCTACCGCGAGGCCGACCCGACCGGTCTGCTGGGCGAGCTGGCCGGGCGCTGCGCCCGTGACGCGCACGGCAGGCTCAGCGTCGGCCGCGACTACCGCCTGGACACCGACGACGACCTGCTGGCCGGCCTCTACCTCCAGGGCGGCACCGAGCACACGCACGGCATCTCGTCGTCCTTGCTGTCCAACACGTCCGTGCGGGTGGGGGAGATCCTCCAGTCCGTGCTCGGCCGCCGCACGCCGGCAGTGCCCTCGCCGCCCGAATACGCGATCAGCGTCTCACGGGTGAGCTGAAACGCCTCGCAGTTTGTTAGGTTACGCAAACCTAACCTGGTACAGCGGCGCGCCGCCGCGCCTCCGAAAGGGAAACCCTGTGATGTCCACGAAGTTCAAGCTGGTCGCGGCCGTCTCGGCCGCAGCGCTGGCGCTGGCCGCCTGCGGGGGCGGCGGCGACGCCGGCTCCGGCGGGACGAGCCAGAGCAACGCCGCCTCCACCGGCGCGTTCCCGGTCTCGGTCGAGCACAAGTACGGCACCACCGAGATCAAGGCCGAGCCGAAGAAGGTCGTCACGCTCGGCCTGTCCGACCAGGAGCCCGTGCTGGCCCTGGGCGTCAAGCCGGTCGGCGTCGTGGACTGGTTCAAGGAGCGGCCGTTCGGCAACTGGCCGTGGACCAAGGACCTGTGGGGCTCCACCCAGCCGGAGATCGTCGGTGAGCGCGACGAGTACAACCTGGAGAAGGTCGCCGCGCTCAAGCCCGACCTGATCCTCGCGGTCTACTCCGGCATGAAGCAGGAGCAGTACGACACGCTGTCCAAGATCGCGCCCGTGGTCGCGCAGCCCAAGGCGTTCCCGGACTACGCCGCGCCGTGGCAGGACCAGACCCTGCACATCGGCAAGGCGCTGGGCAAGGCGGAGGAAGCGCAGGCGCTGATCGACGGCGTGGCGAAGCGGTTCGCCGACGCGAAGGCCGCGCACCCGGAGTGGGCGGGCAAGACGATGGTGGTGGCCGACAGCTTCAAGCCCGGCCAGTACTCCGCGTTCGCGCCGACCGACCCGAAGGCCATCTTCATGAAGGAGTTGGGCTTCACCCTCGTCGACGAGATCGGCAAGCTCGCCGGTCAGATGAACGTGGCCGAGTTCAGCGAGGAGCGGTTCGACCTGCTCGACGCCGACCGCCTGGTGTGGATCATGTTCGACCAGAGCGCGTGGGACCGGATCAAGTCCGTGCCCGCGTACCAGCGGCTCGGGGTCGTCAGCGAGAAGCGCGACCTGTTCCTCACCTACATGGACCCGCCGATCGGCGCGGCCATGTCGTTCAACACGGTGCTGAGCGTGCCCTACGGCATCGAGCAGGTCGTGCCGCTGCTCGAAGCGGTCAAGAACTAGTCGGCGGTCCACCGCGGGTGGGGGTGCCGACGGCACCTCCACCCGCGGTGTGTGCGGGGAAGTCGGGAAGGAACGGGAAGGTTGACGATGGCGCTGCCCTTGACCGGTGCTCAGACCGGTGTCTGGTTGGCACAGCAGCTGGAGCCCGACAACCCCGTCTACAACGTGGCGTGGTACCTGGAGCTGCGCGGACCGGTCGACCACGACCGGCTGGAGGCGGCCGTCCGGCAGGTGATCGGCGAGACCGGCGCGCTGCACGTCCGGTTCACCGAGGACGGCCAGGTTCCCGTCCCGCCGACCACCGACGTCACGCTGCTGTCGTTCGACTCGCTCGCCGACGCGCGGGCGTGGATGGACGACGACATGGCCCGGCTGACCGACATCGCCGACGGCCCGGTGTTCCACCACGCGTTGCTGCGCATCGCCGACGACCACGTGCTCTGGTACCAGCGCTACCACCACCTCGTGGTCGACGCCTACGGCTGCGTGCTGATCACCCGCCGCGCCGGGGAGCTGTACGAGGGTTCCGCCGAGTCCCAGCCCAAGCCGGTGCGGGCGCTCGTCGACGCCGACCTCGCCTACCGCGACTCGCCGGCGCGGGAAGACGACCGCGCGTTCTGGCACGCCAAGATGGCCGACCACCCCGAGCCGGTGCGGCTCGTGCCGCGGGCCGCCGGGCAGGTGCGCGAGGTCATCCGCCGCACCGTCGAGCTGCCGAACCCCTTGACGTCACGGCAGGTCATCGCCGCCGTCGCCGCCTACACCCACCGCGTGACCGGCGCGTCCGACCTGGTGCTGGCCATGCCGGTGACCGGTCGGCGCGACGCGGTCAGCCGGGTCACGCCCGGCATGGCGTCCACCGTGCTGCCGCTGCGCGTCACCGTGCGGCCGGACAGCACCATCACCGGCCTGATCGCCGACGTCGACCGCGAGATCCGCGAGGTCATCCCGCACAGCGCCTACCGCGGCGAGGACCTGGCCCGCGAACTCGGCCTGCGCGACGGCATCCCCGAGCTGGTCGGGCCGACGGTCAACTACCTGGGCTTCGGCCGCGAGATGGGTTTCGCCGACCTCGACGCCGCGTTCCACATGCTGTCGCTCGGCCCGGTCAACGACCTCACCACGTCGTTCCTGCAACGCGCGAACGGCCGGCTGGTCGTGACGTTCGAGGCGAACGCCGCCGTGTGCACGCCGGAGGAGCTGGCCGACCACCAGCGCCGCTTCCTGCGCGTGCTCGACGCCGACCCCGACCAGCCGGTGGCGTCGATCGACCTGGTGGACGACGAGGAACGCGCACGGCTGCTCGACTTCGGCACGTCGCCGCGCGAGGTGGACGAGGTGACGTGGCCCGGCGCGTTCGAACGGCGGGCCGCGCTGCGCCCGGACGCCGTGGCGGTGGTGTGCGAGGACGTGACGCTGACCTACGCCGAGCTGAACGTCGCCGCCAACCGGCTCGCCCGCGCGCTCGTCGCCTCGGACGTGGGGGCCGAGGACGTCGTGGGCGTGGCCCTGCCCCGGTCGGCCGACCTGGTCGTCACGCTGCTCGCGGTGATGAAGGCGGGTGCGGCCTACCTGCCGCTGGACCTCGACCACCCGCGCGACCGGGTCGACTACATGGTGGCCGACGCGGGCGCGAAGATCGTCATCACGCCGGACACCCGGTTCGAGCTGCCCGACGACGGCTCCGACCTGGGGCTGGACATCGCGCTGGACCAGGCGGCGTACGTGATCTACACGTCCGGCTCGACCGGGCGGCCCAAGGGCGTCGTGGTGACGCACGAGGGCATCGGGAGCCTCATCGCGACCGCGCTGGACCGGATCGGGATCACGCCGGACAGCCGGGTCGTGCAGTTCGCGTCCGTCGGGTTCGACGTGGCCGTGTGGGACCTGTGCATGTCGCTCGGCGTCGGCGGGCGCGCGGTCGTCGTGCCGTCGCACCGGCGGGTCGCGGGCGAGGAGCTGACCTCCTACATCGCCGCGCACGGGGCCACGCACATGATCCTGCCGCCGTCGCTGGTCGCCGCGCTGCCGCCCGAGTGCGAGCTGCCCGAGGGCGCGGTGCTGATCGTCGGCACGGAGACCGTGCCGACCGAGCTGATCGCCCGGTGGGCGCGGCGGTTGCGCGTCGTCGCCGCGTACGGCCTGACCGAGGCCACGGTGAACTCCACGCTGTGGGCCGCCCGACCCGACTGGACCGGGCCGGTGCCGATCGGCGTGCCGGACCCGAACACCCGCTGCTACGTCCTCGACTCGGCGTTGCGGCCGGTGCCGGTGGGCGTCGAGGGCGAGCTGTACGTCGGTGGGCGCGGGCTCGCGCGGGGGTACCGGGGACAGGCGGCGCTGACCGCGTCCCGGTTCGTGGCCGATCCCTTCGCGGGACCTGGTTCCCGCATGTACCGGACGGGCGACCGGGCGCGGTGGCGCGCCGACGGCAACCTCGACTTCCTGGGCCGGTCCGACGGCCAGGTGAAGATCCGGGGGTTCCGGATCGAGCCGGGCGAGGTCGAGAGCGTGCTCATGGCGCACCCGGGGATCGCGCAGGCCGCCGTGCTGGTGCGGGAGGACCACCGGCGGGTGAAGCGGCTCGTCGCGTACGTGGTCGGCACGGCTTCGCCGGTGGACGCGCGCGAGCACGTCGCTTCGGCGCTGCCGGAGTACATGGTGCCGTCCGTGGTGGTGCCGGTGGCCGGGCCGCTGCCGTTGACGCCGAACGGCAAGCTGGACCGCGCGGCGCTGCCGGAGCCGGACTGGACCGCGTCGGCCGGCGACGCCCCGGCCACGAACCCGGTCGAGCGGACGTTGGTGGACCTGGTCGAGGCGGTGCTGGGGCTGACGCCCGGCATCCACGACAACTTCTTCGAGCTGGGCGGCGACAGCATCGTCACGATGCAGCTGGTGTCGCGGGCGCGTGCCGCGGGCATGGAGTTCACCCCGCGCGAGGTGTTCGAGCACCGGACCGTGGCCGGGTTGGCGCGGGTCGCGCGGGTGGCCGGCGCCGACGAGGTCTCGCTGGACGGGTTCTCTTCGGACGTGCTGCCTGCGTCGCCGTTGCAGGAGGGCTTCTTCTTCCACGCGCAGTACGACGAGGACGACTCGTACGTGGTGCAGGAAGTGCTGGGCCTGGACGTCGACCGGGACGCCGTGCAAGGGCTGCTGGACCGGCACCCGTTGCTGCGGGCGGGTTTCCGCCAGACCGATCGCGGGCGCGTGGAGCAGGTGATCGCGGAGACCCTGGTCCTGCCGTGGCGCGAGTACCCGGCGGGCGACGACGTCGAGGCCGTCCTGGCGGCTGAACGGGCGGCGCCCTTCGACCTGTCCCGGCCGCCGTTGATGCGCGCGGCCCGGCACGGTGACCGGCTGGTGCTGACGCTGCACCACATCCTGCTGGACGGGTGGTCGGTCGGGCTGCTGCGGCGTGAGCTCGTCGGTGGCCGGGTGGAACCGGTCGACCACCGGCGCTACTTCGCGTGGCTGGCGAGCCGTGACCGCGACGCGGCGCACGAGGCCTGGCGCGCGGCCCTGTCCGATGTGGACGAACCGACCAGGATCGCCGGTCTGTCCACAGCCTCACCCGCGCGGCCCGGAACTGCCGGACCTGGCCGGCAGAATGAAAGCAGGGGTCCCCTGGGAGGGGACGCCCGCGAAGCGGCGCCGGTGGGCGAGTTCGAGGTCTCGCCGCGCCACGGGCAGCACCGCGTGCGGCTGCCCGCCGAGCTGAGCGCGGCGCTCCTGGGCGAGGCGCGGCGGCGCGGCCTCACGCTCAGCACCGTCCTGCACGGCGCGTGGGGCCTGCTGCTCGGCGGCCTCACCGGACGGGCCGACGTCGTCTACGGCACCACCGTGGCCGGGCGGCCGGCCGAGGTGCCGGGCATCGAGAACGCGGTCGGCCTGTTCATCAACACCGTCCCCGTCCGCCAGCGCTGGCGGGGGACGGACAGCCTGGCGACCGCCTTCCAGCACCTGCAGAGCGAGCAGGCGCGGCTGCTGGACCACCAGCACCTCGGCCTCGCCGAGATCCAGCGCGTCACCGGGCACGGCGAGCTGTTCGACACGCTCGTCGTGGTCGAGAACTTCCCCGACGTCGTCGACGACGTCGAGATCCGCGACCAGGTGCACTACCCGCTCGCCCTGATCGCCCTCCCCGGCGAGCGCATCGAACTGCGCCTCAAGCACCGCCTCCCCGACGCCGAGGTGGCCTCCCTCGCCCAACGGCTGGTCCGGCTGCTGTCCGCGTTCGCCACCACCCCCGACCGGCCGGTGGCGAGCCTCGGCCTCGTCTCCGACGCCGAAGCCGAGTGGCTGGCGCGGCTCAACGCGACCGCCGCCGACGTGCCGGAGGGCACGCTCGTCAGCCGGATCGCCGACCGGACCGCCCGCACCCCGGACGCCGTCGCGGTCGTCTACGACGACGTCACCCTCACCTACGCCGAACTCGACCGGCGCTCCACCGCGCTGGCCCGCAGGCTCCGCGGCCACCGCGTCGTCGGCGTCGCGGTGCCGAGGTCCGCCGAGCTGCTGGTGGCGCTGCTGGGCGTGCTCAAGGCCGGCGCCGCGTACCTGCCCCTCGACCTCGACTACCCGGCCGAGCGCGTCGAGTTCATGCTGGCCGACTCCGGCGCGACCACCGTCGTCCGGCCCGAGGACTGCGTCGACACCGAAGCCCCGCCGGTCGACCTCCCCGCGCCGCACCCGGACCAGCCCGCCTACCTGATCTACACGTCCGGCTCGACCGGGCGGCCCAAGGGCGTCGTCGTCACGCACCGCGCGATCGTGAACCGGCTGGCCTGGATGCAGCACGAGTACGGCCTCACCGCCGACGACCGCGTGCTGCAGAAGACACCCTCCAGCTTCGACGTCTCGGTGTGGGAGTTCTTCTGGGCCCTGTGCGAGGGCGCGGCCGTCGTGCTCGCCAAGCCGGACGGCCACCGCGACCCCGCCTACCTCGCAGACCTGATCCGCCGCGAGCGGATCACCACGCTGCACTTCGTGCCGTCGATGCTGGCCGCGTTCCTCGGCGTCCCCGAGGTGCACGAGGACCCGGCGTGGTCGGCGAGCCTGCGCCGCGTGTTCAGCAGCGGCGAGGCGTTGACCGGCGACGTGGCCGCCCGGTGGCTCGCGCTCACCGCCGTGCCGCTGCACAACCTCTACGGCCCCACCGAAGCCGCCGTCGACGTCACGCACTTCGAGTACGACGCCGCACCGGACCCGGCCGTGCCGATCGGGCGTCCGGTCTGGAACACGCAGCTGCACGTGCTCGACCCGTTCCTGCGGCCCGTCCCGACCGGTGTGCAGGGTGAGCTGTACCTGGCGGGCGTCCAGCTCGCCCTCGGCTACCACGGCCGGTTCGCGCTCACCGCCGAGCGGTTCGTCGCCAACCCGTTCGGCGCGCCCGGCGAACGCATGTACCGCACCGGCGACCTGGTGGTGCGCCGCCCGGACGGCGTGCTGGTCTACCTAGGCCGCACCGACCGGCAGGTCAAGGTGCGCGGCAACCGGATCGAGCTGGGCGAGGTCGAGTCCGCGCTGGTCACGCTGCCCGGCATCCGGCGGGCCGCCGTCATCGCCCGGGACAACCAGCTCCTCGGGTACGTGACACCGGCCGACGTCGACCTCGACGCGGTGCGGACCGGCATCGCCGCCGCCCTGCCCGCCGCGATGGTCCCGCACGCGATCGTGGCGCTGTCCGACTTCCCGCTCACCCCCAGCGGCAAGCTCGACCAGAACGCGCTGCCCTCGCCGACCCTGGCGAAGACCGGACGCCGTGCGCCGGGCAACGACCGGGAACGCCTGCTGCGCGAGGTGTTCGCCGACGTGCTCGGCCTGGCCGATCTCGGCGTGGACGACGACTTCTTCGTGCTCGGCGGCGACAGCATCACGTCCATCGCCGTGTCCAGCCGGGCCCGCGGGCTGGGCATCGGGATCAGCCCGCGCGACGTGTTCGAACACCGCACGGTCGCCGCGCTGGCCGCCGTCGAGACCACGACGGACACGTCCGACGACGCGCCGCTGCTCGTGCTGACGGACGAGCAGCGCGCCGCCCTGCCCGAGGCGGAGGACGTCTGGCCGCTCTCGCCGTTGCAGGAAGGCCTGTACTTCCACTCCAGCTACGACACCGGCGCGCTCGACGTCTACCTCTCCCAGGAGACGATGGACTTCGCCGGCCGGCTGGACGTCGAACGCCTGCGCCGCGCGGGCGCCGCGCTCCTGGAGCGCAACCCGAGCCTGCGCGCCGGGTTCACCAGCGACGGCGTGCCGTCACCCGTGCAGTTCATCGCGCCCGGCCTGGAGATCCCGCTGCGCGTGGTCGACGCCGAGGACGCCGACGTGCCGCGGCTGCTGGCCGCCGACCGGCGCGAGCGGTTCGACCTGGCCGCGCCGCCGCTGTGCCGGTTCCTGGTGCTGCGCCTGCCCGACGGCCGCGACCGGCTCGTCATCACCCACCACCTGATCCTGTGGGACGGCTGGTCGGCGTGGCTGTTCCTGGAGCAGCTGCTGGAGCTGTACCGCGACGTCGACGCCGAACTCCCGCCGCCCGGCTCCTACCGCGACTACCTCGCGTGGCTGGCCCGGCAGGACCACGACGCGGCGCTGCGGGCGTGGCGCACCGCGTTGTCCGGCCTGCGCGAGCCGACCCTGGTCGCGCCCGTCGACCGCTCACGCGAGCCGGTCATCCCGGCCGAGTTCCACCAGGAGCTGACCGAGGAGCTGACCGACCGCATCCGGGAGCAGGCCCGGCGGCACGGCCTGACCGCGAACGCCGTGTTCAACGCCGCGTGGGCGATGGTGCTGGCGAGCCAGGTCGGCCGGGACGACGTGGTGTTCGGCACCGCCGTCGCGGGCCGCCCGGTCGAGGTCGACGGCGTCGAGCACGTCATCGGCATGTTCCTCAACACCATCCCCACCCGCATCGCGGTCGACCCGCGCGAAACCGTGCTGGACCTGCTGCGGCGCGTCCAGGCCGAGCGGACCGCGCTCATGGCCTACGAGCACGTCGGCCTCGGCGAGATCCAGCGGGAGGCCGGGCACCGGCAGCTGTTCGACACGCTGTTCGTGCTGCGCACCGGCGACGGCGACGACCGCCAGGGCGAGTTCGCGGCCCGGCACAGCGTGCTCGAAGTGTCCAATGTGGACGGAACGCACTTCCCGCTGACGCTCATCATCACGCCCGGCGCGCGCACCCGCGTCACGCTCGCGTCCCGCCCGGACGTCTTCACCGCCGACGCCGCCGAGGCGCTGCTCACCCGGTACACCACCGTGCTGCGCCGGCTGGTCGAGTCGCCGGACGCGCTGCTCGGCACGCTCGACGTGCTGCCGGAACGCGAACGGCGCGCGCTGGAGGCCGAGTGGGACGCCGGCGCCAACCCGATGGTCTCCGAGACCGTCGCCGACCTGCTCGTCGCACAGGCCCGCAGGACACCGGACGCGACCGCGCTCGTGTTCGGCGACCAGCGGCTCACCTACGCCGAGCTACAGGACCGGATCGACGCCCTGGCCCGGCTGCTGATCAGCCGGGGCGCGGGGCCGGAACGGGTGGTCGCGCTGGCGTTGCCGCGCACGATCGAGATGGTGGTGGCGTTGTTCGCGGTGCTCCGCGCCGGGGCCGCCTACCTGCCGCTCGACCTCGACCACCCGGCCGACCGGCTGCTGATGATGATCGAGGACACCAAGCCGCTGTGCGTGCTGTCGACCACGGCGGTCGGGCTGGTGCCGGACGCGCTGTGCCTGGACGACCCGGGCGCGCACGACCTGCCCGACGCGCCGGACCACGTCGAGTGGCCGACGTTCTCGCTGGACCACCCGGCGTACGTGATCTACACGTCCGGCTCGACCGGCCGGCCGAAGGGCGTCGTCACGCCGTACCGCGGCCTGACGAACATGCAGCTCAACCACCAGCAGGCGATCTTCGCGCCCGCCATCGCGGCGGCCGGCGGTCGGCGGCTGCGCATCGCGCACACCGTGTCGTTCGCGTTCGACATGTCGTGGGAAGAGCTGTTGTGGCTGGTCGAGGGCCACGAGGTGCACGTGTGCGACGAGGAGCTGCGCCGGGACGCGGCGGCCCTGGTGGCGTACTGCGACGAGCACCTCGTCGACGTGGTCAACGTGACCCCGACCTACGCCCAGCTGCTCATCGAAGAGGGCCTGCTGGAGGGCCACGTGCCCGCGCTGGTGCTGCTCGGCGGCGAGGCCGTGCCGGAATCGGTGTGGCAGCGGCTGCGCGAGACGCCCGGCACGTACGGCTACAACCTGTACGGGCCCACCGAGTACACGATCAACACGCTCGGCGCGTCCACCGAGGACAGCGAGACGGCGACCGTCGGCAAGGCGATCTGGAACACGCGGGCGTACGTGCTGGACGCGCGCCTGCGGCCGGTGCCGCCCGGCTCGCCCGGTGAGCTCTACATCGCGGGCGTCGGCCTGGCCCGCGGCTACCACGACCGGTTCGGCCTGACCGCCGAGCGGTTCGTCGCCGACCCGTACGGGCCGCCCGGAACCCGCATGTACCGCACGGGGGACCTGGTGCGCGCGCGGGCCGACGGCAACCTGGACTTCCTCGGCCGCACCGACGACCAGGTCAAGATCCGCGGTTACCGGGTCGAGCTCGGCGAGGTCGAGTCGGCCCTGGCCACCCAGCCGGGCGTGACGCACGCGGCGGTCGTCGTGGACGCGGGTCCGGGCGGGGTGAAGCGCCTCGTGGGGTACGTGGTCTCCGACACCGATCCCGCGGCGCTGCGGGAGAACCTCAAGCGCAGCCTGCCCGATTACATGGTGCCCGTCGCGATCATGCCGGTGGACGCGTTGCCGCTCACCGTGAACGGCAAGCTCGACGTGCGCGCCTTGCCGAAACCGGTGGTCTCCGGCGCGGCGTCGTCGCGCGCCGCCGCCACCCGTGAAGAGGAAGTGCTGTGCGGGTTGTTCGCCGACGTGCTCGGCGTGCCCTCGGTGGGCGTGGACGACAACTTCTTCGACCTCGGCGGCCACTCGCTGCTCGCCACCAGGTTGGTCAGCCGGGCCCGGTCGGCGCTGGGCGTGGAGCTGGCGATCCGCGACCTGTTCGACGCGCCCACGGTCGCGGAACTGGCCCTGCGGGCCGGTGGCGGGTCGGTTCGGCCGCCGCTGGCGCCGGTCGAGCGGCCCGCCGAGCTGCCGCTGTCGTCGGCGCAGCAGCGGTTGTGGCTGATCCAGCAGATGGAGGGCACGTCCGCCGCCTACAACTTCCCGCTGGTGTTCACGCTGCACGGCCCGCTGGACGTGGCCGCGTTCACCGCCGCCGTCGGCGACGTGGTCGACCGGCACGAGGCGTTGCGGACGGTGTTCGGCGAGCACGAGGGCACGCCGTTCCAACGGGTGCTGCACGACGTCAGCCCGGTCGTGGCGGTCCGGGAGGCGTCCCGCGAGGACGTGCCCGCCATCGTGCGCGACGAGGTCGAGCGGCCGTTCGACCTGCGCACGGAGTTGCCGTTGCGGGTGACGATCGCGTCGTTGGCGCGCGAAGAGCACCTGATCGTCATCCTGCTGCACCACATCACCACCGACGAGTGGTCCGACCGGCCGTTCCTGCGCGACCTGGCGGCGGCGTACCGGGCGCGGCGGGCCGGTGAGGCTCCCGAGTGGGCGCCGCTGCCCGTGCAGTACGCGGACTACACCGTGTGGCAGCGGGACGTGCTGGACGTCGTCGGCGAGCAGCAGTTGGACTTCTGGTCGCGGGCGCTGGCCGGCGCGCCGGAGGAGTTGGAGCTCCCGGTGGACCGACCGCGTCCGGGACGCCCGACGTTCCGCGGCTCGGACCTGGAAGTGGCGTTCACCCCCGACCAGGCCGACGGGCTGCGCGCCTTGGCGCAGGCGTCCGGGGCGTCGATGTTCATGGTGGTGCAGGCCGCCGTCGCCGCCCTGCTGGGCCGGCTGGGCGCGGGCGACGACATCCCGTTGGGCGCGCCGATCGCGGGTCGCACCGACGAGGCCTTGGACGACCTGGTCGGCTTCTTCGTCAACACGCTCGTGCTGCGGGCCGACCTGTCCGGCGACCCGAGCTTCGCCGAGCTCGTCGGGCGGGTGAAGGAGACGTCGCTGGCGGCGTTCTCGCACCAGGACGTGCCGTTCGAGGCCGTGGTCGACCGGCTGAACCCGACCCGTTCGGCGGCGCGCAACCCGCTGTTCCAGGTCATGGTCGGCTACCACAGCCGCGGCGGCGACGCGGGGTCGTTCGACGGCCTGCCGGTGACGTGGGTCGGCCACGAGACCACGACCGCGAAGTTCGACCTGGTGTTCAGCTTCACCGAGGTGGTCGACGGTCCGGTGGTGTGCCGGCTGGAGTACGCGACCGACCTGTTCGACCGGGTGACCGTCGAACGGCTCGGCGCGCGGCTGACCACGCTGGTCGACGCCGTGCTGGCCGCGCCGTCCGCGCCGGTGAGCGCGGTGGACCTGCTCGCGCCCGACGAGCGCCGCCGCGTGGTGGACGAGTTCAACCGGACCGAGCGGGCGGTGCCGGAGGAGACGTTCACGACGATGTTCGCCCGGTGCGTCGCCGAGAAGCCGGACGCGGTCGCCGTGGTCGACCGCCACCGCTCGGTCGACTACGCCTGGCTGGACGCCCGGTCCAACCGGGTCGCCCGCCTGCTCGCGGCACGCGGGGTCGGCCGCGAGTCCGTGGTCGGCATCGCGGTGCCCAAGTCGGCGGACATGGTCGCCACCGTGCTGGCGGTGCTGAAGCTCGGCGCGGCCTACCTGCCGCTCGACCTCTCGCACCCGGCCGACCGGATCGCCTACATGATCGAGGATTCCGCCGCGACGTTGGTCGTGACCACCCACGACGCCCCGGTGCCGGACGTGGCCGAGACCCTGGTCCTGGACGCGGTGGCGGACGAGCTGGCCGTCGCGCCCGACGGACCTCTGGTCCACAGTGGACCGTCCGCGCTCGACTCGGCGATGTACGTGATCTACACGTCCGGGTCGACCGGTCGGCCCAAGGGCGTGGTGGTGCCGCACGAGGGGATCTCCAGCCTCGCCGCGACCGCCATCGACCGGATGGGGCTCACCGCCGAGAGCCGGGTGCTGCAGTTCGCCTCGGTCGGCTTCGACGTGGCGGTGTTCGAGCTGACCATGGCGCTGTGCGTGGGCGGGCGGCTGGTGTTCGCGCCGGACGAGGTCCGCGTGGCAGGCCCGGAGCTGACCGACTTCCTGCGCGACCGGCGGATCACGCACATGATCCTGCCGCCGTCGCTGGTGTCCGCGCTGCCCGCCGACTGCGAGCTGCCCGAGGGCTCCACGATCCTGGTCGGCACCGAGACCGTGCCGCCGGACGTGATCGGCCGCTGGGCCGGGCGGCTCGACCTGCTCGCCGCGTACGGCCTCACCGAGGCCACGGTCAACTCCACGCTGTGGAAGGCCGTGCCGGAGTGGGACTCGGCCGTGCCGATCGGCGTCCCCGACCCCAACACCACCGTGTACGTGCTGGACGACCGGCTGCGGCCGGTGCCGCCCGGCGTGGTCGGCGAGCTGTACGTGTCCGGTCGCGGCCTGGCCCGCGGGTACATCGGGCAGGCCGCGCTGACCGCGTCCCGGTTCGTCGCCTCGCCGTTCGGTCCGCCTGGAGCCCGCATGTACCGCACGGGCGACCGCGCGCGCTGGCGTGCGGACGGCAACCTGGACTTCCTCGGCCGCGTCGACACCCAGGTCAAGATCAGGGGCTACCGGATCGAGCTCGGTGAGATCGAAGCCGCCCTGACCAGGCACCCGGCCGTGGCGCAGGCGGCCGTCGTCGCCGACCGCACGGGTGACGTGACCAGGCTCGTCGGGTACGTGGTGGGCTCGACGGACGACGACCTGCGCGCGCTCGTCGCCGAACGGCTGCCCGAGTACATGGTCCCGGCCGCGGTGATCTTCCTGGACGGCCCGCTGCCGTTGACGCCGAACGGCAAGCTCGACCGCCGCGCGCTGCCGCAACCCGACTGGTCCGCGCTGACGGGCGACGACCGGCCGGTGACGCCGGAGCAGAAGGCGATCGCGGAGCTGTTCGCCGAGATCCTGGGTGTGTCGCCGGGCATCCACGACAACTTCTTCACCCTCGGCGGCCACTCGATGGCGTCCATGCGGCTGGTCGGCAAGATCCGGTCGGTGTTCGGGGTCGACGTCGCGCTGCGCGACGTGTTCGACTCGCCCACCGTCGCCGGGCTGGCCGGGCGGCTGACCGGCGCCACGTCGGCCCGGCCGCCGTTGCGCCGCTTCGACCGGCCGGTGGACCTGCCGGCGGCGCCGGTGCAGCGGGGTCCGGTGTCCTGGGACCACGCGCTGGCGTTGAAGGCCACGACGCCGTTCGACGTGCCTGCCCTCGTCGCCGCGTACGCGGACGTGGTCGAGCGGCACGAGCCGCTGCGCACGGTGCTGGACGGTGACGTGCAGCGCGCCGTTCGGGTGTCCCCGCTGTCGGTGGAGCCCGTGGTGGCGCTGGACGAGGCGCTGCGCGCCCTCGCCGCCGAGCCCGCGGAGCCCGGCCGACCGCCCGTGCGGGCCCGGCTGGTCGTGGACGCGTCCGGCGCGCAGGCGTTGCTGCTGACCATGAGCTACCTCGCCGTGGACGAGTGGTCGGTCGTGCCGCTGTTCCGGGACCTCCAGCACGCCTACGCGGCACGCCGGAGCGGCGAGGCTCCACAGTGGACCGAACTGCCCGTGACCTACGCCGACTACACGCTGTGGTCGACGGAAGTCGTGGAGGCGGTGGGGGAGGAGCAGCACGCGTTCTGGCGCGACGCGCTGCGCGACCTGCCCGACCTGGCCCTGCCCCGCTCCGGGGACCGGCGGCCCGGCCGCCACCCCGCCGCCGTGATCCCGTTCTCGCTGCCCGCGTCGCTGCACGCGGCCGTCGACCGACTGGCCACCCGGACCGGCACCAGCATGTTCATGGTGGTGCAGGCCGCCGTGGCCGCCGCGCTCACGCCGTACGGCACGGACCTCCCGATCGGCACGATGGTCGCCGGGCGGACCGAGGAGGCGCTGGCCGACCTCGTCGGCTGCTTCTTCAACCGGATCGTGCTGCGGACCGACACCGCCGGCCGGCCGAGCTACACCGAGCTGCTGGCCCGCGTCCGCGCCACGGACCTGGCCGCGTTCGACCACGCGGACGTGCCGGTGCCCGTCGAGCCGCAGGTGATGATCGTCCACCACGAGAAGGCGGTCCTGTCGACCCTGGAGGGCGGCACGGGCTCGCTCGAAGCCGTCCCGACCGGCACGACACCCGCCGAACTGACCATCAGCTTCTACGAACCGCAGGACGACGGCCCGGTGCCGTGCTACCTCGTCTACGCGACCGACCTGTTCACCCCGACCACCGCCCAACACCTGGCCGACGCGGTACTGCACCACCTGCACCGCGCGACGACCGACCCCGACCGGAGGATCGAGCCGTGACCAACCCGTTCGAAGACCCCGAAGGCCGTTTCCACGTCCTCGTCAACGACGAGGGGCAGCACTCGCTGTGGCCGTCGTTCGCCGACGTCCCCGCCGGCTGGACCACGCGCTTCGGCCCCGACACGCGCGACGCCTGCGTCGCCTACGTCGAGGAGCACTGGACCGACCTGCGCCCCCTGTCCCTCCGCTGACCGCGAGAGCCCCACGTCCAGAACACGAGAGTCCTACGTTCGCGTACCCCGAGTTGAACACCCAGAACAGTTGATCTCGTTCTGAGCGTTCAACTCGGGTGCTCTGAACGTAGGACTCTCGTGACGCGAACGCAGGACTCGCGCGGGTCAGTAGACGAAGCACTCCGTGCTGCTGCCCGTGAAGCCCGCCGCGCGCACGTCGGCCGGGGCGAACGAGCCGGCGAACCGGCGCTCGACCTCGGCGCGCTCGGCGGCGTTCGGCAGGTCGTTGCGGCACGACACCGGCGCGCTGGAGCCGGACATCAGGTCGGCGCACAGGCCGGTCCGCCGGTCCGGCAGGCCGAGGATGTGGCCGATCTCGTGCGTCGAGATCCGCGGCCGGTAGTAGCCCTGCTGGACGGCCTGGCGTCCCATGTAGACGGTGCCGTTGCCGAGCGACGTCACGTAGGCGCGCGGCCAGCCGTTGTCCGCGAGGATGCGGATGTTGACGCCGGAGGTGGACGTCCGGCGGGCCAGCTTGACGTTGGACACCGAGTTGTTCCAGTTCGTCGCGGCACGATCCCAGTCCGCCACGAACTCCTGGGCCTGGCTCACGTCGTAGTACAGGGTGCGCACCAGGGCCTGCGGCTCGGCCGACGCGCTGGGTGCGGCCACCGCGACGAGCGGCAGCAGCAGGCCCAGCACGCCGGCGAGGACGCCGACGGCCTTTCGTACGAGCATGGTGGTCTCCTTGGGGTACAGGGAAAGAGGGAGCCGTGTGACAGGGGAGGCTCCCACCACCAACGAACCAGTCCGTAGCCGCTCGTCACCAGCCCCATACGTAGGGTTGTGGGGACGCGATCGGGTCCGCCGGCGTGTGATGCTGCGGTCATGACCGACGAGATCGCCGTCTCCCGGTGGCGCGACCAGGCCCTCGCGCCCCTGCTGCTCGCCTACCACCTGCGCACCGAGGCCGAGAAGGGCGCGGCGGTGTCCGCGGTCGACGAGCTGCCACCGCGCTACCGGGCCGAGGCGCTCGACCCGCGAACCGCGTTCGCCGCCGACGCCGTCCTGGTGGCCGAGATCGCCGGGAACGCGGTGGGCTGCGTGGTGGTCTCCGCGGCTGCCGAGGGCTCGGTGGAGCTGAAGCGGCTGTGGGTAGACCCGGCGTGCCGCGGTAGGGGAGCGGCGAAGGCGCTGGTCGGCGCGGCGCTCCGGCACGCCGCCGACGCGGGGGCGGGCTCGGTGCGGCTGTCGGTGTGGCAGTGGCGGGAGGACGCCATCGCGCTCTACGAACGGCTCGGCTTCACCCGTGAGGACTCGTGGGACGACCGGCCCGGTCTGGTGTGCATGCGGCACCACCGGTAGTTGACTCTGACTAGTTACTCATGGATAGTCAGAGTTGACTAGGAGGTGGCGGTGAAGTCCAAGCGGAAGGTCGGCAACCTGCTGGGGTTGGCGGTGCTCGGCTATCTCGTCCGCGAGCCCATGCACCCCTACGAGCTCAGCAGGCTCATGCGGGCGCACGGTGACGATCGCAGCATCAAGTTCACCCACGGCTCGCTCTACATGGTGTTCGGGCAGCTCGCGAAGGCCGGCTTCATCGTGGAGCACGAGACGTCCCGCGAGGGGCAGCGGCCGGAGCGCACGGTCTACGCGTTGACCGACGCCGGTCGTGCCGAGCTGAAGGACTGGATGCGCGAGCTCGTCGCCGAACCGGTGCACGAGCACCCGCGGTTCGTCGCGGCCCTGTCCATGATCGCGGCCCTGCACCCGGACGAGGTCGCCGCGCTGCTGCGCGACCGCCTGGACGGGCTGCGCCGGCAGCTGGACGAGGCCGAGGCGATCGTGGCCGGCGCCGACGCGCACCCGCTCTTCCTGGTCGAGGAGGAGTACCGCATCGCGCTGCTGAACGCCGAGGTGGCGTTCGTCCGGCACTTCCTGGAGCGCATCGACGACTGGCGCCCGCTGTGGGCGGGCTTCCACGAGGGGGAACGATGAGAGCGACCGTCATCGGCGGCGGCATCGGCGGCCCCGTGGCCGCGATGGCCCTGCGGAAGGCCGGGATCGAGGCGACCGTCCACGAGCGGTACGACCGCACGGCCCACGGCTCGGGCGGGGCGCTGAGCATCGCGCCCAACGGCTTGCAGGCCCTGGAGGTGGTCGGCCTGGCCGACGCGGTGCGCGCGATCGGCACGCCGATCACCGCGATGGAGTTGCAGAGCTGGACGGGCAAGGCGCTCGGCCGGTTCGGCAGCGAGCCGCCGCAGTTGCTGGTGTGGCGCTACGACCTCTACCGCGTGCTGCGCGACGAGGCGGTCCGGCGCGGGATCACCATCGAGCACGGCCGGGAGCTCGTCGACGCCGTCGACCGCGGCACGCACGTCACCGCGCGCTTCGCCGACGGCTCCGAGGAGGACTGCGACCTGCTGGTCGGCGCGGACGGCATCCGGTCGACCGTGCGGCGGGTCATCGACCCGGACGCACCGGGCCCCCGGCACACCGGGCTGCTCGGCTTCGGCGCGCGGTTGGCGCGGACCGGCGAGCCGTCGTCCGGCGGCGCGATGCGGCTCGTGTCGGGCAAGCGCGCGTTCTTCGGCTACCAGGTCGACGACGACGGCTCCGGCGGCTGGTTCGCCAACCTGCCCCGTCGGGCACCGCTGACCACCGCCGAGGCCAGGGCCACGAGCCCGCAACGGTGGCTGGCCGTGCTGGGCGAGGCCTTCGCCGCCGACCGGACGCCCGCCGCGCGCATGATCGCCGCCACCGACCCGGCCGACCTGGTCGTGACGGGCGCGTTGGAGGACGTGCCGAGCGTGCCGAAGTGGAGCCGCGGCAGGCTGGTCCTGGTCGGCGACGCCGCGCACGCCACGTCGCCGAGCTCGGGGCAGGGCGCGTCGCTGGCGTTCGAGAGCGCCGTGCAGCTGGCCCGCTGCCTGCGCGACCTGCCGCACGACGAGGCGTTCCGGGCCTACGAGGAACTGCGCCGCGGCCGGGTGGAGCGGATCATCGCCCAGGCCGCGCGGACGAACCGCGACAAGGCCGCCGGTCCCGTCGGCCGCCTGCTGCGCGACGCGCTGCTGCCCCTGGCGTTCAAGTTCGCCGACCCGGCGAAGTTCACCTGGCAGTTCGACCACCGGATCGAGTGGGACGAGACCCTCAGCCACGCCTAGTGCGTGAGGCGGGACCTTCCGCCCTCAGCGCGTTTTGTCGTAGCGCTCGGCCATCGCCTGGTAGGCGTTCACCACCGTGACCTCGCGGAAGTGCTTCGCGGCCTTGTCCCAGTCCCACGTCAGCTTGTCCCCGTGGTACTCCACGTCCAGGTCGCTGAAGGTCAGCCCGAGCATGAAGTCGCGCTTGGTGTCCACGACGAAGGCGCTGAGAGTCGTGCCGGTGCCGGTGTCCTCCAGCAGGACGGTCGCCTCGTCCCACGGGCCGTCCACGGCGCGCTCGGCCGCGTTGCCGCCCGATTTCGCGTAGACGTCGCGCATGAGCTGCAACTTCAGGTCGTAGCGCCCGGTCGGCGTCTTGTCCTTCTCTTCGTGGTAGAGGTGCCTCTCCACGTTGGCGTTGCCGAACCCGATGGAGATCCTCCCCTCGGCGTTGTTGCTCGTGTGCTCGGGGTCCTCGTAGAAGAGGGCACGCCCCTCGCAGAGCTTGACCCCGGCCGTGTTCTTGCCGTTCGTGCCGAGCAGGTCGTCGGCGAACGTCCGGTAGTCGAGGAACTCGGCGAACTCGCGCACGTGGTCGGCGAACATCTCGCAGGCGTACCAGCCCTCGATGGTGCCCGCCTTCACCTCGTCCATCGACCGGACGCCGGGCGCGGTCGGAGGGGCCGGAGGCGTGCCCCCGTTGCCGCCGCCACCTCCGCACGCGGCGAGCAGGAGACCGGTGGCGAGGACCGCCACGAAGCCCTTGCCCGGCCTTCGCCGACGACCGGGTGTCGGTGGGGTGGTCACGGCGCGCGTCCTCCGGGGTGGTTGTCGATCGGGGAGCCTGTCGTCTTGGCGGCAAGTGCCCGTGCGCCGGTGCGACAGCTGATCGTCACGTTAGGGGTCAGCGGTTCCGCCGGTGTCCGGCGAGCACCGGACACCGGCCGCCCCCGTCGTCTCCCGGAGCACCGCCCACGCGTCCGCCACCGGGCCGACGTGGCCGAGCTTGTCGGGGTTGATCACCGTGCGGATGGTCTGGACCCGCCCGTCGAGGACGTCGAGCGCCCAGGTGTTGACCACCTTGCCGTCCCGGTCGCGGAACACCGCGCCCGGCTCGCCGTTCACCTGCCGCGGCTCGACCACGCCGCCGATCCGGACGAACGGCGGCACGAGCGCGGCGAGCACCCTGGCGACCTTCTCCGCGCCGACGAACCGCGCGGCCCACTGCGGGGCCTTCCCGCCGGCGTCGCCGATCATCTGCACGTCGGCGGCGAGCAGCTCGCGCACCCCGTCCACGTCACCCTCCCGGAAGGCGTCGAAGAACCGCCCGGCGAGTTCCTCCCGCTCACGCCGGTCGGCCTCGAACCGGGGCCGGCCCGCGTCCATGTGCCGGCGCGCCCGCACCGCGAGCTGGCGGCACGCCGCCTCCGACCGCCCCACGGCCGCCGAGACCTCGGGGAAGCCGAACCCGAACACCTCCCGCAGCACGAAGACCGCGCGTTCGAGCGGCGACAGCCGCTCCAGCAGGAGCAGCGCCGCCATCGACAGCGAGTCCGCCAGCTCCGCCGACCGCTCCGGGTCCTGGTAAGGGTCGGTGAGCAGCGGTTCGGGGAACCACGGCCCGACGTACTCCTCGCGCCGGACGCGGGCCGAGCGCAGCACGTCGATCGAGATCCGGGTGACCACCGCCGAGAGGAACGCCTTGGTCGACGTCGGCCGGGTCGGGGAGGCGTCGTGGCGCAGCCAGGTCTCCTGGACCGCGTCCTCGGCCTCGCCGACGCTGCCGAGGATCCGGTAGGCGATCGAGAACAGCAGCGGTCGCAGCTCTTCGAACTCCTCGTCACGGGTCACCAGGACACCGGGCCTTCCTCGCCGAAGAACCCGGCGGTCGGTCCGGCCGCGCCGAGCGTGGCCAGCCGCACCACGACCGAGGCGCCCTGCTCGACGGTGAGGAACCCGGTGTGGTTGTTGCTGTCCGTGTCGACGTAGCCGGGTGCGACGGCGTTGACGAGCACGCCGTCCGCGCGCAGCTCGTTGGCGTACTGCACGGTCAGCGCGTTCAACGCGGACTTGGACGGCGAGTACGCCGCCGACGGCAGCAGCGTGGCGAACGGGCCGCCGGGATCGCTCGTCAGGGTCAGCGACGCGGCGTGGCTGCTGACGTTCACCACGCGCGGCGCGGGTGAGCGCCGCAGCAGCGGCAGCATGGCGTTGGTCACCGCGATCACCCCGAAGACGTTGGTCTCGAACACCGCCCGGACCATGTCCAGGTCGACGGTGCTGGGCACCTGGTCGTGGGCGTCCGCGGGCGAGACCTGCCCGGAACCGGTGATGCCGGCGTTGTTGACCAGCACGTCGAGGCGGCCGAAGCGCTCCTCGACCTGCCTCGCGACCTCCCGGATGGTGGCCCCGTCGGTGACGTCCAGCGTGACCGCGTGCGCGTCGCCGCCCGCCACACGCAGCGCCTCGGCTGCCTCCTCGCCTCGCCGCGGGTCCCGGGCGCCGACCAGGACCGTGAAGCCCAGCGCCGCGAGGCGCTCCGCGACCCCGCGGCCGATCCCCTTGTTCGCCCCGGTGACCAGCGCGACCCCGTGCTCGCTCATGACCTGCTCCCGTCCTCCGTCGAACCCCGTCGTCCGAACCCGAGACGAGACAGCCCCGGCCCCTGTGACATCCGGCCGGGAACACCGCCCGCCGAAGGTGCCGGCCACCGTCGTGGCCGGTAGCTTTCGGCATGGCCTTCACCGATGAGGAGATCGCGTACCTGCGGTCGCAGCCGCTCGGCCGGCTGGCGACCCTCGGCGCGGGCGGGCAGCCCGACGTCGTGCCGGTGGCCGTCGAGTTCGACGGCACGTTCCTGTGGGTCGGCGGTGGCGCGACCGTGCGCGACACCCGGAAGTTCCGCAACGTCGCCGCCGGGAACCACAAGGTGGCGCTGGTGGTCGACGACCTGGTGTCGCTCGAACCGTTCGTCGCTCGCGGCATTCGCGTGTACGGCGACGCGGCCCAGCCCTTCGACCGGGTCGGCATGGTCGGTCCCGGCACCTACCTGCGCATCACGCCGACGGTGTCCTGGAGCTGGAACCTCGCGGGCGAGCCCGTCGGTGCCGAGTGGTACCAGGCGGACAAGACCGTGCACTAGGAGAAGCGGCTCAGCAGCAGGTCGAGGCGGGCCCGGCGGTGGCTGGGGCGCAGGCGGCGGCCGTGGTCGAGGGTGGCCTGGCCGTGCAGGGCGCTCCAGAACACCTCGATCCTGGTCTCCAGGTCGTCGTCACCGGCCAGGGGTTCCACGGCGGCCACGAACTCGCCGAACGCGGCCCGCAGCTCGGGCGGCGACTCGGCGGTGCCGAACGACAGGTCGACCTCCCGCACGAACATCGCGTCGTACAACGCGGGCCGCTCGGCGGCGAAGTCCAGGTAGGCGATCGCCAGGGCCCGCAGCGCCCGCGCGGGCGAACGGTGGGCCGTGCGGGCCGCGCGCATGCGCTCGGTCATGTCGACGAAACCCTGCACGGCCACCGCGCGCACGATCGCGTCCTTGCCCTTGAAGTGGCTGTAGAGCACCGGCTGGCTGTACTCGACGCGCTCGGCCAGGCGACGGGTGGTGACCGCGTCCCACCCCTCGGCCTCGGCCAGCTCCCTGGCCGCGTCGACGATCAGCCGCCGGCGTTCGGCGCGTTCGCGCTCACGGCGCTCCTGGATGGACACACTCCGATGCTAGCAGTGCTAGACATTCGAGCGCAGTTCAAGCTAGTGTCGCTCTTGTACCTAGCACTGCTAGCACTTGGGAGTCGGGACATGTCCCACCACCGGATCAACACGGTCCTCGCCGCGCTCGTCGTCGTCGCCGGCTTCTACTTCGGCCTCGGCTTCCTGCTCGACCCGCAGAACGCGGCGGCGGGGTTCGGCATCGACCCGTGGCCGCAGGAACCGGGGTACTTCGTGGTCAAGGGCGTCCGCGACATCGCCTACGCGCTGACCGCCCTGATCCTGCTGCTGCTCCGGCACCGCCGCGCCCTCGGCTGGGTGGTGCTGGCCGACGCGGTCATCCCGATCGGCGACTGCATCGCCGTGTTCACCAACGGCGGCACGGTGGCCTACGCGCTGGCGGTGCACGGCTCGGCGGCCGTGCTGGTGCTCGTCGTGGCGGCGTCGCTGCTGTGGGAGACCCGGAAGCGGGAGATCCCGAAGGCGGAAACCCTCAAGCCGCAGACCCTGGAGACCCTGAAGCGGTGAGCAGGAACGCGGGGGACCACCAGTAGTCGTGCAGCCGGGTGACCCGGACCTCGGTGAACCCGGCCCGCTCGACCTGCTCCGCCCACCGCGCCGCGGGCTGCTCCCAGGTGGCCCGGGTCGCGCCCGGCACCAACTGGCCGGTCAGCACCGGCATCAGGAACCCCTGCGCCACCAGGTCCCGGTCGTCCTCGTACTCGGTCAGCCCGCGTTCGTAGGCCTCGACCAGGAACCTGAGGTGCTCCGGGCTCCCGTGCGGCAGGTCCGGCACGTCGAACTCGACCACGGCGAGCACGCCGACGTGCCCGACCAGGTCGGCCAGCACGCCGTCGCGCACCTCGTGCGGCAACGTGTGCAGGGCGAACGTCGACTGGGCCACGTCGAACACCGCGTCCGCCGGCAACGCCGCCGCGAACGGCTCCACCCTGGTGTGCCGCGCGTCCACGTCGTACCCGGCCAACGCCCGCACCGCCTCGTCGAGCAACGCCGCGGAGGGCTCGACCAGCGTCACCGAGGCCGGTGCGTGCTCCGAGGCCCGCACGGGCCGCAGCGCCCGCCCGTCACCGCAGCCGATGTCCAGCAGGCTCGACGGCCGCGCGTCGGCGTACACCCGCCCCAACGCCTCGGTCACCGCCCCGTAGAGGCCCACGTTGCCGCCGCCGTCGATGAACGCCTCGAACGCCGCGGGCTGGTCGTACACCGAGCCGTCCCGCTCCGCCGCCAAGTGCTCCGCCAACGCCGCCGCCAGCGGTGTGCCCCCACCGCGCAGCACCTCTCTCGCGCCGCCGATGTCGCCGTCCGCCAGTGCCCGCAGAGCTTCGTCGATGTGGTTCGTCACGGCCCCGAGCATGCCAAACGCGCAGGTGGTAACCGGGAGTTGGTCGGACGTTGGTCTGCCGTTGGCGCGCCGCGCTGCACTGTCACTCGGACGGATCCGAGCAGGGGGAGAGATTTCGTGGGAACGCGAGGGCACGGCGGCGACGCGGCCGGGGAGGGCCGGCGATGACCGACCAGTGGACCGGAGCCGGGATCTTCGAGAGCTACGCGAGCTTCGTCAAGACGATCGAGGGTGACGCGCAGAGCGAGACCGAACGCGTCCTGGACATCACGTTCGGCGCGATCGACGTCGTGGCCTCGACGGTGGCGTTGGCGATCGACCCGATCGGCACGCTGCTGGCGGCCGGGATCGGGTGGCTGATCGAGCACGTCAGCTTCCTGCGCGAGCCGCTGGACATGCTGATGGGCGACCGCGACGCCATCCAGGCGCACATCGAGCTGGTGAAGGCCGACGCCAAGCAGATCCGCGACCAGGCCGAGCTGCACAAGACCGCGATGGCCCAGTTCACCGGCTGGGAGGGCAAGGCGGCCGAGGCGTTCAAGCAGAGCATGGACCGGCTCGGCGGCGAGCTGGACTCGTTGGCCGAGGTCGTGGACGGCACGGCGCGCGTCACGGCGGTGACCGGCACGCTGATCATCATCCTGCGCGACATCGTGCGCGACCTGATCGCCGGCCTGCTCGCCCAGCTCGTCAAGGGCGCGTTGATCGCGGCGGCGGCCGCGGTGTTCACCCTGGGCGCGTCCATCGTCGGGTTCATCGGGTACGCGGTCGGGGCGGCCACCGCGCTGGCGGTGCAGATCGGCGCCCGGATCGCCAAGCTGATCGCCGCGCTGGGCAGGCAGGCGGCGCGGCTGGGCAAGCTCGGCGGTTCGATGGGCTCGATCGCGCAGGGCTTCTCGCGGTTCGGCGACGCGGGCGGCATCGTGCACGAGACGGTCAAGGCGGGCGGCGGGTACGGCGACTTCTACGGCGACGGCAAGAGCGGCGCGCCGGACCAGTCCAAGGCGGCCGTCTGATGGCCCGCCACGGAGGCGGCGGTTCCACCCCGCCGCCCGGCAGCCCGGACAGCACCACCAGCACGACCAGCAACCCGTTCAGCGACCGGTACGAGGTCAGCCCGCCACCCTCGCCCAACCCGTTCTCGGACTTCTACCAGATCAGCGACAACGGCAGCGCGATGAGCCTGGACAACCTGGACTGGCAGGCGCAGAACCTGGACAACCTGGGCGACGGCCTCACCACGACGAGCCAGAACCTCGGCGCGCACCAGGCGACGGCGCAGGCCTACGGCGCGTTCGGCAGCATGATCGCGTCACCGCTGAACACGACGATCAGCCAGGGCGCGGACACGACCAAGGCCGCCGCGGACGCCGCCGCCAACGCCGCGCAGAAGGTCCGCGACTCGGCCGAGACGATGCGCACGACCGACAGCGACATCACCGACGACCTGAACAGCATCGGGCAGGACAACGACGTCTACCAGGGACCGCCCGGCTCCTCGGGCGGCCGGTCCGATGGCGGCACCAACGGCCAGGGCGACACCACCAACGGCGACAACAGCACCGTGCCGCCGCCTCCCGAGGTGTCCGGTGACGGCCCGATGGCGCCACCGCCGAACGCCACGCGGATGCCCGACCCGGACCCCAGGCCGATCGGCGACCGCATCGGCGACATCCGGCAGCAGCTCGGCGTCACCAACGACGTCGGTGCGGTCGTCGTGCCCACGGGCAACCGGCCGGACGGCCGCCCGTACACCCTCGACACGCCGGTCATGGACCTGCCGCCGGGGAACCGCCACGGCCTCACCCCCGAGCAGCAGGGGATGACCCTCGGCGAGATGATGGGCTTCCCACCGGACCTCATGGCCGACCCGGACTTCGCGGGCACCCCGGCCAAGGACGCCCTCGACATGCAGGGCGGCGGCGCCTACAACGGCGACAGCAACCTGCTCATGCTCGACGACCAGCACAACGACAACGCGACGCTGGTGCACGAGGTCGGGCACGCCAGGCAGAACGAGCACGGCTTCGACCACCACAACTCGCACAACACGTTGCTGGAATACCAGAACGTGCTGGTCAACGAGAACGCCCACCACGACGCCAACGGCAACCCGCCGCGGTTGTCCTACCAGCCCCCGCCGGGCCAACCCCCGACCGACTGGAACGGCCTGCGCGACTACGTCCAGGGCAACCCGGTGACCCTCGACGGGCGGCAGTTCACCATGAACCCCGCGCAGCGGGACCAGAGCCTGGTCCTGCTCGACCAGATCGAGCAGCTCACCGGCCCCGGCGGCCCGTACGCGGCCGACGGGGCCCGGGTGCGCGACAACCTGATCAAGGAGTTCTTCGCCAAGGAGAAGCAGTTGCAGGGGTAGTGCCCGCCCGGCCCCCGGCTAACCTCGGCCGGGGGCGGGGCTGCGCATCACGATCAGGTCGCCGTGACCGCCGTACCCCA
This sequence comes from Actinosynnema sp. NPDC023794, assembly GCF_040639675.1. Taxonomy (NCBI): domain Bacteria; kingdom Bacillati; phylum Actinomycetota; class Actinomycetes; order Pseudonocardiales; family Pseudonocardiaceae; genus Actinosynnema; species Actinosynnema sp. NPDC023794. The sequence goes on along the minus strand of NZ_JBFAFR010000001.1, from coordinate 125,649 downwards.
GCACGGGCTCGGCGTACTGCGTGCCGTCGAACGTGATCAGCCACCACTCGCGGCCGACCGGCAGCAGCATCGGGTGCGGGATGTTCGTGCCGTACGGCGCGTCGAGCGTGCCCAGCTTGCGCATCGCCAGGTCGTACACCGGGTAGTTGCGCGCGTCGCCGTCGCTGGCGAAGAGGTACCACTCGCGGCCGACGCGCTGGATGATCGTGCCCTCGGTCTGGTCCACGGCGGTGTCCGCGCCGACCAGCCGCGTCGCCGTGTAGTCCGCGCCGGGTGCGGCGACCGCGAGCGCCGGGTGGAAGACGAACGCCGGCTGCTGCGCCTCGCTCTCCACGAACGCGAGGTGCCAGCGGTCGTTCACGCGGGTCAGCGCCGGGTCCCACGAGCTGACGGAGGTCGGCAGGGGCAACCGCTCGGTGCGCAGGACGTGCACGCCGCGCAGCACGTTCGCGGTGGTCGCGGCGTGCCGGATGTGCACGCCCCGGAACGCGAAGTCGCCCCACGAGCTCATCAGCACGATGAACCGGCCGGTGCGGTCGTCGTACACGACCTGCCCGGCGTGGTCGCCCAGCACCACGCCGTCGCGCTCGAAGAACAGGATCGCGACCTGCTCCAAGCGGGACGGGTCGGCCAGGTCGATCGTCCACACCGCCCAGTGCGCCTGCTGGAAGAAGCCCAGCCCGGCGTTGGTCATGGTCAGGTACAGCTTGCCGTCGCGGATGAACGGCCTGCCGTCGGCGTGCTGCACCACGTGCGGGTCGCGGACGCCCGCCTGGCCGAAGTAGCCCGCGCGCACCCGGCCCACCCGCACGTCGCCGCGTCCGCCGTAGACGTAGTCGAGGCCGCCCAGCACCGCGGGCACCCGTAGGTCGACCAACGCGCGCACGCCGTCCCGCTCGGTCAGCACGGGTTGCCAGCCCGTGCCCGTGCCGGTGGTGTCGACCAGGACGGTGACCGCGTTCTCGTTGACCACGACGGCGAACCGGAACGCGCCGGTCACGCGCACGTCGGCGGACTTCAGCGTGGTCGTGGCGCCGCCGGTGGTCACCTCGATCGCCGCCTTGCCGGTGGCCGCGTCGAGCGTGCCGAGCACGGACGTGCCGCCGCCCGCCAGGCCCGCCACCACCACACCCTCGGCGCGCTGCACCTCCACCAGCACCGACCCGAACGGCGCACGGGGTCGCACACCGGTGCTGACCAGCGTGTCCGCCGTGGTGGGCGGTGGTGCGATCGCGCTGTCGTACTGCACGAACCGGGGCGCGACGAGGTCGAACGGGCGGTGCTTGTGCGCCACCTCGAAGTGCAGGTCGAACGGAGTCGTGGACGGCTGACCCATCGCGGGCACGTCACCGAACAGCGTCGAGAGCGCCCCGACCGCACCGGCCGCCCCGGCGTGGCGCAGCAGCGTGCGCCGATCCATGTCCCGTGCCGCCATCGGACCTCCTCGGACTCCTGCCGGTACTTGTTAACCATGTGTTACAGGCAGGTGTGGCCAAGTGTCCAGGGGTCGGCGGGCTCACGCGGTCAGCACGAGCTTCCCCCGCCCGTGGCCCTCGGCGGCGGCCCGGTGCGCCTCGGCGGCGTCGGCCAGCGGGAACACGCGGCCGACGGTGGTGACGAGCTCGCCCCTCGCGGCGAGAGCGGCCACTTCGGCCAGGCGTTCGGCGGACCGCCGCTGCGGGCCGTGGGTGAACACCACGCCCAGCTCGGCGGCGGCCGGCCCGTCGGCGATGGTGACGATGCGGTCCGTGCCGCCGCGCAGGTCGATCGAGGCGGGCAGCGCGCCCTTGCCCGCCACGTCGAACACCGCGTCCACGCCCTCGGGCGCCACCGCGCGCACCCGCTCCACCAAGCCCTCGCCGTACGTCGTCGGCGTGGCGCCGAGCGCGGCGACGTGCTCCTGGTTGGCCGGACCGGCGGTGCCGACGACCCGCAGCCCCGCCAGCACGCCCAGTTGCACGGCCACCGTGCCCACACCGCCCGCCGCGCCGTGCACCAGCAGCGTCTCGCCGGACTTGACGCCGAGCAGGCCGAACACGCGGTCGGTGGTCTCCAGGGCCACGGGCAGCGTCACGGCGTGCTCCCACGACAGCCCTTCGGGCTTGCGCGCGACCGTGGTGGCCAACGCGTGCTCGGCGTACGCGCCGGTGTCGGACCAGCCGAGCACCTCGTCACCGACCGACCAGGCGGTGACGTCCGAGCCGACCGCGTCGACCACGCCCGCGACTTCGAGGCCGAGGATCGTGGGCAGCGGTGTGCTGAAGACGGCTTCCATGGCGCCTGAACGGATCTTCGCGTCGTACGGGTTCACCCCGACCGCCCGCACCCGAAGGCGCACCTGCCCGGGGCCGGGCTCGGGCCGTTCGACCTCGTCCAGGCGCAGGGTCTCGGGCCCGCCGAAGCGGTGCAGCACCACGGCTTTCACGGTGTCTCCTCTGTGGACGCGCGGTCGAGCGCTCGACCGTACGTCACCACGCTCAGCCGGCCGCCAGCACCTTGGTCACCAGGCCGGGGAACCGGGTGTCCAGCTCCTGCAGGCGCAGCGTGTTCATCCGCTGCCGCCCCTCGTCCCACTGCCGGATGATCCCGGCCTGCCTCAGCGCTCGGAAGTGGTGGCTGAGCGTGGAGGCGGCGACCGGCAGGCCGAACGTGCCGCACGGGCGGTCGCCCTCGGCGATCAGCAGTCGCACGATGGCCCGTCGGTGCGGGTCGGCCAGCGCCTTGAGCACGTCGTCGAGCCGCACGTCGTCGATGTCCGGGTGGCTCAGCGGCACCCAGCGGCCCAACCCCATCCCGGCGGTCCTCTCAGCTCTCTTCGACACTTCACGAAAAGACTACCTCCGGGATGGTCTCTTGGAGAGGCATCGAATAGATGCCACCCGGGGAGGCGCCCATGGGCTTCGTCCTGAGCACCGCGCTGATCGCCACGCTCGCCTGTCCGGTCGCGGACCCGGCGCCCGCCGGGCAGCGGCTGCACCACGAGCCGGACGTGCCCGGCCCGGTCAACGTCGAGGCCGGCGCGGTCGACGTCACCACGGACGGCGGCAAGGGCGTGCTGCTGACCTTCGACACCCGCCGCTGGACCGAGTCGGGGGAGAAGCCGGCCGCGCCGCGCCGGTTCGTCTTCCTCTTCGACGACTCGGTCCGCTTCAACACCACCGCGTTCCCCACCTGCGACCGCGCCACCATCGAGCGGGACGGCGTCGGCGGGTGCCCGCCCGGCTCGCGCGTCGGCGGCGGCACGGCCGAGTTCCACCCGACCGGATCGGCCGAGGTCGCCGTGTTCAACACGAGGTTCGCGAACGGCGGTCGGGGTGTGCTCATCACGATCCCCGCGAGCGGCACGATCCTGGACAACACGTTCGAGCGCGTCTCGCGCCCGTACCGCGACCGGTACACGTTGGGCTCGGACGAGCACATCCCGCCGAGCGCGGTGCCGCCGCAGGACCGTGCGGTCACCAAGGCGTTCTCGGTGACGTTCGGCGGGCGGCACGCCGGGCGCAGCTTCGCCGAGGCGGACACGCCGGTGGGCGCGCCGATGGACTTCGGCGTGTACAGCCACTACGTCACCGGTCAGGTCACGCTCACCGAGGGGCGCACGACCCGCGGGTCATGACGGGGCCGCGTGCTCCTCGGGTCGGAGCTTGGCGACCAGCTCACCGCGGCTGCGCACGTCGACCTTGCCGAACACCGACTTGAGGTGGTCCTGCACGGTGTGCGCGGAGATGGCGAGCCGGGCCGCTATGTCCGAAGTGGACCGTCCCGCGATGACCTCGTGGCACACCTCGCGTTCCCGGGCGGTGAGGCCGTAGGCGGCCAGGAGCAGGCCCAGCAGCTCGCCGCCGGACGCCCGTTCGACGGTCACCACCGTCTCGCGGTCGTCCTCCGCGATCAACCGGCTGGCCTGCAACAGGACCCAACCGCCGGACGCGTCGCGCACGCGTGCCCGGAACGTGCCGGACGGCGCGGCCCGCGCGCCGGTCACCACGGCGCGCAGCATCAGCGCGAACCGGCCGGGCGCGATCGCGTCCAGCTCCTCCCGCCAGGTCCGGGCGGCGGCCGTGGCCGCACGCGGCTCGCCGTCCGGGCCGACCACCACGATCGCGGGCTCGCCACCGGCCCGGTGGGCGCCGGACCGCGCCGCGACCCTCGTCGCGGCGGCCAGCGCGGGCGCGACGGAGGCGACGAACCCGACCTCCCGGTCGGTGAACTCGCCACGCCGCACCATGCCCGCCGCGCCCCAGCACGTGCCGGCCACCCGGAACACCGCGCGCAGCTCGTGACCGAGGCCGAGCGGTCGCCACACCTCGTTGAGCCTGCCGCTGCGGGCCACCTCGCGGCGCGGCACGTCCGACAGCCGCGCCACCGGCTCCGGTCGGCGGGCCAGCTCGGCGAACGTGTGCGGCTCGCCGCCGCCGTACTCGAAGGCCGCCAGCAGCGGCTCGTACTCGGCGGGGATCGGGTTCGGGCCGCCGGTCATCGTGCTGATCACGGCGGTGTCCGGGTCGAGCGACGCCCAGCAGGTCAGGTCGGTCGGCACGACCCGCTCGACCACGTCGATCGCCGCCCGGTGCAGCTCGACGACCCCGAGGCCGGCCGCGGCCAGCGCGGCGATCTCGCGTCGCGCGCCGACTGCCCGGCCTTCCCACATGCCCGGAGTATGCGCCGGTCACGGCGGCGCTGCCATCCCACATTCCCGGGATGGCGGGCGGTCGCGGACCGCTCCTACCGTCGGGCCATGAAGGCAGGGGAGTGGTCGTCGTGAACGCCGTCGCCCAGGTCGCCGCCGGGGTGGCGGCGGGGATCCACGTGCTGGTGTTCGTGTGGGAGACGCTGCTGTTCCGGCGGCCCGGCGTCCACTGGGGCGTGTTCAAGGTGCCCGCCGAGGACGTCGAACCGGTCCGGTTGTGGTCGTTCAACGTCGGCCTGTACAACCTGTTCCTCGGCGCCGGGACGGTCATCGGCCTGATCGCGCTGAACACGGGCGACGAAGCAGTCGGCCGCGCGCTCGTGTTCTACACGTGCGGGTTCATGGTCCTGGCCGGCATCGGCCTCGGCGTGTCGGACCGGCTCGCGATGAGCCGCCCCAAGGGCGCCGGCGTCGTCGGCGCGATCGCGCAGATCACCCCGGCGCTCGTCGCGGTCGTCGCGCTCGCCCTCGCGTGAGGATCACCGGTGGGCGCAGGACGTCAGCGCGGTGAACGCCGCCCAAGCCTCCTCGGGCCCGAAGAGCCGCGGCGGCAGCTCGTAGCGCACGGCCTCGTAGGACAGGTCGTCCCACGGCTCACGCCGGTGCACGCGGCCGAGGACCCGGTCGCACCCGGCGCACGCCAGCCACGGGACCACGACGAGCCCTTCCTCCGCCTCGACCGGCTCGCCCTCGACCACCCGGACCCGGCCGCCGTCGCGTGACCGGCAGCGGCGGAGGGTCGGTTCGAGCGACTCCCGCACGCCCCAGACCTCGGCGATGACCGCGATGCCCGCCCGCTCGTCCCCGCTGATCGCCACGTCGCCGTCGACCAGCCCGGTGACGAGCAGGTCGATCCCGGCCTCCTGCTCGCCGACGTCCCGGCACTCGAGCACGTCCCTCGCCAGGGCGGGCGGCAGCAGCGCCGCCAGCCCGCGCCACGCGGCTGCCTCGTCCTCGTCCACGTCGCCGAGGCTAACCGGACGATCGACTCACCCGATGTGTCGGTTAGCCTTGCCTAAACTTCGGGGAGGTGCGGGTGTCGCGCGACGCGGTGCGAGGGGTCGGCCTGCTGGTGTCGATCGGCGTGCTGGGCCTGATCGTGCTGCTCAGCCTGTGGATCGGCACCAAGAGCATCCCGTTCGCCGACACCTTCGCCCTGCTCCTCGCCGACGACGGCACCGGCGACGCGGCCATCGTGCGCGACGTCCGCGTGCCCCGGGCCGTGCTCGGCCTGCTGGTCGGCGCCGCGCTCGGCCTGTCCGGAGCGGTGATGCAGGCGTTGACCCGCAACCCGCTGGCCGACCCCGGCCTGCTCGGCGTGAACATGGGCGCGGCGGCGGCGATCGTGTCCGCCATCGCGTTCTTCGGCATCACCAGCCCCACCGGGTACGTGTGGTTCGCGCTGCTCGGCGCGGCCGGCACGGCGACCGTCGTCTACGTCCTCGGCGCGGCGGGCCGAGGCGCGGCCACCCCCGACCGGCTGGTGCTCAGCGGCGCCGCGCTGACGGCCGTGCTCTACGCCTACGTCTCGGCGATCCTGCTGCTGTTCACGCACACGTTCGACTCGTTCCGGTTCTGGAACGTCGGCTCGCTCGCCGGCCGCGACTTCGAGCTCATCGGCCAGGTCTCGCCGTTCGTGCTGCCCGGCATCCTGATCGCGTTCCTGCTCGCCAGGAACCTCAACGTGCTGGCGCTCGGCGACCACACCGGCAAGGCGCTCGGCGCGAACGTCAACCGCACGCGCGCGTTCGGCGTCCTCGCCGTCACGCTCATGGCGGGCGCCGCGACCGCCGCCGCCGGGCCGATCGCGTTCGTCGGCCTGACCGTGCCTCACGTGGCCCGCATGATCGGTGGCAGCGACCAGCGCTGGGTGCTGGCGTACTCGGCGGTGCTCTCGCCGATCCTGCTGCTCGGCTCGGACATCGTCGGCCGCGTCGTCATCGCGCCGCAGGAGATGGAGGTCGGCATCATCACCGCGTTCATCGGCGCGCCCGTGTTCATCGCGCTGTGCCGGCGTCGGAAGTTGGCCACGCTGTGAGGACCATCCGCACCCCCGCCGTCTCGCTGCGGATCAGCGAACGCGCCCTGCTCGTCAGCGCGGCCATCGCCGTGCTGACCGCGGTCGCCGCCGTGGCCACCGTGGTCACCGGCGACTTCCCGCTCACCGTCGGCGAGGTGCTGGCCACCTTCGTCGGGCAGGGCGACGGCTACGCCGACTTCGTCGTCTTCACGCTGCGCCTGCCACGCCTGATCACCGGCCTGCTGGTCGGCGCGGCGCTCGCGCTCAGCGGCGCGATCCTGCAGAGCCTGTCCCGCAACCCGCTGGCCAGCCCCGACATCATCGGCTTCACCCAGGGCGCGGCCACCGGCGCGATCGCGGTCCTCGTGCTGGCGCAGGGCAGCATGGCGGCCACCGCGCTCGGCGCGACCGTCGCGGGCCTGCTCACGTCCACCGCCGTCTACCTGCTGGCGCTCAAGCAGGGCGTGCAGGGGTTCCGGCTGGTGCTCATCGGCATCGGCGTGAGCGCGATGCTGCTCGCGGCCAACTCCTACCTGCTCACCCGGGCCACCCTGGAGAGCGCGCTGGCCGCGCAGGCGTGGCTGGTCGGCGGCCTGAACAACCGGGGCTGGGACCAGGCCCAGGTGGTCGCCGCGGTGCTGGCCGTGCTGCTGCCGTGCGCGCTGGCGCTCGGCAGGCGGTTGGCGTTGCTGGAGATGGGCGACAACGCCGCGACCGGGCTCGGGGTGAACGCCGAGCGGACCCGCTTGGCGCTGCTCGCGGTGAGCGTCGGCCTGGCCGCCGTCGCCACGGCCGCCGCCGGGCCGATCAGCTTCGTGGCCCTGGCCGCCCCGCAGGTCGCCCGACGGCTCACCGGCGCGTCCGGGCCCGGTCTGGCCGCCTCGGCGCTCACCGGGGGTCTGCTGCTGGTCGTCAGCGACTTCGCGGTGCAACGGCTGTTCCCGACGACCCAGCTGCCGGTCGGCATCGCCACCGGCGCGATCGGCGGGCTCTACCTGGTGTGGCTGCTGGCCCACGAGTGGCGGAAGGGGAGCACGACGTGACGGTGCCCGAGGCGGAGCCGACCACCGGACGACTGCGTGGTGCGGACCTGACGCTGTCCTACGACGAGCGCGTCGTCGTGTCCGGGCTGGACGTCGAGATCCCGGACGGCTCGTTCACCGTCATCGTCGGCCCCAACGCCTGTGGCAAGTCCACCCTGCTCAAGGCGTTGGCCCGGATGCTCAAACCACGCGCCGGCGCCGTGTACCTCGACGGCGAGGCGATCTCGGCGTACCGCTCCAAGGAGGTCGCCCGCCGGCTGGGCCTGCTGCCGCAGACCTCCATCGCGCCCGGCGGCATCACCGTCGGGGAACTCGTGGCCCGGGGCCGGTACCCGCACCAGCGGCTGCTGCGGCAGTGGTCCGTCGAGGACGAGGAGGTCACCGCCGGCGCGATGCGGATGACCGGCGTGCACGACCTGGCCGACCGCCTGGTGGACGAGCTGTCGGGCGGGCAGCGGCAACGCGTGTGGTTGGCCATGGTGCTGGCGCAGCAGACGTCGATCCTGCTGCTGGACGAGCCGACGACGTTCCTCGACATCGCGCACCAGGTCGAGGTGCTCGACCTGTGCGCCGACCTGCACGAGGACGGCAACCACACGCTCGTCGCCGTGCTGCACGACCTGAACCAGGCGTGCCGCTACGCCACCCACCTGATCGCGATGAAGCCCGGTGTCGGCGTGGTGGCGCAGGGCAAGCCGGCCGACATCGTGACCGCCGAGCTGGTGGAGGACGTGTTCGGCCTGCCGTGCCGGGTGATCGCCGACCCGGAGACCGACACGCCCCTGATCGTGCCGTTGCGGCGGCAGCGCGTCCCCCAACCGTCCAACGCCTAGCGAGCCCCCGGCTCAGACCCGCCACCTCGCGCGGCCCGGGGGTTCGGGGGTCAGGTCGGACTCGAAGGCGGCGGCGATGGCGTCGACGTCCCACGAGTCGCGGGTCAGCACGGGCTGCTTCACGGCGTGCTGCGAGATCACGTGCAGCTTGTCCGGCAGGAAGCGGATCAGCTGGCTGGTCACGCCGCGGGCCAGGTCGCTGAGCAGGTACGTCACCAGGGGCGCCATCTTGGCCGGTGTCTGGTCCCGTGAGCTGATCTGGTCGGCTCGCGGATCGAGGTCCATCATCGGGGTCCACGCGAGCGGAGCGATGGCGTTGACGCGGACGTCCCGCGCGGCCAGCGAACCGGCCCACGACAGGGTCAACGACGCCACCGCGCCCTTCGACGCCGAGTAGGCCGCGGCGCCGGCACGGCCCAGCATCGCGCCCGACACGACGTTCACGATCGAGCCGCCGCGCATCACCTTCGCCGCCGCCGTGCCGCAGTACATCGTGCCGAGCACGTTCACCTCGATCACCGAGCGCAGCACGTCCGGCTCGTCCTCCCACGGCTCGGCGAAGTGCGTGACGCCCGCGTTGTTCACCAGCCCGTCGACCCGCTCGAACGACGACGCGCACAGCTCCACGAGTGCCGCCGCGACCGCGGGATCGGTCACCGACCCGGTGTGCGCCACGGCCTCGCCGCCCGCGTCGACGATCGAGGAGGCGACCGACGGGGCGCCCTCGACGTCGTTCACCACGACCCGCGCGCCCGCCGCCGCCGCGTGCCGCGCGTACGCCTCACCCAGCCCGCGACCGGCGCCGGTCACGATCACGGCCTTGCCGTCCAGGATCCCCATGCCTACCCCCGATAACCGGCCTTCGAGTCGTCCACGCGCAACCGGTCGAGTTCGACGCGGTCCAACCGCGCGGTCACGACCTGCGGGCCCGCGCCCGCCGCGACCACCCGCCGCCCGTCCGGGTGCCACACCCCGCTGCCGCCGCACGAGCGCCAACCCGGCCCCGCGCCCGCCAGGTTCGCGACCAGCGCGTACATCCGGTGGTCCATCGCGCGGGCGGCGGGGTGCACCTCGAGCCGCCGTTCCTGGCCCTCGGTGTACAGCGCGGACACGGCGTAGACGTCCGCGCCCCGCCGCGCGACTTCCAGCGCGTGCTCGGGAGCCGCCGCGTCGTAGCAGACCGCGAGCGCGACCCGCCAACCGCGGACGTCCAGCGGCGGCGCGGGCTCACCCGGCTCGAACAGCTCCCGCTCGGCCCGGCTCGGGTACTGCTTGCCGATCACCTCGACCGAGCCGTCCGGGGCCAGTGCCACCGACGCCAGCAACCGGCGACCGTCCGGCCCGAGCCACGCCGCGCCGACCACCGCCGTCACCCCGTGCGCCCGGCTCGCCTCGCGGACCACGTCCAGCCTCGGGTCGTCGGCCGTCACCCAGCACGCCGGATCGGCGAGCCGGTCCAGGTCGTAGCCGGTCAACGAGAGCAGCGGGAACAGCACCAGACCCGCGCCCTCCGCGTCGGCGACCGTGACGGCCGCACGGCGCGCGTTCTCCGCGACGTCACCGGGCACGGGCGCGTGCTGCGCGACGGCGACCACCAACTCGTCGGATTCCACAGCATCGATCATTTCACGCGATCGGGCGACGCGGGCAGGGTCGCGGAGGAGGTGTCGCGAAACGCTCACGTAAACGTGGTAAACATAAAGGTTGACTTCGCCGGAAATGGCGGAATGGAGACAACCCGAGTATATCACAGGGGGCAAGCGTGACCACCGGGGAATTGTCCGCCGAACAACAGCGGATCGCCTTCCTGCACGACCGGCTGGAGCTGGCACGGGCCGCCGCGCGGGCGGAGCTGGACGCCGCGCTCAAGGACGGCGACGAGCAGCGCTGGCAGCGCGAAGTGGCCGTCCGGACGCTGTCCGAGCAGGTCAGCCGCCTGAACGTGGCGGATGAGAACCTGTGCTTCGGCCGCATCGACACCACCGAGGACCGCGTCTACGTCGGCCGGATCGGCTTGTTCGACACCGAGCGCGACTACGAGCCGTTGCTGACCGACTGGCGGGCGCCGGCGGCCCGCCCGTTCTACACCGCGACCGCGGCGAACCCGGGAGGAGTGACGCTGCGCCGTCATTTCCGCACCAAGGGCAGGCGCCTGGAGAGCTTCTACGACGACGAGCTCCAGCTCAGCTCGAAAGCGCTGCTCGACGCGTTGAACGCCCCCCGCTCCGGCGCCATGCGCGACATCGTGGCGACCATCCAGGCCGAGCAGGACGAGGTGATCCGCCTCCCGCACCGGGGCGTGCTGGTGATCGAGGGCGGCCCGGGCACGGGCAAGACGGCGGTGGCGCTGCACCGCGTGGCCTACCTGCTCTACACGCAACGCGACAGGCTCTCCCGCCACGGCGTGCTGGTGGTCGGCCCGAACCCGGGCTTCCTGCGGTACATCGGCGAAGTGCTGCCGTCCCTCGGCGAGACCGACGTCGTGTTCGCCACGCCGGGCGAGCTGTTCCCCGGCGTCCGGACCGAACGCGAGGACGCCCCGGAGCTCCAAGCCCTCAAGGGCGGCCTCGCGGCCGTCGACCTGCTCGTGGAAGCCATCGCCGACCGGCAGGAGGTGCCCGTCGAGCCCATCCCGGTCGAACTGGAGGACGTCACGGTCCCGCTCACCGCCGAGATCGCCGCCCGAGCCAGGGAACGCGCGCGCGCCGCCGGGCTCAAGCACAACGAGGCCCAGCCCGTGTTCCACCGAGCCCTGGTGGACGCGCTGGTCGCGCCGGCGCTCGACCTCATCGGCGAGGACTGGCCGGAACTCGCGGACGACGTGCGCCGCGAACTCGCAGGCCACCCCGACGTGCGGCGGGCCGTCACCGCGCTGTGGCCGGTCCTCACCCCGCGGCAACTCCTCGCCGACCTCTACGCGGGCCGCTGCTCCGCCCTCGGCCACCCCGAGCTGCACCGCGACGACCCGCACGCGTGGACGGTCTCCGACGTGCCGCTGCTGGACGAAGCCGCCGAACTGCTCGGCTCCGACGGCCGGGCCGAACGACGCGCGGCGCAGGAGCGCCGGCGTGCCGTCGAGTACGCGCAGGGCGTGCTGCACGTCATCGACACCGACCAGGCCATGCACGAGGACGAACTGCGGGCCGTCGACCTGGTCGACGCCGAGTGGCTGGCCGACCGCCACACCGCCGTCGACCACCGCGTCCTGGCCGAACGCGCCGCCGTCGACCGCGAGTGGACCTACGGCCACATCGTGGTCGACGAGGCGCAGGAACTGTCCGAGATGGACTGGCGGCTGCTGGCCAGGCGCGGGCCGAACCGGTCCATGACCATCGTCGGCGACCTGGCCCAACGCCAGTCCGAAGCGGGCGCCCGCGACTGGCGGACGGTGCTCGACCCACTCGCCCGGGACCGCTGGCAGTACCGCCGGCTCACGGTCAACTACCGCACGCCCGCCGAGATCATGGCCTACGCCGCCGGCGCGCTGGCCGAAGTGGACCCCGCCGCCGCCCCGCCGAGGTCCGTGCGGCACGGCGAACCACCCCTCGAAGTCACCGGCGCCGACCCGGAGTCGTTCCGCCCGCCTACCGGCACGTTCGCCGTGATCACCCCGGCCGGCCCGCTCACGCCGCGTGCGGCCAAGGGCCTGGAGTTCGACACCGTCGTGGTGGTCGACCCGGACCGCATGACGCCGGCCGAGCGGTACGTCGCCCTGACCCGCGCCACCCAACGCTTGGTCGTCGTGCACACCACGTGATCAGGCCGCGATGGCGGTGGGTGGTCGGCGGAGCGGGTTCTGGTGGGGGAGTCGGGCGGGGTCGAGGTGGCGGGGTGGGGTGAACGCCGTGTCCGTCCGAGGTCGAGCACGTCGGAGTCGGTGTCCGGCAGGACCGGGATGACCGTGGCGTCACGGGCGGTCCGTCGTGCTCGTGCCGCGTCGGGGTGGTGGCGGCCTGGAGCATCGCGTGTCCGGCGCCGCGCCGCGGGGTCCGGAAGTCGGGGGTGACGCTGATGCGCGGGTGTTCCCGGTCTCGGAGGGCGGCTGGGCCGATCGCTGGGCCGGTGCAACGCCCGCATCGACGGCTCGACCGAGGCGACGGCGGCGAAGAGGCCGTGCTCGGTGGGCAGCGCGGGCGACGTGTCCATGGCCAGGTGATATTCGAACGGGCATTCGGTCGGCATCGCTTGATCAAGCGAGAACGTTGGGGCGCAACGGTATCATGCACAACAGGGCCGGTTCGGCGTCGTGGTACCGGATCGGCGCGTGCGACGAACACGGGTGCGGGCCCCTCCCCGCGGCGTTGCGGAAAGGGGCCCGCGCCCTCGCTGCGCGAGGGTTCAGAAGGCCGCTGCCGTGCCCTCCCGCTCGGCCGGCGCCTTCTCCTCCGCCGGCGCGGCGGTCGCGGGCACGTTCCGCAGCACGGTCACCGCGAGCAGGGCAGCGCCCGCGACCAGGACCGCCGCCACCACCGCGGCCACGTTCAGCCCGCTGGTGAACGCCACCCTCGCCGGTTCCACCAACGCCCGCGCCGCGTCCGCCGACAGGCCGGCCGCGGCGGACAGCGCGCCGGGCAACGAGTCCGCGGCCTCGGCGGGCACGTCGGACGGCATCGTGGCGTGGTAGACCGCCGTGCCGATGCTGCCCATCAACGCGATCCCGAGCGACACGCCGAGGTCGCTCGCCGTGCTGTTGACCGCCGACGCGGCGCCCGCCTTCTCCGGCGGCGCGGCCGTGATCACCAGCGTGGTCGTCAGCGCCATCGTCGGCGCGATGCCGGGGTAGAGCAGGTAGAACCCGGTGATCAGCAGCGGCAGCCCGCCGACGCTCCCCACCTGGGTCAGCACCACGTAGCCGGCCACCGAGAACACCGCGCCGCCCGCCACCACGTACGCCGGCCGCACCCGCCGCGCGATGATCGGGGACAACGTCGACACGGCCACCAGCGCCAGCGCGGCGGGCAGGATCCACAGCCCCGCGGCCAACGGCGACAGCCCGGCCACCAGTTGCAGGTACTGCGTGAACAGCAGGTAGATGCCGCCGAGCGCGATCGCCGACAGCAGGAACACGCCCAACGCGCCGCTGAACGTCCGGTTCGCGAACAGCCGCACGTCCAGCAGCGGGCTGTCCAGCCGGAGCTGCCTGCGCGCGAACAGCACCCCGAACGCGACACCGACGACCACCGTCACCACCGAGGTCACCGTCAGCCCGGACTTGGAGAAGTCCTTGATCCCGTAGACGAACGGCAGCAACGACGCCATCGACAGCAGCACGCTCGGCACGTCCGGCAGCCCAGCCCCGGGCGCCCGGTACTCCGGCACCGACAGCGGCGCCACGACCACCACCAGCGCCATCACCGGCACGCCGATCAGCAGCGCCGCGCCCCACCAGAACGACTCCAGCAGCAGCCCGCCGACCAGCGGCCCGACCGCGACGCCCACCGACACCGACGCGGCCCACAGCCCGATCGCCGTCGCCCGCTGCCGCGCATCCCGGAACATGGTGCTGACCAGCGACAACGTGGACGGCATCACGGCCGCCGCGCCGATGCCCATCACGGCGCGCGCGGCGATCAGCAGCTCGACGTTCGGCGCGAGGGCGGCGCCGACGGACGCCAACCCGAACGTCACCGCGCCGAACACCAGCACCCGCCGCCGGCCGATCCGGTCGCCGACGGTGCCCATCGCCACCAGGAGCCCGGCCATCACGAACCCGTACACGTCGTTGACCCACAGCAGCTGGTCGCTGGTCGGCCGCAGGTCGGCGGCGATGTGCGGGGTGGCCAGGAACAGCACGGTCATGGCCAGGAACAGCAGCGCGGTCGGCAGCAGCAGCACGGCGAGTCCGAGCCATTCCCTGGTCCCGGCCCGGTCACCGACATCGACAGACATGGTGTTTCTTTCCCTTTGCTCGAACCGCTCGGGCGGTGGTCCCGCCCGTCTGGAACCCACGGTGGCCGGCGCGGCTCCAGGAACCGTCCAGATCGACTTCGGGACGCCTTCAGGTACGGTCTGACCGTGCGTTTCGGGGTGCTGGGCCCGCTCGCGGCGTGGACGTCGGACGCCCGTCCCGTCCGCGTTCCCGAGCTGAAGGTCCGGGCGCTGCTGGCCCAGCTGGTGATCGACGCGGGCCGCGTGGTGCCCGCCGACCGGCTGATCGACCGCCTGTGGGGCGACCGGCTGCCCGCGAACCCCGCCGGCGCGCTGCAGACCAGGGTGTCCCAGCTCCGCGCCGCGCTGGACGAGGCCGAACCCGGCGCCCGACGGCTGGTCGTCTCACGCCCGCCCGGCTACCTGCTCGACGTCACCCCCGACGCGGTGGACGCGGGCCGGTTCGGAGCGCTCCTCGCCGAGGCCACCGGCGACCCGCGCGCCCGGGTCGCCCTGCTGGACGACGCCCTGGCGCTGTGGCGCGGACCGGTGCTGGCCGACTTCGCCGACGAGGACTTCGCGCGCGAGGTCACCTCCCGGCTGGAGGAGTTGCGGCTCACCGCGTGGGAGCAGCGCGCCGAGGCCCGGTTGGAGTTCGGCGAGCCGGGCGGGCTGGCCGACGAGCTCGGCGACCTGGTGGCCAGGCACCCATTGCGCGAACGCCTCCGCGCCGCCCACCTGCGCGCCCTCTACCAGGCCGGACGGCAGAGCGAGGCGTTGGCGGGCTACCGCGACCTGCGGACCAGGCTGATCGCGGAACTCGGCGTCGAACCCGGGCCGAAGCTGGCCGCGCTGCACCGGGCGATCCTGGAGCAGGACCCCTCGCTGGGCGGCACGGCGGAGCCGCCGACGAACCTGCCGCACCCGCTCGGCGACCTGGTCGGCCGGGACGCCGACGTCGGCGAGGTGCGGTCGCTGCTCGCGGCCGACCGGCTCGTCACGCTCACCGGCCCCGGCGGCGTGGGCAAGACGCGGCTGGCGCTGGCCGTGGCACGCGACCTGGTGGTCGGGTACCCGGACGGGACGTGGCTGGTCGAGCTGGCAGCCCTGCCCGCGGGCGCGCCGCCGGACGAGGTGGCGGCCCTGGTCGCGACGAGCGTGGGCATCCGCGACTGCGTGGTGACCGACCTGGCGGGCAAGCTGGCCGAGGCGGTGCGCGCCAAGCGGATGCTGCTCCTGCTCGACAACTGCGAGCACGTCGCGCCGGCCGTGGCGGAGCTGGCCGCCGGGCTGCTGCGCGCCGCGCCGGGCCTGCGGGTGCTGGCCACCAGCCAACGTCCGCTCGGCGTGGGCGGTGAGCTGCTGTGGCACGTGCCGACGCTGGCCGAGCCCAGCGCCGTCGAGCTGTTCGTGGCCCGTGCCGCGGCGGGCGTGCCGGGCTTCGCCCTCGACCCCGACAACGCCGACGCCGTCGCGGCGATCTGCCGCCGGCTGGACGGCATCCCGCTGGCCCTGGAACTCGCCGCCACCAGGGTGCGCGCGTGGGGCGTGCACGAGGTGCTGGCGCGACTGGACGACCGGTTCCGCGTGCTGACCGCCGGGCACAGCGGCGCGCCCGCCCGGCAGCGCACCCTGCGGGCGGTGCTCGACTGGAGCTGGGAGCTGCTGACCGAGGCCGAGCGGACCGTGCTGCGCCGGCTGTCCGTGCACGTGGACGGCTGGACGTTGAGCGCGGCGGAGGCCGTGTCCGGTGACGACGACCTCGACGTGCCCGACCTGCTGGCGCGCCTCGTGGACCGGTCGCTGGTCACCGCCACCCTCGGCGACGACCCGCCGCGCTACCGGCTGCTGGAGTCCGTCGCCGAGTACTCGTCGGCCAGGCTGCGCGAGGCGGGGGAGGTCGCGCTGGTCGAGCGACGGCACCGCGACCACTACGCGCGACTGGCCGCGACCGCCGACCCGCACCTGCGCGGCCCGGAGCAGCAGCGGTGGCTGCGCCTGCTCGACGCCGAGGCGGCCGACCTGCGTGCGGCGATCGACCACGCGGCCCGCGACGGCGAGGCGTTGCCGCTGGTCGACTCGCTGGCCTGGTACTGGGTGCTGCGCGGCAGGCTCGGCGAGGGCCGTCGGTCGTTGACGGCGGCGCTTGCCGGCGGCGGCCCGGAGGACGTGGCCGGCACGGTCCGGGCGTGGCACACCGCGTTCAGCCTGCTCATGGGCGTGGCGTCGGGACTCGTGCCGCCGCGGGCCACCCGTCCCGCCGATCGGGACTCCGCGGCACGACGTGCCCGCGCCGAGTGGTTCCTCGGGTTCGTCGGCCTGGGCATCGGCGAGCTGGGCGTCGGCGAGGACCTGGTCGGCGCGGCGCTGGAGGTGTTCCGCGCCCAGGACGACCGGTGGGGCACGGCCGCCGCGCTCGGCACGCTCGCGCGGTACGCGTTGGCGCGCAGCGACCTGGACGCGTTGGCGCGGCACGGCGAGCGCAGCATGGAGCTGTTCACCGAGGTGGGCGACCGGTGGGGCCGGCTGCACGCGACGTTCGGGCTCGGCGCGCACGCGGAGGTCGTCGGCGACTACGGCCGCGCCGCCGAGGTGCACCGCGAGGGTCTGCGGATCGCCGAGGAGCTGGGCCTGAGCACCGACGTGGCGGACAAGCTGTCCGCGCTCGGCCGGATCGCGTTGCTGACCGGTGACCACGAACAGGCCGATGAGCTGCACGAATGCGCCCGTGCGCAGGCCGTGGCGCAGGGCTACACGATCGGCGAGGAGTTCGCCGAACTCGGCCTGGCGCTCGGCGCGCGCCGCCAGGGCCGGTTCGACGAGGCGGAGGAGCTGCTGCGCAAGTGGCTGGCCCACGACCGGTGGCTGGAGTCGGACATGGCGGTCGCCCTCATCCTCGCCGAACTGGGCTTCATCGCCGAACAGCGGGGCGACGCCGACACCGCCCGCGCCCTGCACCTGGAGGGCTTGGCCGCGGCGCGCAAGGCAGCCGACCCGCGGGCCGTGGCCCTGGCGCTGGAAGGCCTGGCCGGCGCGGAAGCCCTGGCAGGCGTCCACGACCGGGCGGCCCACCTGCTGGGTGCCGCCGCCACCCTGCGGGAGCGAGCGGGCGCCCCACTCCCGCAGGGCGAACGCGGCGACGTCTCCCGGATCACCGCCACCACCCGCTCAGCCCTGGGTGACGACGCTTTCACCACAGCTTTCGCCCAAGGTCGAGCCCAGGGCGCGGAGCCGGACCTCCTGGTCCCCTAGCCCGTCACCCGGTGGGCGGAGTCTCGTTCGGCGCCGGCTTGTTGGGCGGTGGCGGCTCCGGGGTGGGCGGGATCGGCGGCTCGGTGCCGGGTGACGGCTCCCGGGGCGGCTGCGGCACCGGGGGCGGCACGGGCACGGGTCGCTGCGGGGGCGGTTGTGGCTGGACCATGGCAACCTCCTTCCCACCCGGACTACCCACTCCACGCGTGTCCTACATCCAGAACGCGAGAGTCCTACGTTCAAGACGCGAGAGTCCTACGTTCAGAACGCGCGTGTCCTACGTTCAGAGCACCTGAGTTCAACGCTCAGGACGCGCGGTCCGCGGCTCGTGCCGCCGCCGGCTTCAGGTTCGGCAGGACCTCCCGGCCGAACAGGCGGATCGTGTCGAGCACGGCCTGGTGCGGGAGACCGCCGATGTCGACCATCACCAGCTGCGCGTCCAGGCCGAGCAGCTCGGTCAGCCGGTTCAGCCGTTCGGTCACCTCCGCCGGATCGCCGCACACCGCCGCACCGTCCATCAGCACGTCGACGTCGGCCTCGCCGTCACCGCGCCACGGGTCGGCGAACTCCGCGTACGCCGCGAGGTGGGGCCGCCACGTCGTCCGCGCCTCAGCCGCCGTCGGCGCGACGAACACGTGGCTCGGCAACGCCACCCGCCCACCACCGCCCATCGACGCCCGGTAGCGCTCCACCACCGGCCGGTGCGTGCTCGGGTCGCGCAACGTGCTCGGCAGCATCAACGGCAGCTCCAGCTCCACCGCCAGGTCCGCCGACACCGCCGAACCGCTGCCGATCCACACCAGCGGCCGGGGCTGCTGCACCGGCCGCGGCGTCGTCGTGACGTCCACCAGCGGACTGCGGTACTTGCCCTCCCACGTGACGTGCTTCTCCTCCAGCAGCCGCAGCATCAGCCGCAGGTTCTCGTCGAACCGCGCCCGCAGGTCGTCCTGCACCCCGAACGCCACGTCCGTGCGCTGCGACACACCCCGCGCCACGATCAGCTCCGCCCGACCCCCCGACAGCACGTCCAGCGTGGCCACGTTCTCCGCCACCCGCACCGGGTCGTGGTGCGCCAGCAGCGTCACCCCGGTGGACAGCCGCAACGTCGACGTGCGGTCGGCGATCGTGGCCAGCAGCAGCTCCGGCGCCGACACGATGTACCGGGTGAAGTGGTGCTCGCCGATCGCCACCCCGGTGAAGCCGGCCTCCTCCGCCACGACGGCCTGCTCGACCATCGCCCCCAGCCGTTCGCACTCGGTCACGGCCCGACCGGTGTACGGGTTGGGCAGGTGATCGCCCAGGATCAGCAGGTACACGTCCATCCGACAATCTTGCCCGCTGCGACTACGGTGGCACCCACCGAGCCGCAGCCAGGAGGAGCACCCGTGACCGCTGTGTCCGTGTCCGACAACCCCGAGCAGTCCCGCTACGAGGTCCGCCTGGACGGCGAGTTCGGCGGTTTCGCCGAGTACACCTCGGCGGACGGCGTCGTCACGTTCACCCACACGGAGGTCGCCGTCGAGGGCAAGGGCCTGGGCGGCAAGCTCGTCCGGCAGGCGCTCGAGGACGTGCGCGCCAAGGGCCTGACCGTCGTGGCCGAATGCTCGTTCGTGCGCGGCTACCTGGAGAAGCACCCGGAACTGCGGACCGGGTGACGCTTTCCCGATCCGGGCCGGCACGCCGCGCGCGAACGCTAGTCGAACCGGCTCACCAGCGCATACCCCGTCAGGGTTGCTTCTTCGTGTGAAGCATCACAAATGGGGGTAACAACACGGCTAAGTAGGCGGCTTTTGGTCAACAGTGCTAGCTGATCGTGTCAACATTGCTGATCGTGGCCTCACTCGTCTTTGATCCCCGCCATGATGGTGATGTCGTCGACAGCAGATGCGGTCGACGGGGACGAGGACCGATCACGAGACCGATGAGGTGGGCCTGGCTGTGACCGCTGAGGTGAGCGGAAGTGGCGCACGGACGGACGGCCCGACCCGCCGGACGGGCACGTGGTCGGTAGTGCTCCGGCAGGTTCCACCCCGGGTGCTGAGGCTCGGCGCGCTCGGCGGGCTGCTGATCGCGCTCGGCGGCGTCGGCGCGGGCGCGGTGCTCCGCCGGGACCCGCTGCTGACCGGCACCATCCTCAACGCGGTGCGGTACGGCCACGGCCGCGACCTCGCCACCGCCGTGGTGTTCGTCGGCGTGGCGCTGCTGGTCTACTCGTGGGTCCGGCTCGGTCGGATGGTGCGCGCCGGCCAGGTCGACGGGCGCGGCGTGGTGCTGGCCGCCGCCGTCTGGACCGCTCCCCTGCTCATCGGCCCGTCGCTGTACAGCCGGGACGTCTACAGCTACCTCGCCCAGGGCGCGGTGGCGCTGCACGGGTTCGACCCCTACACCAACGGCGCGTCCGTGCTGCCCTTGTCGCTGGGCGGCAACGTGGCGTCGCTGTGGCAGAACACGCCGTCGCCGTACGGGCCGCTGTTCCTCCTGGTGGCCAAGGCCGTGGTCGCGGTCACGGGCGACAACGTCATCATCGGCGCGGTCCTCATGCGGCTCGCCGTGCTCAGCGGGCTGGCGATGCTCGCCTGGGCGATGCCCGGACTGGTCCGGCACCTCGGCGGGCGCACGTCGGTGGCGCTGTGGCTGACCGCCGCGAACCCGTTCGTGATCGCGGTCGGCATCGGCGGCGCGCACAACGACATCCTGATGGTCGGCCTGATGGCGGTCGGCGTGCTGATGGTGCTGGACGGCAAGCACGTGCGCGGCATCGCGGTGATCGCCCTGGCGACCGCGGTCAAGGCCACGGCGGTGCTGGTGATCCCGTTCCTCATCTGGGTCTGGGTGGCGCGGATGTCCGGCCCGGCCCGCCAGCGGTTCTTCCAGGCGTGCGCGGTGGGCGGCATCACGTTCGCGGGCGTCTTCGCGCTGTCCACGATCATCGCCGGGGTCGACCTCGGCTGGGTCAACGTGCTCCAGAGCCAGACGCCGCTGCTGACGTGGATGTCGCTGCCCTGCGCCGTCGCGGAGCTGCTCTACTACTCGGTCGGCAGGCACATCCCGGGTGCGACCTACGAGGGCTTCCTCGGCTTCTTCCGGTCGGTGGGCGTGTACGTCCTCGCCGCCGTGCTGGTCCGCCAGTGGTGGCTCGCCCGGGCGGGCGGTGTGGACGCCGTGCGGCGTGCCGCGATCGCCCTGCTCGCCGCTTCCGTGCTCGCGCCGTCCGTGCTCCCGTGGTACTTCACCTGGGCCTTGGCGCTCGCCGCCGCGTTCGCCTGGAAGGACCGGTGGCTCGCGTTCGCCGCGGGCTTCTCGGTCTGGATGGTCCTCATCACGCTCCCCGACGGCACGATCGTCGCGCGCTGGCACTATGGTTCGGCGAACCCCGTCGTGTGGTGGTCCTACCTGGCCGTCACCGTCCTGATCGGCGTGTGGGTCGGCCGGTCGCTCCTGGAACGCCGGCCCGTGTGGTCGCTGGTGAGCGAGCTGCGGGCCCGGTCGAGCGAGGCGGAGCCGACGCGGCTCGTGGACCCGCCGGCGCGGGTCGTCGAGCAGGCGCCGCCGCCCGTCGTCGAGCAGGCGCCGCCCGCCGTCGAGGACGACGTGGCGGGCGAGCCCGACGGGGCCGGGAAGCAGTGTGGGAGCACGGGTGGTTGAACGGGTCGAGCAGCGGGTGCTGAGGTTCGCGCCGCTGGTGTTGTGCTTGTCGCTGGGCTGGTACTTCTGGCGCTTGGGCGTGCCGAGCGGCTGGGGGATGATCGACCTCAAGGTCTACTGGAGCCTGGCGCCGAACCTGCTCACCGATCAGCTCTACACGATCGACATGCCGTTCACGGCGGACTTCCCGCTGCCGTTCACCTACCCGCCGTTCGCGGCCGTGCTGTTCCTCCCGCTGTCCTGGCTGCCCTGGGTGGCCGCGCGGATCGCGTGGCAGGTGCTGTCCCTGGTCTGCCTCTGGTGGCTGGTCCGCACGGCGCTGGCGCTGGTCGCCGCCAGGTCGGGGCAGCGGTTCGACGCCACCTGGTCGCGCCGGGCGCTGCTGTGGACCGCGCTGGCGCTGTGGTGCGAGCCGGTGCGCAAGACGCTCGACTTCGGGCAGATCAACCTGGTGCTGATCGCCGGCACCTTCGCCGCGATGGTCGCCACCCGGCACCTGGTGGCGGGCGTCGGCGTCGGCGTCGCGGCGGGGCTGAAGCTCACCCCGGCGATCTCGGTGCTCTACTTCCTGGTGACGCGCCGGTTCAAGGCCGCGGTGTGGACGGCGGTCGGCTTCGCGTTCACCGTGGCCGTCGGCTTCGCCGCCTCGGCCGCCGACTCGTGGCGCTACTGGTTCGAGCTGCTCGGCGCGGCGGACCGGGTCGGCCCGGTCGGGTCCGCGATCAACCAGTCGTTGCGCGGCGCGTTGTCGCGGACGCTCGGCTACGACGTCGAGATGACGTGGCCGTGGGTGCTCGCGGTGGTGGTGTCGGCCGTGCTCGCCGGGTTCGCGCTGCGCGCCGCGGTGAAGGCCGGGGACACGTTGGCCACCGTCGTCGCCGTGCAGCTGTTCGGGCTGCTGCTCTCGCCGATCTCGTGGAGCCACCACTGGGTGTGGGTGATCCCGCTGGTGCTGTGGGCCGTCTACGGCGCGCGCCGCACGTGGCCCGTGCTGGCGGTCGCCGCGGCGTGGGTCGTGGTGACCGGCGCGGACCTGATCACGTTCCTGATCGACCAGCAGCCGACCATCTGGGAGATCCCCCGCCCGTGGCCGCTGGCCGCGCTCGGCTGGTGCTACCCGCTGCTCGGGCTGATCACCCTCGCGGTGATGCCGACGGCGCTGCGCGCCGAGCGCCGCGAACCGGTCGGCACGCCGATCACCACGACGTCGAAGGTCGAGCCCAGTGTCACCTGAACCGACCTCGCCCGCGGTGCGCGTGCTCGTGAACGCGGAGCGGTGGCTGCTGGTCGCCGCGCCGCTGCTGCTGGTGGTGTCCGCCCTGGGCCGCGGCTGGACGATCGTCACCGGGTTCGGCAACGAGACGATCGACCTGTACGTGTACTGGGCGCTGGCGCCGCACGTGCTCTCCGGCGACCTCTACGACGTCACGTCGCCGAACTCGCCGCCCGACTTCCCGCTGCCGTTCACCTACCCGCCGTTCGGCGCGCTGGTGTTCCTGCCGATGACGTGGCTGCCGTGGGTCGCCGCGCAGTGGGCGCTGCGGCTGCTGTCCGGGCTGTGCCTGTACTGGATGGTGCGCGTCGCCCTGCGCTTCGTGGCAGGCGACGGCTGGACGGCGGACGCCGCGTTGTGGCGGCGTCGGGCGCTGCTGTGGACCGCCGTGCTGCTGTGGATGCAGCCCGTGGTGCACACGTTCGACTTCGGGCAGGTCAACCTGCTGCTGGCGGCGGTGGTGCTGGGCGCGATGACGGCCAGGGACTCGCGGCTCGCGGGCGCCGGGATCGGTTTGGCGGCGGGCGTGAAGCTCGTGCCCGCCATCTCAGGGCTGTACTACCTGGTCACGCGCAGGTTCGCGGCGGCGGTGTGGTCGATCGTCGCGTTCGCGGTGAGCGTCGGCCTCGGCTTCCTGGTCGACCCGGCGCAGGCCAAGCACTACTGGTTCGAGCTGCTCGGCGCCGCGGACCGGGTCGGCCCGATCGCCACCGCGCACAACCAGTCGTTGCGCGGCGCGTTGTCGCGGACGCTCGGCTACGACGTCGAGATGACGTGGCCGTGGGTGCTCGCGGTGGTGGTGTCGGCCGTGCTCGCCGGGTTCGCGCTGCGCGCCGCGGTGCGGGCGGGCGACGTGCTGATCGGCGTGCTGGTCGTGCAGGTCCTCGGCCTGTTGCTCTCGCCGATCTCGTGGGACCACCACTGGGTGTGGATCGCGCCGCTGCTGATCTGGCTGGTGCACACCAGGATCGCGCCGTGGGCGCGTGGCGTGCTGCTGGTCCTGTGGTGCCCGATCATGTTCTGGGACGTGATCGCGTTCCAGCTCGACCGGCAGCCCACGATCTGGACCATCCCGAGGCCCGGCTACCTGTCCGCGATCGGCTGGGCCTACCCGGCGTTGGCGCTGCTCACGCTGGCCGTGATCCCGTTCGTGGTGAAGGCGGTGGCGCGGCGCGAACCGGCGGACGCGCCACTGGCCGGCCGAATCGAGGTTACCGGCAAGTAGGATCCGGGGATGGAGTGGACCGAACCCGGAGTCTTCGAGGTCGCGCCCGGTGTCTACCGCATACCGCTGCCCCTGCCCAACGACGGGCTGCACACCGTCAACGTGTACGCGATCGACGACGGTGACGGCCTGGTCCTGATCGACTCCGGCTGGGCCCTAGACGCGGGCGAGACGGCGCTGGAAGCGGCGCTGGGCGCGCTCGGGCGCGGTTTCGAGGACGTCCGCCGCTTCCTGGTCACCCACGTCCACCGCGACCACTACACGATGGCCGTGGCCCTGCGCCGCCGGTTCGGCACGAAGATCGCGCTCGGCGCGGGGGAGCAGCCGTCGCTGGCCAAGGTCGTCGGTCGGCGCCGGGACGGTTACCGCGACCTGGCCACCTGGGGCGCGCCGCACCTGGCCGAGCAGTGGCGTGCCGTGGTCGAGTCGATCGGCGAGGCCGAGCTGCGCGACTACGAGGAGCCCGACGAGTGGCTCCGCGAGAGCGACCTGGCCCTGGAGAAGCGGGTGCTGCGCGTCCTGCCGACACCCGGCCACACCCGCGGGCACGTGGTGTTCGTCGACGTCGAGTCGTCGCTGCTGTTCGCCGGCGACCACGTGCTGCCGCACATCACGCCGTCGATCGGCTTCGAGCCCGCCCGGCCCGCGCTGCCGCTCGGCGACTACCTGGACTCGCTGCGCCTCGTCCGCGACTACCCGGACCTGCGGCTGCTGCCCGCCCACGGCCCCGTCACCGAGTCGAGCCACGCCAGGGTGGACGAACTGCTCGCCCACCACGAGGACCGGCTCACGGCCACGCTGGACGCCGTGCGCGCGGGCACCGGCACCGCCTTCGAGACCGCGCGCGAGCTCGGCTGGACCAGGCGGGGTCGGCGGTTCGCCGAGCTCGACCTGTTCAACCAGGTGCTGGCCACCGGCGAGACCGCCGCGCACCTCGACGTGCTGGTCCACCGCGGCCTGCTGACGGCCGACGAGGACGACGGCGTGGTGCGGTACGCGGTCAGCTGAAGTCTCGGCCGGCACGGGCGCGAGCACGTCCGGCGCCACGCCGTGCCAGTCGCCGGCCACCGTGCGGCGCCGGGCGTTCGGCCACGCCGTCGGCCCACGCGCGCAGCCGCGCGTCGCTGCCCGCGCTGTCGAGCACCAGAGTCGGCGTGGTGATCGAGGTCAGGTCCGGGGGAGTGCCGGTGGTGGTCAGGTCGTAGGCGGTGGTGTGGGCCACCGCCTCCAGCGCCGGCCGGCCCGGTGACCGCCGCAGCCCGGCGGTGAACTCCTCCGGAACGCCGCACGCGACCTGGAACCGGACCACCGCGTCACCGCGCCGTCCGGCCGCCACCGGGGCGTCGATCTCGTCCCGCGCGTCGGGCCCGCCCGCCTCCACGACCGCCGCCAGGTCCTCCACCTCGCGGTCGATCGCGTACGGTCCGCGACCCGCGCTCTCCCCGACGGCCCCGGCGGTCGTAGGTGTAGGCCGCGTACCCCCGCAACGCCTCCGCGACGTCGGGCATAGGGCCGCCGCCCCGGAAGCAGCACGCGGCGTCCACCAACACCGCGGCGGGACCGTCACCGACCCGCGAGAACCCGATCGTCGTGCCGTCCTTCGAGGTCACGGTGCCCATCACCACTCCTCCGCCAGGGAACTGGACGGTACCGGGCATGGACGAGGTCGCGGCGCTCGCCGAGACCGACCGGTTCCCCGAGCCGGCCGGCACCTGGTTCGCCGACGAGGTCGTGCGCGTCTTCCTGGCCGCCTACCAGCGCTAGCGGGGCAGCTTCACGACGGTCACGAAGAAGTCGTCGATCTGGCGGACGACCTCGATGAACCGGTCGAAGTCGACCGGCTTGGTGACGTAGGCGTTGGCGTGCAGGTTGTAGCTGCGCAGGATGTCCTCCTCCGCCTCCGACGTGGTCAGCACCACCACCGGGATGGGCCGCAGCGTCTCGTCCGCCTTGATCTCGGCCAGCACCTCGCGGCCGTCCATCTTCGGAAGGTTCAGGTCGAGCAGGATCAGCCCCGGTCGCGGCGCGTCCTCGTACGGGCCCTGGCGGCGCAGGAACTCCAGCGCTTCCACGCCGTCGCGCACCACGTGCAGCTGGTTGCGGATCTTGTGGTGCTCGAACGCCTCCTGCGTCATCAGGGCGTCGCCGGGGTCGTCTTCCACCAACAGGACGTCGATCACGTTCAGCGGGTTGCTCATTGCTCGTCGTCCTCTACAGCCGGCAGCGTGAACTTGAAGGTGGTCCCGGTCTGGCCTTCGCTGGTGTCCAGCCAGATCGTGCCACCGTGGTACTCCACGATCTTCCGGCACATCGCCAGCCCGATGCCGGTGCCGGGGTAGTCGTCCTTGTGGTGCAGGCGCTGGAAGATCACGAAGATCCGCTCAGCGTACTCGGGGTCGATGCCGATGCCCTGATCGCTGATGGTGAACGTCCAGAAACCGTCCGTCCGGTCGACGTCCACGCGCACGTGCGGCGGCTCGTCGCCGTGGAACTTCAGGGCGTTGCTGATCAGGTTGCCGAACACCCCGCCGAGCAACGACTCCTCGCCGCGCACCGTCGGCAGGTCCGCCACCTCGATCGTCGCCCCGGTCCGCTCGACGACCTCGGAGTAGTTGTCCAGCACCTGGGCGACCAGCTCGTCGCAGTCCACCATGGTCAGCTCGCGGGTGAGCCTGCCGACCCGGGAGAACGCCAGCAGGTCGTTGATCAGCACCTGCATCCGCTTCGCGCCGTCCACGGCGAACCGCAGGTACTGCTCGCCGCGCTCGTCGAGCTCACCCGAGTACCGCCGCTCCAGCAGCTGGCAGAAGCTCGCCACCTTGCGCAACGGCTCCTGCAGGTCGTGGGAGGCGACGTAGGCGAACTGCTCCAGCTCCGAGTTCGACCGCCGCAGCTCCTCCAGGTCGGACAGGATGCGCACCCGCATGGTCTCGACGTCCTGGCCGAGCATCACCGTCTCCCGGGGCCCGCCCGCCTCGACCGCGTGCGCGAAGTCACCCGACGACACCTGCCGCACGTCCGCCGCCAGCCCCGTCAACGGTGCGATCACGATCCGGTACAGCATCACCGCCACCCCGGCGATGATCAGCACCAGCAGCACGCCCAGCCCGACGACCAGCCAGTTCGCCCGCCCGGCCATGGTCGTCACGTTGTCCCGGGACGCGGCGGACACCTCCTCGACCCTGGTCTTCAGCGCCGCCGTCGCCGTGCGCGCCCGGTCGAACAACACCTTGCCGCGCTCGGGCTCGGCCAGCGTGGTCTGCGGGATGCCCGACACGTACACCAGGTCGACCAGCGGGTCGGCGTAGCTCTGCCGCCAGTCGGTCGCCAGCCGCTCGACCTCCTCCAACTCGCGGACCAGGTCGGGCCGCACGCCCGACAGGAGCGCGCGGGCGGATTCCACGGCGGCCAGCTCCGCCTCGCTGCCCTCCGTGTAGGGGGAGAGGAAGTTCCGGTTGGCGGTGAGCACGTACCCGCGCACACCGGTCTCCTGGTTGACCAGCGCGGTCTGCATCTCGAGCACCTCGCGGCCGGCCGGGTCGATCCGCTCCAGCAGCTCGGTGCGGGCGTCGGTAAGGGCGTTCAGCGCGACCAGGAGGCTGCCGATGGCGCCGGCGCAGACCACGACCAGGACCACGACCGCCGCGATCAGGAGCTTGCTCGCGGGCCAGCGGGTGCGGTAGTCCATCAGTCGCGGTCCGAGATCAGCAGCACGGCCATGTCGTCGTCCAGCTCCCCGCCGTTGAGTTCCTTCACCCGGCTGATGAGGTCGTCCAGCAGCGTAGCCGGCGTGCGCGTCCAGTCCGGTCGCTGCCTGGTGATCTCGCCGATCAGGTCGATCAGCCGCTCCGAGCCCAACCGCTCGGTGTCGCCGTGCACGCGGCCCTCGACCAGGCCGTCGGTGTAGAGCAGCATCGACCACCCCGGCGGCAGCGGCACGTCGAGCCCGCTCCACGTGCTGTCCGGCAGCACGCCCAGCGGCAGCCCGGCCCGGTCGCGCGGCAGCTCCACCACCCGGTCGCCGACCAGCAGCATCGGTTCCGGGTGCCCGGCCAGGTAGACCCGCGCCCACCGGCGGTCCGGCGAGATCGTCACCATGCACGCCGTGGTGAACAGGCCGGGCTGGTGGCGTTCGTGCTGCAGGATCTCGTGCAGCGTGCGCAGCACCCGGGACGGCTCCTGGCCCGCCAGCACCAGCGCCCGCCAGGCGATGCGCAGGAACACGCCGATCGCGGCCTCGTCCGGGCCGTGCCCGCACACGTCGCCGATCAGCAGCTGGAGCGTGCCGTCGGAGGTGCGCACGGCGTCGTAGAAGTCGCCGCCCAGCAGCATCCGGCTGCCGCCGGGGCGGTAGCTGACCTCCCAGCCGATGTCGTCGCCGTGGATGATCGGCGACGGCAGCAGGCCGCGTTCCAGGCGGGTCTTCTCCGCCGCGAGCAACTGCTCGTCGCGCAGTTGGCGCTGGGTCTCCTCGACCCGCTTGCGGCCGACCGCGTAGCGGATGCTGCGGGCCAGGCCCACGCCGTCCACCTGGCCCTTGACCAGGTAGTCCTCCGCGCCCTGGGCCACCGCCTGGGTGCCCTGGTGCTCGTCGTTGAGGCCGGTGAGCACGATGATCGCCACCGGCGCCGGGTGGGCGAGCAGCCTGGTCAGGCCGTCGAGCCCGGTCGTGTCCGGCAGGCCGAGGTCGAGCAGCACGCAGTCGGCCCTGGTCAGCAGGCCCTCCGCTTCTCGCAGCGTCCGCGCCCGGTGCAGGGCGACGTCCGCCTCGACCTCGTCCAGCAGGGCTTCGACCAGCACGGCGTCGCCCTCGTCGTCTTCCACGAGGAGCACGTTGATCCGGTTCACCGCGGTCCGCGGTGCGGGGAGCCCTGCCACGGGGGAGGAGATTAGTCGACCTCGATCAGAACGGGGCGACGGCGGTGCGGTGGGGCGCGGTGACCGCGCTCGCGGCCATGACCGAAGATCCTCGGGTGACGTTCTCCCAGATGGTGGCGCTGACGACCCGTCTGCCCCGGCGGGGCCGGGGTTTCTGGTACTCCGTGGCCATTGACGTGCTGTGGCCGCTGGTGGTGCTGTTCGTGCGGATGAGGATGGCGGGCCGGACCAACATCCCGCGCGAGGGCGCGGTGCTGCTGGCCTCCAACCACCTCTCCTTCGCCGATCCGGTGACGTTGACCGCGTTCGCGCTCGCCTCCGGGCGGGTGCCCCGGTACCTGGCCAAGGCGAGCCTGTGGAAGGCGCCGGTGCTCGGGTGGGTGATGTCGTCCGGGCGGCACATCCCGGTCGACCGCGACAGCGTGCGCGCGGGAAAGGCGCTGGACAACGCGCGCACGTCGTTGGACGCGGGCGAGTGCGTGATCGTCTACCCCGAGGGCACGTTCACCAACGACCCCGACGGCTGGCCCATGCGCGGCAAGAACGGTGTCGCGCGGCTGGCGTTGACGACCCGCACGCCGGTCGTGCCGGTGGCGCAGTGGGGCACCCGGGAGCTGCTGCCGCCGGGGAAGTTCGTGCCGCGGCCGTGGCGGAAGGTGTCCGTGGTCGCGGGCGCGGAGGTCGACCTGTCCGACCTGTACGGGCTGGAGCCGACCAAGGCCGTGCTGGACGAGGCGACCGCGCGGATCATGGCCGCCGTGACGACGCTGCTCAGCGGTGTGCGCGAGCTGCCGTCACCGGCCGGTCCGTGACGGTCAGCGGGTCTTCTCGCCCTTGCCGGAGCGCTCGCGTTCCCACCGCAGGTACTGGCCCGTGACGGTGGACACGCTGGTCAGCAGCCAGACCGCCACGCCCGCGTCGTCGGTCACGCCGATCAGCGGCAGCAGTTCGGGCAGCAGGTCGACCGGGGAGACGAGGTAGAGCACGGCGAACGCCCACGTGGCCATCGTGGTGGTCGGCAGGCCGTAGGCCTTGCGCTCGCGCAGCAACCGGGGCAGGGCCTTGGCCCGGTCGATCACGTTGCCGACCGGGCGGGGCTCGCCGTTGCGCTCCCACCGGCGGCGCCTGCGCACGACCCACAGCACACCGGCCGCCACGCCGAGCACGACCAGGCCGGAACCGGCGGCGACGGGTGGCAGGCCGAGCAGCTCGTCGTCACGCCACAGCAGTGTGCTCAGCCCGAGCAGGGTGAGGACCACGCTGAGGAAGATCACACGGTCATCGTAGTGGCGCTGCGGCGTGCGCGCGGGTGGAGCGGGCGCCGGGTCACGGCGCGGAAACTTCCGGATCAACCGGCTCACGGCCCGGACGGGTCGGTCAATACGATGGCCCGGTGAGCGATTCCCCCCGGTTACCGGCGCGATCGGTCGTCGTGGTGCTGTTCGTCGTCGCCGCGTGCGCGGTCCTGGCGGCCGGCGGGTTGACCGCCGTCGTCCTCGCGGACGACCGGCCGCGGCAGGCCGCGCCGGTGGCGGCCGGACGGGCCTCGCCCACCGCCCGTCCGGACACCACCCGCCCCGTCGGTCCGCCGTTGTGCCTGATCGGCTCGTGGCGCACGGTGGAGGAGCAGGTGATGGTCAAGTTCTACAACGGCGTGGACCCGCTCCCGATGGTCACCAGCGGGCGGGCGTACGAGTTCCGGCCGGACGGCACCGGGACCGAGCGGATGGACAACGTGGTGTTCCACGGCACGTACCAGGGCAACGCGCTGCGGCTCGTCGGCAACGGGTTCATCGAGTTCACCTGGACCGCGACCGACAAGGCCATCACCTACGTCAACCAGACCAAGACGCAGTTCACCTGGGCCTACTACGACCAGCGAGGTCTGGTGGAGACCCAGACGATCCCGTCGGAACAGGTGCGGCACCAAGTGGACGACTACGCCTGCCAGGGCACCCAGCTCGTGGAGAGCAACGCCGGCGGCTACCGGTCGGTGTGGGCGCGGACCACCGGGTTCGGGGTGTACGGCTGATGCGCGCGTGGTTCGTCGCGGCGGCGTTGCTGGCGTTCACGGCCGCTCCCGCCGCTCTTCCCGCTGCTCCGGTCGCCGCGGCCCAGCCGTCGAGCCCGGAGGAGTTGGCCGCGGCCATCGCCAGGCCGGCGATCGTGCTCATCACCGTGGAGTGGCACGGGTGGGTGCGGGACAAGCGCACCGGCGAGGTGTTCGGCGGCGCGAGCGGCTACGTCGTCAAGGCGACGTGCAGCGGCGCGGTGATCAGCCCGGACGGGCACGTGGCCACCGCCAGCCACTGCGTCCACACCGGACCGCAGGGTGGCGCGGGCGCGTTGTTCGACGCGGCGATCCAGGACCTGGCGGCGGCCGGCCGGGTCGTGGACCGGGCCACCGCCAAGGCGCAGTTGGCCGAGCACGCCGTCGCCGAGGGCGCGGACCCGGACCGCCCGGTCGACCGCGCGATCCAGGTCGAGCGGATGGAGGCCACCGGCGACGGCCCGATCCGGGACGTCGCGCCGGCCACCGTGGTCGACCTCGTCGCGCCGACCGAGGGTGACGTGGCGGTGCTGAAGGTGCCGCGCGACAACCTGCCGTCGTTGGCGATCCGGACCGACCAGACGGCGGTCGGCACGCCGATCCTGGCCATCGGCTACCCCGGTTCGGCGGGCGCGGCGGTCGACCCGAGCCTGGAGCCGAGCAACAAGAACGGCCAGGTGTCGGCTCGCCGGACGCAGAACGACCAGCCGTTCTACGAGTTCAGCGCGGCGGCCACGCAGGGCATGAGCGGTGGGCCGGTGGTCGACATGGACGGCCGGATCGTCGGCCTGGTGAGCCAGGGCTCGCCGGGGGAGACGCAGTCGTTCAACTTCGCCGCCGCGTCCTCGACGTTGCTGGACGTGCTGGCGGGCAAGGACGTGAAGGTCGAACCCGGCGCGCACGACCGCGACTACCGGGCCGCGCTGGACCGCTACTTCGCGGACGACTTCGACGGCGCGGTGGAGGGTTTCGACGACGTGCTGGCCGCCGCGCCCGGTCACCTGCAGGCGACGGAGTACCGGCGGCTCGCGGTCGACCGCGGTGGGTCGGCCGGTGCGGGTTCGTCGTTGCTGATCGGGTTCGCGGTGCTCTGCGGTGGTGTCGCGGTGGCCACGGCGACGGCGGGCACGGCGATCGCGCTGACCCGCAGGCGTCGGCTGTCGCCCTCTGGTCCGGTGCCGCTGGGTCCGGTGCCGCCGGTGGTGTCCGATGTGGACACCCCGCCGTTCGGCATCCCGGTGCAGGCCCCGGTCGTTCAGCCGACCGGTCAGCCGCCGACCGTTCCGCCGATCGCCGAGCCGTCGACGGTGGAGCCGATCGCCGAGTCGCCCACCGTCCGGTCGTCGGCCGCTCAGCCCGCCCATCAGCCCGCCGTTCAGCCCGCCGTCGAGCCGCCGGTGGACGGCGAGGCGGAGACCGCGAAGGTCGAGCGGCGCGACGAGGACGAGCCCACCACGCCGCGGTCCTGACCGCGGTCGTGGCGCCCCGGTCGCGGGCACGGCGTGGACACGTCCGGATCGGGTGCGGTGCTCCGCGGGCCGGGCGGTCAAGACGATGGCCCGGCGAGCGGTCATCCCCGGTAACCGGCGCGATCGGTCGTCGTGGTGCTGTTCGTCGTCGCCGCGTGCGCGGCCCTGGCGGCCGGCGGGTTGACCGCGTGGTGATGACCCGCACCACCGGCTTCGGCGTGCACGGGTCAAGCGGAGCGGCCGGTGCGTCCGGTGTGGACGCACCGACCGCGCCTCCCGCTGTCACCACTTGTTCTCGGCGTGCAGCCACAGCCCGACCGCGAGGCCGAGGGCGACGAGGGACATGGGCGAGAACCCGGCGCCACCCGAGATGAGCAGGCCGAACAGCAGGCTGAACCCGCTTGTCAGCACGTACAGCCGGGGACCCCACTTGCGGGTGAACCACGCGCCGATCAGCCCGATGACGGCGACCAGGCTCGCGAACGCCACGAAGACGACCAACTGCAACGAGTCGTCGCCCCAGTCCGCGCCGTGGTCCACCTCGTCCACCCAGCCCACGACGGCGACGACCAGCGTGAAGGCGTTCGCGAGGGTCATCAGCACCAGCAGCGCGATGATCCCGCCGCCCTTCCTGGCGCGCGGCTCGGCGTGGCGGGCGGTGGTCGGCGAGTCGGGGGAATCGTGCTGCACCATGGCGGCGGTCCTTTCCGGGTACGGCGCGACCCCGGTCGCCGCGGGCGGGACCGGTCGGGTGCCGTGAGGAGTGGGGCGACCCGTCGGCGCCCCTGACCGGTGACGTTACGGAGCCGGCGGGTGGCCGGGCGAGGACGGCGGGGGTGGAAGTTTCCGGTTCCTGGCCGACCGTTGCACCTCGGCGAGGTCGGCGGCGGTCACCAGGCGGACCTCGGCGGCGCGGCGGGCCACGGCGAACCTGGTGTTCTGCAGCCGGCCCGCGTGCGCCGCCAGGAACGGGTCGTCCGCCGCGCCGAACGCGATCGCCGAGATCGCCCGGATCGCGTCGTCCACCCGCTGCGGCCGGTGCAGGTTCCAGGTGTAGCCGTGCCACTCGCGGACCCGCTCGAAGATCTCCCGGTTCGACGGTGGCCGCGGGTAGTCGTCCGCGCCGACCAACCACGGTTCGCACAGCGCCAGCGCGACGAACCAGTCCCGCCCGCCCCGCACCAGCCCCGGACCGGTCCGGGTGTCGCCGCCGGCCGACCCGAACGCCGCCTCCGACGCCGCCGGCACGTGCTCCACGTCGATGGTGAGCTGCAGGTCGGCGAACCCGTCGCGGTCGCCGCGCCGGCCGAGCAGCAGCACCAGCTGGTTCTCGCCGACGTCCAGCAACGCCGTCGCCGACCGGGTCAGGATCACCCGCCGCGCGCCGCCCGGCGCGTCGAACAGGCTGGACAGCTGCGCCTCGCCCGCGCCGAGCCACGTCAACGACACCACGTCCGCGCCGACCGCCAGCTCGCCGACGAGCCGCGACACGTGCGGCGCGCAGTCCGGCAGCGCGACCACCACCCGCCCCGGCCTGGCCGGGCCGACGACGCCGTGCGGCGCACGTCCGAACAGCAGCGACTCGCCCGGCCCCAGCGCCACCGAGGCCAGGCCCGCGCCACGCACCACCACCCTCGGCACGGCGCTACTCCGGGCAGCCGGGCGGGTCGCCCCGGTCCGGCCCGAGCGCGCGCCACTCGTCCGCGAGCGAGTCGCGGTCGAGCGCACCGCACAGGACCTCGACCGCGCGGTCCGGCACGAGGTTCCACATGCGGACGGTGCCGTCGGCGGCCACCGACGCGACCTGCTCGCCGCTCGGGTGGAACGCCACGTCGTTCAGCTCGGCGCCGTGCCGGTCCAGCCGGGCAAGCTGACGCGCACCGTCCACGTCCCACAGGCGCACCACGGTGTCCTGGCTCGCGGTGGCCAGCGTCCGGCCGTCCGGGCTCCACGTCACCCGGCGCACCGGCGCGTCGTTGCCGGTGAGCACGCCGATCTCGACGCCGTCCTTGACCCGCCACAGCTTCACCAGCCGGTCACCGCCTCCCGTGGCCAGCACCGAGCCGTCCGGGCTGAACTCGGCGTCGATCGCGAGGTTGTCGTGGCCGGCCAGGATCGTCCACTGCGAGCCGGGGTCCACCAGGTCCCACAGCCCGATCCGGCCCGCCGCCAGCGTCACCGCCAGCGTGCGGCCGTCCGGGCTGAACGAGAGGCCGGTCGGGTGGTTGGGCTCGACCCCGTTGACCGGGGTGTTGCGCGGTTCCTGGTCCGTCGGACGGCGGTTCACCAGCTCGAGGTCGTCGGCGTCGAGCAGGAGCACTTCGTCGCGGTCGCCCTTCGACCCGGTCGGGTTGCGGCCCGCGACGGCGATCGTGCCGCCGTCCGGGCTGAACCTCACCGCGGTGAACTCCGTGCCGGGCCGGGAGAACCGGCGCGCCTCCGCGCCCGTCTCGGCCTTCCACACCACGAGCACGCCGTCCTCGCTCACGGTCGCCAGTTCGGAGCCGTCCGGGCTGAACGCCGCGTCGTAGGCGTCGTCACCGTGGCCCCGCAGCTCTCGCACCAGCCGCGCGTTCCGGTGGTCCCACAGCCGCACCACGCCGTTGCCGCTGGTGGTGGCGAGCAGCTCCCCGCCGGGCTGGAACGCGGCGCTGAGCACGGCGGAGTCGCCCGGCACCATCGTCGACCGCAGGTAGGACCAGACCGTGATCACGCCGGTGGAGTCGGAGCTGAGCAGGGTGCGGCCGTCGGCGGTCATGACCACGGCGAACGTGGTCACCGACCCGGCCGCGTACTGGGTCAGCAGGTCGCCGGTCGCCAGGTCCCACGAGTAGACGCTCGAGCCCACCGCGCCCGCCACCACGGCCGAGCCGGACGGCGTGAACGTGACCGAGCTCAACCCCACCTCGGGCGCGCTGAACGTCTGGCGCGTCGTCCACGTCGCGGTGTCCCACAACCGGACCGTCGCGTCCATCCCCGTGCTGGCCAGCAGGCCGCCGCCCGGCGCGAACGCCAGCGCGCTCACCTCGCCGGTGTGCCCGGTCAGCTTCGCGACCAGCGCGCCGTCGGCCGCCCGGTGCACCGCGACGTCGTTGCCGTCGGTCAACGCGACCAGCCCGGGGTCCGGCAGGAACACCATCCGGATCGACGGCTCCGCGGCGAACACCGCCCGTTCGGTGAACCCCGCCGTCTCCCACAGCACCACACCGCGATCGGTGTAGGCGACGAGCGTGCCGCCGTCCGGGGAGAGCGCCGCGTCCACCGCCCTGCCCGGCACGGTGAAGACCCTCTTGCGCGCCGGCACGTCCCACAGCTCGACCTTCGTGGTGCCCGGGTCGGCGGTGGCCAGCAGCCGACCGTCGGCGCTCATCGACACCGTCCGGTACCAGCCGCCCTTGTCGTCCAGCACGGCCAGCTCCCGGCGCGAGGGCACGTCCCACAGCCGCAGGGTGCCGTCCCGGCCGCCGGACGCCGCGACCTTCCCGTCGTCGCTGACCGCGAGCGCGTTGATCGCGCCGACGTGCCCGGTCATCCGGCCGCGGTAGGCGTCGGTGGTCGCGGACAGCAGCGCGCTGCGCCCCTCGACGGTCGGGCTGGCCCGCCACGCGCCGAACGCGGCCAACGCCGCCCGCCGCGGGTCCACCGTCCTGGCCAACGCCGACTCCGCCGCCAACTGCCGCGACAGGTTCTGCTGCCGCCCGGTGTCCGCCCGGTCCCGCTCGGCCTGCGCCGACTGCTGCAAGCGGGTCGCCACGACGACCGCCACCGACGCGACCACGAGCAGCAGGCTCAACGCCGCCACCAAGCCGCGCAACCGGTTCGTGCGCTTGCGCGCCGCCAGCTGCCCGGCGTGCTCGGCCGCCGTCGACCGGGTCAGGAAGTCCTGCTCCACCGGCTGCAACCGCACCCGGTCCCGCGCCGACTCCAGCCACGTGGTCAGCGACGCCAGCCGCACGCCCCGGTACAGGTCGTCGTCGTGCCGCCCGGACTCGACCCACGCCCGGACCGAGTCGGTGAACCGGCGGTGCTGCACGAGACCCGCGCGGTCCTCCTCGATCCAGTCCCGCAGCCTCGGCCACGCGGTGAACAACGCCTCGTGGCTCAGCCGCGCGCCCGAGCCGTCCACGGTCACCAGACGTGCCGCGATCAACCGGTCCAGCACGTGCCGCTGCGCGGCGAACTCCCGCGGGTCGACCCGCCGCCGGACCACCGCGCCGTCGTCGAGCACCGCGACCAGCCGCAGCAGGATCGCCCGCAACGCCTGCCGCCCCACCGGGTCCAGGGCCGAGTGGATCTCCTCGGCGGTGCGCGACACCGCGCCGTCGATGCCGCCCGCGCGGCGGTAGGCGGCCAGCGTCAGCACCGGCCCGTCGCGGTGCAGCCACGACTCGCGCAGCGCGTGCGCCAACCGGGGCAGCGCGCCGGGGTCGTAGCCGATCTCGCCGCGCACGCCGAGGTCGGCGATCATCCGCTCCGGCAGGCCCGGCTCCACCTCCACGCCGAAGTCCTTGGCGGGGCTGACGATCGCCTGCCGCAGCCCGGTCGCGTCCAGCGGGCCGAGCAGCACGGGCGCGGCCAGCGCGGGCCGCAGCGGCGCCAGCTCGATGCACCGGTCGACCAGGTCCGCCCGGACGGCCAGCACGACCAGCGCCGGGCGGGCCGCGGTCAAGGCGGCGGCGAACGCCAACCGGTCCGCCTCCGGCGCGTTGAACACCTCCTCGAACTGGTCGACCACGATCACCGGCCGCGTCGTGCCGGCGCACCACTCGCCGAACCGGCCGGGCGACTCCCGGATCAGCCGCGCCCACTGCGCCGCACCAGCAGCAGGGGCACCGACCGCCGGGCCGCCGGCCATGCCGACCGCCGCGCCGCTACCGGCGTCGACTGCCGTGCGCGCGGCCATGGCGGCGGCCAGGTTGCCGACCGGGTCCACCCCCGGCGTCAACACCACCTGGGGCCAGGTTTCGTCGCCGTCACCGGCCAGCGCGGGCAGCAAGCCGGCCTTGAGCACGGAGGACTTGCCCGCGCCCGACGCGCCGACCAGCACCACCGGCTCACCGCCGCGGACCTGCTCCGCCAGGCGGACCAGCAGTTCGGTGACGACGTGCGAGCGGCCGTGGAACAGGTCCGCGTCGGCCCGTTCGAACCCGCTCAGGCCCGGGTACGGGGTGGCCGGCGGCTGCGGGCGCGACGTGCGCGGCCTGCTGGTGGAGCGGAGGATCGCGCGCACCAGCCGGTCCTGGTCCTCGGCCGGGCCGGGCGACGTCGGCCGGGCGGCGTGCTCGGTGTCGCCGCCGAACGCCGCCGCCTCCGCCGCCGCGATCAGCGCCGTCGCCGACTCGAACCGCCGCGCCGGGTCCTTCGCCAGGCCGCGCAGCACCACGGCGTCCAGGGCGGGGCTGACGGTCGGGCTGAACACCGAGGGCGCGGGCGGGGGCTGCAACAGGTGGGCGGCGACCTTCGCGGCCGGATCGGCGGCCGGGTGCGGCAGGCGGCCGGTCAGGCACTCGAACAGCACGCACGCCAGGGAGTACTGGTCCGAGCGGCCGTCGACCGCGCCGCCGGACAGGCGTTCCGGCGCCATGTAGTCCCACGAGCCGATCAGGTCGCCCGACCGGGTCAGGGCGGTGGCGTCCGGCGAGGTCTCCCGGGCGATGCCGAAGTCGGCCAGGTAGGCGTGGTCGTCGGCGGTGATCAGGATGTTGGACGGCTTCACGTCCCGGTGGACCAGACCGCGCTCGTTGGCCGCGTCCACGGCGGCGGCGACCTGGCCGAGGACCTTCAGGGCCCGGACGGGGTCGACACCGCCCGCGCCCAACGCGCGCCGCAGGTCCGTGCCCTCGACCAGCATCATGTCGAGGAAGAGGTGGCCGTCGACCTCGCCGAAGTCGTTGACCGGGATGACGTTCGGGTGGCTGAGCGCGGCGGCGATGCGCGACTCGCGCTGGAACCGGGCCCGGTACTCGTGATCGGTCGCGGCGGCGGAGAGCCGCTTCAGCGCGACGACCCGGTCGTGGACGGTGTCGTAGGCGCGGTGCACCACACCCATGCCGCCCTGCCCGAGCAGTTCCCGGATCTCGTACCGCCCGAAGTCCGCTAATCCGGACCGCGCCCCCATAGCGCCCCCTCGTCTCGCCCGCCCAAGACCTTACTGGGCCGTGCCCGCGATTCCACCGGGCGAGCGCGGGTGGCGGCGCACCGCGGGCCGCGGACGGGTTGTGGAGGCCCGTCCGCGGCCCGCGGTGCTCCAGCGGATCCCGCCGGGTGAAGGGGTTGGCGCCGGCGGGATCCGGAGCTCGGCGCGCGCGGGTCGAGGGGTGGACCGGCGCGCGGCCGGGCGGCGTCCTGGCGGATCGGTCAGATGCCGCAGGACGAGGCCGACCAGAAGCGGCTGCTCCGGTGGTCGACGTGCGTGTGGTCGCCGTGACCCGGGTAGCCCGGGCCGAGGATGCCGTTGAACCCGTGGTTGCGGGCCTGCTGCGCCAAGCGGCACAGCGAGTGCGGACCCGCGCCCAGGTCCACCCCGTCGCCGTACAGGTGCCGCGAGTTGGACGCGCCACCGACCGCGTTGTTGCACGCGACGCTGCGGAACCCGCTGGTGACCCGGATCGCCTGGTCACCGAGCGCGTGCCGCATCGCCTGCAACTTCCACATCGACACCAGCGCGTTGGCCTTCGCCGTCGCGGCGGACACGGCGCCGCCCGACCAGGTGGAGTTGCAGTTGTTCAACTCCGCGTAGGAGAAGTTGATCGGCGTGCAGTCGTCGTCCTGCAGCGAGTAGATCCGCGAGTAGGTCGCGCTACCCGCCACCCCGTCCGCCGCCAGGCCGTAAGCCTGCTGGAAGCGCACGAGGGCCGACCGCGTCGCCGGGCCGAACTCGCCGTCGAGGCCGAGCACGGCGCCGTAGCCGGGGTAGCCGGACAGCCGGATCTGCAGCTGCCGCACGTCCTCGCCGGACGCGCCCTGGGACAGGGTTCGGTTCCACGTGTAGCAGCCGTCGGCTTGCGCCGTGCCACCACCCATCACGAGAACCACGGCGACGAGCGCTAGCGACGCCAGGTAGGACACTAGTCGGAGCACAGGGACCTCCAGACCGGGTTGGGGGACGGGTCTGGAGCCTGTCGGAGAGGTAAACTTGCGTCAATCTGTCCCCGATGTCTGAATATTTCACACCACGCGAACAGTTTGTGAACGACTGGTCACGCGGGCGCTCTCGCCGCTCGGTCCGGTCACCGTAGAACGTGACCAGGCGGTCGCGCGCCGACTCCGACCGTCCCACCGCCACCGTGCGCCGCAAGTGCCTTCGGGGCCGCGAAGCCGGCCGACCGCACACCGCCGCCTGCGGATCACCGGGGTCTCGCCTTCGGACCGGTGCGGGCAAGCGACCGGCTCTGCCCGCGTGAGCGCACGACCGGGGCGTGCGAGGGCGGCAAGGGCAGCGGCTGGGACTCCTGTTGTTGGCGCGGCACCCTGGCCAGCTCGACCGGGTCCGAGAACTGCGTGCGGGTCGGGCCGGGCTCGGATCGCACGGAGTCCGACCGCACCGGTTCGGCGCGCGCCGAGTTCGAGCGCGCGGCCTCGGCTCGGACCGCTTCCTGGAGCAGCGCGTTCTCGAGGCGCAACGCCTCGGAGCGCACGGCCTCGAACCGCATCGACTGCTCCGACCGCGTCCGCTTGGCCCGCTCCGGTCTGGCCCGGGGCGCTTCGAAGTGCACGGACCCGGTGCGTGGCGCCTCGAACCGGACCGATTCGGTGGGTGGCGCTTCGAAGCGCGCGTACTCGGTGCGTGGCGCTTGGAAATGCACCGAGTCCGTACGTGGTGCTTCGAACCGCACCGACTCCTCGTGCCGGGCCGGTGAGGCCATCGGTCCGGCCGCCGGCACCGGGTTCTCCTTCGGCGGCGCGGGCGGTGGCACGTTCTGCGACACGGTCGGGGCCGCGGCGTCCGGTGGCACGTGCTGCGGCGGGCGGCGGCGCGGCCCGCTCGCGGTCACCCGGTTCTGCCGCCACAGCTCGGTCGACAGCTTGATCATCGCCGTCGGGGCGTCCAACCCGACCATCCCGACCAGGCGCCCGTCGTTGACGAACCCGGTGATGGTCCGGTGGTCCTTCTGCGACCCCGCCAACGTCGTGGTGTCCGTGCCCATCGCGGGCAGGCCCGACCCCTGGATGCGCATCCCGTACTGCTCGGTCCAGAACCGGGGCACAGGGGTGAACGGCCGCGAATTGTCCCTGCCCGCCAACAGGTTCTCCGCGGCCGCCCGCCCCATTTCCACCGCGTTGAGCCAGTGCTCCACCCGACGCGGCTGCCCTCCGAACCGGAGGTTCGGCCACCGCGCGACATCACCCGCGGCCACGATGTCGGACCCGCCGACCACGTGGCACGTGGGGTCGCACAGCACGCCGTCCTCCAGCACCAGACCCGATCCGCGCAGCCAGGCGATCGACGGCGAGGCGCCCACCGCGATCACCACGACCGCGGCGAAGAACACCTGCCCGTCGGACAGGTGGATCGCCACCCCGCCCGCCTGGCGCACCCAGTGCCGGATCTTCACGCCCATCGCCATCCGGACACCGCGCACCCGGTGCGCCTCGGTGACCGTGTCGGCGATGTTCTTGCCGACCGCGCTGCCCAGCAGCGCGGACGACCGGCTCACGATGGCCACGTCCCGGCCCATCGTCTTCACCGACGCGGCCATCTCGCAGCCGATGAGGCCACCACCGATCACCACGACCAGCCCCTGCGTCGAGTTGATCGCCCGCTTGATCGCGATCGCGTCGTCCACGGTCCGCAGCACGTGGATGCGCGGGTCCTGGCGCGGCGCGCCCGCGAGGTGGCGCGGCTCGACGCCGGTCGCGATGATCAGCCCGTCGTACCCCAGCTCCTCGCCGCCGGGCAGGCCCACCACGCGCCGGTCCGGCTCCAGGTGGGTCGCCGCCGTGCCCAGCCGCCACACCGCGTTCAGCTCGCGGCTGATGGTCAGCCGCAGGTCGGAGGCGACCAGCTCGCCGTTGATGGCCTCCTTGGACAGCGCGGGCCGGTGGTAGGGCAGGTGCCGCTCCGCGCTCACGATGACGATCTCGCCGCGGAAGCCGAGCTCGCGCAACCGCTCGCCCGCGCGCAGACCGGCCAACCCGCCGCCCGCGATGACCACGCGTTCCTCGTTCTTCACCGCACACGCTCCCGCAGCTCGATCGCGCGCATCGGACAGGCGCGCGCGGCGGCCCGCGCCTTCGCGAACTGCTCGGGTGGTGGCCTGCGCTCGTAGCGCAGGCGCTCGTCGTCGACCAGCTGGAACAGCCCCGGCGCCTCGGCCTGGCAGATGCCGTAGCGGTGGCAGCGCTCGTTGTCGACGCTGATGTCCAACGCGCTGCCGCCCGCGCCGTCCGGCTCGGGCTCGAAACCGGGCTCCGGCTCCAGCATGCCCAGCTTCACCAGCCAGTCCGGCGGCAGGAAGCGGGCGATGGCGATGGTCGCCGTCGGCACCAGGATCGTGAGGCCGGCCAACCACAGCACGGCCAGGTTGCCGTTCGCGATCGCGCCGAACCAGGAGTGGACCACGGTCACGGCGACCGCGAGGTAGGCCAGCTGGTGCAGCCGCAGCCACTTGCGGTAGTAGATCTTCTTGCGCAGACCCGCGGTGATCGCGAGGGTCAGCATGATCTCCAGGCCGAGGATGCCGAGGGCGTGCCGGAGCAGGCCGCCGTCGTAGAACGGCACCAGGAGCTTCAAGTACGAGAAGGCGCCGAGCTGCAACAGGGTGAACGCGAACGCGTGCAGCGACCCGAACGTGAGGGCCATCGTCGCCAGCACCATGTGGCTGTTGCGCAACCCCTGTCTGCCGGAGATCTTGTTGGCCCAGCCCGTGGCGATCAGCACGCCCCAGCACAGGGTGGCGCACATGGTCGCGTAGGCCAGGCGGGCCGAGATCTGCGCCACGTGGCGCACTCCGGCGTCGTGGTCGCCGCCGGTCGCCTGGGCGATCAGCAGCGGAACCTGGGTGAGCACTGGTCTTTACCTCCGAGATGGCGGGAGAGACTCGCAGGCGGTGGGAGAGGTCCGACCCGCCCGGCCGGCCGCGCAGGAGTGGTCACGACCTGCCGGGCGGGTTCGAGGGTGTGGGAGTTTCTCCGCGGTGGGAGACGCGTTGTGGTGTCGGTCGGCCACCACCTCCTTTCACTTGACGGTGTTGCGCGGCCGGAGCAGGCGCAGGATCCCGATCGTCACGACCGCGCCCACCAGGCACATGAGGAGGACGGAGAGGGCACTCGGGCCGCCCGCCGGCAGCTGCGCCGCGGCCCGCACCGGGTCGGCGGTCACCGCGTTCCCGGGCGCGGCGCCGGCGGCCACGGGTTTGGACAGGCCCATGTCGGTGACCATGTTGGTGCTCTCCAACAAGGTCATGTGCTTGAGCACGATCTGGTTGCACACCTGGGCGAACTGCCGGATCGCCTCGTTGCGCGTGGTCGCCCGGACGGTGGCGATGGCCGGGAAGATCGAACCGTGCGCGGCGCGCAGCCGGTTGGCGAACGAGTCGTCGAACGCCGCGCCGGTGCGCGCGCGCATCTCCGCCATCCACGACTGCTGGTCGGCGTTGGCCTCGTCCGGCAGCGCGACGCCCATCTGGGACGCCAGCCGCACCACCCGCTCGTCGAGGAACGTGTGGTCGCTCGCCAGCTGCGCGCCGACCTCCTTGACCCGGGTGCTGGCCGCGCGGCTCTGCGCCTCCTCGCCCATGGGCATCTCCCACAGGCCGGCCAGTCGCACCTTGACCAGGAGTTCCTTGTCCTGCGCGGTGATCGGGCCCAGCGGCGTCTGCTCCACCGGTCCCGCGCCCGGCGGGTCGTCGGCGTGCGCGACACCGGGCAGCGCGGGCATCAACAGCAGGTGCAGGGCCAGCGCGACCGCCGCGAAACGCTTGGCTGACATGGGTTTCTCGTCCTAGTAGCCGTCGCCGGTGGACGGTTGGCCGGG
Organism: Actinosynnema sp. NPDC023794; assembly: GCF_040639675.1. NCBI lineage: Bacteria > Bacillati > Actinomycetota > Actinomycetes > Pseudonocardiales > Pseudonocardiaceae > Actinosynnema > Actinosynnema sp. NPDC023794. Next base: position 82,428 of record NZ_JBFAFR010000001.1, on the reverse strand, counting down.
CGCCGCGCCGTCGTTCGCCTGCGCCTTCTTGCCCTCGGGCGTCACCGCGAACCACGTGCCGCCCTTGCCCTGCCCGGTCAGGTCGCCCGCCTTCTTGTCACCCGCGTACCGGTACAGCGGCCAACCGGCCAGCGTGACCTGCTTCCTGCCGTCCGCGCGGGCCACCGAGCCGACCAGCGTCGGGTCGACGCCGGAGGTCATGGTGTGGTCGCTGACCAGCACCGGGGGCCAGTTCTTCAGGCACTCGGCGTCGCAAGTGGACTTCGACGGTTTCGCGGTGTCCTTGTCGTAGCGGTACAGCGCGAAGCCGCCCGCGTCCGCGACGAACCACCCGACCTGCTTCGACTCGGTCGCCGAGAGCATCTGGTGCGGCTCCTTGCCGAATTCCGGCTGTTGTTGGAGAGTCGTCGAACCGGATCCGGCGCCGTTCGCGGGGTTCTGGCTCGCCACGTTGTCGACACCGGTCGCGCCACAGGCGCTGACCAGCATCAACGCCGCGGCCGCCGGAACCAGCAGCAACGCCTTCCGGGAACGTCGACTTCGCATCGTTGGTCCTTTCTCCTGCCGGCGGGTCCGCCGAAAGGGCTAGCAGACCGGTGGACCGGTCCGAGCCTCTGAAGCGGATACCGTGGAGTACGGACACGATGCGATGACGGTTCACGAACAAATCGACGACTTTTTTTGTGGCTGAACCCTCGACGCGGAAGCCCTCGGCGCGCTTGGATGCTCGGCGTGGCGCGGCACAGACGCAGCACTTCCCCCCAGAGAGATCGCAGTTGGCCGGACTTGAGTCTGGAAGACGAGCTGATCCGCAGGCTCTACCAGGAGTTCGGCAGCGCGCTGCTCGGGCATGCCATGAGGTTGACCGGCAGCGACCGGCAGTGGGCAGAGGACATCGTCCAGGAGACGCTCGTGCGGGCGTGGCGCAACGCCGAGAAGCTGGAGCGGGACCCCGTCCTGCTGCGCTCCTGGCTGTTCACCGTCGCCCGGCGGCTGGTCATCGACGACCGTCGCAAGCGGAGCGTCCGACCGCAGGAGTCGGAGTTGACGCCGTCCGACGAGGCCCCGCAGCGGGACGAAGCGGACCGCACGCTGGCGGCCATAGTCGTAGCCGAAGCGATGAACGGACTGACGGAGGAACACCGGGAGGCTATTCTCGAGACCTACTTGAGAGATCGAACGGTCGGGGAAGCCGCGGCGGTGCTCGGGGTACCGCCCGGCACGGTGAAGTCCAGGGTGTACTACGCGCTTCGCGCCCTGCGACGTGCTTTGCAGGATCGGGGCTGAACAGGTGACTTCGCAGCCGTTCCACGTCGACGTGGCGGCGTACGTCCTCGGCGTCCTCGACGAGGACGAGGTCGACGCGTTCGAGAACCACCTCGCCCAATGCCGTCGATGTGCGCTCGACCTGCGCGATTTCGCCGAACTGCCCGATCTGCTCGACGAGGCCGACGCCAACGGCATGCTGCGCGCCAACGCGGGGGAGCGGCCCGACGGCCGTTCGGTGCGCGCGATGCTCGACTCGGTCTCGGAAACCAGGGCGCGCAAGCGCCGCAACGTCGCGCTGCTGGCCGCCGCCGCCGCGACGCTGCTCGTCGTGCTGACCGCGGTCGTGTCGGTGTACGTCGCCGCACCGTCCGACTCGGTCGCCACCTCCACCACGCCGTCGGTGCCGGAGCAGTCCAACGTGGCGAAGGGCGCCCCGGACGCGTCCGGCTCCATCACCCGCACCGACCCCGCGACCGGCGTGTTCGCCCGGCTCTCGGCCAGCCCCGAGCCGTGGGGCACGTCGGTGCAGGTCGAGGTGAAGGGCGCGAAGGGCCCCACCCGGTGCGAGCTGGTGGCGAAGTCGCGCACGGGCGAGGCGATGGTCCTCGGCTCCTGGCTGGTGACGACGACGGGTCCCGGCAAGGACCCGGTGACGTTGCAGGCCTCCGTCGGCATGCGCTGGCACGACATCGTGGAGTTCGTCGTGCGGGACACGAAGGAAGGCGCGACCCTGGTCCGCCTGCCGACCTCCTGACCCGCGAGGGTCCTACCTCCAAACCGCGAGAGTCCTACGTTCAGAACACCTGAGTTGAACGCTCGCGACACGCGCGGCGCACCACCCTTCGACCGGCTCCACCGGCACGGCGTTTAATCCCACCAGGGAGGCGGCGCCGTGCCGCCGTGCGAGGGAGGTCTCGGTGGAGGTCGGATTCGTCGGTCTCGGCATCATGGGGCAGCCGATGGCGCTCAACCTGGCCCGGTCCGGTCGGCCGCTCGTGGTGTGGAACCGCTCGCCGCACCGCGCGGAACCGCTGCGGGACGCGGGCGCGCGGGTCGTGGCGACACCGGGCGAGGTCTTCGCCGCCGCCGGGACCGTGATCCTCATGCTCTCCGGCGAGGACGCGATGGACGTCGTCCTCGACCGCGGCACGGACCGGTTCGCCGAGCACGTCGCCGGCCGCACGATCGTGCACATGGGCACGACCTCGCCCGGTTACTCGCACGCCCTCGGCGCCGACGTCCGCGCCGCCGGCGGCGACTACGTCGAAGCGCCCGTCTCCGGCTCGCGCGGCCCGGCCGAGGCCGGTGAGCTCGTCGCCATGCTCGCCGGCGACCAGGACGCGGTGGCACGGGTCCGCGACGTGGTCGCGCCGATGTGCGTGGAGGTCGTGTCCTGCGGACCGACTCCCAACGCCCTGCTGATGAAGCTGGCCGTGAACCTGTTCCTGATCACCATGACCACCGGCCTGGTCGAGGCGTTCCACTTCGCCGAACGGCACGAGCTCGACCTCGGCACGCTCGTCGAGGTGCTGGACAAGGGCCCGATGGCCAGCAAGGTGTCCCGCGCGAAGGCCACCAAGCTGCTCGCCGACGACTTCGAGGCGCAGGCCGCCGCCGCCGACGTCTTCACCAACACCCGGCTGATCACCGCCGCCGCCCGCGCCGCCGGGGTCGCCTCGCCGCTGATGGACGAGTGCCTGACCCTGATGGGCCGCACGGTGGAACTGGGGCACGGCAAGCAGGACGTGGCCGCCGTCGTGCACGCCTTGCGGGAACGCTCAGATTCGGCGCAAGCCTGAGAGGACGCGTTCCATCAACTCCAGCGAAGGCCGTCCCGCGGCGTCGACCGCCTGATCCTCGTGCACGTTGATCAGGCTCATGTCGGACATGTCCGCCAACAACACCCGGACCACGCCGAGCGGCAATCGCAAAGTCGCCGCGACTTCCGCGACGGAATGCGGATTGCGGCACAGGTCGCTGATGATGCGGTGTTCCGCGGTCGACGTGAGAGCGTCTCTCGCCGCTCTTTCGTTCGTCGTCACGATGGTCTCGATGGCCAGCGTCGTCGCGGAGCGCGTCCGCCCGCCGGTTCTGGTGTAGGGACGCACCCGGAGGGTCGACACACCAGCTCCTCAAAGCCGTCGAAGTGATCATGGTCGTGCGGGGGTCAGGGTCGCCGACGCCGCTAGACCCTACGAGCGATCACCGCTCCTGTCTCTGTTTTCCCGGCATGTGGGAGGGATTGCGCGTCGTCGCGACGGTCCGTGCCCGGTCGCTTCCAGGGGGTGTCCGACGCTGTGCAAGGCCTGTGCACAGGCATCGGATGATCGGACTTCTTCACCGTCCGTTCGCCGGCCGTTCGGCTCCGGATCGCCTGGGACTGGTCGTCCCAGGCGTCCGCCGGGGGTCTACCCGATGGGTGTGGGATTCGCGATCACGCTTACCTCGCAGAACACGTTGCGGGTTTCGAGTGTCCTGGCGATGAGCTCACCACCGAGCGGCTTGTGGCCGAAACCGAAGGTAGTGACGGGTGGAGCGCTCTCACAACGGTTGTTGACCAAGGTTTGATGTTGGGCTTTCCCGCACGGGCCGGGGGATTGCCCCGACCGGGATTCCCGGGTCATTCCCGACGCGCCGCGACCCGCCCGCCGGCCACATTTGCCAGGAGTGGACGGCGAGCGCCGTCCCGGGGCGAAGGGGTGGGACCCTGGCCTTCGAGGGCCGTTTGGCGCAACCCCTCCACCCGGGTTACGTCGAGAACGTTGTGACACACCTGCAGCCGGCCGGCAGTTGCGAGGCGTCGACATCGATTGCACATCCAGGCAGGGGTGCGAACCCCCGAAGGGGCAGGTGGTGAACCCGGTTGTTCCGAGGTTGTTCCGAGTAGCGTCGATCGGCGTCCCCTCAGCGATGGTGGGAACGCGCAGAGTCTCGTACCAGTACCAGTACCTGGACATCGACGATCTTTGCGCCTCCCGGGCGTTCTCGCCTGCCCGGGGCGGAGTTCTGCCGTTGGTGCGTCGCCGTCTGAAGGCAGGGGGTCGTGGCTGCTGTGGTGCATCCGGAGCCAGAGCTTGAGTCGGCCTGGTCGTCTTCTTTCGACGGATCGGAGATCTGATGCGCGTCGCCCTCCTCACGACGACTCAGCATGGTCACCTGAACCCGTACGTCCCGGTGGTCAACGCGCTCCGGGCTGCCGGCAGTGAGGTTGCGCTGCTGCTGTTGTCCGCGGACGGTGGCGTGCTCGACGAGCAGCGTCGACAGGCCCTGGGCGAGGCGCAGGTCCACGCGATCGGGCAGGTCGAGATGGCGCCGTGGAGCGGTGACCCGGCGAAGATCGGACCGATGCTCCGGTCGTCGCCGGTGGCGGACCAGACGGCTGACGTGCTCCGTGCGACGGCTCCGGACTTCGTGCTCGTCGACTCGCTGCCGGTCACGGCGTCGGCCATGGTCGGCGCACAGGCGTCCGGCGTGCCGTACGGGATGATCTGGGCCAACCTGGGTGGGGTGTGCCCGAGCGAGCACCGACGAGGTCGCTGGCCGTACGACGAGCAGGTCGGTGACTACCTGACCGGGCACGGGGTGTTGTGGTCGACCCGGACCCACTCGGCGCGTTCGCCGATCCTCAACTTGATGCCGACGATTCCTGCTCTCGTCGGGGACGACGCGGTCACCGACGACGGTGTGCAGCTGGTCGGGTTGCCGGGTGCGGCGGGACCCCGCGGCGACGAGGTCGTCTTCTCCGGCCTGGATCGGATCGACCCCGCCCGCCCGGTGGTGTACGTCTCCTTCGGCACGATCTTCTACCGACGGCCGGACCTGCTGCGCACGGTGATCACCGGGGCGGCGGCGACCGGTGCACAGGTGATCGCCGCGGTAGGGGATCTCGCCGAGGAGCTCGCGCTGCCCGACGACGTGCTCACCGCACCGTACCTGCCGCAACGTGAGGTGCTCGAGCGCGCCGACGTGTTCATCACCCACGGCGGGTACAACTCCGTGGCGGAGTCGATCCGGGCGGGGACACCGATGCTGGTGATCCCGCTGGCCGTGGATCAGCCCGTCCAGGCGTACTTCGTGGCCAACGCGGGCTTTGGGACGGCGCTGGAGCCGGCCGGCGTCACCGAGCAGGCGGTCGCTGACGCCGTCACCGATCTGCTCGATCCCGCTCGGGACTACCAGGCCCGGTTGCGCGCTGCGCAGCCGGAGTGCGGCGATTCTGCCGTGCGCACGGCAGAGCTGGTCATCAGCACGGTCGAGACGTTGCAGTGAAAGGGGGAGCAGTGACGATCGAACCCCAGCGGCCGGTGGGCGACCCGATCGTGATCGATGATCTCGAGCGCCTCTCGTTCCGGGTGGACCGCCGCGCCTACACCGATGACGACCTGGCCGCACTGGAGATGACCAGGATCTTCGATCGCTGCTGGTTGTACGTCGGGCACGAATCGGAGGTGCCCGAGCCGGGCTCCTACGTGGCACGCGACGTCGGCGGGCGCCCGGTGGTCATGGCGCGCGGGTCCGACGGGGCGATCCGGGTGTTCGCGAACAGCTGCACCCACCGCGGGGCCCTGATCTGCTCGCAGCCGGCCGGGCAGGCCAGGTCGTTCCGGTGCCCGTACCACGACTGGACGTTCTCCAACCAGGGCGACCTGGTCGGGGTCCCGATCCCGGACGGGTACGGGCCGGGCTTCCGGAAGGCGGACTTCGGCCTGGCGCGGCACCGCAGTGACAGTTACCGCGGTTTCGTGTTCGCCACCTTCGATCCGGAGCAGCCGCGCACCTTGACCGAGTACCTGGCGGGTGCGACGGAGTACCTCGACCTGATCGACGACCAGTCCGAGGTCGGGATGGAGGTGATCCAAGGTGCGCAACTCCACGGCGCTCGGGCCAACTGGAAGCTCATGATGGAGAACAGCGTCGACATCTACCACTTCCGGGCCCTGCACAAGCGTTACGTCAGCTACATGGAGTCGCTGGGGACGGTGCCACCACGACGACGAGGCGGCTTCGGCTGCGCCCTCGGACTGGGGCACGGAGCCAACGAGCTGCCACCGGCGGCAGCCCGCCCGCTCGCCTACTGGACGCCGATGTTCGGCGCCGAGGTCCGGCCGCGGATCGAGGCGACGGCCGCGCGGTTCGTCGACCGGTTCGGCGCCGAACGCGCCGAACGGATCACCGGCACCAATCGTGCCGTGCTGATCTTCCCCAACTTGATGATCATCGACGCGATCGCGATCACGATCCGCAAGATCGACCCGGTCGGCGCCGGCCAGATGGCCATCACCTCGGTCGCCCTGGCCCCCAAGGACGAGGACCCGGACATCCGGGAACTCCGCAAGAGCCACTACCTGACGTTCCTCGGCCCCGCCGGCTTCGCCACCCCCGACGACATCGAGATCGTCGAGTCGTGCCAGCGGGGTTATCTCAACCGCACGGTCCGCTACTCGGACCTGTCACGCGGTATGAACAAGGAGGTCCCGGAGACGACCGACGAGCTTCCCGCCCGCGAGTTCTGGCGGCAGTGGGACCGGCTGATGCACGGCGACGACGGTCACCTCGAGGTCGCCCACCGGGCCGAGATGCAAGGGGCGGAACCACGATGACCACCGAGCTGATGGTCGACGAAGCGGCCCGGGTGCGGTTGTGGCACCGGGTCAGCCAGTTCCTCTTCCGCGAGGCGCGCTTGCTCGACGAGTGGCGCCTGCTCGAGTGGTACGACGAGATGCTGACCGACGACATCCGCTACTCGGTGCCGGCCACCGACGTCCGCGGCGGGACGGCCGATGCGCTCGGGCTCATCGACGACGATGCCGCCCGGTTGCGCCAGCGGATCGAACAACTCCTCAACGGTGAGGTGTGGTGCGAGAACCCCCGGTCGCGCACGAATCGGATGATCGGCAACGTGGAGATCCTGACCGATCGGGGCACGCACCTCGACGTGGCGGCGAACGTCGTCGTGCACCGGTTCGGGCACGGGCGCTCTGACGCATACGTCGGAAAGTACCGGTTCGAGCTCGTCGTCGAGGGCGAGTCGTTCCGGGTCCGGAGACGGGTCGTGGTGCTCGACCACGAGACGTTGTACGAGCACGGGAAGCTCAGCATCATCCTGTGATCGGACAGTGACGGTGGCCGGCACGGGCAGCGTCCCATCCGTTGCCGCCACCCAGCCGAGTCCCCTCGCGAGGTCCACGTCCTCAGCGTCGTCGGTGGCTGCGTCATGCTGGGCCTGGGACTGGTGCTCCCAGTGCTCCCGGTGTGCGCGGCGACGTTCGGGGCCGGGCCCACCCGGATCGGAGCGCTCGTCGCCCTGCTCGCGTTGATGCGGCTGGTCACCAGTCCGTTCTGCAGCCGGCTCGGAGTTCGTTCCGGGGAGCGGCGAGTCCTGGTCACCGGCCTGCTGCTGTGCGCGGTTTCCTCGGCCCTGACGGCGTTCGCCGGGTCCTACGGGCAGCTTCTCGTGCTCCGCGGCCTCGGCTCGGTGCTGTTGACAACTGTTCGGCCAACACGGAGGAGTTGATCGATGAATCAGCCGTCTGCCCGGCACGAGCGGGGCGAGGCCATGTTCCAGCAGGTCTTCGGCCGCGAACCGCGCCCGGGTTCCTACCCGGAGTTCCTGCGGATCACCGTCGACCACTTGTTCGGCGAGATCTGGACACGTCCGCACCTGAGCGTCGAGGAGCGCGAACTGGTCGCGCTGACCGCGGTCACGCTGGCGCGGACCGATTGGGAGTTGCGCGGCCACATCGGCGCCGCCCTGCACCTCGGGATGTCGCGGGAGAAGATCGTCGAAGTCATCATCCAGCTCGCCTACTACGGTGGCTGGCCGGTCGCCAACAACGGGCTGCGCGTCGCCCAGGAGGTCTTCGCCGAGCTGGACGGCGCCACCGGGAGAGACGCGGACCATGACCGGTGAACCGCCTCCCCTCGACCCGGACGAGAAGGTCGACCTGTGGCGCCAGCGGTTCTTCGAGGCCCAGGCGGCCGCGGAGGAGTTCATCCTGGGGGAGCACGGCGAGGAAGGCCTGGCCGCGTGGATCCAGGCGAACGCCCGCATCACCGCGGAGCTGCTGCGAGCGCAACGCCCCGCCGGGGTGTCCGCCACCGATCACTTCATGACCCGGCTGCAGCGCCAGCTGTTGCTGTACGACTCGGCCGTGACCAGTGAGACCCGGCCCTCGGGCACTGTCCTGCGCAACGCAGACTGCGGGATCCTCCGGTACCGCAAACGGGCCGCCCGCGCCGGCGTCGTACTGACGTTCTCGTCACCGTGCCCGTACTGCCAGGAACTCAACACCGCCATCGCCGCCCGTTACGTGGAACCGGAGGTCACGGTGTCGTGCGACCAGACGGGCGACGGGTGCACCTGGCGCGCGGAATCTCCTCACCCTCCAGGAGAGGACGCGGCCGGGTCTCCGCACCGCGGACGAGCCGGTGGTTGAACCAGCGGCAGCGCCGTGCGGCGGGCGACCGGCGACCGGCTGGCGTCGAGCGTCATGCCGAGTTGCCGGCCCACGGCCACGCACAGGTCGACCGCCGCGGTGCGGGTCAGGTCCTCGTGATCGTTCTGGGTGAAGCACGCCGACGCCACATTCTTGTTCCGCAGGCGCAGGTACCACGGGAACAACGATCCCAGCGCAGGCTCGGTCAGCATCGTGCGCGAGTGCACGATCGTCCCCACCAGCAGGTCGCCGAACGGGCGCTGCGTGGCGTTCATGGTGCTCTTCAAGCGTTCCTGGAAGATCTTCAGCACCGCGGGCACGTTCCCCGCGTACACCGGCATGGCGAGCAGCATCGCCTGCGCACCCTCGGCCAGGTCGAGGACGTGCTCGAAGTCGTCGTCGAGCGTGCACCGGCCCACCTCGGGATCGAGGCACGTGTCCTCGCCTTCGCACATCGCGATGCGGTGGTCGATCAGCCGAATCCGCTGGACCTCCGCGTCACCGACCTCCCGGACGACCCCGGTGATCGCCGCATCGAGCAGCGCGTCGGTCAGCGACGGGAGACGCTTCTGCGTGCAGGACAACGCGACGATCTTCATCCGATGGCCTCCCCTGTCCGCTCAGCGCCACCCAAGACCGGCCACCTGACGAAAGCCCACGTGGCCGCACACCGAGGCAGTCTCAACCTACCGACAATCGACCACCACCGAAACGGCTGCGGCCGCGGGGCTGCAAGACGAGTGGTTCTGTCGCGGATTGCGTGATCAACGAGTTCGGGTGGCTGCTGGCAGGTATCGCGGTCTGTGATCATGGTCGGGTGCACGGCCGCTATGACCGGAACTTGGACGATGCGCCGGTGGCCGGTCGGCCGGTGGTGTTGCGATGGACAGCTGCGGTCCTCAGCGGAGGGTGTGGGTCCGCGTCCTCCGCCGGCGGCTCGCGGGACCGAGCCGATGTCCGGTCCACCGGAGCACCGGGGTGTCGCCGCGAGTCGGGTTCGCGGCGGCGCCCCGGTCGGACCGGTCGGTTCCTGCCACGATGCCCGGGGCAGGAACCGACCGTTGTCAACGAGCCGGCAGCGGCGCACGGCCCAGCGCGGGCACGCGTGCCGCCAGCCCGTCCAGGACCGCGTCGACCGCGGGCTCGGTCCAGCCGACGCCGTCGCCGCTGAGGTGCGTGGTCAGCGAGCCGTCCGTCGTCTTGCGGAACCGCAGCCCGAGGTTCTTCGCGCGACCGTCGTCCGGCTGCCCGGCGGCGTGCTCCACGAAGGCCCGCGCCGGTCCGAACGGGATCGCCACCGGCCGCAGCTGCGGGATCAGCTCGACGAACGGCACGTAAGCGCCCTTCTCACCCGCCATGCGCTCCAACGTCCACACCGGGTAGCGCGAGAACCGCTGCGCCGCACCCATCGACGCCGCCAGCCCGCGCACGTCCGACGGCGCGTCGAACGGGATCACCAGGTAGGCCGGTGTGATCACCGGCCCGGCCATGGTGCGCCAGCGCGGGTGGTCCCGGCGCAGGAACAACGTGCAGAACGCCACCCGGTCGCCGCCGACGGTGTGCTCGGCCATCCCCTCGGCCAGCACGGCCATCAGCGCCGCGAACGGGCTGCCGCGCAGCGCACGGGCCCGTGCCTCCAAGTCGGCGAGCTCCTCGGGCGCCAGGACGGGACGCCGCTTGGCGTACCGGTCGCCCCGCGTCGAAGCCGGGGGTGCGGCCAGTGGGACCTTGTCGAGCTGGCGGTTCCACCACGCCTCGTTCTCGGCGCGGCCTGCGTTCTCCAGCTCTGCCTCGAACGCGGCGTACTCGCCGTACTGCCCGGTCGGCGCGTCGGGTTCCGGTCCGCCGCAACGGGCCGTGTAAAGCGCGCCGAGGTCGTCCAAGAGCCGCCACAACGTGGCGGGATCGCCCATCAGGTGGTGCAGGTGCGCCGACAGCACGTGCTCACGCGGCGACCGGCGCGCCACCCGCACCGCCAACGGCGTCACCGCGTCCGACGACACGGGACGGTGCGGCACCGCCACCTCGGCCGGGTCGTCCAGCACGTCGACGTCGGCCGCGGCGGAAGCCTCCACGACCTGCACCACGGCCTCGCGGTCCAGTCGCGAGCGCAGCAGGTCGTGCCGCGCGACGAGGTCCCGCGTCGCGGCGACCAGCAACCCGGGGTCGAAGTCGCCCTCGACGCGCAGCGAGGCGTTGATCGTGAACGCCGGACCGGTGGCCACGCCGGGCCGGTCGGCGTCGAAGCTCAACGCGAAGCGCTGCCACAGGGACGCGGGCCACGTAGCGCTCATCGCACACCTCCGAGCAGCAGGTCGCACAGGTCGGGCACGCGGTGCGCGGCGCCGAGCAGCGCCCGGTGCAACCGCCGCAGCACGTCAGGGGAGAACCCGCCGGCACGCCAGTCCTCCAGGGTGATGCCGAAGCCGAGCCGTTGCCACAGCTCGCCGTTGCGCCGCTCGTGGTCGCCGAACGGCTCCAGCAGCACCAGCGGCGTCGCCGACCACAGGGAGTCCAGCAGCGTGCCGCCACCCGGCTTGCTCACCGCGGCCATCAGCCCGCGCATCAGGTCGAAGGAACCGTGGTGCCGCAAGCCCCGCGTGTACTTCGTCGGGGTTCCGGGGCGCAGCCTGCCCAGTGGCGGGTAGCCGTCGTCCAGCCACGGGTGCCACGCCGGGTCGACCAGGTGGTAGCGCACCAGCGGGTCGGACACCTCCGCGTCGGCCTCCTCGTGGGCGACGACGTCCAGCGCGTACCCGGCTCCCCGCAGCTCGCCGACCCGCTCCCGGTAGGTGCCCATGCCCCAGCCGCCGCCGTGCAGCAGCAGCGCCCGGTCGCGCCGTTCCCACGGCGCCTGCGGCTCGTGCGACACCGGGATGGTGGCCGGCAGCGCGTCCCGGTCGGCGTCGGCCAGCCACAGCTGCCGCGCGTCGGTCTCCCGCGCGTTCCGGAACGAGGGCGAGGTCGTCGAGTCGACGTGGCAGGCGTCCACCTCGACTGGGCCGTGGCGACCGCGGTACTCGTCCACAATGGACCACCAGTAGCCGGAGAACACGACGAACCGGCGCACGTCCCGCTCGGCCCAGTGGGCGAACAGCGCGTCCAACCGGTCGCGGCGCACCGCGTCGACCGGGTCGGTCGCGATCCGCTGGCCGACCAGGGCCACCCGGAAGTCGCGGTGGAAAGCCAGCTTCATCGCCTCGGTGGTGGCCAGCTTCTCGGGCGGCAGCAGCCGTTCCAGCACGCTCACCCCGGCCCGCGCGCCGCGTTCCCGCAGGCGGTCGGCCAGCAGCAGACCGGGCACGTGGACGCCGAGCGCCACCCCGGAGGTGAGGATCTCGATCACGCCAACTCCCTCTCCAGCCGGTCGGCGGCGCGGCGCAGGTGCGTCGCCACCAGGCGGCGCAGCGCCGCGGACCCGGTCGTGCCACGCGGCACGGCCTCGACGGTCATGATCGTGTAGAGGTGGCAGCGGTACAGCTCCAGCCGCTGTCGCGCCGTGCGGGTCGGCTCGAACCGCCCGCCCGCACCCCGGTAGCCCGCGAGGAAGTCCTGGTCCTCCTCGACGAGCCCGAACAGCGCCAACGACGGCATGTCCGCCAGCGGGTCGCCGAAGAAGGCCCGTTCGCCGTCGACCACGCCGGTGACGCGTGCCGTCCCCGGGTCCACGAGCACGTTGCCCGGCCACAGGTCGAAGTGGACCAGCGAGGGCACGACCACCTCGGCCAGCGCGTCGCGCGCGGCGTGCAGCATTGCCCGCAACCGGTCGGCCGGCACGGGCAGGTCGACGCCGTAGCGGTCGGCGTCGGACAGCACGGCCCCCAGCATCGCGGTGAACGCCGTCGGCCAGTCCGCGACCAGCCCGCACTGCGGGTAGCCGAACCCGTCGCCGGTGACCCGGTGCAGCCCGGCCACGGCGGCGCCCAGCCGGCCTCGCAACGCGGACTTCGGCCCGACGCGGTCGCGGTGCTCGTGCCAGTTGACGCCGGGCAGTTCGGTCAGCAGCAGCCAGTCCGACGGCAGCAGGTCCCGGTCGCGGTCGAGGTGCACGACCTCCGGCACCGGCAGGGCGTCGGCGGCGGCGCGGTGGAAGATCGCCTCCGTCGCGAGCAGACCGTGCTCGTAGGACAGTCCAGCGACCTCCGGCGGTGGCGCGATCTTGAGCACCAGTCGCCGGTCGCCCGCCGCCACCCGGTAGGCGGTGTTGAACGTGCCCCCGTCGATCTCCTCGACCCGCGCCCGCTCCGGGTCCGCCACGCCGGCGCGGCGCAGCACCTCGGTCAGCCGGTCGCGGTCGGGGCGAGCCTTCACCGCTCCTCCTCGGCGTTGTCGTGGATCTCGGCCATGAGGCGCACGCGCTCCGCTGCGGCGGCGAGTTCGTCGCCGCGCCCCTCGCCGACGACCAGGGCGTGGAACCGGCGCAGCTGCCGGTCGTAGTAGGCGACCGGGGCGAACGACTCGACGGACGTGCCTCCGTCCGCACGCCGCACGGTGAGGTTGAGCGGCAGCGCGCCCGCGATCGGGCGCAGGAAGCCCCGCACGCGCACCACCGCGTCGGCGAAGCGGAACTCGTGCTCGGCGACGTGCCGCTCGTCGAACCGGCAGTCCAGCTCGGCACGCACCCCGCCGGGCAGGTCGAGCCACGCGGCGAACTCCACGTCCACCCCGCCGGGCACGTCGCGCACGGCCCGCCCGCCGCCCTTCGCGTCGGCCAGCCCGACCGTGGCCTGCACGGCCTGGAGCCAGTAGCAGGCGGTGTCCAGGAAGATCCCGCCACCCAGTTCCGGGCGCAGCCGGTAGCCGCCGTGGGCGGGCAGGGCGAACCGCAGTCGCGTGGTGATCGCGTGCAGCGGCCCGCAGCGGCCGTCCAGAACCATCTCGCGCACCGCGTCCTGCCACGGGTGCCCGGCGGCGGGCAGCGCCTCCACGAGGTGCACGCCGGTCGCGTCCGCCGCCTCGGCCAGCTCGTCGGCCTCGTCGGCAGACAGGCACAGCGGCTTCTCCACCAGCACGTGCTTGCCCGCCCGCGCCGCCGCAGCGGCCCACCGGTGGTGGGCCGAGTTGTGCAGCGACACGTAGACGGCGTTCACCGCCGGGTCGTCGACCAACGCCCGGTAGTCCCGGTGCGCGCGCTCCAGCCCGTTGCGCCGCGCGAAGGCCAGCGCCCGGTCCGGGTCACTCGCCGCGACCGCCACGGGCACGACACCGGGCATGCCCCTGCTCGGCGCGACGACCGCGCGCTCGGCGATGCCCGTGGCGCCGATCAGCCCGACGTCAAGCCGCATGGACCGCACCCCGCACCCGCACCCCGGCGCGCCCGAACGACGCGAGCACGCGGTCCTTGAGGCCGTCCACCGTGAACGGCTCGGACAGCAGCGCGCAGTGCACCCGGCCGGTCGGCGGTGCCACCGCGCCGCCACCCAGCACCACGCACCGCTCGTGCAGGCCGTCGTCGCGGAGCGCGTCGACCAGGGCGCCGACGCCCACACCCCCCGGCACGGCCAGCTCGACCTGCCACAGGTGGCAGCGCCGTCGGCCGTCGCCCAACCTGCGGTCCAGTTCGAGGGACAGCCTGCCGAGCGACACGCGGGCGTTGACCTCCAGCACGGGGATCAGCACGCCGTCGGGGAGGACCATGGCGTCGATCGAGATCGGCCCCCAGTAGCCCTCCGCGAACGCCCGGCGCGCCACCTCCGCGGCCGCGTCCCGCAGCGCCTGCTCGTGCGCGTCCGACCCGGGCGGACCGGAACCGGCGTAGCGGAAGCCGCGGTTGCGGACCTGGCGCACGCCGAGCCAGTGCCACGTGCCGTCCGGCTCCAGCTCGCCGTGCGCCGACAGGTCGTGCAGCTTGTCGTACAGCGGCTGCACGACGAGCTCGACCCGCGCGCCGGCCTGGCGGTCCAGCACGCGGGTGATCGCCCGCAGCACGCCGGGGGAGCGCACCTCCAGCACCCCGCTGCCGGACACGCCGTAGGGGTCCTTCACCACGACCGGACCGTCGACGGCCCGCGCCAGCTCGGCCGTCGACCGCACGACGACGCCCGCGCCCGGCAGTCCCAGCTCCACCACCAGGTCGTTGGACCACGCCTTGGAGTTGACCTGGGCCACGTCCGCCACCGCGGGAAGTCCGGGTGCCAGCGCGGCGACCGGCGCCGTCACCGCGTAGGGCGCGAAGTCGTTGTCGCGCAACAGCTCCGGAGCAGCGGGGTCGCGGGCGAACAGCTCCTCCACCGTGCCCGGCCCGTCCGGCACGACGTGGTGCCGGAACGCGATGCCCGCGTCCGCCAGCGCCGCCCGCAGCCGCGGGTCGAGCCCGTGCCGGGTCACCAGCGTGTCCTCGGGCGCGCACAGGCCCGCCAGCAGCTCGTCCATGGCGTCGACGTGATGCCCTTCGGCGGCGACGGCGGGCAGCCGGGCCAGGTCCGCGGGCCGCCACGAGCGCTCGGCGTCGAACGCGCCCAGCCGCAGGACGGGCCGCACTCACACCACCGCGCCGTCGAGGTCAGCGCCGTCGAGCTTGGCGACCCAGTCGCCGAACTGGCGAACGGACCGCAGGTGGTCCAGGTCGAGCGCCTCGTAGTCCAGCTCAACGTCGAACGCGTCCTCGACGCCCAGCAGGAAGGAGATCATCTGCAGCGAGTCGAGCCCGTACTCCTCGACCAGGTCGGCGTCGTCGGCGATCTCGTCGGGCGCCGTGCCGTTCGCGAGCACCCCGGCCAGCACGTCCTTGATCTTCCGGTAGATCGCGTCCACGGCTCAGACTCCGTTCAGGTAGAGGAGGATGCACTTGGAACAGACCGGCATCATCCCGTTGGCCGAGAGGATCTTCCGGACCTCGCGGAAGGACTCGCTCTGCCACAGCTCGGAGACGCCGGAGTCGTAGAGGTTGCCCACGACGAACTCGGGGAAGAACTTGCAGGAGCTGACGTTGCCGTCGGCGTGCACCTCGAGCCGGTTGGACACCGCCAGGCACTTGCTGCGGTGCTGCGCGGGGCGGGACGTGCCGAGGATGAAGTCCTCGACCTCGTCGGCCTCCAACTGCGGCTGGTAGCGCACCCGCACCCGCCACGCGCGGCTCGCCAGCCGGGCCATCGACTCGCGCAGGACGGGGAGCTGCTCGGGCGGGAGCTGGTAGGTGTAGGAGTGCCAGGTCGGCCGCTGAGTGCCGGTGTCGTTGCCCAGCCAGGCGAAGGTCTTCTCGTACAGCGCGTCCATCGCCTCGGCGACCTCGGGGCTGATGTACCACGGGAACTGGAAGTAGACCGTGTTGACGCCCAGCTCCTCGGCCCACTCCATGAACTCGTACATCTTGCCGACCGTGACGTGCGAGACCATGCACGACAGCGAGACCTCGCCGTCGAACTCGCCGTCGCGCTTGAGCTCCAGCATCCGCTGGATGTTCTCCGTGGTCTTGCGGAACGTGCCGCGGCCGCGCAGCGCCTCGTGGTCTTCGTCCAGCCCGTCCAGGCTGACCAGCAGGTTGAGGTTCTCGCCGATGCGCAGGAGGTCGTCCAGCTTGCGCTTGAACAGCAGCCCGTTGGTGCACATGTTGACCGTGCGCGGGTACTTCTCCAGCAGGTCGACGACCTCGTTGAAGCGGGTGTGCATGAGCGGCTCGCCGCCCCACAGGAACAGCTTCGAGCGGCGCGGGGCGGTCGCCCGCAGGACGTCCTCGACCACCGACACGTCCAGCTCGGTCCGCTGCTTCTCGGCGCTGTAGTCGCGGAAGAAGCCCTGCTCGTTCCACTGGTAGCAGTGGGTGCACCGCAGGTTGCAGCGGTAGGTGAGCTGGAGGCTCACCTCCTGCGGCAGCGCGGCGGCGTAGCCGGGGTCGGCGCGCAGCTTCCGGCGGGCCGCGGAGCGGATGGACACCGTGTGCTTGATGTCCGCGAACTCCTTGACGTTCAACGTCCGGGTCGTCTTCGGGTGCATCGGGCCTCCAGGTCCACAGCGGATGTTCAGGGATCGACCTCGGACGGGAGCAGCAGGACGGAGCAGGCGGCGCACAGGGCGCCCACCACGACGACGCACACGAGCGCCGCCGACTGGCCCACCAGCCCGGCGCCCACGCCTGCGGCCAGACCGCCCGCGAACGAGCCGAGCGGGATGGTCGACGAGGTCAGCACGCGCGCGGTGCCGTGCACGGTGCCCTGGCGGTCCGCCGGCGTCACCCGCTGCCGCACGCTGGTGGTGACGACGGCCCAGGTGGGTATCCACAGCGCGGACAGCACCCGGATGGCGAACAGCACCGGCACCGGCGCGGACACGGCCAGGCACAGCGGGATCGCGCACCACGTCAGGCCTTCCGCGGCCGTGGCGAGCAGCGCGCCGCGGGCGCCGAGCGCGCGGACCAGCGGTCCTACGCACAGCACGCCGACGAGCGCGCCCGCCGCGCCCGACGCGAGCAGCAGACCGGTGGTCGTGCCGGACATGCCGAGCGCGCGGTAGGCGAACAGCAGCAGGACGGCGTCGATCGCACCGGTGCCGAACGCGCGGACCGCCGAGCTGAGCACCACCGGGCCGAGGACGGGGTGGCGGCTGGTGAACCGCAGCCCGTCGCGCACCCTGGCCAGCACCGGCTCGTTCCCGGGCGGCACTGCGGGTTCGGGAGCGCGAAGGCGCGCCCGACCCAGCGCGGACAGCAGGAACGGCGCCGCGCCGAGCACCAGCGAGGACACCGCGCCGAGCGCGCTCACGGCCGCGCCGCCGAGCGCCGGGCCGACGAGCTTGGACGCGCTGTCGGTGCTTTGCAGGCGGGCGTTCGCGCCGACGAGCCGGTCGGCGGGCACCAGCGCGGGCAATTGGACCTGTGAGGACAGATCGGTGAAGACCGTGGCCACCCCGGCCACGGCGACCGCGACGATCAACGGCACGACCGATGTGACCCACCCGGCCGCGATCGCGGCCGCGACCGCCGTGAACGCGCCGAAGCGGACCAGTTCGGCCACGACCATCACCCGTCGGATCCGCGCGCGCACGAGCAGCGCGCCCGCGAACAGCCCGACGGCTGGGTACGCGAGCCACCCCGCCGCCGCCACGATCCCCACCTCGGCGTTGGACGCGTCCAACGCCAGGATCGCGACCGTGGGCGCGACGAAACCGGTGAGCCGGTCGCCCACCGCGCTCGCCGCCTGGCTGCCCCAGAACAAGGTGAAGTCGCGGCCCTGGCGGGTCGCGCCGGCGACTTTCGACAACGTTGACATCGAGTCGACAGCGCCGACCGATCCCTTCCGGTCGACGTCGTCGGAATTCGCTCCGACAAACAAAGAAACCCCCAGACGGACTCGTAGCCGCCCTGTTGAGGACGACCATAACTACGGGATCAATCGAACTCAAGAACATCACCCGAACGTTGGCAAGAGCGCTCCGGTGGCCACGCAGCGTTGCCTTGGATCGACAGATTCGCGCTGGTGTGGCGTGGCTCTGCTCCGAAATGTTTCGCGGCGCGATAGCGTTCGGTGATGTCGGTCAAAGGCGGCGAACCAGTGCGCGAAGCCCTTCTGCCACTTGCGGAAGACTCCGTCCGGCGGAGGTGTCGGAAGGTGTCGGAGAACCCTGTCTCAGTTCGTCGCGTTACCGCGGAACGTATTTGCGAAGAGAGCAATCTCGAATATTGACAAGGCTGCGCGGCCCGCTCGGCCGCGCACGGCGGCTGTTCGGCGGGCGACGGCGGTGCGAAGGTCCACACCGAACTGCTCGGCGATCTATCCGGAGTGGACGGCACGACCCGGCGAGCGAGCAACAGGGAAGATCTTCAAATTGGTTGACATCCAGGGGTGGATTGTCGGACGTTCGGCCGTGACCCACCGATGCGCCGCAGGGCCCGAGAGATGGCACGCACATGACCTTCAGAGACAGGGACCCGAAGCCGGGGCGCGGGAGGGCGCAAGCGGCCGCGGTGGACGCGGGCTCGTGGTATGAGTTGATCAACCAGGGCAGCGGCAAGGCGCTGGACATCTCCGGCGCAAGTACTGCTGAGGGAGCCGTACGTCCGTCTGATCAACCGCAACAGCGGCAAGGCCGTCGAGGTCCGGAACGCCGCCACCACGGACGGTGCCGAGGTTGTGCGGTTCACCGACTGGGCGGCGCCAACCAGCAGCGGCAACCGGTCCCCGTGAAGAGCGTCTCGGAGCAGGTGCACACCGCCGGGCGGGTCACGGACCTGGGGAAGGCGGTGCAGTTCAGCTGGCCAGGGGTGTACTTCGAGGGCCGCTTCCGCGGGACCGGCCTCGGGGTGGTACTCGACTGCGCGGCCGCCGACTACGACGTCCAGGTCGACGGGGCCACCGTCGCCACCCTGGTCACACCCGGCGACACCACGTACTGGATCAACGGCCTGCGGGACGGCGAGCACACGGTCCGGGTCGTCAAACGCAACGAAACCCCAGGGGACACCAGCACGTTCAGGGGCTTCGTCGCCGCGCCCGGGGCGCCGTACTGAGCAAGCCGGCGCCCCGGGACCGCCAGATCGAGTTCATCGGGGACTCCCTCACCGTGGGCTACGGCAATGTCTCGGGCACCCGCGACTGCAATCCGGAGCAGCTCAAGCGGAACACCAACACCGACGTGAGCTACAGCGCCCTGACCGCCCGGCAGCTGGACGCCGATTACCAGATCAACGGCTTCTCCGGCCTCGGCATGGTGCGCAACGTCGCCGGCATCTCCCCGGACGTCACGTACCGGACCTACTACGACCGCGCCCTGCTGAACGTGGACGGCGACGTCTGGCAGAACCCGGGGACGTGGCGTCCCCAGATCGTGGTGGTCAACCTCGGCGCCAACGACTTCTCCGACCTCACCCCCGGTGAACCGTGAACGCCAGACAGCCTCGCGGCCGCCTACCGCACCGCCTACGACGAGTTCCTCCGGAAACTGCGGACGCGCTACGGTGCCGGCACCACCCTCGTGGCCGTCGGCTTCGACGTGAACGCCGAGCACGTGCGGCAGGTTGTCGAGGCGCGCAACGCCGCCGGCGACAGCGGGGTCCACTACTGGTTCCTCGATCAGTCGGGCCTCGACTTCCTCGGATGTGACGAGCACACCTCGGCTCAAGACGACCGGGTGATCGCCGACCGGCTTGCCCCGTTCCTCAGCAGCCTGCCGACGGGATGGTGAGGGACATGACCACCCGTGAACCGAGCCAGGGACTCCGTGCGCTGCTGTCGGCGCGCTGCTCGGTCTGGTGGTCGGGACCGCGCCGGGCATCGCGGCGGTCCGGGCGCTCGCCGACCTGGGCATCCCGTGGGCGCAGCTGGGCGCTTACCTGCTGATCGCCGCCGGTGTCGGTGTGGTCGCGGCGATCCTGCCCGAGATCCGCGTCGCCCGGCTGAACGTCCTGCGGACGAGCTCCCACGAGTGAGCCGGACGCGCCCGGTCGGTCCGCTCAGGACCGACCGGGCGTCGCGCGCACCGCCGCGGGCAGGGTGAACCGGATCGTCTCCCGCGCCGTCTCGCGCACCTGGACGTCCCAGGCGCCCAGCGCCTCGATGACCTCGTCCACCAGCCTCGGCGGGGCGGACGCGCCCGCGCTCACCCCGACCACCCGCGTGCCGTCCAACCAGTCCTCCCGGATGTCGGAGACGTCGTCGATCAGGTGCGCGGGCGTGCCCATCCGGCGGGCGGTCTCCACCAGCCGCACCGAGTTCGACGAGTTCGGCGAACCCACCACGAGCACCACGTCGGCTTCGCGCGCGATCTCGCGCACCGCGTCCTGCCGGTTGGTGCTGGCGTAGCAGATGTCCGCCGACGAAGGACCGCGCAGCGCCGGGAACTTCTCCCGCAGCGCGGCCAGCACCTCGGCCGTGTCGTCCATCGCGAGCGTCGTCTGGGTCAGGTAGGAGACCTTGGTCGGGTCCGCCAACTCCAGCGCCTCCACGTCCGCGACCGTCTCCACCAGCACGGTCTGCGAGGGGGCCTCGCCGAACGTGCCCTCGACCTCCTCGTGCCCGGCGTGCCCGATCAGCACCACCGTGTCGCCGCGCGTGGCGTACCGCTTCGCCTCCGCGTGCACCTTGGTCACCAGCGGGCACGTCGCGTCGATCACGTCCAACCGGCGCCGCGCGGCCTCCTCGCGCACCGCGGGCGACACGCCGTGCGCGGAGAACACCACGGTCGCGCCGTCGGGCACCGCGTCCAGCTCGTCGACGAACACCGCGCCACGCGCCTCCAGCTCGGTCACGACGTGGGTGTTGTGCACGATCTGCTTCCGCACGTGGATGGGCCCACCGCGTTGGTCCAGGAGCCGGTCGACGATGTCGATCGCCCGTTCCACACCGGCGCAGAACGACCGGGGCGACGCCAGCAGCACAACGGGGAAAGCCATGAGCGCTCCTGGGTAGGCGGGGTGTCAGTGGTCGCGTCGGGTGGCGAGGCGGGCCACCGCGTCCAGCTCGCGCGCGGCGCGCTCGGACGGTCCGGCGGCGTGCAGGTGCTCCCGCGCCCGGGCCAGCAGCTCGTCCGCCCGGCCCTGGCTCCACGCCCGCGCGCCCGAGGTCTCGATCAGCTCCGCCGCACGCGCCAGCTGGGCCTGGCCGAGCGGCTGCTCGGAGCGGTACAGCGCGTTCAGCTCGCGCGCGGCGGGCGTGTCCGACGTCAGCGCCGCCACCACCGGCAGGGACTTCTTGCGGTTGCGCAGGTCCGAGTACACCGGCTTGCCGGTCACGGCGGGGTCGCCCCAGATGCCGAGCAGGTCGTCCACGAACTGGAACGCAAGCCCCACCTTCTCGCCGAACGACCGCAGGTGCTCGACCTGGTCCGCCCGCCCGCCGCCGAACAGCGCGCCCAACGCGCAGGCCGCGCCGAGCAGCGCGCCGGTCTTGCCCTCGGCCATCCGCACGCACTCGGCCAACCGCACGTCGTCGCGTTCCTCGAAGGCCAGGTCGGCGCTCTGCCCGTCCAGCAGGCGCTGCACCGCGACCGACAGCACCCGGATCGCCTGCTGCGCCTTCGGGTGGCCGCTGCCCGCCAGCACGTCCAGCGCCAGCGTCAGCAACGCGTCACCGGCCAGGATCGCCGGGTTCACGCCGAACACGTGCCACGCCGTCGGCCGGTGCCGCCGGGTCTTGTCGCCGTCCATCACGTCGTCGTGCAGCAACGAGAAGTTGTGCGTCAACTCGACCGCCACCGCGGCCGGCAGCGCCGCGTGCGCCGCGCCGCCCACCGCCTGCGTGCCCAGCAGCACGAGCGCCGGCCGGATCGCCTTGCCCGCGTCCGCGCCCGTCGGCCTGCCGTGCTCGTCCCACCAGCCGAAGTGGTAGCCCGCGATCGCCCGCATCGAGTCCGGCAACCGGTCGACCGCCGTGCGCATCGCGGGGTCCAGCCCGGCACGGCTCCAGTCCAGCACCTCGCGCGCGGTCCGGTGATCGCGGCTCACGTCCAGGTCGGTCATCGCCACAACTCCTGTTCGGGGGGATGCGCCCGGCTGCCGGAGCGGGCACGGGCGGGGAGGGGCAGCCGGGCATGGCGGCCCGGCTGCCGTGCACGACGGTGTGGTCAGGACCGGCCGAGCTCCACGTGCTCCAGCACCCCGAGCGCGTCGGGCACCAGCACGGCCACCGAGTAGTAGGCGCTGACGAGGTAGGACACGATCGCCTTCTCGTTGATGCCCATGAACCGCGCGTTCAGGCTCGGCTGCACCTCGTCGGGGATGCCCGGCTGGTGCAGCCCGATCACGCCGTTGTCCTTCTCTCCGATCCGCATG
This sequence comes from Actinosynnema sp. NPDC023794, assembly GCF_040639675.1. Classification (NCBI taxonomy): domain Bacteria; kingdom Bacillati; phylum Actinomycetota; class Actinomycetes; order Pseudonocardiales; family Pseudonocardiaceae; genus Actinosynnema; species Actinosynnema sp. NPDC023794. The sequence continues at coordinate 60,024 of NZ_JBFAFR010000001.1, read as the reverse complement.
GCGAGGATCGAGGTCGTGCCCCGCGGCGTGATCGGGATCTTGTTCGACGGCAGCAGCGGGATGCCGCGCCAGGTGACGACCTGCGTGCCGTCCACGTTGGCGGTGCCGGGGTACAGGCCGCGCTTGCTGGCCTCGCGGCCGAACGCGGCGATCGCGCGCGGGTGGGCCAGCATGAACGCCGTCTTGCGCCGCCGGGACACCAGCTCGTCGAGGTCGTCCGGGGTGGGCGGGCCGGTGCGGGTGTGGATGCGCTGCCTGAGGTCGGCGTTGTGCAGCAGCCCGATCCGGCGGTTGTTGAGCATCTCGTGCTCCTGGCGCTCGCGCAGGGCCTCGATGGTCAACCGCAACTGCTGCTCGGTCTGGTTCATCGGGTGGTTGTAGAGGTCGGCGACGCGGCTGTGCACCCGGAGCACGGTCTGCGCCACTTCCAGTTCGTACTCGCGCGGCGACAGCTCGTAGTCCACGTACGTCGTGGGCAGGTCCGGCTCGCCCTCGTGGCCCGAGGCGATGTCGATCTCCGCCTCGCCGTGCTTGTTCTGCGGCTTGCCCGCGTTGGCGGCGAACGCGTCTATGTGCGCTCGCAGGGCGTCGGCCTGCCCGTTGAGCTCCTGCACCGACCGCCACGGCAGCGCCAGCACGATCACCGGGGTGACCGCCTTGATGGTGAAGTCCCACTCCACCTCGCCGCCGTACATCACCTCGTCGCCGAAGTGGTCGCCGTCGGCCAGGGTGTCGAGCACGGTCGCGTCGCCGTACTTGCCCTGCCCGATCTTGTTCACCTTGCCGTGCGCGATGAGGTAGACCTCGTCGGCCCGGTCGCCCGACGACACCAGCACGTCGCCCGGCTGGAACTCCCGCTGTCGGAACCGGTCGGCCAACGCGACCAGCACGTCGTCGTCCGGGAAGTCGCGCAGCACGGGCAGCTCCCGCAGCTCCTGCGGGATGACCCGGATGTCGGCGCCGGTGCTGCTGAAGCTCACCCGCCCGTCGCCGAGCGCGTAGGTGAGGCGGCGGTTGACCCGGTAGGTGCCTGCCTGGGTGGTCACCCACGGCAGCTTGCGCAGCAGCCACCGCGGCGAGATGCCCTGCATCTGGGGGGTGGACTTGGTGGTGCTCGCCAGGTTCCGCGCGCTCGCGGTGCTCAGGCTCTGCCGCTGCTGCTCGGCCTCTTCCGGTGCGAGGCCGGGGTCTGTCACGGTCACTTGGGCTGCCCAATCTGGTCGGGGGGACTGGTTCAGTCTTCGCGGCCGAGTTCCACGTGCTCCAGCACACCGATCGCGTCCGGCACGAGGATCGCGGTGGAGTAGTAGGCGCTGACGAGGTAGGAGATGATCGCCTTCTCGTTGATGCCCATGAACCGCACCGACAGGCCGGGCTGGTACTCGTCGGGCAGGCCCGTCTGGTGCAGGCCGATGACGCCCTGGTTGTGCTCGCCGGCGCGCAGCAGCATCACCGAGCTGGTGCGGGTCTTGGTGATCGGGATCTTGTTGCACGGCAGCACGGGCACGCCGCGCCACGCGGGCACGTGGTGGCCGTTGAGGTCGACGGTCGACGGGTAGATGCCGCGCTTGCTGCACTCGCGGCCGAACGCGGCGATCACCTTCGGGTGCGCCAGGAACGCCGTCGGCTCCTTCCACACCGTGGCCAGCAGGTCGTCCATGTCGTCGGGGGTCGGCGGGCCGGTGCGGGTGTGGATGCGCTGCTTGAGGTCGGCGCTGTTGAGCAGGCCGAAGTCGCGGTTGTTGACCATCTCGTGCTCCTGGCGCTCGCGCAGCGCCTCGATGGTCAACCGCAACTGCTGCTCGACCTGGTCCATCGGCTGGTTGTAGAGGTCCGCGACGCGGCTGTGCACGCGCAGCACGGTCTGCGCGACGCTCAGCTCGAGCTCGCGCGGCGCGACCTCGTAGTCGACGAACGTGCCGGGCAGGTCGGGCTCGCCCTCGTGGCCGGAGGCGATGTCGATCTCGGCCTCGCCGTAGGCGTTGGCCCGGCCGCCGGCCGCGGACATCCGCTGGATGTGCGCGCGCAGGCCGCCCGCCTCGCCGTTGAGCTGCTCGAACACCTCCCACGACAGCACCAGGACGATCACCGGCGTGACGGCCTTGATGGTGAACTCCCACTCGCCCTGCGGCCCGGCGAGGACCTCGCCGCCGAAGTACTCGCCGTCGGCCAGCGAGCCGAGCACCGTCTGGTCGCCGTACTCGCCGCGGCCGATCTTGTTCACCTTGCCGTGCGCGATCAGGTGCACCGCGTCCTGCGGCCGGCCCTCCTCGACGATCACCGCGCCGGGCTCGTACTCGTGCTGGGTGAACCGGTCGGCGAGCGCGCTCAGCGCCTCGACGTCCTCGTACCCGCGCAGCAGCGCCAGCTCGGTCAGCTCCTGCGGGATGACCCGCACGTCCGCGCCGATGTTGGTGAACGTCAGCCGGCCGTCGCCGATCTCGTAGCTGAGCCTGCGGTTGACCCGGAAGGCACCGCCCTTCGCCTCCACCCAAGGCAGGACTTTCAGCAACCACCGCGAGGTGATGCCCTGCATTTGGGGAACGGACTTGGTCGTGGTCGCCAGGTTCCGCGCTGCCGCCGTGCCGAGGCTCAAGCGTGGTCGCTCGGTCTCCAAGTCCGAATCGGTCACAGTCACCGCTCACACCGCCAATCGGGTTCACTCGATGGTCCGGATTGACCGTAGTGAGCCTGAATGCCTTACGGGAAGCGGCCGATGTGACGACATCCCTGAGGGTCAATCGGGCCTGTTGTGCGTACTCACTGTGGACCTTGTCCACCTCGCAAGTAATTAACGGGTGATCTTGGCGCGCATTGGTGAAACTTCGTGGTGGAACGGAATAACTACCTCGTTTGTCGTAAGGATGTTCACCGGAAAGTGTCGTTGACGATGGCTCGTGCGACGTGCGGTCGTCAGTCCGCAGATGTGCGGGCAGGAAGTTCGATCGTCAGGGGGACACGAAAAAACGCGGTGCCGACGTGATGTCGACACCGCGTGGTCGATCCGTGGAACGGACGTGGCGTCGCGATGCGTTCGCGACACCACGCCCGGGTCCGCGATCGGCGGGTCAGACCGAGTGCGGACAGGTGTCCCGGTAGTCCGAGATCAGCGAGCTGTTGGCCGGGGAGGGGCACAGGAACTGCTCGTAGCGGGTGTCGTTGTCGATGAACCGCTTGAGCCACGCGATGCTGTACTTCGCGATCGTCGTGTTCGAGCTGTTGGGCGCGAAGTGGCTGGCGCCGTTCAGCTCCAGGTACGCCTTGTCCAGGGTGGACGGCAGCGAGGTGTAGAACGGGATCGAGTGCGACGACACCGGCGCGACCGAGTCGTCCTCGGCGCCGACCACCAGGGTCGGCACCCGGTTGTTGCCCCACGACTTGTCGGTGTGCCACCCGGTCAGCGGGATCGCCGCCTGCAGGGACGGCCGCTGCTCGGCGGCGCGCATCGTGCCGCCACCGCCCATCGAGTGGCCCATCAGGCCCAGCCGGGACGCGTCGATCCGGGTGCGCACCGTGCTGCGCTGGGTCAGGTAGTCCAGCGCGGCCAGCAGCTGGCTCGCCCGGCTGTCGGGCTGGTCCAGGGTGGTGTTGGTGTCGATGGTGAACACCACGAAGCCCTGCGACGCGATGCGCGGGCCCAGCCACGAGATCGTCGACTGCGTCCCGGTGAAGCCGGGCGAGATGGCGATCGCGCCGAAGGTGCCCTCGGCGGTGCTCGTCGGGTAGTAGATCGTGCCGCCGCCGAAGCCGGAGACGGCCAAGGAGGACACCGTGGTGGACGCCGTGGCGAACGGGCCGCGGGACGCCTCGATGCTGGAGTTGGTCGGCGCGGGACCGCGCCGGAACTCCTCTTCGACGGCGTTGGCCGGCGTCACGCCGACCAAGGACAGGGCCAGCGCGGGGATCAGCGCGGGGATCAGTTTGCGGAGTTGCACGTCGGTGTACACCTCGCTTGGCAGGGAACTACGGACAGCGATGACCTTGCGCCACTACGTGAGCGCTCCGCATCGGTGCAACCACCGGTCCCGGCGCGAAAACTAACACTGGTAGATAATTTCGGCCGCACCTCTTCCGCCGGACGTCGACCTCCCGCCAGACTGGCCACATGCTGCGCGGACGTGACCGGCAGCGCGTCGCCGCCGACGCGTTGCTCGCCCGCGCCCGTGCCGGTCACGGCGGGGCGCTGGTCCTGCGTGGCGGTCCGGGCGCGGGCAAGACGGCGATGCTGGCCGCCGTCCGGGAGTCCGCCGTCACGACCGACCGCCAGGTGCTGCTCTGCGTGGACGACGCCCACCTCCTGGAGGACACCGACTGGCTCGTGGAGCTGGTCGCCAGGGCCGCCGACGAGCCGGTCGCCGTGCTGATCGCCACGGAGGGCGAGCCGCTCGGGCTGCCGTGGGTGCGGCTGGACCCGCTCGACCACGCCGACAGCCTGCGCGTGCTGCGCGACCTGCGGCCCGGCCTCGCGTCAGGGCTCGCCGACGACGTCGCCGACCTGGCCAGGGGCAACCCGCTCGCGCTCACCGAACTGGCCCGCGCGCTGACCTCCGAGCAGCTCGGCGGCACCGCGCCCGCGCCCGACGAGCTGCCCGAGGACAGCTCGCTGCGGGCCCGGTTCAGCGCCCGCTTCCACGCGCTCTCGCCGCAGGCGCGGCTGGCGGCGGCGTTGAGCGTGGTGGACGACGAGGTCGACGCCGACGCGCTGGCCCGGATGCCCGACCTCGACCTGGCCGCGGTGGAGGAGGCGAACTCCCTGCTCGACGGCGGCCCGCTCGTCCGCTCCACGCTGCGCACCGCGATACCGCTGGCCCTGCGCTACGCCGCGCACGCCGCGCTGGCCGAGAACCTGGCGCCGGGACCGCGCCGCACCTGGCACGAGGCCGCCCGCGTGCCCGGCTTGCGCGACGCGTTCGCCGAACGGCTGGAAGCCTCCGCGAGCCGCGCCCGCCGCTGCGGCGACTACCCGGCCGCCGCCCGTGACCACGACCGCGCCGCCGCGCTCGCCGCCGACCCGGACGCCAGGGCACGCCACCTGATCGCCGCCGCCACCGACCACTGGGCGTCCGGCGCGCCCCGCCGGGCCCGCGTCGCGCTGCGCACCGCGGCCCGGCTGACCGACAGCGGCGAGCTGCGGGCGCGCACCGAGCTGCTGCGCGGCGGCATCGACCTGGGCAACGGCCTGCCGGACGTCGCGGTGCGCCGGCTGCTGCACGCGGCGGGCGAACTCGTCGGCACCCACCGCACGCTGGCCATCACCGCGTTGGGCTTCGCGGGCGAGGCGGCCAGCATCGCGGGCGACCACGCCCGGTACGCCGAGACCGCCGCGTTCGCCGCGAGCCTGCGCCGGCCCGACGAGCCCGACGAGACCCGGATCACCCTGGACCACCTCGCCGGCATGGCCGCCACGTTCGCCGGTCGGCACGAGGAGGCCCTGCCCGTGCTGCGCTCGGTGGTCGAGCTCGCCGAACGGGTGCCGCACCCGCAGGCCAAGATCTGGGGCGGCCAGGCGGCCTACACCCTCGGGGACGCGTCCAGGGCGCACGAGCTGGCGACCAGCGCGGTCACCGCGGCGCACGAGCACGGCCTGACCGCGCTGGTGCCGTGGGCGCTGGTCTACCGCGCGTTGTCGGCGTTGTTGCTGGACCAGCACTCGGTGGCGTTGTCGGCCGCGTTCGAGGGAGTGCACGCGGCCACCTCCATCGGCCAGCACAACGCCGTGGTCGACCACCTCACGATCCTCGCGCTGGTCGCCGCCCTGCGCGGGGACACCGACACCGCGGTGCACCGCATCGACGCCGCCGCCGAGCAGATCGCCGAACGGGGTCTCGGCCGCTCCGGCACGTTCGGCGCGTGGGCGTTCGCCTGCGTGGACCTCGCGCTCGACCGTCCGGCCGACGCGCTGGACCGGCTGCGGCTGATGGCCGCCGGGTCGGGCGGCGTGCACACCGGCATCAAGGTGATGGCCGCGCCGCACGTGGTGGAGGCCGCCGTGGGCTGCGGCCGGCCGTCCACCGCGGACCGGGCGCTGCGCCGGTACGAGAAGTGGGCGGGCACCACGGGCAGCGCGGCCCGGCTCGCGCTGTCGCACCGCTGCCGCGGCCTGCTCGCCGACGGCCTGCGCGCCGAGGACCACTTCCGCGAGGCGATCCGGCTGCACCGGGCCAGCGGCACCGCCATGGAACTGGCCAAGACCGAGCTGTTCTACGGCCACCGGCTGCGGCGCGACCGCAAGCCGCGCGCCGCGCGCGACCTGCTGCGCGACGCGGTGAAGATCTTCCAGCGCTACGACGCCGACCGCTGGGTCGCCCGCGCCCGCGCCGAGCTGCGCGCGGCGGGGGAGGCGGTCGGGCCGACCCGGGCCGACCGGACCGCCGACCGCGCCGCCAACCGGGCCGCGGGCCGCTCCGACGTCGACCCGACCGCGGGCCTGACCCCGCAGCAGGCGCAGATCGCCCGCCTGGTCGCCGAGGGCGCGACCAACCGCGAGGTCGCCGCGCGGCTGTTCCTGAGCCACCGCACCGTCGAGCACCACCTGCGCAACATCTTCGCCAGGCTCGAGGTGCGGTCCCGGGTCGAGCTGACCCGGATGCTCGACTGACTCAGGAGGAGGTTCGGTGCGCGAGCAGTACCGGCACTGGCAGCGGATACCGACCAGGTGGCACGACAACGACGTGTACGGGCACGTGAACAACGTCGTGCACTACGCCTTCATGGACACCGTGATCAACACGTGGCTGATCGCGGAGGGCGAGTTGGACATCCACCACGGGCAGGCGATCGGGTTGTGCGTGGAATCCCACTGCAACTACCGCGCGTCGATCGCGTTCCCGGAGGCCGTGGACGCGGGACTGCGGATCGGGCACCTCGGCCGATCCAGCGTCCGCTACGAGGTCGGCTTCTACCCGGAGGGCAAGGACGACGTGGTCGCCGAAGGGCACTTCGTGCACGTGTTCACCGACCGCGGGACCCGCAAGCCGGTGGCGATCCCGGACGGCCTGCGCGCCGCGATGGAAGGGCTGGTGGTCGCGTGAAGACCAGGGGCGCGGTGCTGACCGAGGTCGGCGGACCGCTTCAGGTGCTCGACCTCGACCTCGACCCGCCGGGCGCGGGCGAGCTGCTGGTCAAGGTGCGCGCCACCGGGCTGTGCCACTCCGACCTGTCGGTGATCGACGGCTCCCGCGTCCGGCCGCTGCCGATGCTGCTGGGCCACGAGGCCGCGGGCGAGGTGGTCGAGACCGGGCCCGGCGCGTCGGACTTCGCCGTCGGCGACCGGGTGGTGCTGTCGTTCGTCCCGGCCTGCGGGTCGTGCCGCCGGTGCGTGTCCGGGCGGCAGGCGCTGTGCGAACCGGGCGCGGCGGCCAACCGCGAGGGCACGCTGCTCGGCGGCGAACGGCGGCTGCGGCTGCCCGACGGCACGCGCCCGCACCACCACCTCGGCGTGTCCGGGTTCGCCGAGTACGCCGTGGTGTCGGAGAAGTCGGCCACGCTGGTGCCGGCCGACCTGCCGTTCGAGATCGCCGCCCTGTTCGGCTGCGCGGTGCTCACCGGCGCCGGCGCGGCGTTCTACAGCGCGGCCGTCACGCCGGGGGACCGGGTCGCGGTGTTCGGGCTCGGCGGCGTCGGGCTGGCCGCGTTGCTCGCCGCACGGGCGGCCGGCGCGTCGCAGATCATCGCGGTGGACGTGGTGGCGCACAAGCGCGAGCTGGCGCGCGGGCTCGGCGCGACGCACGACGTGGCCGGCGGTCCCGACGCGGTGGAACAGGTGCGCTCGCTGACCGGCGGCGGCGCGGACAAGGTCATCGACACCACCGGCGTCGCGGCCGTGCTGGAGCAGGCCTACCTGGCCACCGGCGCGGGCGGCACCACGGTGACCGTCGGCCTTCCGCACCCCGACCGCACGATCTCGCTGCCCGCGTTGAGCCTGGTCGCCGAGGAGCGGACGCTGAAGGGCAGCTACCTCGGGTCGTGCGTGCCGCGGCGGGACGTGCCCCGGTTCGTCGACCTCTACCGGGCCGGGCAGCTGCCCGTGCACGAACTGCTGTCGGGACGCCTCGCGCTGGACGACATCAACACCGGGTTCACCCGTTTGGCCTCCGGAGAAGCCGTCCGCCAGGTCATCCTCCTGTGATCACCCAGCCGGTACCGTTGCCCGGATCGGGTGACGGCTAGGCAGAGGAGTGGTCGGCGGTGCGGAGACGCTCGATGCTCGCGGGTGTGGTGACAGCGGTGGGCGGCATGTTCGCGGGCGGTGGTGCGGCGGGTGCTTCGGGTCGTTCGGGCCGACTCGGCCTGGCCGACTACCGGTTGGTGAACCTGGCCCACGTCAACGACCCGGACCGGACCAACGTCTACCCCGGCGACCCGGCGTTCACCCTCACCACCGTGACCACGGTGCCGGAGCACGGGTTCTACCTGCAGTACGTGCAGCAGGGCGAGCACACCGGCACGCACTGGGGGGCGCCCTCGCACTTCAACGACGACCAGCCGCACGCCGACGAGCTCGACGCCGAGGACCTGTTCCTGCCCGCGGTCAAGATCGACGTGCGGGTACAGGCCGCGCGCGACGCCGATCACGAGGTGAGCGTCGCCGACCTGCAGCGGTGGGAGAAGCGGCACGGCCGCATCCCGAACGAGGCCGCGGTCGTGCTGTGGACCGGGTGGGAGGAGCGCTGGGGCACCCCGGCGTTCTTCAACTTCGACGCCGACGGTCTGATGCACCAGCCGGGGTTCTCGCTGGAGGCCGTGCGGTGGCTGGTGGACACCGGGCGCCTCGGCCGGCGCGGCGCGCTGGGCACGGACACGTTCAGCCCGGAGTCCGCGCTCGACGCCGAGTACCGGGTCTCCAAGCTGCTCTACCGCGAGCACCGGATCAGCCTGGAGGTCCTGGCGAACCTGGCCGAGCTGCCCGAGCAGGGCGCGCACGTCCTGGTCGGCGGCACGGTCAACCGCCGCGGTTCCGGCTCGCCCGCCAGCATCTACGCCTTCGTGCCCAAGCGGTAGCGCACTGACTCCCGGACGGGTGATCGCCGGGCGTCAGCCGCAGCTCACGAGTTGGTCGTCGTCGAACGTGGTCAGCGGCGTCGTCGGGTCCTTCTCCGGTCACCGATTCCGGCGCGGTGCAGGTGGAGGCGGCCGCCCTGAAGCGGCCGGTGCTCGTCGGGCCGCACCACGACCTCACCGCGCTCGCCGCCCGCGACGTGGTCGCTCAGGTTCCGCAGAAGGTCTGGTAAGCGGCGCCGAAGTCGGCCGGCGCGGGCTCCGCGTAGCGGTCCAGGCCGGGCCGCTCGTCGAACGGGGACGTCACCGCGTCGAGCAGCCGTTCCATCGGGACCAGGTCGCCTCCCGTCGCGGCGGCGAGCGCCTCCTCCACCAGGTGGTTGCGGGGGATGTAGACCGGGTTGACCCGGCGCATGGCGTCGGCGTCGGGTCCGAGGGCGCGCCAGCGGTCCAGCCAGGCGTCGATCCCGGCGAGGTCGAGGAACAGCTCGCGCGCGGGCTCGGTGTCGCCGTCTGCCGCCGCGCCCAGGCGGTGGTGGAACGAGGTGTGGTCGACATGGTTGTCCCGCAGCAGGGTGAGCAGGTCGTCCACCAGCGGCGCGGGCGCGGTGCCGGCGAGGCCGAGCTTCGCCGCGACGCCGGCCGACCAGGCGTCGTCGTACTGCCCGCGGAACGCGCCGAGCGCCTCGACCGCCGCCTCGACCGCCCGCTCCTCGTCCTCGGCGAACAGCGGCAGCAGGGCTTCGGCGAGCCGGGCCAGGTTCCACTCGGCCACGCGCGGCTGGTTGCCGTAGGCGTACCGCCCGGCGTGGTCGATCGAGCTGTACACGGTGTCCGGGTCGAACGCGTCCATGAACGCGCAGGGTCCGTAGTCGATGGTCTCGCCGGAGATCGTCGTGTTGTCGGTGTTCATGACACCGTGGATGAAACCGACGAGCATCCACCGCGCCACCAGCGACGCCTGCGCCGAGACCACCGCCTCGAACAGGGCGAGGTGGCGGTTGCCGGCGTCCGCGGCCTCGGGGTGGTGACGGGCGATCGCGTGGTCGGCCAGCCGGCGCAGCAGGTCGACGTCCCCGGTCGCGCGGGCGTACTGGAAGCTGCCGACGCGCAGGTGGCTGCTCGCCACGCGGGCGAGCACCGCTCCCGGCAGCACGGTCTCGCGGCGCACCGGTCGCCCGGTCGCCACCACGGCCAGCGAACGGGTCGTCGGGATTCCGAGGGCGTGCATCGCCTCGCTGACGACGTGCTCGCGCAGCATCGGACCCACCACGGCCAGGCCGTCGCCGCCACGGGCGAACGGCGTGCGCCCGGAGCCCTTGAGGTGCAGATCGCGCGTGCCGCCGTCGGCGTGGACGACTTCGCCGAGGAGCAGGGCGCGACCGTCGCCGAGCCGTGGCGCGTAGTGCCCGAACTGGTGCCCGGCGTAGGCCTGCGCCACGGGCGTGACGCCGTCGGGGACCTGCTCGCCGACGAGCAGTCGCAGGCCGTCCGGGCTCCGCAACCAGTCGGCGTCCAGGCCCAGTTCGGCGGCCAGCCGCTCGTTGAGCACGAGCAGGTTCGGCGAGGGAGCGTGCTCGGCCTGCCACGCGAGGGCCATCTCCGGGAGCGTTCGGGCGAACTGGTCGCTCAGGGTGACGGTTGCCGGTGCGATGCTCACCCGGTCCACGGTACGTGGTCCACGTTGCGTCGTCCGCGTCACGAGTCCTGGTCGAAGGCCTCGACCCCCGGTCCTTCGCGGCCAGGCCCCAGCCGAGGACGTTGCGCTCGCTCCGGCTGGTCGCCAGTTCGACCAGACCGTCACGCGGTTGCCGAACGACGGGCCGCACCTGGTCGTCGGGCAGATCCGCGGCGGTGACGACGACGTCCGGCCGGTCGGGTCCGCGATGGCGTGACCCCGACCGGGACAACCTCAGCGGTACAGGCGGACGTCGGCGACGCTCCACCAGTCGCCGGCCGACGCGGTGGTGCTGACACGCAGGTAGCGGGCCCGCGTGCGCGGCACGTCGACCGTGGTCAACTGACCGGCGCCGACTCCGGACGCCAGGGTCCGCCAGCCGGTGCCGTTGTCGCTGACCGACAGCCGCCAGCCGCGGGCGTAGTCGCCGAGGTTGCCGCCGCTGTCGACGGCCACCCGCCGGAACGTCGTCTCGCGGCCGAGGTCGACCTGGAGGTACTGGCCCGGCTCCTGCCCCTGGCCGCTGCTCCACCGGGTCGACGCGTCGCCGTCCACGGCCGCGGCCGGGTTCTCCCCGTTCGGCGCGGTGGTGGCGGTGGCGCCGGTCAGGGAGACCGGGTCGAGCCCGCTGTCCAACGCCTTGGCCCGCGGCCAGGTGAACGTGGCCAGCGCGCCGCCGGGCAGGGTGTGGTCGAAGATCCGCTCGCCCACCTGGACCGCGAACGTGCGCGGGTCGTCGTTCTGGTTGTGCACGACCAACGCGGTGGAACCGTCCGGGTTGCGGAACGCGACGTCCATGATCTGGCCGTTCCAGCCCGTCGTGCCGAACGACGTGCTGGCGACGCGCTTCGCGCCGGGCTTCACGAACTTCGCCAGGTGACCGATCGTGTAGTACTCGGCGTCGGTGGACACGGTCCCGTCCGGGTGGGCCGTGACGAGGCCGGTGCACGTGCCGCAGCCGCCGTTGTGCGGCCCGCCCGCGCTGTCCAGCGCGATGTTCCAGTTCACCGCCGACTTCGCCCAGTTGCGGGTGGTGCCGATGACGACGTTGCGGGCGTGCCACTTGAGCGTGTCGCGGAAGACCTGCGCCGGCGGGTCCTGCGGGCCGTGCGAGCCGGAGCACTCGGTGAACCAGATGCCCTTGTCCGGGAACGCGTCGTGCAACGCGGTCTGCGCCGCCGGGTCGCCCGAGTAGCAGTGGTACGCGGTGCCCGCGAGCCACCGCGCGGCCGGGCTCTCCAGGATCCGGTGCGGGTAGTCGGTTTCCGGGTCCTCGCCGGGTGGCGTGGCGGCGACGTCGTTCGGGTGGGTGCTCCAGTTGTGGTCGTAGGCGAGGATCTTCGTGCGCGGGCTCGCCTTGCGCAGCAGCGGTCCCAGCGCCTCGACGACCTTGATCTGCTGCGCCACCGGCATGTCCGTGCCGGGGTAGGCGTCGGGCGTCCGGTTCTGCGGCTCGTTCTGCAACGACAGGAAGTCCACCGGCACACCGGAGGCGGCGTACGCCTGGACGAACTTCACCAGGTAGCGCGCGTAGGCGTCGTAGATCGCCGGGTCGTCCTTCAACCGGCCGCCGACCAGCGAGTCGGTGGTCTTCATCCACGCCGGCGGGCTCCACGGCGTGCCCATGACCCGCAACGCCGGGTTGAGCTGCTTCGCCCGGCGCAGCAGGGGCAGGATCTCGGCCTGGTCGTGGGCGATGCTGAAGTGGCGCAGCTCGAAGTCGGTCCGGCCGGGAGGCACGTCGTCGTAGGTGTAGTGCTCGGCCTCGGCGGTGAAGTCCGACGAGCCGATCGGCTGCCGCAGGAAGCTCACGCCGATGCCGCGCACCGGGTCGAACAGCTTGCGCATCGTCTCCTCGCGCGCCGCCGGTGTGAGCCGGTGCAGCACGTCGGCCGACGAGTCGGTGATCGACGCGCCGAAGCCGTCGACCTCCTGGTAGGTCACGTCGGGGTCGACCACGATGGTCTGGTGCGGCGACGAGCCGGTCCGGAACGCCACGGAGGGGCGTTCGGCGAGCAATTCGCTGCGATCCACCGTCGTGACCCACACCCGGGCCGAGGTCGTGCCGCGGTCGGCCGCCTGCACGGCGCCGCCGGTCAGGCCGACCGAGAGCGCCGCGGCGGCGGTCAGGGCGATCGTCCGGGATCTCTTCATCGCTCTCCTTCGAGCAATGTAACAAGCTAGGAGAATGTGTTTCGTGATGGAACACGTGACGTGCCGGACAAGTCAAGGTGCAAGACGCGGTTAAGCTGCCGAGGTGACCAGGCGGGCGCGGGTGCGCGACATCGCCGCGGAGGCGGGCGTCTCGATCGCCACCGTCTCCCGGGTGCTCAACGACCACGTCAACGTGGCGCCGCGCACGCGCGAACTCGTGCTCCAGGCGATGGCGCGCAGCCGGGCCGACGCGCCCGAGAGCCGCCGCACCGTGCACGTCCGGTGCCCCTACCTGCTGACCGACTACTTCGGCCTGATCGTCTCCTCGATCGCCGAGACGCTGCGCCTGCACGGCGTGCGTATGGTCCTCGACGCGGGCGTGTCCTCCCAGCGGGCCGACGTGCTGACCACGCTGCCCGACGAGCCGGACGTCGACGCCGCGATCCTGATCCTGCCGCCGGAGGACGGCGACCGGCTCGTCGCGCTGGCCCGTCGCGGCTTCCCGTTCGTCGTGGTCGACCCGCGCACCGCGCCGCCGCCGGACGTCGCCTCGGTGTCGGCGGCCCACCTCGCGGGCGCCCGCGCGCTCACCGCGCACCTGGTGGAGTTGGGCCACCGCGACATCGGCGTCATCGCCGGGCCCCTGGACTGGCTCGCGGGCGACGCGCGCACCGCGGGCCACCACGCCGCGCTGGCCCAGGCGGGCGTCCTGCCCGCCCGCCACCGCGTCCACCACGTGGAGCCCACCGCCGCCGAGGGGTTGCGCGCCGCGGCTGACCTGCTGGACGAGCCGAGCCGGCCGACCGCGATCGTCTGCTTCAACGACAAGCTCGCGGTCGGCGCGCTCCAAGCCGCCCACGACCGCGGGCTCCGGGTGCCCGAGGACCTCTCCGTCGCGGGTTTCGACGACATCGACCTCAGTCGCGCGACCCGTCCCGCGCTGACCACGGTCCGCCAGCCGTTGCAGGAGATGGGTCGCATCGCGGTCACCCAGCTCATGCGCGTCCTCGACGGGCACCGGCCCGAGGCCCTGCACCTGGAGCTGTCCACGACGCTGGTCATCCGTGACTCCACCGGTCCCGCACCGATCTGAGCGCCCGCGTTACAGCCGTTGTTTCATTTGTTCCACGAGCAGGGCGGCCACTTCGGCGTGCCCTGGGCTCTCGTCCTCCGAGAGCCGGCACCACTCCAGCGGCGTGCGGAGGTGCCGGGGGTCGCGCAGCGTCGGGTCCGCGCCGTGGTCGAGCATCCGGCGGACGCCGGCGGGCTTGCCGTGGGCCGCCGCGACGTGCAGCGGCATCCGCCGCCACTCGGCGTCGGCTTCGTCGACGGGGGTGCCGGCGGCGACGAGCCGGTCGATGACGTCCAGTCGCTGGTGGTCGGCGGCGAACACCAGGCACCGCAGTCGGCATTGCGGGCTCAGCCGTCGCGGCGGCCAGGCGGTCAGGTCTCCCGCCGCGGCGGCCATCTCCGGGCTGTCGACCCGGGCTCCGGCGGCGACCAGCAGGTCGAGGACGTCGGTCATCCCGAACACCGCCGCGTGCTCGACCGCCGTGCCGCCGGGCACGCCGCCGGAGTCCGGTGCGGCCACCGCGTCCAGGTCGGCGCCCGCCTCGATCAGCACCTTCGCGACGTCGACGTCCCCGCAACTGGCGGCGGTGATCAGCGGCGTCTCCTGGTCGCCGGGATGACCGTCGACCGGCGCGCCGGCGTCGATCAGCGCCCTGGCCGCCACGTCCGAGCCGGGCACGTCGCGCGGCAGGCCGAGGCGCCGGTGGTCGAGCCGCAGCATGGCCAGGTAGCCGAGCACGTCGGCGCCCTTGCGGTGGTCGGACCAGCCTTCCATCCGGGTGGTGGCCGTTTCGGGGTGGCGGGCCAGCAGGTCCGCCAGCCGGGACACGTCCCGCTGGTTGAGGACGTCGCGGCGCTCGACCTCCAGCTTGAGCTTGGCCCAGCTCGCGAACCCGTGCTCCCGGGCGATCGCGAGCTGCGCCGAGGCGAGGACGACCCGATCGGACACCGCCCCGACGCGGGCGAGGGCGTCGACGCCACCACGTCGGGCGGCGCGCAGCAGGTCCCGGGCCCGGTGCCGCAACTGGTCGAGGTTGGGCCGCGCGGGAAGCTCGGGCATGACGTCTCCTTCGGCGCCCGTGGTCCGCGTCCGGGTCGAAAGAGATCGTCACGAGAGATGACTCGCTCGGTGGTGGAGGTGGACTCGGTCCTGCCCGACGGACCCGGCGGCGCCCTCCGACGCCGAGCCGAGCATACCGGTCGGCCGAGCGGCGCCGGCGGGTCGCGCACGCCGACGCGCCGACACGTCGGGGCTGCGGTAAACGGGAGCGGTGAGGGCGTGCGGGATGCGAGGATTGGGCGTGGCTTTCGGCATGGGCGTGGACCGGGCAGTCCCGTTCGGCTACAAGTGCTGGTGGCTCGCCGTCACCGCACCGGACGCGGCGACCGCGGCCGACGTGCTCGGTCTGATCCGGCGCAAGCGGGTGACCTGGGCGCACGGGGTCGACTTGGCCTACGACGGCGCGGTGTTCGTCGCCCCGCCGATCGGTCCCTGGGTGCTGGTGCCGGGTCGCGGCCTGCCCGACGCGTCCAGCCCGGGATTCCTGGACTGGATCGCCGGGTTGAGCGAGCGGCTCGGGCACGTGCAGTTCTTCCAGACCTACCGCATCACCGGCACGTGCGCCTGGGTGTTGGCCGCGGGCGGGAAGGTGCGCCGGGCCTACCACTTCGACGGCGGCGGCGTGCCGCTGTTCGAGGGCGAGGTGACGGTGGACGAGACCGCGCTCGGCATCGGCACCCGGCCCGAGTCGCCGGACGACGAGACCTGGTTGCGGACGATCCCGGGTGAGCACGACGTCATGGCGCTGGCCCACCGTTGGAGCGTCGACCCGACCAGGATCGAGGGCGTGGCGACCGACGGCCGCGGCATCACGGGCCGGCTGCGCCACTGACGGCTGTCCCGCGCGTCCAGGTCGCCGTGCGCGGGCTCGGACCCGCCGCGCCCACCGGTCACCGCCGCATCCTCGGATCGTGCGACGGGTCGGCGTACAGGGGCGGGCAGCCGTTGGCGACGGCTTCGGGGCGCAGCTCGTAGTGCCAGGGTTCGTTGCGGTAGACCTGGCACAGCCCGTACCCGGCGCCGTGCTCGGACAGCCACGCCCTGGCCGCGGCCGGCCCGATGTCGACCGCGTCCCCCGACACGTGGGCGGAGGTGTCGGCAGTGGCCACCCATCGGGCCGCCGCCATTTCCGAGCCGTGCTTGGAAACCGCCTCGTCGAATAGCCGCTCCTGGTATTCCGGGGAACGCCAACCGCCATTCACCGAGAACTCGACCCCGTCGGCCGCGGCATCGGTCGCGGCTCGGCGCAGCGCGGCGAGCAGATCGGGATCCAGGTTGGCCACGGCCGGAATCCCCTCGTCGAAGACCGTCACGGGATCGGGGACGGCGCCGTGCGGGCGCGGGTCGGCCGGGGACGCCGGCATTCGGGTCGTGGTGCGTGCTGATTCGCGGTAGCGCATACCGCCAATGAAGGCGATGCGGTGTTGCGAGCACGTTCGAGATTCTCGATATGCCCGCGATATGCTGCGGACCGTAGCATCGGAGCATGCGTGTTTTGGTCGTCGAGGACGAGCCCTATCTGGCCGAGGCCATCCGCGACGGGCTGCGCCTGGAAGCGATCGCCGCCGACATCGCCGGTGACGGCGACACCGCGCTGGAGCTGTTGGGCGTCAACCCCTACGACATCGCCGTCCTCGACCGCGACATCCCCGGACCGTCCGGTGACGAGGTCGCGGAGAGCATCGTCGCGTCCGGCAGCGGCATGCCGATCCTGATGCTCACCGCCGCCGACCGGCTCGACGACAAGGCCTCCGGGTTCGAGCTCGGCGCGGACGACTACCTCACCAAGCCGTTCGAGCTGAAGGAGCTCGTGCTCAGGCTCCGGGCGCTCGACCGCAGGCGCGGGCACAGCAGGCCGCCGGTGCGGGAGATCGCGGGCCTGCGGCTGGACCCGTTCCGCCGCGAGGTCTACCGGGACGGCCGGTACGTCGCGCTGACCAGGAAGCAGTTCGCCGTGCTCGAAGTCCTCGTCGCCGCCGAAGGCGGTGTCGTCAGCGCCGAGGAGCTGCTGGAACGGGCGTGGGACGAGAACGCCGACCCCTTCACCAACGCCGTGCGCATCACGGTCTCCGCGCTGCGCAAGCGCCTCGGTGAACCGTGGGTCATCGCCACCGTGGCCGGCGTCGGCTACCGCATCGACACGGCGTCCGACGCCGGGCGCGAGGCACGAGACCGTGGATAGGCCGCCCGGGTTGAGCGTCCGCCTCAAACTCACCCTCAGCTACGCCGGGTTCCTCATGCTCGCGGGTGGCTCCCTGCTCGCGGTCGTCTGGGTGTTCCTGCTGCGCTACGTGCCCGAGACCATCGTCCAACTCGAGCCCCCGGGGAGTTGGCGGCCGGGCCCGTCGGTGCCCGACCGCGCTGCCCTGGAGGACGCCTTCGTGCCGAAGGCGGGCCTGGCGATGGCGTTCCTGCTGGTGTTCGGCCTCCTGGGAGGGTGGCTCCTCGCCGGCAGCATGCTCGCGCCCCTGACCCGCATCACCCACGCCACCCGCCGGGCCGCGGCGGGATCTCTCTCCCACCGGATCGCGTTGGAGGGCCGCCAAGACGAGTTCCGCGAACTCGCCGACGCCTTCGACACCATGCTCGCGCGGCTCGAAGCGCACGACGACGAACAGCGCAGGTTCACCGCCAACGCCTCCCACGAACTGCGCACCCCGCTGGCGATCACCCAGACGCTCCTCGACGTCGCCCGCAACGACCCGAACCGCGATGCCGGCGAGCTCGTCGAACGCCTCCGCTTCGTCAACACCCGGGCGATCGACCTCACCGAGGCGCTGCTCCTGCTCAGCCGCGCCAACCAGCGGACCTTCAACCGGGAGCACGTCGACCTGTCGCTCGTCGCGGAGGAAGCCGCCGAAACGCTCCTCCCGCTCGCGGAGAAGCGCGGCCTCACCATCGAGACCTCCGGCGACATGACGCCCACCACCGGATCGCACGCGCTGCTGCTGCAGCTGACGACCAACCTCGTCCACAACGCGATCGTCCACAACCTGCCCGATCAGGGCACCGTGTGGGTCACGACCGGCGTCGACGCCAAGAAGGCGGTGCTCGCGGTCGAGAACACCGGCGAGAAGCTCACCCCGCAGCTGATCTCGACCTTCACCGAACCGTTCCAGCGCGGCACCCAACGCGTGCGCCGCGACCACGCCGGTGTCGGACTCGGCCTGGCGATCGTCAAGAGCATCGCCCAAGCCCACGACGGCACCCTCACCCTCACCCCGCGGGCCGGCGGCGGGCTCCGCATCAGCGTGCGGCTACCTGTCGCGCCGCCGCACACCGGCGCCTGACGCGACTCCGCGTCGAGCGCGCCGGCCGCCCACGCCCGGCCCCGTCACCGGGCGATCCCGCCGGCGCCGGACTCGTGAAGTCGTCGCGGAGCGGTCCCGACTTCGAGGTCACGCGGCGTCGACCACGTGATGGGGAAGTCGAAGTAGCTGCCCGGGTACGGCTCGTCGTTCAGCGTGTAGTGCCACCACTCGTAGTCGTAGGAGCGGAAACCGCAGTCCTCCATCAGCGAGCGGAGCTGCCGGCGGTTCCTCGCTTCGACCTGCGTGATCCCCGGTGCGCCGTGATGTGAGATCGGATCCATCAGGTCGTGGTCGCCACCCATGGGGGCGAGTTCGCCGGTGTCCGAGTGGTAGAGCGTCAAGTCGACCGTGCTGCCGCGGCTGTGGCCCGACCTGGCGGCCACGTAGCCCTTGTCGAACATCTCGGCGCGATCGATGTTGGGGTAGTGCCGCGGCTTCGTCCGGCCGTCTTCCGGCTGCCGTGACCAGCGCAGGAAGCAGTCGACGGCGCGTTGCGGGCGGTAGCCGTCCCAGACGAGCAGGCCGAAGCCGAGGGCCGCGGCCTTCCTCTGCACGCGCTCCAAGGCCGCGCACAAGGCCCTCGTGCCGACGATCCGGTTCGCCAGGTAGCCGTCCACGGGCTTGCCGGTGAAGTTGTCCCAGGTGGCGTACTTGGCGTCCCAGCGGATACCGGGCGCGAACTCGTCCAGGAAGACGAAGTCGTCGTTCATCGGGCCTGTCCGGCCAACGCCGACGACACGACCCGGTCGATCACGTCGCCGAGCGACAGCCCGGCGGCGGCCATCATCCTGGGGTACCGGCTGTACGAGGTCAGGCCGGGCAGGGTGTTGACCTCGTTGAGGACCACCGTGCCGTCCTCCTTCAGGAACATGTCCACGCGCGACAGCCCCCGGCAGCCCAGCGCGCGGTACACCGCCTTCGCGGTCTCCTGGACGAGCGAGCGCGACTCGGCCGGGATGTCGGCCGGGACGATCGTGGTCGAGTTCTCGGACCCGCTCTCCGGCTCGTTCTCCTGGTGGATCCGGAAGAAGCCGTGGGACAGCGCGATCCGGTCCAGCTCGCCGGCGATCAGCTCCGCGCCGTTGCCCAGGATGGCGCAGCCGACCTCGCTGCCGACGACCGCCTCCTCGATCAACACCTTCGAGTCGTACTGCCTCGCGGTGTCCACCGCGCTTCGCAGGTCTTCCGCCCGGGTCACCTTGCCGACCCCGAAGGACGACCCGGAACGGGCCGGCTTCACGAAGACGGGATAGGTCAGCCGGTCCGGATCGACCTGCTCGCCCGCCGGGACGGTCCAGAAGTCCGGCGTGGCGATCCCCGCGCCGCGCGCGACGAGGTAGGTCAGGGACTTGTCCATGCACAGGGCGGAACTCTGGACGTCGCAGCCGGCGTAGGGGATGCCGGAGAGCTCCAACAAGCCCTGCACCGCGCCGTCCTCGCCGAGCTTGCCGTGCAGGACGGGCAGCACCACGTCCAGCCCGATCGTCTGGTACTGCCCGTCCTCCAGCACGAGCAACCCGCGCACGCCGCTGTCCGGCGACAGCACGGCCGGGCGGAGACGGCCGTTCTCCCAGTCCGCGTCGGGCCCGTCGCAGAGCTGCCAGGAGCCGCTCTTCGTGATGCCGATGTAGTGCGGTTCGTACTTCTCGGTGTCGAGGTGCTTCGCCACCTCCCGCGCGGACTTGACGGAGACGTCGTGCTCTTCGGAGCGGCCGCCGAAGACAATTCCGATTTTCATATCCAGTGCTGCTTTCTGCGGTCGAAGTCGCGACAGTTGGCGAGGGAGTTCTCCACCGTGTCGCTCAACGCGTGGTCGGTGTAGTAGGCGGTGTGCGGGCTGATCAGCACGTTCGGCAGCCCCTGCAGCCGCGACAGCTGCGTGCTCGTGGTGGGCCGGTTCCGGCAATCGGCGTAGAAGATCCCTTCCTCTCCTTCGAGGACGTCCAGCGCGGCGCCGCCCAACCTGCCGCTCGCCAACGCCGGAACGAGGGCCTCGGTGTCGATGAGCCCACCTCGTCCGGTGTTGACGACGACCGCGCCGTGCTTCATCTGCTCGATGCGCCGACGGTTCAACAAGTGGTGCGTGTCGGCGTTGAGCGGCGTGTGGAGCGTGACGATGTCGCTCTGCTGCAGCAGTTCGTCGAGGGGCACGTAGTCGGCGGAGGTCCGGGGACGGATGTCGTAGGCGAGCTTCTGGCAGCCGAAACCCCACAGCCGATCGATGACCGCGGCGCCGATGCGGCCGGTGCCGACCACCCCGACGGTCAGGTCGCGCAGTTCTTTCCCCCGCACCTCGGGCAACCGGTAGTCGTGGGCGTCGGCGCGCCTGATGATGGACCTCGCGTTCCGCAGCGCCATCAGCATCAACATCACCGTGTAGTCGGCCACGCTGTCGGGCGAGTAGGCGACGTTCTCGACGGAGATGCCGACGCGCGCCGCGTAGTCCACGTCGACGTGGTCGTACCCGATGCTCCTCGTGGAGATGTACCTCACGCCGGCCCGGCTGAGCGCGAGCAACGTGGAACTCGTGATCCGGGTCTTGTGCCCGACGCTGATGCAGCGGTTCCCCGAGGTCAGTTCGACGTTGGCTTCGGACACCGGGGCCTCGGTGATGGTCGGCACGACGCCGAAGCGAGGCGACATCTCCCGGAACAGGGCGGCCTCGTCCGGCTCGCAGCCGTACACCGTGATCCCCGTCGTCGGACCGGCCGACGAGGACCAGGACACCGGCGACCGGGTGTGGCGGGCCGACGTCCGTGCCGGTTCGCTGTCGGTCATGCCGCCAGTCAAGACGGCGCGGCGTTGCCGGCACGTATGCGGTTCTCGATACGCGGACGATATGTTACCGACCGGTAGGGCGCGTGACCGCCCTCGGAAGCCTGTCCAGTCCACAGAGGACGGTCGACGTCCGCGCGGCGAGGGTCCGTCGTGCCGACCCTCGATGGTTCGCGTGGTCCTAAGTGGACGTTCGAGTACCCGACCTTCGGAGGGCTGACACCTCACGTTCCGAGGAGCAGCATCGAGGTGTCACCCATCCCTGCTCCAGATGTGAGGTGAACCAGTGCGGAGAACCCTGCAACTCCTCGCTGCCGCTCTCCTCGTGGTACCGCTGTCAGGCGGAACCGCGACCGCGGCGCCGGCGCCGGATTACGTCGAACAGACCCAGAAGGTCGGCGAGGACGAGGTCGTCTCGACCGTCCTCGGCGGCAAGGACCAGACCGCGTCCCTCGAACGCCCCGGCTCGTGGTACCTGAAGACCCACTTCACCGGCCTGCGCCTGGTCGCGGGCGACGTGCTCACGGTGTCCGACCCGGCAGGCGTCGAGTCCTACCGCTACACCTCCGACGTCACGGCGTCGGGCACCGCGACCGCGGACGGCACCGGCTTCTGGGCCATGTCGGTCACCGGCGACCGGGCCGTGGTCAGCCTGCGCGGCCGGGACGGCGGACCGGCGCACCCGGCCAGCCGGGTGGAGCTCGACAAGATCACCCGCGGGTACACCGACGCCGAGCTGGCCGCGGCGGCGGAACTGGCGCCCAAGAGCATCTGCGGCACGAACGACTACCGCGACGCCGTCTGCTACCAGTCGAGCAACCCCACCGAGTTCGGCAGGACCAGGGCGGTGGCGAAGCTGCTGCGCAACGGCGGCTCGCTGTGCACCGCCTGGCGGGTCGGCGCGAACAACCGGATGCTGACCAACAACCACTGCTTCACCAGCGGTGCCGGCATCGAGGTGTGGTTCAACTACCAGTGCCCGACCTGCGGCGGCACGGCCGGCGCCGCGGTCACCAAGGTGCTGGTGTCGTCGGTGCTCAAGACCAGCGCGGCGTTGGACTACACGCTGTTCAGCGTCACGAACTTCGCGTCGCTGGCGTCGTTCGGCTACCTGGAGCTGGACGCGCGGGTCCCGGCGGTCGGCGAGGAGATGTACGTCGTCGGCCACCCGGCGGGCAAGCTCAAGAAGCTCTCCCTGCGTGACGACCAGAACGGCGGTGGCTACTGCGCCGTGTCTGCCGTCCGGGTGAACGGCAGCTCCTCGCAGTCCGACATCGCCTACCGGTGCGACACCGAGGGCGGCTCGTCGGGCTCGCCGGTGCTGTCCCGGCGCACGCACAAGGTGATCGGGCTGCACCACTACGGCGGCTGCCCGAACCAGGGCGTCCGGATCGACCTGGTCGCCGCCCAGATCAGCACGCTGCTGTGACGCCCCACGCGGGTCGCGCTCCCGGAGTGCGACCCGCGTGACCGGCAGGTTTCGCCGAACCCCGGCCGGGTACGCCGAACCGGTGGACAGCGTGCTCGACCTCGGCGACCTCTTCCCCGGCCTGCGCGTGGACGACCTCGTGGTCGACTACGAGGACGGGGACGACCCCGTGCTGCGGCACCCCGACGGCACGGAGATCGACACCTGGCGGGAGAACTACCCGTACCCGACGCGGCTGTCGCGCGAGGAGTACGAGCTGTCCAAGCGGCTGCTCCAGATCGAGCTGCTGAAGCTGCAGTACTGGATCAAGGACACCGGCGGGCGGATGGTCGTCGTGTTCGAGGGGCGTGACGCGGCGGGCAAGGGCGGCACCATCAAGCGGTTCACCGAGCACCTCAACCCGCGCGGGGCACGGGTGGTGGCGTTGGGCAAGCCGACCGAGCGTGAGCAGGGCGAGTGGTACTTCCAGCGGTACGTCTCCCACCTGCCGACGGCGGGCGAGATCGTGCTGTTCGACCGGTCCTGGTACAACCGCGCCGGCGTCGAGCGGGTCATGGGCTACTGCACCGACGAGCAGTACGAGCGCTTCATGCGGCAGGCGCCGACGTTCGAGCGGATGCTGGTGGACGACGGGATCGCGCTGGTCAAGCTGTGGTTCTCGGTGTCACGTGCGGAGCAGCGGACGCGGTTCTTGATCCGTCAGGTCGACCCGGTCCGACAGTGGAAGCTCAGCCCGAACGACATCAGGTCGCTCGACCGGTGGGACGCCTACACCGCGGCGAAGGTGGCCATGTTCCGGGCCACCGACACGCACGCCGCGCCGTGGACCGTGGTGAAGAGCAACGACAAGAAGCGGGCCCGGATCGAGGCCATGCGCAGCGTGCTGGCCCGCGTGGACTACACCGACAAGGACCCCGACGTGGTCGGCGAGCCGGACCCGCGGGTGGTCGGCCCGGCGGCCACGCTGCTGGAGGAGGGGGAGGACGAGACCACGCTCAGCCCGACCCCCCTCGCGCACGCCGACGACACGCACCCCCCGGACGCCGACCACGGGCCGGGCGTGCACCCGTGAGAGCACGCCGTCCTCACCTGCGGGGACAGGTTGAGCGGGCCGGCGCCGACCGACTCCGTCAGGTCGGAGACCGGGCGGGTCCCTGGCTCAGGTGGTCGGCCACGCCCAACGCCGCGACCGCGCGCAGGGCGGCCGAGAACACGTAGCCCATCGCGTGGCCCATGAGGGCGAAGCGGGGTTCGGTCTCCGCCGGCCGTTCGCCCGGACCCGGCGAGTTCTCCGGAGTCGACGCGGTCCGCACGCGAGCGATGACCAAGAGTGGCCACCAGCGGTCGTTCCCTCTCGGGCAGGCCGCCGAGTGGCGTCAGCTCCCGTCCTCGGTCGGCTGGAGCGACGGTTCCGGCTCCGGTTCCGGGCTCACGGACGTGGTGGTCGGCGCGGCCGAGGTCGGCGGGCTTGTGGTGGTGACGACGGGCTGGGTGGTGCCGCCGTCCGGCCCGACCGCCGGTTCCGCCGTGTCCTCGGCCGGTGGGTGGTCGGCTCGGGACGTCGGCTGCGGGGGAGTGGTCGACGGCGGAGCCGTGCCCGTGGCTTGCGGCGTGACGATGAACCGGGGCTCGGCCTGGTCCTGTGGCGCGTCCGACGACCCCGCGGTGCCGGGTGACGCCTGCTGAGTGGTGGACGCGGGCGGTGCGGGAGTCGTCGGCGGGTCGTCCGAGATCGCGGCCATCGTGATCGCGAACGCGCCGACCAGGGCGCCCGCCGAGGCCACGAGCACCTGCCACGAGGGGCGGGTCGCCGCACGCGGTAGCTCTTCGGTGTCCGCCTCGTCCCCGTCGTCGGGCGGCAGGGCCGCGCCCGCCAAGACCCGGGCGCAGTCGTGCGCGGTGGGCCGGTCCTCCGGTGCGGCGGAGGTCATGCGCGCCACCAGCTCGCGGACGTCAGCGGGCAGGTGATCGGGGATCACCGGCGGTCGGTGCAGTCGGGCGACCGCGGCCTCCACGTCACCGCCCTCGTACTCGCGCCGTCCGGTCAGGCACTCCAGGAGCACCAGCCCCAGGGCGTAGACGTCGGTCGGGTGGCCGATCTCCTGGCCGAGCACCTGTTCCGGGGCGAGGTAACCGGCGGTGCCGACCAACTGGTCGGTGCGGGTCAGCCGGGTGGCGCCGGTGAGGTGGGCCAGGCCGAAGTCCGCCAGGTAGGCGTCGTCCTCGTGGTCGAGCAGGATGTTCGCCGGCTTCACGTCGCGGTGCACGAGGCCGTGCGCGTGCACGTGCGCCAGCGCGTCGGCCAGCCGGGCACCGAGCCGGCGCACTTCGTCCGGCGGCAGCGGTCCGAGGACCAGGCGGTCGTGCAGGGTCCGGCCTTCGACCAACCGCAGCACGACGAACGGTGTCGCCGCCGTGGTGTCGGCGTCGTAGACCGACACGAGCGCGGGGTGCGTGAGCCCGGCCAGGAGGTGGACCTCGTTGTCGAACCGCCGGGCGGCCTCGGGGTCGAAACCGGGCTGCACCAGCTTGACCGCGACGTGCCGCCGCAGGACGGTGTCCCAGGCCCGGTGGACTTCGGCCATGCCGCCGATCCCGATCGGCTCGATCAGCTGGTAGCGGTCGGCCAGCACGTTCTCGCCTGCCGAGGGTGACACCTCGTACCTCCGGTCGCGTGAGCGGGGACAGTTCCGAATGCCCTGATCACGCCGGCGGCAAACAGGTGAGCGCGCCTCGGGTCGGCGTCGTGGCGGCGATGACCCGTCGACCGCGACCCGTCGGCCGTGGTGCCGCGGCGGGTCACGACGTGGTCCGAACCGCGTGGCGCTCGGGTGAAGTCGTGTCCTGCGCGGATGATCCTCGCCTACCCTTCCGTCATGGCGAGAGCGCTTGGCGTCGTCCTGTTATCGGCACTGCTCGTCGGGTGCAGCGCCACCGTGGGCGGGATCGCCGTGCCGGTGCCGAACCCGACCTTCCCGGAACCTCCCGCGCGCACCGCCGAGGTGCTGCTCGGCGACCTGGCGTCGGTCGACCCGTGCGGACAGGTGGAGCCGGCGGACGTGGCGGCGTTCGGCGAGGCTTCGGTGGCGCCCGTCGAGTCCTTCGACCACTGCCTGCTCAAGGTGTCCACGGGCGGCGCGGTGCTCGACGTGGTGGCGGGCGGCCTCGACCGGGTGCTGCACGAGGCCGTGTTCGACGGGCCGCTGGTGCCGTACAAGGAACTGCGGATCGTCGAGATCCGGGGCGGCAGCGTCCAGTGCCAGCGCGGCCTGGTGTTCGCCGACCTCGTGGCGCTGAACGTGACCGTCGACAACTACTCCGACGTCGAGGTGGCCGCGACCCGGCTGTGCGAGGTCGCCGACGTCGTGGTGCGCGCCGTCGCGGACCGCGTGCTCGCGGGCGACGTGGAGCACCGGCGGTTCGCGGCGAAGTCCCTCGGGCCGGTGCACGCGTGCCGCGGGCTGTCGGACGCGACGGTCGCGCGGCTGCCCGGGCTGGCGGGTTCGCGTGCCTGGCCCTACCCGGCGGGGCACCAGTGCCGGTGGAGCCCGGATGGCACGACGACGCCGCCCAGGGTGCGGGTCACGTACTCGGTGGGCACGCCGACCGAACCGAACGGCGGGAACAGCAAGCTCGAGGACATCGCCGGACGCCCCACCGTGATGTCCGGGTTGACCACGTCCTCGCTCGTGCTGTGCGGCGCGGAGACCACCCACATCCCGTTCGAGAACGGGTTGAGCGAGCTCGCGCTCGTCACCGTCGCCCTGCCGACCGGCGCGGCGGTCGAGGACGCCTGCGCCGCGGTGAGGGTCGTCGCGGCGGAGGTGTGGGCCGGCCTGCCGAAGTGACGACCGGCACGACGTCGAACCGGACGGAGCCGGGAGGCGGCGGTCCGGGGGCCGCGGCGCCTCGACCGGCTCTCCCTCCGGTCGAACGCTCCCATGACGTCCGCCCGGCGAGGTCGAGCACGCCCCGGCCCGACCTGACCGGTCCGGTGAGCCGCGGACGAACCCGGTGACGGACCGGACGGCGCCCCTCCGACGGTCGTCGCCAGGCCTCCGGGGGTCACCCGCGGGCGGTCTCGCTCACGGAGTTGCGTCGCGCGTTGCGTCACCCGTGCCCGGACGGCGCGTCGGCCAGGCGACCGCCCAGTTCCCGTAACCGCTCGGCGAGGTCCGCGGTGGCCTCGATCAGGTCGGACAGGGACATCCCGGCCTCCACCGGGGTCCAGCCGCGGGCGAGGAAGCGGATCACCTCGGCGTTGTCCCGGAGCTCGGCGGCGAGCGCCTCGACCTGACCGGGCAGCGCCACGGTCGACCGCTCGGTGACCCGCCTGGCCCGGAACGCGCGCTGCCGGCACGCCGACGAGCAGTACCGACGGGGCCGGCCGGTGCTCTGCGCGGCGAACTCCTTCCGACACTGCTGGCAATTCAATTCGCGCGACTTTCGTTACGGGTCGCCTGGCGTTTTCACGTTGCGAAAAGGCGCGCCCGGCGCTTCCGGAGGCCAAGTCAGGTGAATGCGACGTCGACGTATCGGGTGAAGGCCGGTCGCTTGACGCCCTGCGATCGCCGGCGTGTACTGGTTTAGGCGGACGGACCGACAAAGCGAAATCGAGAAATCCCGAATGCGTTGACCGGCCGGCCGTTCCGAGCACGGAGGAACGCGGTGGGATCGACCGGCCCGCGACCGGTCGCACTGCTCCCGACCATTCCGCGCCCTCGTTCGAATTTATCCGAATCGTCTCCTCGTGAAGGAGTTGTGCTGCCATGCCAACCCAGTACTCACTGACGGTCCGCAATGAATCTACCCAGTTCCAAGACCTGTGCGTCTACCAGCAGCCCGTGGACCTCGGCGTGCGCAACGCCATGTCGCTGGCCTGGCTGACCGCGCCGGCGTGGCCGGGCACCACCGTGACCTTCGAGTGGACCCTCGACTACAGCTTCGTCTGGTCGTACACGGGTTCGCTCAAGCCGGGCACGCGGTTCCGCGCGCAGGAGATCCGGCGGGCCAACCCGCAGGACCTGACCACGAACCAGATCCTGTTCGACTACACCGACGGCGCGCACCGCTTCGTGCCCGGCAAGGCGTTCGGCGTGCCGGAGCTCGGCAGCCTCTACATCCGGGAACTGCCGACGGTGCCCGCCGACGGCGCCTCGGTCGGCATCGGCATGTCGAACTCCGGCGTGTTCGCGGTGCAGGCGCAGCCCAACGAGAACCTCGTCTTCACGCCGCACCCCAGCTACTGGCTCACCGCGGGCACTTACGTCCACGGCGAGGTGCTCGACGTCGAGCAGATCAGCAACACCGTGGAACTGGACTACAACGCGGGCTTCGAGATGACCGCGGTGCTGCACCCGGACAACACGTGGTCGATCAGCACCGGCACGCAGTCGGTCGCGGCCTGAGCACACCCCTGACCGGATCTCTCCCCGGTCTGCCGTAGGACCCGTGCGCCGGAAGGCCCCCTCCGGCGCACCGCGAAGGACGACGGGGTCGAGCTCCGGAGGCGCCCACGACCCGCCCCGCTCGACAGCCCGGGTGCCCCCACCACACCGGCCCGTCGTCCCGGGCGCAGAGCGCGACTCCCCCGGCGCGCTCTGCGCCCCCTCTCTCCCCTCTCCCCCCAGGAGTGAAGTCATGGCTTACAACACCATCGGCCCGGTCGACGTGATCAAGGCCCTCATCGAGTGGATCCAGGTCGAACAACCGACGATCGAAGCCCTCTCCCTGTTCGCGGGCGGCTGGGAAGGCTGGGCGCGCAACCAGTTCGCGCTGTGGCTGCAGGGCCAGCTCAAGCTGCGGCTGCGCAACAACAACCCGCTCGACGTGCTCACCGAGGCCAACCACATCCCGACCGGCGAGGGCTCGATCGCGGTCTTCGACAGCCCTCAGCAGCGCGCGGACATCGTGTTCAACGCGCTCAGCCCGACCGTGGAGGCCGAGCCGCCGGTGATCATCACGGAGCTGAAGTGCCAGTCGCCCAAACAGCCGTGGCCCGCGTTCCGCGCCGGGCTGAGCCGTGACGTGACCAAGCTCTACGGCGTCAACCCGGACGTCGACGACGCGTTCGGCCCGGAGAACGTGATGGTGCTGTCGCTGGGCATCTGCTTCAACGAGCCCGGCCTCCGCCCCGCCGCGGGCTACCGGGTCGAGAGCGCCGGACGCCAGTACGCCGTGCAGTGGTGGGCCGACCCCGGCCTGGTCGGCTGACCCGCTTTCCACCCCACCTGCGAGGAGCACACGGATGTCGAAACTCACGCTCGACCCCCACGAGGCCGTCGACAAGGTCGCTCAGTGGGTTGACGAGGAGCAGCCGCTGATCAACGAGGTCATCCGGTTCGCCGGGGATTGGGACGGGTGGGCGCACAACCAGTTCGCCAAGTGGTTGCAGCGGAACCTGCGCGACACCACCGGCAGGTTCGACCCGCTCGACGTCATGACCGAGGTCGGCCAGGTCTGGACCGGGCAGGCCGCCGTGCCGGTCTTCCGACGGCGGCCCGGCGAGCGCGTCGAGCGGGCGGACCTGGTCTTCAACGTGGACGAGAACGTCGACGAGCAGGCTCCGCCACTCATCGTGATGCAGCTCAGGTGCGAGTCCTCCACCACGGCGTGGACCGACTACCACGCCGCGCTGAGCACGGACGTCGCCCTGCTCCACCGGGTCGACCCGGCCCTGCTCCCCGATCCCGCGAGCCGCGGGAGGGTCGTCATCGCGCTGGGCATCGGCCCCTACTACGCCGACCACGACCGGGCCCCGGGCTTCACCGTCAGGTTCGCCGGCGGGAATCCCCTGGTCGCCGTCCAGTGGTGGAGCGACCTCGAGATCCACTGAGCCGGAGGTGGGGCCGGGCCGTCCGGCGGCCCGGCCCTACGAGTGGATGACCAGACCCCGGCCGCCGTCGCGCTTCGCCTCGTACATGGCCTTGTCCGCACGGCTGAGCACGGACGCGGCGGTGGCCTCGGGGTCGTGGTCGGCGCAGATCACCACGCCGACCGAGGCGCTGATCTCCTCGCCGAGCGCGTCGAGGATGCGGAACGCCACCTTCTCCGGCTCCTCCAGCCCTTCGACCAGCACGCCGAACTCGTCGCCGCCGAGCCGGGCCACCACGTCGGTGTCGCGGACGCACTGCCGCAGCCGCTGCGCCACCCGTTCGAGCATCGCGTCGCCGTGCGCGTGGCCGGAGACGTCGTTGACCGCCTTGAAGTCGTCCAGGTCCACGAACAGCAGCCCGAACGGCGTGCCGTCGCCGTGGTGCTCGGCCATCGCCTCGTCCAGCCTGCGCTCGAACAGCGCCCGGTTGGCCAGCCCGGTCAACGGGTCGTGGTGGGCCTGGTGCGTCAGGGTGCGCTCGGACTCGCGCAACAGCAGCACGAGCTTCGTGTTGTCCACAAGGGTCACCAGCTGCCGCAGGATCACCGCGACGAACACCGTGAAGCCGCAGCCGATCTCCACCGCGTCCAACGGCCCGAGGTCGCCGATGATCGTGCGCCGCAGCACCAGCACGGTGCTGATCAGTAAGGGCACGTACGGCATCAGGAGGTAGGCCCACTGCCACGGCCGCCGGTTGCGGCTCCGGCCGGTCGGCGGCGACGGCACGGGCGCCAGGGCCGCCAATGCGATCAGCGCCGGTCCCACCACGAACCCGGCGTTGGCCAGCGGCGGCACCTCCGGCGCCTGGATGCTGACCAGGTAGGCGAACGCGAAGTCGGACGCGGCCAGCCCCGCCAGGCCGAGGCCCAACAACCGCAGCTGCGGTCGCAGCACGACCTTGCGGTCCGCGCTCAGCACCACCACGATCACCAGCAGCACCAGGTCGGTCACCGGGTAGGCGATGGCCACCAGGAACGCCGCCGAGCCCGGGTTCCCGGCCGCGACCAGCCCGCCGAGCGACGTGGTCCACGTCAGCACGAACAGCGACCCGACCACGATCAGGCCGTCCAGCAGCAGTACCAGCCGGGCGCTGCGGGAGCGGCGGTCCAGCAGCGCGTCGGGGGAGTCCGACCGGCGGAAGTTGCCGATGACGAGCAGCGCGACGAACGCGAACGGCACGATGCTGAGGTACCCGGCGTCCGCCGGCGACGGTGACGGCACCGCGCGCCGCTCGATCAACTGGTACCACGTCCACAACGCCTGGCCGGTGGACCAGCCGGCCATGCCGAACCCCATCGCCAGCCGCCAACGGCGATCCGGCCCGGTCGCGCGGCGAGCCGTCCACCAGCAGCAACCGGTGGCGAACAGGCCGGTGGCGAGCTGGGCGAGGTCGTCGAGGACCACCGCGCCCTCGCCCTTGACGACGTCGAAACTCGCGGCCACGGACGCGGCGGTGGCCAGCGCCACCACGACCGCGGCCGTGAGGGCGAACCGCCTCGTCCCGATCACGTCGGTCAGTGTGCCGCATTCCGGTGCCTTCGGCCGGGTCGCCCTGGGAGGATCGGCGGGTGGCAGAGCAGGAGGATCCCGTCGCCGCCGACGTGGCGACGGAGCAGGAGTACGAGCGGTTCGCCCGGCACCGGATCGGCGACTTGGGAGGCGACGCGGACGCGTTCGGCCTCTCGTACAACGTGCTGCACCTGGCGTACATGATGATCACCGACTACGAGGCGCTGGTGCACCGCGAGCAGGGGTGGACCATGCCCGGGTTCCGGTTGATGTTCAAGCTGTGGATCCTGGGCCCGACCCAGCCCGCGCGGCTGGCCGACCTGTCCGGCACGACCAGGTCGGCCATGTCCAACCTGATCAACACGCTGGAGCGGGCCGGGCTGGTCGAGCGGACCAGGGACGGCCAGGACCGGCGCGTGGTGTTCGTCGCGCTCACCGAGGAGGGCCGCACGGCGGTGTCGCGCGTCTTCCCGCACCAGAACGCGCGCGAGGCGCGCTGGTTCGAGGTGCTGGACTCCGACGAGCGCGCGCAGATGGTGCAATTGATCCGACGAGTGGCCGCCGCCCGTCCGAGGTAGTCCCGCCGAGACGCGGTTTTCGCAATGTCGTCGCAATTTCAACGAACGCCGTGCGGATGGCCTGCGATCGCCATCGAATTCATGGGCCGGGTATGCCCGGTCGACTGGAAAGGCGTCGGCATTTCTTCGGGGAAACATTCTTCCCAATATTTGGGAGCGGTTCCACTCGAATGGAGGAGCAATGCTCCGGTGACGTTGCGCTACGGTCCTGTAACCGCCGTCACACCGCACGTCAACCCGTACGAGAAAGGCCGTTCATGCTGACCTCAGTGGCTGCGGCTGCATTGACCATGTCCGCGCTCGTCCCATTCGGTGAAACAACGGTCGAGACCGCGCCCGAATACGTCACGGTCCAGGTCAGGACCGTGAACGGATCCGGCTGCCCGGCCGGCACCGCGGCGGTCGCCGCCTCGCCCGACCGCATCGCCTTCACCGTCACCTACAGCCAGTTCCTCGCGCAGGCGGGCGCCGACTCCGAGCCGACGGACTTCCGGAAGAACTGCCAGCTCACGCTGGAGTTGAACTACCCCCAGGGCTTCACCTACGGCATCGCCAAGGCCGACTACCGCGGGTTCGCGCACCTCCAGCGCGGCGCGGTGGGAATGGAGCAGGGCAGCTACTACTTCCAGGGCATGTCGCCGACGGCGCGGAAGAGCCATTCCTACGCCGGGCCCTACAGCGACAACTGGCAGGCGACGGACGCCACGGAATGGGACGCCATCGTGTACGCGCCGTGCGGCGAACAGCGGATGTTCAACATCAACACAGAACTCCGGGTCACCGCGGGCACGTCGACCGGAACCAGTTTCATGGTGATGGACTCGACCGACAGCAACGTGAGCACCACGTACCACTTCTCGTGGAAGCGGTGCTAGGGCGGCCCGATTGGTGACCGGGCCAGGGACTTGCGTCAATTCGCCGCCGATACCGTGCTCATCGACGAGTCGGAAGGTGCTGCATGTTCAATTTCGTGGCGGCCGTCACCATGGCGGCGGCGGTGATCGTCATTCCTCCCGGCGGGGCGCCGAACACCACCCCGCCGCCGGATCACATGACCATCGACGTGGTGACCGTCAACGGCTCCGGATGCCCGGCCGGTACCGCGGCCGTGGCGGTCTCACCGGACAACAAGGCGTTCACCGTCACCTACAGCCAGTTCATGGCGCAGGTGGGCGTAGGCGCGCTGCCCACCGATTTCCGGAAGAACTGCCAGCTCAACCTGAGGCTGAACATCCCACAGGGGTTCACCTACGGCATCGCGCAAACCGACTACCGCGGCTTCGCCCACCTCGAGCGGGGCGCGACCGGTCTGGAACGGGCCAACTACTACTTCCAGGGCATGTCGCCGACGGCGTACCGGAGCCACAGCTACGCGGGACCGTTCAGCGACGACTGGCAGGCCACCGACACCACCGAACTCGCCGCGATCGTCTACCACCCGTGCGGCGAGCAACGGCTGTTCAACATCAACACGGAGTTGCGGGTGAGCGCCGGGTCGTCCGACACGACGACGACCACCAGCTTCATGTCCATGGACTCCACGGACGGCAGCGTCGAGACGACGTACCACTTCGCCTGGAAGACCTGCCCGTGAGCGAACCGGCCCGATGAGTGGTGGTCCCCACCCACCGGACCGGCCCGCCTGAGCGCGTGCGCGGAAGGCTCGACCGGTTGGCGCACGCGCCGTTCCGACTTCCCGCGCGGCCGGACCACGCTGTCCGGGCGCGCGGGAAGGCCGTCCCCGGCCGCACGTCGTTGTGCGACCGGGGACGAGTCACACGAGAGGCCGGTCGGTCGGCTCGATAGGCCTGGGCAGCACGGCCCGCCCCGTCAGGAAGGCGTCCACGCCGGCGGCGGCCGAGCGGCCCTCGGCGATGGCCCACACGATCAGCGACTGGCCGCGGCCCATGTCGCCGGCCACGAACACGCCGTCGACCGAGGTCGCGAACTCCTCGTCGCGCGCCACGTTGCCGCGCGCGTCGAGGTCGACGCCCAGCTCGGTGAGCAGGCCGTCCTTCTCCGGGCCGACGAAGCCCATCGCCAACGTCACCAGCTGCGCCGGGATCTCCCGCTCGCTGCCGGGCACCGGCTCGAACCGCCCGCCGGACGCCTCGACCTCGACCAGCTTCAACGCCCGCACCGCGCCCTCGTCGTCGCCGAGGAACTCCACGGTGGACACGGAGTACAGCCGCTCGCCGCCCTCCTCGTGCGCCGACGTGACCCGGTAGAGCATCGGGTAGGTCGGCCACGGGTGCGCCTCGGCGCGCTTCTCCGGCGGCCGGGGCATGATCTCCAGCTGCGTCACCGACAACGCGCCCTGGCGGTGGGCCGTGCCGACGCAGTCCGCGCCGGTGTCGCCGCCGCCGATGACCACGACGTGCTTGCCCTCCGCCGTGATCGGCGGCGCGTCCAGCTCGCCGCGCGCCACCTTGTTGGCCCCCGGCAGGTACTCCATCGCCTGGTGCACGCCGGTCAGCGACCGGCCGGGCACCGGCAGGTCGCGCCACGCCGTCGCGCCGCCGGCCAGCACCACCGCGTCGTAGGACTCCCGCAGCTGCTCGACGGTGACGTCGACGCCGACGTTCACGTTCGTCCGGAACTCGGTGCCCTCGGCCCGCATCTGGTCCAACCGGCGGTCCAGCCGCCACTTCTCCATCTTGAACTCGGGGATGCCGTAGCGCAGCAGCCCGCCGATCGCGTCGGCCCGCTCCAGCACCACGACCGAGTGACCGGCACGGGTCAGCTGCTGCGCTGCGGCCAGGCCCGCCGGCCCGGAACCCACCACGGCCACCGAACGGCCGGTGCGCGTGGCGGGCAGCTGGGGCGTGACCCAGCCCTCGTCCCACGCCCGGTCGATGATGGAGATCTCGACCCGCTTGATGGTGACGGGGTCGCCGTTGATCCCCACCACGCACGCGGCCTCGCACGGCGCCGGGCACAACGTCCCGGTGAACTCCGGGAAGTTGTTGGTCGCGTGCAGCCGGTCCGACGCCTTGCGCCAGTCGTCGCTCCACACCAGGTTGTTCCACTCGGGGATCAAGTTCCCCAGCGGGCAGCCCTGGTGGCAGAACGGGATGCCGCAGTCCATGCACCGACCGGCCTGCTTCTCCAGCTTGGGCCGCTCGAACTCCTCGTACACCTCGCGCCAGTCGCGCAGGCGCAGGAAAACGGGACGGCTGCGCGGGGTCTCACGCTCGGTGGTGAGGAACCCACGAGGGTCAGCCATGAGACGCCTCCATGATCGCTTCGTTGACGTCCCGGCCTTCGAGCTCGGCCCGGGCCTGTGCCGCCAGCACCCGCTTGTAGTCCTTCGGCATGACCTTCGTGAACCGGTCCGCGGCCAGGTCCCAGTCGGCCAGCAGCGCGTGCGCCACCGCCGAGTCCGTCTCCAGGTAGTGCTTCTCCACCGCGCGCCGCAGGAACTCGCGGTCGGACTCGTCCACCGGGTCCAGGTCCACCATCTCGGGGTTGACCCGCTGCACGGCCGCGTCCAGCACGTACGCGATGCCGCCGGACATGCCCGCCGCGAAGTTGCGCCCGGTCGCGCCGAGCACGACTACCCGGCCGCCGGTCATGTACTCGCACCCGTGGTCGCCCACGCCCTCGACGACGGCCAGCGCGCCCGAGTTGCGCACGCAGAACCGCTCGCCGACCTTGCCGCGCAAGAAGATCTCGCCGCCGGTCGCGCCGTAGCCGATCACGTTGCCCGCGATGATGTGCTGCTCGGCGGCGAACTGCGCGTCGGGCACCGGCCGGACGACGATCCGCCCGCCCGACAGGCCCTTGGCCACGTAGTCGTTCGCGTCGCCGATGAGCCGCAACGTGATGCCGCGCGGCACGAACGCGCCGAACGACTGCCCGGCCGTGCCGGTGAACGTGATGTCGATCGTGTCGTCGGGCAGGCCCTCGCCACCCCACCGCTTGGTCACCTCGGAGCCGAGCATGGTGCCGACGGTGCGGTTGACGTTGCGCACCGGCAGTTCCAACCGCACCCGGTCACCGGAGGCGATGGCGCCCTCGGCGAGCTGGATCAGCGTGTTGTCCAACGCCTTGTCCAAGCCGTGGTCCTGGGAGGTGGTGCGGTGCCGCGCCGCGCCCTCGGGCAACGACGGCACGTGGAAGATCGGGGACAGGTCGAGCCCGGCCGCCTTCCAGTGGTCGACCGCGGCCCGCGTGTCGAGCAGGTCCGCGTGCCCGACGGCCTCGGCCAGGGTGCGGAAACCCAGCTGCGCCAACAGCTCCCGGACCTCCTGCGCGACGAACTCGAAGAAGTTCACCACGTGCTCGGCCTTGCCCGCGAACTTCGCCCGCAGCACCGGGTTCTGCGTGGCCACGCCGACCGGACACGTGTCCAGGTGGCAGACCCGCATCATGACGCAGCCCGAGACGACCAGCGGAGCGGTGGCGAAGCCGAACTCCTCCGCGCCGAGCAGCGCCGCGATCACCACGTCGCGCCCGGTCTTGAGCTGGCCGTCGGTCTGCACCACGATCCGGTCGCGCAACCGGTTGGCCAGCAACGTCTGCTGCGTCTCGGCCAGGCCGAGCTCCCACGGTCCGCCCGCGTGCTTGATGGACGACAAGGGGGACGCGCCGGTGCCGCCGTCGTGGCCGGAGATCAGCACGACGTCCGCGTGCGCCTTGGAGACGCCCGCCGCGACCGTGCCGACGCCGACCTCGGAGACGAGCTTCACGTGGATGCGCGCCGCCGGGTTGGCGTTCTTCAGGTCGTGGATGAGCTGCGCCAGGTCCTCGATCGAGTAGATGTCGTGGTGCGGCGGCGGCGAGATCAGGCCGACGCCGGGTGTGGAGTGCCGGGTCTTGGCGATCCACGGGTACACCTTCGCGCCGGGCAGCTGGCCGCCCTCGCCGGGCTTCGCGCCCTGCGCCATCTTGATCTGGATGTCGTCGGCGTTGACCAGGTACTCGCTCGTCACGCCGAACCGGCCGGACGCCACCTGCTTGATGGCGCTGCGCCGCGAGTCCCCGTTGGCGTCGGGGGTGAACCGCTCGGCGTCCTCACCGCCCTCGCCGGTGTTGGACTTCGCGCCCAGCCGGTTCATCGCGATGGCCAGCACCTCGTGCATCTCCTTGGAGATGGACCCGTAGGAGATGGCGCCGGTGGCGAACCGCTTCACGATGGAGGAGACCGGCTCGACCTCGTCGATCGGCACCGGCTCGCGCACGCCCTCCTTGAACGCGAACAGCCCGCGCAGCGTCATCAGCCGCTTGGCCTGCTCGTCCACGCCCCGGGTGTACTCCTTGAAGATGTCGTAACGCCCGGTGCGCGTGGAGTGCTGGAGCTTGAACACGGTCTGCGGGTTGAACAGGTGCGCCTCGCCCTCGCGGCGCCACTGGTAGTCGCCGCCGACCTCCAGCTCGCGGTGGTGCGCCCGGACGCCGTCGGCCGGGAACGCCATCCGGTGCCGCCGCGCCACTTCCTCGGCGATGACGTCGAAGCCGACGCCACCCAGCCGCGAGGTGGTGCCGGTGAAGCACGTGTCCACGACCTCGTCGCCGAGGCCGATCGCCTCGAAGATCTGCGCGCCGGTGTAGGACGCCACGGTCGAGACGCCCATCTTGGACATCGTCTTGCGCACGCCCTTGCCCAGCGCCTTGATCAGGTTGCGGGTGGCCACCTCCGGCTCGACGTCCGGCAGCTCCTCGACCGACGCCATCGCCAGGTACGGGTTCACCGCCTTCGCGCCGTAGCCGACGAGCAGCGCGATGTGGTGCACCTCTCGGGCGTCGCCCGACTCCACGATCAGGTCGACCTGGGTGCGGGTCTTCTCCCGCACCAGGTGGTGGTGCACCGCGCCGGTCAGCAGCAGCGATGGGATCGGCGCGTGCTCCTGGTCGACGCCCCGGTCCGACAGCACGACCAGCCGCGCGCCGTCCCGGATCGCCTGCGACACCTCGGCCCGGATCTCGTCCAGCCGCCGCACCAGCGCCTCGCCGCCGCCCGCCACCTCGTAGAGGCCGCGCACGGTGAACGTGCGGAACTCCGGCAGCGTGCCGTCGTCGTCCACGTGCACGAGCTTGGCCAGCTCGTCGTTGTCCAGCACGGGGAACGGCAACGAGATCCGGCGGCACGACGTGGCGTCGACGAGGAGCAGGTTCGGCTCCGCGCCGAGCGTGGCGTGCAGCGAGGTCACCAGCTCCTCGCGGATCGCGTCCAGCGGCGGGTTGGTCACCTGGGCGAAGAGCTGCGTGAAGTAGTCGAACAGCTGCCGCGGCCGGTCCGACAGCGGCGCGAAGGGCGCGTCGTTGCCCATCGAGCCGATCGGTTCCGCGCCGGAGCGCGCCATCGGGCGCAGCAGCAGCGCCATTTCCTCTTCCGTGTAGCCGAACGCCTGCTGACGACGCACCAGGGACGAGTGCGTCGGCACCTCGCGCTCACGCGCCGGGAGGTCGGCCAGGTGCAGGATGCCGTCGGCGACCCACTCCTGGTACGGGTGCTCGGCCGCGAGCTGCCCCTTGATCTCCTCGTCGTCGATGATCCGCCCCTGGGCGGTGTCGACCAGGAACATCCGGCCCGGCTCCAGCCTGCCCTTGCGCACGATCGTGGCCGGGTCGAGCTCCAGCACGCCCGCCTCGCTGCCGAGCACGACCAGGCCGTCCTCGGTGACCCAGTACCGGGCGGGGCGCAGGCCGTTGCGGTCGAGCACCGCGCCGATCAGCGTGCCGTCGGTGAACGCCACCAGCGCCGGGCCGTCCCACGGCTCCATGAGCGTGGAGTGGAACTCGTAGAACGCGCGCCGTTGCGCGTCCATCTCGGCGTGGTTCTCCCACGCCTCGGGAATCATCATCAGCACCGCATGCGGCAGGCTGCGCCCGCCCAAGTGCAGCAGCTCCAGCACTTCGTCGAACGTCGCCGAGTCGCTGGCGCCGCGCGTGATGACCGGGAAGACCCGGGACAGGTCGCCGGGGATCAGGTCGGTGGCGAGCACCGACTCGCGCGCGTCCATCCAGTTCCGGTTGCCGCGCAACGTGTTGATCTCGCCGTTGTGCGCCACGTACCGGTACGGGTGGGCCAGCGGCCACGACGGGAACGTGTTGGTGGAGAACCGCGAGTGCACCAGGCCGATCGAGCTGGTGACCCGCTCGTCGGTCAGGTCGGGGAAGAACTTCTCCACCTGCGGCTCGGTGAGCATGCCCTTGTAGACGATCGTCCGCCCGGACAGGCTCGGGAAGTACACGTCGGTCGCGTGCTCGACGCGCTTGCGCACCACGAACGCCAGGCGTTCCAGTTCCAGGCCTTCCGCGCCACTGAGGAAGAGCTGGCTGAACGCGGGCATGGTGGTCTTCGCCGTCGGACCGACGTGGTCCGCGTCCACCGGCAGTTCGCGCCACCCGAGGACCGTCGCGCCCTCCTCGGCGGCGATGCGCTCGATCTGTCCCTTGACCTCGTCCTGACCCTCCTGGGGGAGGAACGCGGTGCCGACCGCGTAGCCGCCGGGCGCGGGCAAGGGGAAGCCGACGACCTCGCGGTAGAACGCGTCGGGCACCTGGATCAGGATGCCCGCGCCGTCGCCGGTCTCCGGCTCGGCGCCGCGCGCTCCCCGGTGTTCGAGGTTGCGCAGCGCCACCAGGGCCTGGTTGACGATCGCGTGATTTCTGCGACCGGCCAGGTCGGCGACGAACGCGACACCGCAGGCGTCGTGCTCGTACTGCGGGTCGTAAAGGCCTTGCGGCTGGTGGTGGGTCACAACGGGCCCTCCCGTGGCGTCGTCCGGGCATACGGAGACGGCCGAACGCCCGCGCGCGGCTTGACGCGGACAACTCGGCCTGCAGGTACTGGCTGTGGACCCACGCCCGAGCGATCGTCGGCGTGGGTTCCGCACTCCGTTGTGCGGGAGAACTGCACTTGCTCGTGCGCGCCTCGCGGCCGGATGGGGCCGTTCGGGTGCGCTTGGCGGTGCACCGGGATTGCCGGGGTCTTGTGACGATAGTGTGAATTCGCGGTTATGGCTCTAGTCCGACAGGGCGTCGTGGTGAATCACACCACTACTTGACGCCGTTCCGACCAACGGGGTACACCCGGTCGGACCAGAGTTTCGCTCAGTTTCGCAACTTCAGTGACAGGTGAAATCAGCTGGCTGCTCTTCTGGACTCCCGTCCGCAGCCCACCGCGACGACGAGGCACAGCGTCGCGAGCGCGCCCTGCCACCACGCGGCCTCGCTCACGGCCAAGATCACGTTGACGCCCGAGACCAGCGCGAAGAGCGCCGCCAGCAGCGCCCAGAGCCGGCGTTCGGCCTTCTCGCCGCGCAGGAGGGGCAACGATGTCGGTGGGTGGGTCACGGTGCGCACCTCCAGTCAAGGCCTGTCGCGCTCGACGGCGACAAGTCGGCTGGGGGTACCCGCACTTTGCGTACCTCACACCTTCAGGTGGTGACTTTTTTCGAAGGGCTCGCGAGGGTGTGTGCGGAGCGTGATCGGGTCAGCCGACCGTTACTCCGAACAGGAGGCCGACGTAATACGTGACGATCATCGTGAGCGATCCCACGACCACGTTGCGGCGCACCGCGCGGCTGACCCGGCTCGCCCCGAGGCGGGCGCTGACCACACCGGTGAGCACCAGGCCGGCCAGCACGGCCACCGCGCACGCCCACACCCGCCACGCGGTCGGCGGCAGCACGATCGCGACCAGCGGGATCAGCGCGCCCGCCGCGAACGCCACCAGCGACGCCCACGCGGCCTGCCACGGGCTGGTCAGGTTGTCCGGGTCGATCTGCAGCTCGGCCTCGGCGTGCGCGCGCAGGGCGTCCTGCTCGGTCAGCTCGCGGGCGACCTGCGCGGCGAGGTCCTCCGACAGGCCCTTGTCCTGGTAGATCTCGGCGAGCTCGCGTTCCTCCTCCTCGGGCATCTCGCGCAGCTCGCGCGCCTCGAGCCTGAGCGCGGCCCGCTCGGTGTCCCGCTGGGTGCTGACCGACACGTACTCGCCGCCCGCCATGGACAGCGAGCCCGCGACGAGCCCGGCCACGCCCGCCGCGAAGATCGTGGCCCGGTCCGCGGTGGCGCCCGCGACGCCGACCACCAGCCCGGCCGTCGACACGATGCCGTCGTTGGCGCCGAGGACGCCGGCGCGCAGCCAGTTGAGCCGGCCGGAGAGGTCGTGGTGGGGTTCGCCGGGGTGCGTCATGACCGTGATCGAACCACCACTCGGCTAACGGGTGGCGTCCGTCCCGCGAACGGGTGAAAGCATGGACAGCGGGGGCAGTGCGCCCGCCGGGGCCCGGGTGATCGGCTCCCGGCTGACGAATCAGGGGGAGCGGTGGTCAGCAGGCGCGCGGTGCTGCTCGGGGTCGGCGCGGTGGTCGGGTCGGTCGCCGCCACGTTGCCGCCCCGTGCCGCCCGACGGCGGATCGAGCGGTGCCCCGAGTGGGGCGCGCGACCGCCGGTTGAACAGCCGGTGCCGTTGGGGCGCGGGCCGGAGCGGATCCTCATCCACCACACGGCGACGGAGAACGTGGCGGACGGCTCTCGGCGGCACGCGCACGAGTTGGCGCGGTTCTTCCAGAACCTGCACATGGACGCCAACGACTGGGGCGACACCGGGCAGCACTTCACCATCACGCGCGGCGGCGTGGTGCTGGAGGGGAGGCACGGCAGCGTGGACGCGCTGCTGGCCGGTGACCGGATGGTGGAGGGCGCGCACGCGTTCGGGCAGAACCGGAACTCGATCGGGATCGAGAACGAGGGCACCTACGTCGACCAGGCGCCGCCCGACGGGCAGTGGGACGCGCTGGTGTGGCTGTGCGCGGTGATCTGCCGGCAGTACTCGATCCCGCCGGCGGAGATCCACGGCCACCGCGACTTCTGGGACGGCACCGTGTGCCCGGGCGACGCCTTCCACGCGTTGCTGCCGAGGCTGCGCGCCGAGGTCGCGCTGGCGGTCTAGGTCGGGGTGCTCCGCGCGCCGCGGTCAGCCGGCTTCCACGATCCGCCACTGCGGTCCGCCGACCCAGGTGGCCTCGAGCCGGGACCGGTGGCCGCCGCCGGTGAACTCGACCACGACGGCGTCCGCGGGCTGTTCGACGGTGGCGGCGAAGCCCTGGCGCGGGGTGGCCGAGATGGGCTCCATGTCCTTGGCGGAGAAGCTGATCGCGGCGACCCCGCCCTGCAGCGTGAAGCTGCGCAGGTAGACCGGTTCGCCGTTCCGCTCGGTCCACGTGCCGTTCTCCGACGGCAGGGGTTGCGTGGTCGTGGTGGTGGTCGGCACGACCGTCGTCGTCGTGGTCGGCGCGACCGTGGCGATCACTGCGACGGTGGTCGTCGTCGTGATGGGCGCGGAGGTGGTGGTGGTCGTGGTGATCGCCGACGACTGCGTCGGTCCGGCGACGACGCGCGGTCGTTCGGGCGCGCCCGCGTCCAGCACGAACCGGATGCCCAGCCAGGACAGCACCACCGCGACCGCCGTCGACGCCGACCACGCGGCGAAGTACTGCAGGCCCCTGGTCACGCGGACATCCTGCCGGCGGGACCGGCGTCGTGGACCCCTTTGCTCAGCACGCGGCGCCCGGGGTGGTGACGTGGTTGCCGACGTCGTCCCGGTCGGCGGCGGCGAGCACGGTGTCGAGCAGGTGCGGGAAGCGGGCGTCGATGTCGTCGCGGCGGAGGCGGATGTAGCAGCGGGTGCCCTCCTCGCGCCGCCAGGTCAGGCCTGCGGCGTTGAGCACCTTGAGGTGGTGGCTGAGCGTGGACTTGGCGACGGGCGCGTCGAACTCGCCGAAGTTGAACTCCTCGCCGTCGGCGAGCAGGCGGACGAGGCCGACGCGGAGGGGGTCGCTGAGCGCCGCGAGGACGTCGGTCAGGGTGAGCTGAGCGACGTCCGGGTTGCTGTCGGCGTGGCGCACGTCTCCCAGTCTAGATGTTCGATGTTTTGCGAACATCGAACCGGCGAGAGTAGGTTGTTCGATGTTCACCGAACTTCGAACGAGGTGGGGACCATGGAGTTTGACGGGCAGCTCGCGCTGGTCACGGGCAGCACGGCGGGTATCGGGCGGGAGACCGCGCGGTTGTTGGCGGCCGGTGGCGCCACGGTGATCGTCACGGGGCGGGACGAGGCGCGCGGTGCTCGGACCGTGGCGTCGATCGAGGCGGACGGCGGGCAGGCGAAGTTCATCGCCGCCGACATGGCGGACCTGGCGTCGGTGCGCGCGTTGGCGGGGGCCGTCGGCGAGGTGGACGTGCTGGTCAACAACGCCGGGATCTTCCCGTTCGCGGCGACCGTCGATCAGGACGAGGAGGGCTTCCAGCGGCTGTTCGACGTGAACGTGCGGGCGCCGTTCTTCCTGACCGCCGCGCTGCTGCCGGGCATGGCGGCCCGGGGCCGGGGCAGCGTGGTCAACGTGTCCACGTCCGCGACCTCGTTCGCCGTGCCGGGCGCGGCGGCGTACTCGGCGACCAAGGCGGCGCTGGAATCCCTGACCCGGACGTGGGCCGTGGAGTACCGCGGCACCGGGGTCCGGGTCAACGCCATCGCGCCGGGCGCCACCGTGACCGAGGGGACGCAGGCCCTCGCGCCCGACGCCGTCGACGAGACCGGCCGCAAGTCCCCGCTCGGCCGCACGGCTTCGGCGCGGGAGATCGCCGAGGCCATCGTCTTCCTCGCCTCGCCTCGTGCCGGTTACGTCCACGGCGAACTCCTCCAAGCCGACGGCGGCCGCACCATCGGCTAACCCCCGCCCCGCGAGAGTCCTACCTTCAGCCCGCGGGAAGGTAGGACTCTCGCGGTCAGGAGGTGGCGGAGTTCAGGAGGGGGAGGTAGCCCGAGGCGTAGCCGGTGGCGTTGGGGTGGAACGACTCCGCCAGGCGGAACAGGGAGAACGAGTTGATCCACGGGGAACTCCCGCACGCGCCGTGGCCCGCGAAGTGGGCGCGGGCGTCGACGTAGCGGACGCCGGCGGCTGCGGCCCGGGCCGAGATCACGGCGTGCAGGTCGTCGGCGCCCCGGTTGAGGGCCGCACGCTTGGTCGAGCTCATGCACGTGCCGTTCGGCTCCACCAGGCGCGGGTAGCCCAGCACGACCACGGTGGCGTTCGGCGCACGGTTGCGGATCGTGGCGTACGTGGCGTCGAGCCGCCCTGGCAACGTGGTGCGCGCGCTCTCGATGCCGGCGTTCACCGCGTTGACGCAGCTGGTGTCGCTGCCCGTGACGCAGGTGATCATGGTGTTGGCGAACCCGACGTCATTGCCGCCGATGGTGATCGAGACCAGGTCCGTGCCCGCGTCCAGCGAGGCGAACTGGTCGGTCATGCTCTGCGTGGTCGCCCCGCCGCAGGCGGCGTACTTGAACGACGACACCTCGTGCGTGTTCGCCCACAACTGGGCGTACCCGCGGGAACTGCGGTAGCACGACCCGCTGAGGTACGGCGGCGCGCCCGTGCCGGAGGAGTACGAGTCGCCGAGTGCGACGTAGTCGACCGGAGCGGCGGCCCGCGCCGCGGTCGAGGTGAGCATGACGGCCAAGGCGGCGGGCAGCACCGCGCACACGACCCTGAGAAGACGTCCGCGCACGTCCAGTCCTTCCTCGAGACATCACCTGCGTGAAGGCGGCAGGTCGACGACGTTACGAAGGCGTTCCGAGGGATCACAGTCGGTGCTATTCTCATTACCTGCGAGTAACCTGGACTGCTTCGTCGGGGTGCCGCCATGACCGTTCCGCGCCGCAGCGACGCCCTGAGGAACCGGGCGTCGATCATCCGCGCGGCCGAGGAGCTGGTGGTCCGCGGCACGACACCGTCACCGGCGCGGATCGCCCGCCTCACCGGCCTCGGCCAGGCGACGGTGTACCGGCACTTCCCCGACCGCCGCACGCTGTTGCTCGCGGTGGCGCGCAAGCACTTGGGGCTGCTGGTGGCCGCCGCCGAGCGCGACGCCGACGACCCCGCCGCCTTCCGCGCGCTGCTCCACTCGGTGATGGCCTACCAGGTGTCGATGCGCCCGCTGGTGGACGAACTGCGCCGGTTCCCCGAGCCCGACCAGCGCGGTCACGTGCGCCGACTGCTGGACGTGCTGCGCGGACCGTTCGACCGCTCGCGGGCGGCGGGCCACCTGCGCCACGACATCGTGCTCGACGACGTCGTGGTCGTGCTGACGATGCTCCAGGCGGCCGTCGACCGGACACCCGAACCGCACCGCGCGATCCCCGTCCTGCTGGACGGCCTGTTCCTCCCCGAACCCGATCGCACGGCCGGGTCGGTGCACGGGTAGCGCCGGGGGAGCGGCGGGGAACTCACCCGATCGCGTTACGGTGCGCGCCATGGTCTCGGTGCTGCTCGTCGAGGACGATCCGGTGGTGCGGTCGGCGGTGACCCGGGCGCTGACCGGGCTCGGGCACGCGGTGCTGCCGGTCGGCACCGCGTTGGAGGCGTTGCGCGAGATCACCGGCGGCGCGTTCGACCTGGTCGTGCTCGACCTCGGGCTGCCCGACATGGACGGCGCGGACACCCTGCGGATGATGCGCGGGGTGTGCGACGTGCCGGTCATCGTCGCCACCGCCCGT
Source organism: Actinosynnema sp. NPDC023794 (assembly GCF_040639675.1). NCBI lineage: Bacteria > Bacillati > Actinomycetota > Actinomycetes > Pseudonocardiales > Pseudonocardiaceae > Actinosynnema > Actinosynnema sp. NPDC023794. The sequence continues at coordinate 15,081 of NZ_JBFAFR010000001.1, read as the reverse complement.
GACGACGAGAGCGAGATCGTCCGCCTGCTCAACGCCGGCGCCGACGACTACCTGGTGAAGCCGTTCTCCAGCGAGCACCTCGCCGCCCGGCTCTCCGCCGTGCTCCGCCGCGCGCGCAAGGACGCCGCGCCCGCCACGTTCCGGATCGGCCGCCTCACCGTCGACCCCGACCGCCGCGAAGCACGCCTGGACGGCCGCGAGCTCAACCTGACCCGCAAGGAGTTCGACCTGCTGGCCTACCTCGCCGCGCGCGAGGGCAAGGTGGTGCCGCGCGCCGAACTCCTGGCCAACCTGTGGAACCTGCCCGGCAGGCACGACGACCAGACGCTGGACGTGCACCTGTCCTGGCTGCGCCGCAAGCTCGGCGAACGCGCCGCCCAGCCCCGCTACCTGCACACCGTGCGCGGTGTCGGGTTCAAGCTCACGGCGGCCGAGTGAGGAAGTCGCTCGCCCTCGTCTCGCTGGCCGTCACCTCGATGGTCGCGCTCGCGTTCCTGATCCCGCTCGCCCTCGTGGTGCGCCAGCTCGCCGAGGACCGCGCGCTCGTCGACGCCGAACGCCTCGCCGGCGCGCTCACCCCCGTCCTGGTGATCACCTCCGACCCGGCCTCCGTCGGCCAGGCCCTCACCGCCAGCGCCGGCCGGGTCGCCGTGCACCTGGCCGACGGCGAGGTCGTCGGCGTGCCCGTGGCGACCGACCAGCAGATCCGCACCGCGCGGGAGGAGGGCCGGGCGTCCACCGAGCCCATACCGGCCGGTCTCGTGCACCTGCAACCCGTGCTGCTCGGCGAGGGCCGGGTGGCCGTGGTCGAGGCGTTCGTGCCGCGCGCCGAGCTGTCCCGGGGCGTCGAGCAGGCCTGGCTCGCGCTCAGCGGCGTCGCCGTCGTCCTCGTGCTGGGCTCGGTGCTGGTCGCCGACCGCCTCGGCGCGCGGGTCGTCAAAGCCGCCGCCGCCCTCGCCGAAGGCGCGCGCAAAATGGGCCAGGGCGATCTCGCCACGAGGGTGACGCCGAGTGATCCGCCGGAATTGTTCGACGCGGGCACGGCGTTCAACCGGATGGCCGATCGGATCGGCCAACTGGTCGCGAACGAACGCGAAATCCTGGCCGACCTCTCGCACCGCTTGCGCACACCGCTCACCGCGTTGCGGCTCGATTCGGAAACGCTCGGCCAGGACCCCGGCGCCAACCGCGTCCGGCAAGCGGTGCACGCGCTCGAACGCGAGGTCAACGAACTCATCCGGGCCGCCCGCCGCGAGTTGGACGACCCCGACGGCGGCCGGTGCGACGCCGCCCAGGTCGTGCACGACCGCCTCGTCTTCTGGTCCGCCCTCGCCGACGACCAGCAGCGGCTGTGGAACCTGCGCGGCACCGAGCGCCACGCGTTCGTCCCGCTCACCCGCAGCGACCTCGCCGCCGCGATGGACGCCGTGCTCGGCAACGTCTTCCGGCACACGCCGGAGGGTGTCGGGTTCGTCGTCGCACTGTTCCACCAGCCAGAACGCGTGGTCATCGTGATCGAGGACGCCGGGCCGGGCATCGACGACCTGGAGGCGGCGCTGCGGCGCGGCAGCAGCGGCGCGGGCTCGACCGGCCTCGGCCTCGACATCGCCCGCCGGGCGGCGGAGGCCGCCGGCGGCTCCCTGGTGGTCGACCGGGGGCCGCTCGGCGGCACGCGGGTCCAGCTCCGGCTCGGCCGCGCGGAAGAGCCAGTCTGACCCGCGGTCCCTTTTCCGCGCCTGATGCGACCTTTAAATGTTCCTTAAATAAACGGCTGTTGACAGTTCTGCATTCCTGGATAAAGCTATTCACGGAATTGAGGTCGGCCGCGGCGCTCCCACCCTTGCCCGGCCCGCCCGGTTCCCCCTTCGGTGCGGCGACCGCGTGCGCTTACCCTGCGAAGAAGCGCACCCGCGGTCGCCGCGCCCGAATGCCGCCGAATGCAGATTGAGGTTTTCCGCGTGTCGCGCAAGAGCAGTGTGCTGCCGGTCGCCGTCGTCCTCGCCGGGCTGGCCCTGGCCGGGTGCGAGCACCCGGACGGGATGGCCCTCGTCGCGGCGAGCGCCACCGCCACGGTCCGCACCACGCCGCAACCGGACGCCGAGCCGACCACCGCGACCACCGCGACCACCTCGCCGGACGCCACGCCGTCCTCGTCCGCCACCACGACGTCCGAGCTGCCGCCGGCCACCACGACCACGACGACCACCGTCGAGCCGCCGAAGCAGGCCCAGGTCCCGGCCGAGCCGCCCGCGCCCCCCGCGCCGACCAGGACCAGGACCGAGGTCGAACTGGCCGAGGCCAAGGCGTTCGAGCTCACCAACGCCGAACGCGCCGCGAACGGCTGCCCCGTGCTGGCCGCCGACGACCGGTTGGCCGCCGCCGCCCGCGCGCACAGCGCCGACATGGCCGCCCAGGACTACTTCGACCACGTCTCCCAGGACGGCCGCAGCTTCGTCGACCGGGTCAAGGCCGCCGGCTACGCCGCGCCCGGCGCGGAGAACATCGCCGCCGGTCAACGCACCGCCGAGGCCGTGATCAAGGGCTGGATGGACTCGCCGGGCCACCGCGCCAACATCCTGAACTGCAAGCTCAAGACGCTGGGCGTCGGCATGGCCCGCGGCGGTTCCTACGGCATCTACTGGACTCAGAACTTCGGCTGGTGACCGTCGCCGCCGGCGGGCAGCTCGTCCAGGATCAGCACGGTGTGGCTGGACGTCACGTCCGGCATCGTCTGCAACCGCGACAGCACCAGGTCGCGCAGGCTGTGCGCGTCCGGCGCGCGCACCAGCAGCACCAGGTCGTAGTCGCCGGACACCAGCGCGCCGTGCCACACCTCGGGGATCTCCATCACCCGCCGCCGCACGGCTTTCCACGAGTGCTGGCTGATCTTGAGGTAGACGTAGGCGGAGATGCCGAAGCCGTAGCGCTCCGGGTCGACCACCGCCGTGTACCCGGTGACGACGCCGTCCCGGTGCAACCGCTCCACCCGCGAGTACGCGCTCGCCCGCGAGATGTGCAGCTTCTCCGCCAACGACCGCATCGACATCCGCCCGTCCGCGCGCAGCTCCTCCACGATGCGCCGGTCGAGCTCGTCCAGCGGTGCCGAATGTCCAGCTCGAGCCGTCATGTGGCCGACCATAACCCGTCTGCGCGACCGTTCGTCCGGATTCCGGGCCGGGATCTGGAACTTTGGTCGTTGTGAGCAGGACCATGCCCTCCATCCCGCCCAGTGGGACAGTCGGACACCCGGAGGAGCCCATGGCCCGCACCCGCGCGCCCGAGCGGACGTTGCTGCCCAGCGACGAACCGTTGTCGCTGCTGCGCAAGGACGGCACGCCGGTGGACGACTCGCCGCTGTCGATGCCCGATGACGACGTGCTGGTCGAACTGCACCGCCGGATGGTCGTCGGCCGCCGCTTCGACACCCAGGCCACCGCCCTGACCAGGCAGGGCAGGCTCGCGGTCTACCCGTCCTCGCGCGGCCAGGAGGCGTGCGAGGTCGGCGCGGTGCTCGCGCTGCGCCCCGACGACTGGCTGTTCCCGACCTACCGCGACTCCGTCGCCCTGGTCACCCGCGGCGTCGACCCCGCCGAGACGCTGACCCTGCTGCAAGGCGGCTGGCACCTCGGCTACGACCCGTACGAGCACCGCGTCGGCCCCCAGTGCACCCCGCTGGCGACCAACACGCTGCACGCCGTGGGCTTCGCGCACGCGGCCCGGCTCAAGGGCGAGGACACCGCCGCGCTGGTCATGCTCGGTGATGGCGCCACCTCCGAGGGCGACACGCACGAGGCGCTCAACTTCGCCGGGGTGTGGCAGGCGCCGGTGGTGTTCCTGGTGCAGAACAACGGCTACGCGATCAGCGTGCCCATGGCCAAGCAGAACGCCGCGCCGTCGTTGGCGCACAAGGGCATCGGGTACGGCGTGCCGTCCGTGCTGGTGGACGGCAACGACGTGGCCGCCGTGTTCGCGGTGGTGCGCGAGGCGGTGGAGTCGGGCGGGCCGACGTTGATCGAGGCGCTGACCTACCGGATCGAGGCGCACACCAACGCCGACGACGCCACCCGCTACCGCACGTCCGACGAGGTCGCGGCGTGGCTGGACCGCGACCCGGTGGACCGGCTGGAGGCGTACCTGACGTCACGGGGGCTGCTGGACAACGCGCGGCGCGCGGCGGTGGCGGCCGAGGCGGAGGAGTTCGCGGCGTCCGTGCGGGCGAGGCTGAACGCCGACGTCGTGCCCTCGCCCGACGAGCTGTTCGAGCACGTCTACGCGACCACGCCCCGCCACCTGCGCGAGCAGGCCGCGGCACTGCGGGAGGAGCTGGCATGACCGCGGTCGTCGCACAGGAGTCCCAGGTCTCGATGGCGGGCGCGCTGAACCGGGCGCTGGCCGACGCGCTGGCCGCCGACCCGACCGTGCTGGTGTTCGGCGAGGACGTCGGCGCGCTCGGCGGCGTGTTCCGGGTGACCGACGGGTTGGCCGCGCGGTTCGGCGAGCAGCGGGTGTTCGACACGCCGTTGGCCGAGTCCGGCATCGTCGGCACCGCGATCGGCATGGCGATGAACGGGCTGCGGCCCGTGGTGGAGATGCAGTTCGACGCGTTCGCCTACCCGGCGTTCGAGCAGATCACCAGCCACCTGGCCAAGCTCCGCAACCGCACGCGCGGCCGGGTGTCGCTTCCGGTGGTGATCCGGGTGCCGTACGGCGGCGGCATCGGCGGGGTCGAGCACCACTGCGACTCGTCGGAGGCCTACTACACGCACACGCCGGGGTTGCGGGTCGTCACGCCGGGCACACCCGACGACGCCTACCGGTTGCTGCGCGACTCGATCGACTCGCCGGACCCGGTGATCTTCCTGGAGCCGAAGCGGCGGTACTGGACCAAGGGCGCGCTGCCGTCCTCGTCCGACTCGATCGGGTTCGACCGGGCGTTGGTGCGGCGGACCGGGCGTGACGTCACGTTGATCGCGTACGGGCCGATGGTGGCGACGGCGTCGGAGACGGCCGAGGCGGCGGCGGAGGAGGGCTGGGACGTCGAGGTCGTCGACCTGCGGTCGTTGTCGCCGTTCGACGACGAGACGGTGTGCGCTTCGGTGCGCAAGACCGGGCGTGCGGTGGTCGTGCACGAGGCGTCGGGGTTCGGCGGGTACGGCGCGGAGGTCGTGGCGCGGGTGACCGAGCGGTGCTTCCACCACCTGCACGCGCCGGTGCTGCGGGTGACCGGGTTCGACATCCCCTACCCGCCGCCGAAGCTGGAGGAGCACCACTTGCCGGGCGTGGACCGCATCCTGGACGCCATCGCCCGGCTGCAGTGGGACGACGAGGTCGTGGGGAGCCACGGTGCCTGACTTCCGGCTGCCCGACTTGGGCGAAGGGCTGACCGAGGGCGAGATCGTCACCTGGCTGGTGTCGGTCGGCGACCAGGTGTCGATCGACCAGCCCGTGGTGGAGGTGGAGACGGCGAAGGCCGTGGTCGAGGTGCCGTGCCCGTACGAGGGCGTGGTGAGCGCGCGGTTCGGCGAGCCGGGGGAGAAGCTGGCCGTCGGCTCGGTGCTGCTCACCGTGGGCGAGCCGGAGCAGTCGGGCAGCGGCAACGTCCTGATCGGCTACGGCACCTCCGAAACCCCGCGCCGCCGACGCCGCCCCCGCGAGTCCGACGCTCAGCACGCGAGTGTCCTGCGCTCGGAACACCCGAGTTCAACGCCCGGAACACCTGACGGGGCCGCGATCGCCACCGCCCGCACGTCGGCCGCGGCCGGGTCGGCGGCTCCGGGCACCGCCGCCGGGCCCGCCGCGATTCCCGCGCCGGACACCGGCCGTGCCACCGCACCCGCCGTCATCTCCCCGCTCGTGCGGCGACTCGCGCGGGACCACGGCCTGGCGCTCGACCGGATCCCCGGCACCGGACCGGGCGGCGTCATCCGGCGCGCGGACGTGGAACGCGAACTCGCCGCCCGCGCCACGCCCGACCCCGCGCCCACCGGCGGCCGTCGCATCCCGTTGCGCGGCCTGCGCGGCGCGGTCGCGGCGAAGCTGGCCACCTCACGCCGGGAGATCCCCGAAGCGACCGTCTGGGTGGACGTCGACGCCACCGACTTCCTCGCCGCACGGGCCGCGATGCCGACGGTGTCTCTGCTCGCGCTGCTCGCCCGGTTCACCGTGCTGGGCCTGAAGAAGTTCCCCGAGCTGAACTCCCGCGTCGAGGGCGACGAGATCGTCGTCCTGGACGCGGTGCACCTCGGCTTCGCCGCCCAGACCGACCGCGGCCTGGTCGTGCCGGTGGTGCGGGACGCCCAGTCCCTGACCACCGCCGAGCTCGCGTCCGCCATCGCCGCGCACACCGCGTCGGCGCGCGAAGGCAAGCTCACGCCCGCCGCGATGACCGGCGGCACGTTCACCGTCAACAACTACGGCGTGTTCGGCGTCGACGGCTCGGCCGCGATCATCAACCACCCGGAGGCCGCGATCCTCGGCATCGGCCGGATCATCGACCGGCCGTGGGCCGTTGACGGGCAGCTCGCCGTGCGCAAGGTCGCCCAGTTGACGCTCGCCTTCGACCACCGGGTGTGCGACGGCGGCACGGCGGGCGGGTTCCTGCGGTTCGTCGCGGACTGCGTCGAGTCCCCGATCACCGCCTTGGCCGACCTCTAGTGCCGTGGCCGTCGGCCTCTGCCCCGTGTTTCGGCGGTCGGACGCGAGGCGCCCTGCCGAGCGCCGGAAGACGCGGCGAAGGTCACCGGTCACCGCACTAGCCTGGGCGGCATGACCGACGCGACACGGCAGTGGCGGGAGTGGCAGCGAGCCCCGTGGGGACGGCTGCGCTACACGCAGGCGGAGGCCAACCTCGCCCGCCACCTGCCGTCCGCGTCGGTGTCGGTGCTCGACCTGGCCGGCGGGGACGGCGCGGACGCGTTGCGGCTGGCCCGGCGCGGCCACCACGTGACCGTGGTCGACCGGTCCGCCGAGATGCTGGCCGAGGCGGAACGGGCGTTCGCCGGAGCCGAGTTGCCGGCGCAGCTGGTCGAAGCCGATCTCGCCGACCTGCCCGAGGACGTGCGGGTCGAGCACGACGTGGTGCTGGCGCACAACGTGATCCAGTACCTGCCGGACCCGGCGGCGGCCCTGCGCGCGGCCGTCGGACTCGTCGCGCCGGGCGGGCTGCTGTCGGTCATCGCGCTCAACCGCCACGCCGAGCCGCTGCGGCACGCCACCCAGCACCTCGACCCGGCCGCCGCCCTGACCGCGTTGGACACCGACCAGGCGCGCACGCAGACGTTCGACACCACCCTCACCCTCTACACGGCCGACCAGGTGCGGGACTGGCTGCCCGACTGCGCGCTCGTCGGCCACTACGGCATCCGCGCGGTCACCGACTACGTCTCCGACAACGACCGCAAGCACGACCCGGCGTTCTTCGCCGACCTCGAACGGTTGGAACTGGCCCTGGCCCACCGGATGCCGTACCCGCTCCTCGCCCGCTTCTTCCACCTGGTCTTCCGGCGCGGAAACCCGGACGACGGCGAGACCGCGATTTCGTAGATTGACCGACGTGACCAAGCCCGACTACCCCATCCGGACCCGGCGCCTGACCCTGCGCCCGTTCACCCTCGACGACCACGCCGCGCTGCACTCGTGGCAGTCCCGCCCGGACGTCGTCCGATACCTCTACGGCGAAGAGCGCACCCCCGAGGAGACGGCTCAGAGCCTGGCGCTGAAGGCGTCGGTGACGTGGCCGGAGAAGGAGGGCGACCACCTCGCGCTCGCCGTGGAGCGCGACGGCGAGGTGATCGGCGAAGCCGTGCTGAAGTGGCTCAGCGAGGCGCACCGGCAGGGCGAGGTCGGCTACATCTTCCACCCCGACCACCACGGCAAGGGCTACGCCACCGAAGCCGCCGCCGCCATGCTGGACCTCGGCTTCACCCACCTCGGCCTGCACCGCGTCAGCGCGTCGTGCGACGCGTTCAACGAGCCGTCGTGGCGCGTGATGGAACGGCTCGGCATGCGCCGCGAAGCCCACTTCCGGCACAACGAGGTCTTCAAGGGCGCCTGGGGCGAGGAGTTGGTCTACGCGATCCTGGAGGACGAGTGGCACCGGATGGCGGACAGCCGGTGGCGGCCGGACGGCGCATGATGTCCGGATGCAGAGGTTCATGGAGGACAGCGGCGCCTACGAGCACTGGCTGGCGGACAACCAGGACCAGTACGTCGTCAACGCCGAGCGCAACCTGAACCCGGACAACCTCGTCCTGCACCGCGCCTCCTGCCGCACGATCAACGGCACGCCGGCCCGCGGCACCACCTGGGTGGGCAGCTACGTGAAACTCGTCGGCAACCGCGCGGAACTGGAAGCCGAACACCCGACCGCCCGCCCGTGCCGCCTCTGCCTGTGACGGGGGAGGTCATGCCGAGCCGGTTGGTCTGGTACGTCAGCTACGGCTCGAACATGCACGCCGACAGGTTCGCGTGCTACCTCGCCGGTGGGACGCCGGTCGGTGCGACGCGCGGGTACCCGGGGTGCCGGGACACCAGCCCGCCGTGCGACACCAGGGCGTTGGAGGTGCCCGGTGGGATCTACTTCGCCACCGAGTCGCCCGTCTGGCTCGGCGGCCGGGCGTTCTACGACCCCGGGCTGCCGGGTTCCGCCGCCGCCCGCGGCTACCTCGTCACCACCGCGCAGTTCGCCGACGTCGCCGCGCAGGAGATGTACCGCGACCCCGGCGCGGACCTCGACCTGACGGTGGTGGTGGCCGACGGCAGGCACGCGCTCGGGCCCGGCCGCTACGAGACCCTGCTCCACCTCGGCGAGCACGACGGCCACCCGGCGCTGACGTTCACCGCGCCCTGGAGCGCGGCCGACGTCGAGCACACCAAGCCCTCCGCCAACTACCTGACCATGCTCGCGACCGGCCTCGCCGAGACCCACGCCTGGAGCACCGGGCGGATCGCCGGCTACCTCGCCGGCCGCACCCCGTTCTGGTCCGCGGCCGAGGTCGCGGCGCTGCTCGACCCTCCGCGGCGCTGACGAAGGCGAGCGCCGGTCAGTCCTTCGCCACCACCGCGTCGAGGTTCCCGTCGTCACCGGCGACGCACGACGCCTCCCGCGCCGTCGTGGCCAGGAACTCCGTCATGCACCGGCCGAACTGCTCGTAGCCCCGGTCGTTGGGGTGGAACGACTCCTGCAACGCGTGCCGCGCCCGTGCCTCGTCCCGCAGGCCGTCGAAGTCCACCGTGAGCCGGGTGAACCACTCCTGGTCGGCCTTCTTGCCACCCATGCACGCCTCGTGCCGGTCACCCGCCTTCGACAGGTCGAGGAACCGCGCCTGCGCCGCCTTCGCCGCCGTCCGCAAACCCTCCGACAGCTGCTCGACCGCCCTGTCCCGCACCCACTCCAGGTCACCCGTGCGCAACGGGCACCCCGCGAGGTTCTGCAGGTCGAACGGCAACCCCGGCGCGACCGGCGCGGCGTAGGACTGCAGCACCAGCGTGTACGAACGGGGCGTGTAGCCCTCGTCCTGCAACACCCGCCGGATGTCACGCAGCGCGCGCTCCACCTTGGGCGTCATCCGCTCGACCCGGGCCCGCCACTCGTCGGCCATGGCCTTCGCGCAGTCGGCACGCCGTTCGATCCACGCCCGCAGGCACGCGCCGAGCACGTCGGCGAAACGCGGGTCGTCGTTCGCGCCCACCGCCACCACGACCACCGACACCCGGTACTCGCGCGCGATGGCGGCCAGCTGCCTCGCCTGCGAGCCCTCGGTGTTGCGCACCTGGTCGGTGATGCCGACCTGCTCGGAGTTCGCGCCCGAACAAGCCAGGTTGAACACCTTGTCCACGCCGGCGACCTGCGTCTTGTGCACCGACGCCTTCGTCGACCGGTGGCACCAGTTGTCGTTCTCGCCGTTCGTGCCCGGCTCGTAGGACCCCGCGCCCTCACCGGCCATGGTGCTGTCGCCCATCGCCACGATCGCGCGCGGGGCGTCGCGCCCGGGTCCCGGCAGCGACGGGTACGGCGAGTCGCTGACCAGCAGCAACAGGGCGAGCAGGGGGAAGACCAGGGCAACGGACACGATTCGGCGCGACATCGGTGCCTATCCTACGGAGATCCGCCCGCCGCTGAGCACCAGCGTGCGGTCCGCCGCCCGGTGCACCTCGTCGTGGTGCGTGGCGACCAGCACCGCCGCGCCCGCGTCGGCCGCTCGCCGCAGCACCCGCACCGCCGTCGGCGCGCTGCGCTGGTCGAGGTGCGCGGTCGGCTCGTCGGCCAGCAGCACCTCCGGCTCGCCGACCACGGCCCGGGCCAGCGCGGCCCGCTGCTGCTGCCCGAACGACACCTCGGCCGGGTACCGGTCGGCCAACCCGCCGATACCCAGCTCCGCCAGCAGCTCTGCCACCCGGTCGAGTGAACCGCCGGTGCGGCCGAGCCGGATCGGCAGCGCCACGTTCTCCGCCAGCGTCAGCTCACCGGCCAGACCGAGCGCCTGCGGCAGCAACGCGCACACCTTCCACGACGGCGGCGACGTCCGCACCTCGCCGGCCATCTCCACCGTGCCCGCGTCGGCGCGGTCGAACCCCGCCAGCACGGCCAGCAACGCGCTCTTGCCCGACCCGGACGGCCCGGACAACGTCACCAACTCGCCCGGCGCCACCTCCAGGTCCACCCCGCGCAGCACGCGCACCGGCCCGCTCGCGTGCCGGAACGTCCGCTCGATCCCTTTCACCAGCAACGCCGTCATGCCACCAACCCTCCGTCCCGCAGGTCGAACCTGGTGTCCGCCAACGCGATCAGCCTCGGGTCGTGCGACGCCACCACGACCGGCACGCCCCGCCGCGCCAGGTCGGCCAACGTCTCCAGCACCAGGTCCGCCGACGACGCGTCCAGTTGCGAGGTCGGCTCGTCGGCCAGCACGACCGTCGCCTGCCGCGCCAACGCGCACCCGAACGCCAGCCGCTGCTGCTGCCCGCCCGACAGCGCCGACACCTTCCACGTGGCCGTGCCCGGCAGCCCCAGCTGCCCCAGCACCTCGTCCACCCGCGCGACCCGGCCCGCCGCCTGCGCCGCCGCACGCAGGTTGTCGCCCACCTCCAGGTGGCCGAGCAGGTTGTCCCCCGGGTTCTGGAACACCAGCGCGATGTCGCGCCGCCGCAGCTTCCGCCGCGCACCGGACGACAACCGCGCCGTGCCCATCCCGCGCAACTCCACGCCGCCGCGCGTCGGCCGTTCCACCAGGCTCAGCACCCGCAGCAACGTCGACTTGCCCGACCCGGACGGCCCGGCCAGCACCGTCAACCCGGTCGCGGGCACGTCCAACGTCACGTCCGACACCGCGGTCACCGCCCCGGCGGGCGTGCGGTAGTCCACACCCACCTCGCGCAGCCGCAACACGTGCTCAACCACGGTTGACGTCCTCCCTTGGCCATGTCGAGGGATCCCCACCAGGCCGGTTGCCCGAAGACCGCTGGACCGCTGTTGGTGGGCGTCGTGCCTTCCGGCCCCGCTTGTCCGTCCGGGTTCGCCCGCCCCAACCCGGGCTCGCGGACGTGCACGCGGGGTTGATCGCAATGATCTTGAGGCGCAGCGCCTCGAACACGATGAGGCTGTCGTCGCTTGCCGGCGCATGAGCGAGCTTCGTGGTGAAGTCCTGTCGGCGACTTCGGACCTCGCCCAGTGCGCGGTTCAGGGCGGCGGCAGCGGATTCGCGGCGGTTCGAACCCCTCGCCGTGCGAGCCGGTCGCTGCTGCAACACCTCGCAGCGCTCGATCTCGCGCGCACTCGCATGAGCCTTGTGGACGGTGATCTGCGTCGGGCCGGGGAAGCGGGACGACGGCGACCAGCGGTGTGCCGATCGCCGCTTCACGCGCCACGTTCCTCGCGTCGTGCAGGCCCTGTCCAAGTCCACCAACGTTCGTCGGAGGGTGTGCGACGGAGGTTCAGCCGGCCACGGGAAGTCGGCCTTGGCTTCGGCGAGTTCCAGAGCGGTGTTCCAGTCCGATCGGCAGGTCCCGCCAACGGTTTCGGCGACAGTCTCTTGCTCCGATGTGCGGTCCACTCGGTGGCGACGACCGGTCAGCACCAATTCACCCCCTCGAACACTTGATCGAATCCTAGCCGCTGAACGGTGGACGGTCACTGCCCGTCACGCCAACGAGTGGTCAACCGCGGATCAGCTCCCCGATCTTCGCCGAACGCACCGCGCGCACCGCGATCCACGCCGCCACCAGCACCACCAGCACGCCCCCGACCACCGTCGTCACCAGCAGCGGCAGGAGGTTCGGCACTTCCGGCAGCGGGGTGAGCCGCGGCGCGGGATCCAGCTTCGGCACGGTGAAGCCGCTGCTCACCGCGCTCGCGGCCGAGCCGACGACCACCGCGGCGGCGGCGACGGCGCCCAGTTCGAGCAGGTGGCTGCGCAGCATCGCGGCCGGTCCGAGGCCCATCCGGGCGCTGAACGCCCCGGACAGGGCGTTCTGCCGTCGCCGCACCTCCACCGCCAGCAGCAGCGCGATCGACGCCACCACCGCGAGCACCGCGCCCAGCGCCGCGACGAACCCGAACGTCCACTTGATCGTCAGGAACGGCAGGCCCTGCACCGCCTTCTCCTTCACGCCGACGTCGTGCGACACCTTCACGCCGGCCGCCGAGAGCGCCTCGGTCACCTCTCGCAACGGCTTGCTCGACCACACGTACCAGGAACCGACGTCACGGCGGTCCTCGATCCGGTCGACCGGCAGGACCCAGCCGAACCTGCCGAGCTTCGGCAACGACGGCACCCACGCGTCCGGCTCGAACGGCGGCAGCCCCGGCAACCGGACCTCGCCGCGCGGCACGTCGCCCACCCGGAGCGGCTCGGCCGGCAGCGCCGGGTCGATCCCGGACGGGAACGCGCCGTCGTGGAACGTCCTCGGGTCCACCACCAGCGCCGCGCGCTCGTACTGCTTGACGTAGCCCACGATGGTGGAGTTGCCGCGCAACGCCTCCGGCAGCTCGGTGACCTCCGCCGAGACCTGGGCGTAGCTGTTGGCACCCGCGTACATGCCCGACTTCACCTCCAGCGCGGTCTCCTGCGACTGGGCGATGGCGCTGCCGGCCGCGATGGTGCCGACCGCCAGCACACCGATCAGCAGCACACCGGTGACCGGGCCGGCGCCGGCCGCGAGCCGCCGGATCGCCAACTGCGCGGCGGGTGCGGACCACAGCTTCGCCCGGTGCGACGCGGCCAACGCCCACTTCGCCAACCGGGCCGTCAGCAGCGCCACCGTGAGCACGACCAGCAGCGGGAACGCCAGCGCGGCGGCGTCGATGCGCGGCAGCGCGCCGATCTTCGTCGTGGTGGCGAGACCGCTGTGCTGCACGCGGTTCCACGCCCACACCGCCAGGGCGGCGGTGGCCAGCTCCCACGGCAACGCGGTCAGCACCTTGCGCAGCCGGTTGCCGCGGCCCGCGACCTGGAACATCCGGTGCGTGCGCAGCGCGCCCGTGGCGAACGTGACCACGATGCTCAACGCCACCACCACGACCACCGCCAGCGCCGCGGTCGTCACGGTGCCCGGCGGCAGCAGGTCGGACGGCGCGTACACCGGCAGCAGCAACCGGGCCGTGCCCAGCCCGAGCGCGCCGCCGACCACCAGCGGCAGGCCCAGCTCCAGCACGCCGCGCCCGCCGAGGGCGAACGGCCCGGAGCCGCGCACCCACAGCAGCCGCAGCTCGGCCTGGCGGCGCTGCGCCCACTGGACGGTCACCGTGGCGACGCCGGCCAGGCCGATGAGCAGGCTGATCAGGGTGAGCGGCAGCACGGCGGAACGCACGTTGCCCACGGTCTGCCTGGCGTTCTGCACCGGCAGGACCAGCGGCGACATCGTGCGGTTGAAGTGCTCCTCGATCGGCGCGACGCGCGCGGTGCCCTCGGCGAGCAGCGCCTCGGCCTCGGCGATCGTGCCCGGCGGGACGGCCGGGAAGCGCACGGTCACGTCGACCACGCCGTTCAGCTCCGGCGGCAGCGCGGCGAACGACTCGGCGCTCGGCATCCACACCACGGCGGTCGCCAGCTCGTCGCGGTCGAGCACGTTGGGCACGACGAAGTGGCGTTCCGGGCACCACCAGTCGGGCAGCGGGTCGAGGATGTCGGCGTAGACCGCGGTGACCGGTGGCAACCGCCCGCCCAGGCCGCGCTCGCCCAGCCGCAGGTCGGTGGTCTCGGCGATGCTCTTCGGCACCCACAGGCCGTCCTTCGAGCCGCCTTCGAGCACCTTCAGGTGATCGGTGGCGCCCGGGCGGTAGCCGAACTTCGCGTCGGTCGGCCGGCCGCCGAAGTCGACGCGCTCCTCGCGGAGGTAGGTGCCGATCAACGGCTCGTGGCCCGGCATCGACTCCTTGATCGCCTGGACCATCCCGGGGACGTGCTCCTGGCGCACCCCGGTGGCCTCCAGCGACGGGTGCAGCGCCTCCTGGCACAGGCGGTCCCGCTCGTAGTCGATCGCCGCGCTGCCGGACGCCGCCGAGTGCATCACGGCGGCGGCCACCACGAAGCTCAGCAGCAGCGCGGTGACCACGCTGACCAGCAACGTCAGCGGACTCGACAGGGCCGCGCGCGGGGCGGCTCGCCACGGGATCTGCACCCGCGCACGGTAACCTCCGGTCTCTCGGCGCAGGAGACTTTTCGTGAACGACGATCATCCTCCGGACAACGTCCGGACAACGCGTCCTGTTGTCCGGTTCCGCCGACCGAAACCTGACACGGAGCCTGCTCCGGTTGGCGCGGGCCCGTTCGGGGTACCGGGACAGCATGAAACCGAACGTGCTGAAGAAGTCACTCGCGGTGCTGGTCAGTGGCGCGGCGCTGTTCCTGACCCTGGGCGCGGGTTGCGAGAACGAGGGCGACGGCGAGAACGGCGACCAGCCGGGCGTCGAGCAGCAGGACGAGCAGGACGACCAGGACGGCCAGGACGGCCAGGACGGCGACAACTGACCGCACCGGCTCGTCCCGGGGCACGGGCGGGGGGGGGGGCCGGGGGGCCGGCCGGGGGGGGGGGGTTGGTATGGGTGGTGGTTGGTCGGGGCTCCTCATGGTTTTAACCGAGGGG